>FONK01000002.1 GCA_900112915.1 Peptostreptococcaceae bacterium pGA-8 | reverse complement strand
TTTTCCGACCTGACACCGAAAGAGGAAAACCAGCTTTATACCTGTGAAGATTTTTTTGCAGAAGATAAAGAAGAACAAACCTTTTTCGCAGGTGGGAAGGAATTGAGTGCAAAGCTGATCGCTGATGCAATCCACAGCTTGCCGGAAGAAAAAAGAAGAGCCGTCCTGCTCTACTACTTCTTTGATATGAGCGATGCGGAAATTGCAGAACTCTATCAGATTCCGAGAAGCACGGTGCAGTATCGGAGAACCAGCTCATTTGAGCTGTTAAAACGCTATTTGGAGGAACATGCTTATGACATGACTACCACGACTGGTAAAACAACCGATGATGAACGCGGCTTGTTGCCTTATCCGGTAATCATAGCCGCAACCAAAGGAGAGCCGCAGGCAATGGATATTGTCGTGCAACACTACGCAGGCTATATCGCCCACCTTTCTATGAGAAAACTCCGTGATGAACGGGGAAATACCTATTTCGGCATAGATGAGGATATACGAGATCGCCTTCGTTCAAAACTTATGCAGGCTGTCCTGATGTTCAAGATTTAAGAATGTAGTTGTCTGCGTTCCCCTTTCCGCAGACAAGACAAGAAAATCTTGAACCTGTTCTTTGACAAATATACCCGCAAGATAACGGCGGCGTATCATATGGCAAACCGGACACTTTCCTTTTGTGCCTGAGCTGTGCGGAGAATACGCCATGACACTTTCTTATCCGGAAGCCGAGCGAGAAATATTCTACCGCAAAGCAAGCGTAGCACCTTGTAAGCCATGACGGCACAAAATATATAATGATACTCCCTTATAGCCACAGTCTGAGCGTTCAAAGCGTCGCAGGCAATGGGTAGGGCCGCGTGAGAACCACGCAGGGGTGAAATTCCCGTGAGGCTAATGCTTATAGCCGTCCGGTAGTGCCTTTCTTAAATATAAATATTAGCACTTTTACGATACCTATTTTTAGAAAGGGGGCGATGAGATGAATCAAACGGATGTGCCTATCTGGGAGAAATATACCCTTACCATAGAAGAAGCGGCAAAGTATTTTCGCATCGGAGAAAATAAGCTGCGAAAGTTAGCGGAAGAAAATCCTACTGCAAATTGGGTGATATTAAACGGCAACCGTATTCAGATCAAACGCAAGCAGTTTGAAAAAATGATCGATATGGTTGACACAATCTAATGGAGATCGAGCCTTGACGATGGTATAATAGATATAGCATATCAAGGCTCTTTCCGTCTTGGAAAGGAGCATAAAATGTCAGAAAAAAGACGGGACAGCAAAAACCGAGTTTTGCGGTCAGGTGAGAGCCAGAGAAAAGACGGGAGATATGCTTACAAATATACAGATACCTTTGGAAAGCCGCAGTTTGTGTATGCATGGAAATTAGTTCCTACGGATAAGACACCGAAGGGAAAGCGTGAGGATAAATCCCTGCGTGAAAAAATCAAGGAAATACAAAACGACCTTGAGGATGGGATTGATCCTGTGGGAAAGAAAATGACCGTTTGCCAGCTTTACGAAAAGCACATACGAAATCATGCGAATGTAAGGCCCGGTACAAAGCAAGGTCGAAAGCAGCTTATGAAAATACTTGAGGAAGATACCATCGGATCCTGCAGCATTGAGAATGTGAAAATGTCTGATGCAAAGGAATGGGCTTTACGAATGAAAGAAAAAGGCTATTCCTTCAAAACCATCAGCAATCATAAGCGTTCTCTAAAGGCAGCTTTTTACACCGCTATTCAGGATGACTGTATTGGGAAAAATCCCTTTGACTTTCCTATCAATACAGTTATTGAGGATGACACCGAGCCGAAAATTCCTCTTTCACCTAATCAAGAAGAAAGCCTGCTTTCCTTTGTGAAAAGCGATAAGGTCTATTACAAGTATTATGATGAACTTATCATTCTGCTTGGAACAGGGCTTCGTATCTCCGAGTTTTGCGGACTAACGGACAGAGATATTGATTTTGAGAATCGGACAATCAATGTGGATCATCAGCTTCAATATTCCGGGAAAAAGTCCTACCGCATTGAAACACCGAAAACGGACAACGGCATTCGTAAAATTCCAATGAGCGACCGTGTGCTTGAAGCCTTACAGAGAGTGATGCAAAACCGAAGAAAAAGCAATTTTGCCGTTGACGGTTATACAGGCTTTCTCTTTCTTACGAGGAACGGAACACCACAAAACTACATTAACTATGATATTATGTTTCGCAGGCTGGTAGAGAAGTACAACAAAAACCATGAGGAAGCTTTACCGGCGGTAACAACGCCCCACACCCTGCGGCACACATTCTGCACCAACATGGCAAATGCGGGAATGAATCCGAAAGCCTTGCAGTATCTTATGGGACACGCCAACATAACGATGACCCTGAACTATTACGCACACGCCAATTTTGACAGCGCACAGGTGGAATTTTTCAGGCTGGCGGCTTAAAGAAAAAGAGAGGTTTTACTACTTCTTTACTACCTTTCAAAGCGAAAACACAAGCAGATTTAAGAAAATATGTGAGTATCTCCCAATACACAAAATGCCGAAAATGCCTGTAAAGACAGGCTATATCGGCATATAAGAACTTTTGAAAAGTTAATTAAAAATCATATTAGAGTTTAATATAAATAGTGAGATAATATATCAAAATCTAAAAAAACGGAGGAGAAGATGAAGAGTTTTTTTAAAGTATTGAATAAGCTAAGTCTGGTGCAACAAATCATCATAGGCTTAGTAATTGGAGTGGCTTTAGCCCTTACAGTTCCTAAAGAGGTCTCAGGCGTTTCCATTCTGGGTGACCTGTTTGTGGGCGGATTGAAGGCGGTAGCTCCGGTATTGGTATTATTCTTAGTTATGAGTGCTATTTCAAAGCACAAAACAGGGCAGAAGACTAACATGAAGTCTGTACTTTCCCTTTATCTTGTAGGAACATTTCTTGCAGGAACGGCAGCTGTCTTGGCCAGCTTTATTTTCCCGTTATCACTTAAACTTACAACCGGAGTTTCCGATATTGAACCTCCGGGAGGAATCACAGAGGTTCTTAAAAATTTAGTATTTAATATCGTTTCTAATCCGGTTACTGCGTTGCAGGATGGAAATTATATCGGGATTTTAACTTGGGCTATTCTTCTGGGAATTGCTCTTAGACATAGTTCAGAAGCAACAAAGAACATGCTCTCAGATATTGCAGAAGCAGTATCGAACCTGGTAAGAATTGTAATCAGATTTGCACCTTTAGGAGTTCTTGGCCTTGTATTCAGCGCAGTTTCTCAAAATGGTGTGGCAATTTTCAAGGATTATGGAAAACTTATTCTGTTACTTGTTGGCGTAATGGTATTTGATGCAATTGTAATAAATCCGATTATCGTGTTTATACGCACAAGACAGAACCCATATCCATTGGTTTTCAGATGCTTAAAAGACAGCGGTGTAACAGCGTTTTTCACAAGAAGTTCAGCTGCCAATATTCCTGTTAATATGAAGCTTTGTGATGAATTGGGACTTGATAAAGATACCTATTCAATATCGATTCCTCTGGGTGCAACAATTAACATGGGCGGAGCAGCAGTTACAATTTCTGTATTGGCGTTGGCGGCGGCAAATACCTTAGGCATCAGCGTAGACCTTCCTACTGCAATTATTTTGTGTGTATTGTCTGCAGTAAGTGCCTGTGGTGCTTCCGGTGTAGCCGGCGGCTCATTGCTTCTTATTCCTCTTGCTTGTTCATTGTTTGGAATACCGAATGATATTGCGATGCAGGTTGTAGGTGTCGGTTTCATAGTGGGCGTTATTCAGGACTCCTGTGAGACAGCACTTAACTCATCAACAGACGTATTATTTACTGCAACTGCAGAATTTGCCAAGAGAAGACAGGAAAATAAATAAAATATATGGTATAATCAAGGGTGTGGGTATGTTTATTTACCTGCACTCTTTTATAATGTATGGAGGAATTAATAAGTGAATAAGAGATACTCTTCTGTTTCAGATTTTTTAGAGAAAAAAGGCATTGAAATTTCCTTTCAAAGATATGGCATTGATGTTCTGAGTTCAATGGCAATGGGACTTTTTGCATCATTGTTAATCGGAACCATTTTAAATACTATCGGGCTTAAGCTTGGTATTCCTTTTATTTCAGAAACAGTTTGGCCGATCTGCAGAGATATGACGGGACCGGCAATAGCTGTAGCGATTGCCTTAGCCTTGAAAGCTCCCAGCTTAGTTGTCTTTGCTGCAATTGTAGTAGGCTTTGCCGGAAATCAGCTTGGGGGACCGGCAGGTGCCTGGATAGCATCTTGGCTAAGTGTTGAGCTTGGTAAGCTGGTATCAAAAGAAACTAAGGTCGATATAATTGTCACTCCGGCTGTTACAATTATAAGCGGTGTATTGATTGGAACCTTTATTGGACCTTATATCAATAAGCTTATGACCGGCTTAGGAGAAGCCATAATGGCAGCAACGACTTTGCAGCCGTTTTGGATGGGAATTATTATATCTGTAATAGTAGGGATGGTTTTAACTCTGCCTATAAGCTCTGCGGCTCTATGCATGATGCTTTCTTTAGGTGGTCTTGCAGGAGGAGCTGCAACTGCGGGTTGCTGCGCTCAGATGGTCGGATTTGCCGTTATAAGCTTTAAAGAAAATGGCTGGGGAGGGTTATTTGCTCAGGGAGTAGGAACATCTATGCTTCAGGTACCTAATATTTTGAAAAATTGGAAGATTTGGATACCGCCAACATTGGCATCGGCAATAACGGGGCCGGTATCCACACTGGTATTCAAAATGGAGAATATACCTATCGGATCAGGTATGGGAACAAGCGGTCTTGTCGGTCAAATAGGAACTATTACAGCTATGGCAGAAACCGGTGCAAGTGCAGCATCTATATATTTAGGAATCTTAGTGGTACACTTTTTTCTACCAATGGTCCTAAGTCTTGCTTTCTATACAATTCTAAAAAAAATAGGATGGATAAAGGATGGAGATATGAAATTGGAGCTATAGGAATTCCTATAGCTCCATGAAAAGCTTATTAAATAGATGAACACCGTCTATTAAAATATTATCATCAAAATCAAAGTGATCGTTATGCAGGGGTATACCGGTTCCTGTTCCGAGGAAGAAAAATACTCCCGGAATTACCTGTTCAAAGCAGGAAAAGTCTTCAGCTATTAAAACCGGCTTTCTAAGCTCAACATAATTCAAATCCTCTGTGCAATGCTTCATCATGGCATAGAGCCTCTCATCATTGACTACGGCAGGGTGACCTTTATTTACATCTATATCGACAACAACACCTGTGGAGCTTTCAATTTCATCTCCCAAAGCACGCATTGCATTAACGATGTAGTCCCAGGTATTGTCGTTAAATGTTCTTAAAGTTCCGTCAAGCCTGGTGTGGCTGGAGATTGCATTCCTCACATCACCACTTTCCATTTTGCCGAATTTTAAAATAGATTTTTCCTTTACAAAGTTATCCTTAAAATTATAAATTGTATCGACAAATCGGCAAGCGGCCAAAAGGGCATCGCGACCTTTTTCAGGTTCTCCGCAGTGGGCGCTTTTTCCCTCGAAATTAATAGCCACTTCCGTAGAACGGGCCATCATGGGACCGGGTCTTGAGGCAATTTCGCCTTTTTCTAACATCGGCCACAGGTGAAGTCCAAAAATTGCCTTTGTGTTATATCTTTCAAAAATATTGGACTCCAGAATTTTTTTTGCCCCTTCAATAGTTTCTTCAGCAGGCTGAAAGATTAAAAGAGCATTATATCTTACTTGAGTATTATTTCGCTTATAATCATTTAATACTTTTGCAAAGCCAAGAAGGTTTGCCATATGACCGTCATGGCCGCAGGCATGCATACAACCCGGGTGCTTTGAAGAATATTCAGCGCCACTTTCCTCTTCAATGGGAAGGGCATCCATATCACCTCTGAAGGCTATAGTTTTTTCTTTGCCGAAATTAAAGAAGGCAGCTATACCGGTTCCGGCAACGGCTTCTATTGAGCAGTCCAGAGGCTCTAAAACTTCTTTAACATAGGCTGAGGTTTTATAGACAAAAAAACCAAGCTCAGGAATTTGATGCAGGTCCCGTCTATACCTAATTACCATACTTTTTAATTCGTCATAATTAATCATGGTTGTCTCCTCTCAATACAATAATATTACACAATTATTAAAAGGTCAAACCATCTTTATAATACTTAAGATGTGTGTTAAAATACAGAGATATAAGATTTGAAGCAGGCAATAATTTATATATAAAAATGAATGGATGCAAGATTAAATGAATAAAACTTCCAATAGAAAAACAAGAAAATTAAAGAAAAAGAAACGCAGAAAATTTGCAACCAGGTTAATTTTACTGTTCATCATAATATGCACTGCCGTTTTTTTAGCTATACGCAGCTGTGACTATATAGGCAGTCGTCAATCATCAAAACAAATGCTTCAGAAGCCCACAGATTACATACAGGAAGGCTATAGAGAGTCCAACGGCATATTTAGCTATAATGATGATAACTATAAATCAAATCTGGGCATAGATGTTTCCGAACACCAAGGAACAATTGACTGGAATCAGGTAAAGGGAGATGACATTAAGTTTGCATTCATTAGACTGGGATATAGCGGATGGCATTCCGGAAAAATTGTTAAGGATAAGCAATTTGATAAAAACATCAATGGAGCAAAAAAAGCCGGTATAGATATCGGAATATACTTCTTTTCTCAAGCCAGCACAAAGGAGGAAGGCATAAAAGAGGCTGAATACGTTATAAGTGAAATAAAAGGAAAGGGTGTAACCTATCCGGTAGTTTTTGATATGGAGCCAATAGATGGGACTGAAAGAACAAGCAGTCTCAGCAAGGAAGAAAAGACGGAAATTGCCGACGCCTTCTGCAAAGTAATAAAAAAATACGGATTTACACCGGCCATATATGGTAATCCAACATGGCTGTCAAAATCCGTAAATATGGATAAGCTTTCAAATTATGATACTTGGCTGGCATACTACACAACCCTGAATGACTATGAATTTACTCATAGATTTTGGCAGTTTACTCAGCATGGAAGAGTCTCCGGAATAGGAAACAATGTTGATCTTAACCTTGAATATGTTAAGAAGACCTGGTATGAATAAGGATTTTATTTATTGCCCGGAATAGTCATCAATGTTACAAGGCTTCCTACATCTTGAAGAACATAATCCGAATTAGTGGTAATGTTAATTATCCTTATATTCGGATTTTTTTCTGCGATAATGGGTGCCAACGTTGCAGGCACCGAGTCTATATATTCTATAGCTCTGCCGGTAAATGATTTATAAGCCAAGGCAAAAATGTCAGACAGCTGACTTTCTGCAGATGACCAAAACATACTTGAGGCTGTTTTTTCAAAGGTAAACTCTGAAAGTCCAGCTAAAGTTTCAAATGCAGTATCTATTTCCTTTAAATTTGAATCAGTCAAGCTGGAAGCTGATGTACCGATTTGCAGCCTATCATCACCGGTGCTGAAATAGTTAACACTTGAAATTGATACAACATCACCGTCTTCATTTTTATAATATACACCGTGATTGAGAGTATAGAGAAGGCTATACAAAGGATTTGCATCACTTTTTGAAATAACATTCTCAGGCATTTCCGCTTCGCTATAGGTTACGATTACATTAGGATAATCCTTACCATATTCATCAGTAAAATTTTTAATATATGTGTCCATCTTTGCAATAAACCGTTCAACATTATCTTCATCCATGGTGATCAATGCAGTTGCAGAGGTAGGGTATACATTGCTGTTACTTCCACCTTGAATTTCAGCTAAATCGAAAATAAGAGAACTGCCTTGAAATTTAGCCAGCAGCTTTCCCAATTCATTTACAGGATTAGGATAGTATGAAATTCTTGTATCAGGGAATCCCCCCGGAGCTCCGGAAATATTTATTCTATATGCCTTGGTACCCTTTGGTTTTTCATAGGATAGGGACCTCGTAAACATGTAGCTGGATGAACCTCCGGAATTTAAGGAATACATATGCTTGTTCCCTTGAGATAATGTGAAAACATTTGCATTGTCAGGGAAATACGAAGGATCGAGCGTTTTAGCACCTGAGAAGGCTCTGCCTTCATCAGAGGTTATAATAACGGTCAAGTCTCCCATTTCTTTGTTAACCTTTAATGCGGAAAAAGCCATGGTAAGAGGGTCAACAGTTGAGTTTAAGTCGCTTATATCATATGAGCATACTAAAATTGTAGGTGCGGCATCTGTAAAAAGAGATGAGGCCTCTCTGTGCATTATTACATTTCCTTCCTTGTCATATCTGCATTCCACGCCTTTTTCATCTGCCCAGTTTATCAAAAATGCCTTAAATTTTTCTGCTGTTTTTATGTGTTCTATAGAGTCGGTAATATCGGTTTCGTAGGATAAAACTCTTTTTTCAAGTTCCTTTTTAAGCTCTTTACTGGGGCTTATTCCGATGAAATATCCAAGGATTGCAAGTCCCAGCAGAGCTAATATAGTGAGACCGATTATTATATGTTTAAAAGTATTTCGCTTCATGAAAATCTCCTTTATTTCCTAGGAAATATTTGCTTTTCCCGTTTATTTTTCCAGTAAAATCATATATAATAATATCAAATGAAAGTTGATGTGACAAGTTTTTTATGCTTGTAGGGGGAGGTCATATGGAATCTAAGAATTTAATAATCAGACATGCTGTTTTTGAGGATTGCCGGTATTTTGCCCAATGGGAGGTTATGCCGGAGGTTACAGAATTTTTTACGATGGATGAAGGATTGACATATGAAGACGTAGTAACGGAGTTTATCAAGTGCAAGATTGATCCGTCAAAAGAGATTTTTACTATTTGCCTTAAGGAGACTGATGAGCCGATTGGTAAGCTTTTTATCACGAATATAAACGATAAATGTGATTCGCTCGATATTACAAGAATATATATTGCCCCTAAATTAAACAGGGGGAAGGGCTACGGTGAAGAGGCATTAAGACTTTTCCTGGAATATGCTTTTATTAATATGCATAGAGAGCGTGTTACACTGGATTATATGACTAAGAATATAATTGCTCAACAGCTGTATCAGAAAATAGGATTTAAGCGAGAAGGAACAATGCGAAATTCAGGGAAGAAGAATGGGAAATATCTGGATTTAATTTTGATGTCTATGCTTCGTGCTGACTATTATGAAAGTATTCATGATAGGTAATTTAATTAAATATCCAATTGAAATAAAATGGAATAAGTAGTATAATACTGAAAGTGGATTAAAAAAATCCACAATATATAGTGTATGGTGATTAGGAGTTTTGGTGATGGACGGAATCAAAAAGATAATTAAAAGAGATGGCAGAACGGTTAATTTTGATGTGGAAAAAATTGCAGATGCTATTTTTAAAGCCGCTCAGGTTTTAGGTGGAAATGACAGGGATATGTCTGAATATCTGGCCAGACAGGTAGAGCTTTATCTTTTGGAAATTTGTCATAATACAACTCCTACTGTTGAACAGATTCAGGATACGGTTGAAAAGATACTGATTGAAAACGGACATGCAAGAACAGCTAAGGAGTATATACTTTATAGAGCGGAGCGGACTCGTGTCAGAGATATGAATACTAAGCTCATGAAGATATATGAGGATCTTACATACTTAGATGCCAAGGATAATGATGTTAAGCGTGAAAATGCCAATATAGACGGGAATACGGCTATGGGAACCATGCTGAAATATGGTTCAGAAGGTGCAAAAGAGTTCTATAAAATGTATGTAATAGATCCTAAGTTTGTTAAAGCTCATGAAGCCGGTGACATTCATATTCACGATATGGATTTCTATACATTAACTATGACTTGCTGTCAGATTGATCTGGTCGGATTGTTAAAGGGAGGATTCTCAACAGGTCATGGACATCTTAGAGAGCCTAACGACATTGAAAGCTATGCGGCACTTGCTTGTATTGCAATTCAGTCAAACCAAAACGATCAGCATGGTGGCCAATCAGTTCCGAATTTTGACTATGGCATGGCTCCGGGCGTTAAAAAAACTTATAAAAAGCTATATTGGACCAATCTCGGTAAGCTTCTGGAGTTTGAAGATTTGCTTGAGAATGGTCCGGAAGCGATAAAAGAGCTTGGAAAGAAAATAGAAGCTGAAACCGGCAGGTATCCTGCTATGAATTGGGATGATGACTATACAGCTGTTGAAATGGAAGAGCTTACTAAGTTTGCCGATAAGGAGCTTATAGCTAAGGTTCAGAAAAAAGCCAAAGAATTTGTTGATAAAGAAATAAGGAGAAAGACTTATCAGGCAATGGAAGCCCTTATACACAATCTTAATACGATGCATTCCAGAGCCGGTGCTCAGGTTCCATTTAGTTCCATCAACTATGGCACCGATACATCACCGGAAGGCAGACTTGTAATGGAATGTGTAATGAAGGCTACGGAGGCCGGCCTTGGAAATGGAGAAACTCCTATTTTCCCAATACAGATTTTTAAGGTTAAAGAGGGTGTCAGCTATAATCCGGAAGATCCTAATTATGATTTATTTAAATTAGCGTGTAGAACTTCTGCAAAGAGATTATTCCCTAATTTCTCATTTATAGATGCACCGTTTAATTTACAATATTATAAGCCGGGACATCCGGAAACTGAATGCGCTTATATGGGCTGCAGAACTAGAGTAATGGGTAATGCATATGACCCCGACAGAGAAATTGTGTATGGAAGAGGAAACTTATCCTTTACTTCAATCAACCTGCCTAGACTTGCAATAAAGTCAAAGGGAGATTTAGACATATTCTTTGACAGCTTGGATCATATGATAGATATTTGTATTGGACAGTTGAACGAAAGACTTAAGATTCAGTCTCAAAAGAAAGTAATGAACTTCCCTTTCTTAATGGGTCAGGGAGTTTGGATAGATTCGGATAAGCTTAAGGTGACAGACTCAATTGATGAGGTTATAAAGCATGGAACCTTGACTATAGGCTTTATCGGACTTGCTGAAACCTTGAAGGCTCTAATTGGAGAGCACCATGGTGAAAGTGAAAAGGCTCAAAGACTAGGCCTTGAAATAATTGCATATATGAGAAAGCGTATGGATGAGGAGGCTAAGAGGACCGGATTAAATTGGTCAATAATAGCAACTCCTGCTGAGGGCTTATCAGGAAGATTTGTAAGACTTGATAGAAAGAGATTTGGGAATATAGAGGGTGTAACCGATAGAGATTATTACACCAACAGCTTCCATGTTCCTGTTTACTATAATATCGGAGCTTTTGACAAAATAAAGAAAGAAGCTCCTTATCATGCCTTAACAAATGGAGGACACATTTCCTACATTGAGCTTGATGGTGATCCGCTTAAGAATCTTGATGCCTTTGAAAAGGTTGTAAGAGTTATGAAGGAAAGCGGTGTTGGATATGGTTCAATTAACCATCCTGTTGACCGTGACCCTTGCTGTGGATATACAGGTATAATAGACAATGTTTGCCCAAAATGCGGAAGAAGGGAGCATGAAGGTAACAATGGTCATGAAAGAATTCAAAGGCTTGACATTAGATAATAATGATGAGTTGAGAATTGCGGGAATTGTGCGAGAATCAATAGTCGATGGGCCGGGCATCAGGTTTGTAATATTTTGTCAAGGCTGTCCTCATAACTGCAGGGGCTGTCATAACCCTGAAACCCATGACTTTAAAAGTGGGTACAGCTGTTCTATCGATAAGCTTGTCAAGGCAATTGATGAAAACCCCATGCTGCAGGGTGTAACCTTCAGTGGAGGAGAGCCGCTGTGCCAGAGTGCAGGTTTTTTGTCGCTGGCAAAAGAAGTGAAAGCCCGAAAACTTAATTTGCTTATATATACCGGATATACATTTGAGGTTTTGTCAGAAATGAGAAAATCCAATGCTTCTCTTGATGAGCTTTTAAATTTGACCGACATACTGGTTGACGGGCCGTTTGAAGAAGAACAGAAGGATTTGACTTTGCAATACAGAGGCAGCAGAAACCAGAGAGTAATAGATATGAAGCTTTCAGATGAGGTGAATGCTCCCGTATTAATTGATGGAGATGTTAGTTTATAAGGTGTATAGACTTGTTTTTTAGTAATTTAGGTCAAATTTAGGCCTAAATAAGAAAAAACCCTTGCATTACTAATGAAAACTGTGTTATAATGTCGCTTGTTCGATATGAAAAGAATGAAATATATGCATTATGCTTAAGATAGTGAAGGAGGTGCGGTAGATGTCAAGAAAATGTGAAATCTGCGGAAAAGGTCAAGTTTCAGGAAACAGTGTTTCTCACTCAAACAGACATACAAGAAGAAAATGGAATGCCAACATTCAGACTGTTAGGATTGTAGATGAAAATGGAACTGTAAGAAGAGCTAATGTTTGCACAAGATGCATTAGATCCAATAAGATCAACCGTGCCATCTAATGAAGAAATTTGTTTAAAACACCTGATTGCATGTTAATTGCACTTAGGTGTTTTTTATATGCCTAAAAATCCCGTAAAGCTTTTTATACCAATTATCATGGTATTATGGTAAAATAGTGTTAAGACAAATATATAATGAACCGGGAGCTTATAATGACAATCAGTATTGCAAATGACCATGGAACTATAACCATCTCAAATCAAGTCTTTGCCGGAGCTATATTAAAAGTAATGGGAAAAATTGAATATAATAACAAGGTTTGGCCATCTAATGATAAATCGAAGCTTATGGGGCAAATTCACGAGGTTGAGGCTGCAGAGTTTGCCGATGAAATTTCTACAGAGCTTTTAGATGACGGTTTAATACTTATAAGCTTTCATATTATAACTCAGCTGGGAGCAAGTATAAGTGCAGTTACCGAATCCTTGTCGAAGGATATATTCGAATTATTTGAAAAAGAAAAATATCCGGTGGGAGAAATTCACATCCATATAAGTGGCGTTAAATCAAAAAATATTGCAAATAGAGACCTAGAGGTGGTATACAGCTATGAGCCTAAAAGATGATATTTCTGCAATAAAGGGCATAGGACCTAAAAAGGCCCTTGTTTTACACAATGTAGGTATTAATAAGGTGCAGGATCTGCTAAATATAATTCCTGTAGGCTATCAGGACAAAAGAGTCGTCAGTAAGGTGTTTTTTGCTAAGGCTGAAGATACGGTTTTGATTGAATGTAAAGTCATCTCTAAGCATTACTATGGGAGCTTTAGAACAAAGAACAGCCCACTCATTATATATGGACAAGATGATACCGGCATCATGGAAATTCTTTTTTTTAATGGCATGTATGTCAACAATATGATAAAGGAAGGCCAAAGCTATAGTTTTTTCGGGGTTGTAAAGGATAATAAGGGTAAAAAACAGCTGATACATCCGGAATTTCACGCCTTGGGCTCTCACGAGGATCGCAGAGGCATTGTTCCGATATATAAGTCTATAGGTGCAATTTCAGGAAAAGAAATTGGAAAATGGATAAGCGGCTTGGAAGATGATCTTGAAGATAGCCTTGAATGGCTACCGGAAAAGGTTATAGAGGAAAATAACCTTTGTACAATTAACCTGGCATATAAGTGGATTCATTTTCCTACAGATGCTAAGCTGGTTTTACAGGGTAAATACAGACTGATCTTTGATGAGCTCATGGTTCTTGAAACAGGTCTTTTCTATATGAGGAATCGGAGTAACTCCGGGGGAAAAGGCAAAATAGTGGACTGCTCCTTTATGGACAGCTATATTTCCACCTTGCCATTTTCACTAACTTCTGGACAAAAAACCGCTTTAAGGGCTATTAAGAAGGATTTATCTTCTTCCAGACCTATGAACAGGTTAGTTCAGGGGGATGTCGGCTCCGGAAAAACCGTTGTAGCTCAGTGTGCAATGATATGTTGTGGAAAATCTAAAATGCAAAGTGTAATGATGGTTCCGACAGAAATTCTTGCAAAGCAGCATTTTATGACAATATCGCAGGATTTCGAAAAGCATGGTATAAGGACAGCTCTTTTGGTAGGAGGAACTAAGGCGAGAGAAAAGCGAGAAATTAAAGAAGCTTTGGCAAAGGGTGATATTGATGTTTTGATAGGGACACATGCAGTCATATCCGAGGATGTAGAGTTTAAAAATCTCGGTCTTGTAATTACTGACGAGCAACATAGATTCGGTGTAAAGCAAAGAGCTGCTTTGGCAGGGAAAGGAGCTGATACCAATGTAATGGTAATGACTGCAACTCCAATCCCAAGAACCCTTGCTGTAATCATTTATGGGGATTTGGATATTTCCGTAATTAAAACAATGCCTAAGGGGAGAAAGAAAATAAAAACCGAAGTCGGGCGCAATGAAATAGACAGGATTGAGATTTATGAAAAGATTGAGGCGGAGCTGGAGAAAGGAAGGCAAGCCTATGTCATAGCGCCACTTATTGAAGAATCAGAAGCTATTGATGCAAAATCTGCAGACGAGATTTTTTCTGAGTTAAAATCCAAATTTTCTCGATTCAATGTAGAGATTTTACACGGAGAATTAAAACAAGAGCAGAAAGATGCCATAATGAGTGCATTTATGAATAAGGAAATAGACCTATTAGTCTCAACTGTTGTTATTGAAGTAGGTGTTAATGTTCCGAATGCAACCATAATGGTAATTGAGAATTGTGAAAGATTCGGCCTTGCCCAAATGCATCAGCTTAGAGGGCGGGTTGGCCGAGGTGAAGAACAATCATATTGCTATCTCCTAATTGGGAATGAAAGCGAAAAATCCGTTGAAAGAGCAGAAATATTAAGTTCATCTGCAGACGGGTTTGAAATTGCGGAAGCTGATTTGAGGCTGAGAGGTCCCGGAGATATTTTCGGATTAAAACAGCATGGGTTGCCGGATTTGCATATAGCTGATTTAGTCAGACATGGTGACGTTCTGGAAAGGGCGCGCGAAAGTGCAAAAGAGCTGCTTGAAAATGACAGTAATTTGAGCAAGAATGAAAATAAACCGGTAAGAGAAAAGGTTGTAGAAGTATTTGGTGAGAATATTTCTTTGAATATGTAAGGATGTAAAAGATGAGAGTAATTTCAGGAGAATTCAAAGGTCGAAAGTTAATTTCGCCGGAGGATAATCAAGGTGTTAGACCCACATCGGATAAAGTAAAAGAAGCAATTTTCAGTATTGCCATGCACAATCTGTATGACGGTGTGTGTATAGATTTGTTTGGTGGAAGCGGAGGGCTGGGTATTGAAGCTATTTCCCGCGGTGCCAAAAAATGCTACTTTTGCGATAGCAAGCGTGAAAGTATGAAAGTTATAAAAGAAAATGTAAAGCTGTGTAAATGTCTTGAGCGTGCGACTTTTTTGATGCTGGATTATAAGTCGGCTTTAAATAAAATTTCAGAAAGGGCTGATTTAATAATATTAGATCCACCATATGAATCCGGATATTATGAAGTTTCCTTGGATATGATAGATTCACTTGATTTATTGGCGTCTGACGGTATAATAATAGCAGAGCATAATAGTCGCATGGAGTTGCCTGAACAAGTTGGAAGACTTTTAAAAACTAAGGTCAGAAAATACGGCACCATTGCTCTATCAATATATGAGATGGGAGAGGAACTTAATGACTAAAGCATTATATTCAGGGTCCTTTGACCCGGTTACCAGCGGTCATTTAGACATAATCTATCGCGGTGCTAAGATGTTTGATTCACTGGTTGTAGGCGTAATTGAAAATCCTCAGAAGAAGCCGTTGTTTTCCGTTGAAGAAAGAGTTACCATGCTCAAGGAACTCTTCAAAGATACCCCCAATGTAGAAGTGGATTCATTTTCCGGGCTACTGGCGGACTATGTAAATGCTAACGGATTCAATGCCGTTATAAGAGGCTTGAGAGCCATTACGGACTTTGAGTATGAGCTGTCTATGGCTCAGATGAATGCATGTTTGTTTAATAAGGATGTAGAGTCTATTTTTCTAATGACAAGTCCTAAGTATTCATTCATCAGTTCAAGTATGATTAAAGAGGTTGCATCCTTAGGCGGATCCGTATCCGGTCTGGTTCCCGATATGGTTTTGGATAAGATGAAGAACAAGTATATAAAAATTAAATAATATATAGAATAGGAGAAATAAAATGACAGTTCTTGATATGTTGGCAGAATTAAATGACATCGTTAATAATGCGCCGGGAGTTCCTTTGACAGGAAAAATTATGGTGGACGGAAGTGAAATTCTGGAAATTTCACGAAATATTGATCTATCCCTTCCTGATGATATTAAAGAAGCCAAGTGGATTAAAGATGAAAAGGACAGAATTCTGGCAGAAGCTAAGGGCGAATATGAAAAGATTATCGTAAACGCTAATAAACAGGCCGATTACATGGTTGAAAGCAACGAAATAACAAAAAAGGCAAAGGAGCGCGCTGAAGCTATCATGAAAGACGCTGAGGACTATGCAATGCTTCTTAAGATGAAGACCTATGATTATGTTGATAACATGCTATTTGACATGCAGGGCAGAATGGATGAGATGAATATGAAGTATTTCGGAGAAATGTATTCAAATCTGGAAAAAACCTTTAATGATATTGCTCATATTCTTCAAAACAACAGAGACGAAATAAAGTCAATGGCCATTAAAACCAAAAATGGCGAGGAAATAAAGCTTTAGGTCGGGATTACTAAAGTGTCAAGGGAAAATAAGTCTACGAAAGCAGTAGGCATTGTTGCTGAGTTTAATCCCTTTCATCAGGGTCATGGATATTTAATTTCAAGAGCTAAGGAAGAGTTTCCCGATGCCGTGATTGTATCAACTATGAGCGGAAGCTTTGTTCAGCGAGGTGGAATCGCATATTTTGATAAGTGGCATAGAGCAAAAACTGCCGTTGAAAATGGTGTTGATTTAGTAATTGAGCTGCCGGTTGTTTACGCATCCTCAAGCAGCAATTATTTTGCAAAGGGCGCAGTGAATTTACTTGAAAAAATAGGATGCGATACCCTGGCATTCGGTACTGAGTGTGACGATGTAAAAGTGTTGAAATCAGTGGCAGATAAGCTCACTTATAATATGGAGAAAATAAACCATATGATGGCTATATTTATGAAGGATGGAAGTGCTTATCCTTCGGCTCGTGAAAAAGCCCTTAAGGAGTTTATAACCACCGAAGAAATGGCTGTTTTGTCAGGTTCAAACAATATTCTTGCTCTGGATTATATACTCAATAATGATAAAATGAAGCTTTTTTCAATTAAGAGAAATGGTCAGGGCCACCATGAAAGCGGCACTAGAATTAGAGAAATTTTGTATAAAAATAATCCGAATTTTTATGCAGAAACTGAGAAAAACTATTTTAAAATGGTCGTTAACTCGCTAATTGGAAGAAGCAGAGAAGAGCTTATAGGAATATCCGGGGATGAGGGGCTTGTCAATAAGCTGTTTAAAGAGTTTAGATATGTAAAAAGCACAGATGAATTGATTTTAGCAGTAAAGTCAAAGGGATATACATATACTAGAATTTCGAGGCTTTTAGCACAGATACTCCTTGGAATCAAAAGAGATGATGCTGACAAATTTCCGGGATACATTCGAGTATTGGCATTAAACGGAAGGGGGAGCAGATTCTTAAAAGCCTACCTTAAGGGTAATGGTGAATTACCTGTAATTTCCAATATAAATAAGTTTTATAGCCATAATCCGAATGTGAGGAGGCAATTGGAACTGGATATAAAAAGCACTGATATCTTCAATATAATAACAGGCAGAGACTTATATGAGAATTCTGATTATGTTCAAAAACCATATTATGAGTCTAATCTTGATTTTTGATAGAAATTCTTGTATAATATTTTGGTGTGTTTAATATGTTTAATGTTAAGTTTTAATAGATATATATGGAGGATGTAAATGAAAGTCTTAGTAATTAATTGTGGCAGCTCATCACTGAAGTATCAAGTCCTTGATATGACAAATGAACAGTTGTTAGCCAAAGGTCTTGTTGAGAGAATAGGTATGGATGGATCGGTAATCAATCATACGAAGATGGGTATGGACAAGATTTCAACCGAGGTTCCTATGGCAAACCATAAGGATGCGATTGCTCAGGTTTTAAACGCTATTGTTGATGAAAACCATGGAGTGGTTAAGTCAATGGAGGAAATAGGAGCTGTCGGCCACAGAGTTGTTCACGCAGGTGAAAAGTATGCAGAATCAGTTTTAATCGATAGCAATGTTATAAAAGCATTAGAAGATTGTATCGAGCTGGCTCCACTTCACAACCCTCCAAACCTATTGGGAATTGCGGCTTGTAGAGAGCTTATGCCTACAACTCCTATGGTTGGCGTATTTGATACTGCATTTCATCAGACTATGCCGGCACATAACTATTTATATGCTATCCCATATGAATACTACACAAAGTATGGAATCAGAAAGTATGGTTTTCATGGAACATCACATAAGTATGTTTCTGAGAGAGCGGCTGCAAAGCTGAATGTAAGCATTAATGATTTAAAAATTATAACCTGTCATCTTGGTAACGGAGCATCTGTTTCTGCGATCAAATATGGTAAGGTTATTGATACATCAATGGGCTTTACACCACTTCAGGGTCTTGTAATGGGAACCAGAAGCGGGGACATTGACCCGGCAATCGTGACCTTTATCAGAGAAAAAGAAAATCTTCCTCATGGGGTTGTCAATGACATCTTGAACAAAAAATCCGGTGTCCTCGGCATTTCCGGCGTATCCAGCGACTTTAGAGATTTGGAGGATGCTGTAGCTGAAGGTGATGAAAGAGCTGCACTGGCTTTGAGAGTATTTGCCCAGAAGGTTAGATTCTATATCGGTGCATATATTGCTGAAATGAACGGAGTAGATGCCTTGATATTTACAGCAGGTGTAGGTGAAAACAGCGCAGAAATGCGAGCTCACATTTGTAATGAAATGGGCAATCTCGGAATAAAGCTTGATCTCCTTAAGAATAAGGTAAGAGGACAAGAAAGAGTTATATCCACAGATGATTCTAAAGTTAAGATTCTTTTGGTTCCTACGAATGAAGAGCTGATGATTGCAAGAGATACATATAAAATCGTAAACGAAAGATTGAGAAAGTAAGGCTTGACATGAGTCAAATTAACGGTTATAATCTAGTGGTTACGAATACAGTTCGATATTCAGAGTATAAGGAGGTGTAGAATATGGCAGTTCCAAAGAGGAAAACATCTAAAGCAAAGAGAGACAGCAGAAGAGCTCCAAATATGAAGAAGGCTTTACCGGGACTTTCTATCTGTCCACAGTGTCATGAGCCAAAGCTTCCACACAGAGTATGCCCTAATTGCAATTACTATGACGGCAAGGAAATCGTTGCTGACAATGCTGCAGAGGCTTAAGATGAATAATACTAACGTCGGTTTTCCGGCGTTTTTTATTTTTTATAATCTGTTAAAAATGTTGAAATATCAACGGAATTAGTGTATAATAACATAGTTACAATTATTTGAGAGGGTTGGACATGAGAAATTTGAACAGAAAACTTAAAGTTGGTATTTTAGGAGCTACAGGAATGGTAGGGCAGAGATTTATTTCTCTTCTTGAAGAGCATCCATGGTTTCAGGTAGTGGTTGTTGCAGCCAGCTCCAGAAGTGCAGGAAAGGCTTACGAAGAAGCCGCTAAATGGAAATTGGAAGCACCGATGCCGGAAGCAGTGAAAAAACTCACTGTATATGATATAGCTCAAATCGATGATATAGCCGGGAAAGTGGATTTTGTCTTCAGTGCTGTCGACATGGATAAGGATGAGATTATAGCAATTGAAAATGCTTATGCTAAAGCAGAAGTTCCGGTAGTTTCAAATAACAGTGCCCACAGATGGACACCTGATGTGCCTATGATTATTCCTGAGATAAATCATAGACATACGGATATCATAAGCAGTCAAAAAAACAGATTAGGCACAAAATACGGATTTATTGCCGTGAAGCCTAATTGTTCAATTCAGGCATATGTACCGGCTTTGGCGGCTTGGGAAGAATATGAACCATACGAAGCAGTTGTTACAACCTATCAAGCCATCTCAGGCGCAGGAAAAACCTTTGAACAATGGCCTGAAATGGTTGGCAATATAATACCGTATATTGGTGGTGAAGAAGCAAAAAGTGAAGATGAACCATTGAAGGTATTCGGAAAAATTGAAAATGGTGAAATTGTTAAAGCCTCGGAACCTGATATTACATGTCAGTGTGTAAGAGTTCCTGTGCTGAATGGCCATACTGCGGCTGTTTTTGTTAAGTTTAGAAAGAAAGCTACCAAAGAGGAGCTGATAAAAAAATTAGTAGACTTTAAGAGCTTTCCGGCTGAACATGAGCTTCCCAGCGCACCTAAGCAGTTTATCCATTATTTACCTGAAGATGACAGACCGCAGGTATCTTTAGATGTTGAGGCAGAAAACGGAATGGCTGTTAACATTGGAAGAATTAGAGAAGATAAAATATATGACTTTAAATTCATAGGCCTTGCTCACAATACTAAACGAGGTGCTGCCGGCGGAGCTGTTCTCTGTGCAGAACTTTTAGTAGAGAAGAAGTTTATCAATCCTAAAGAGGAAAATAAATAATTTTTATCGAGAAATAGATTAATAGGAGAATTTTATGGGATATTTTGAAGCGATAATATTAGGCTTTATACAGGGACTTGCAGAGTTTCTTCCAATCAGCAGTTCAGGACATCTGGCCATGCTGCAGCATTTTTTTGGAATTGATGGAGATAAGGTAATTTTCTTCTCCGTCGTATTGCATTTAGGTACATTAGTATCCGTATTCATTGTCTATAAAAAAGAAATACTGGAGCTTTGCTTGGAACTGGTAAATCTCATTAAGGATATCTTTACCGGTAAAGGTCTTAGGATTAATGATAATCCTGTGAGAAAGCTGGGGATAATGATTATTGTAGCAACTATTCCTACAGTTATTATCGGTTTTCTTTTCCAGGATATTTTTTCAAGCTTGTTCAATAGCTTGATTGCCATAGGTGTTGGCTGGATCATAACCGGATTTCTTATGTACTTTGCAGAAAAAATTGCCGGTGCAAATAAGCTGATCGATAGAATGAATTACAGAAATGCAATATTTGTAGGTCTATTGCAAGGCTTTGCAATTTGTCCGGGAGTTTCAAGGTCAGGTTCAACCTTGGTTGGCGGCCTGATTTCAGGATTAGACAGGGAATTCGCTGTAAAATTTGCTTTTCTGATTTCTATTCCATCTATTCTCGGCTCGGCGATATTGGAGCTACCTAAGGCAATTAAGGCCGGAATTGATTTAAGCATTCTAGGACCTATGGCAGTTGGCTTCATAGTTGCAGCGGTTTCAGGATATGTTGCAATTAAGGCGATGATAAAGGTTGTTTCACAGAAAAAATTAAAATATTTTTCAACTTATGTTTGGGTTATCGGGGTTCTGACAATTGTTTACGGAGTTGTTTCATTATTTCTGAAGACAGCATAAATTCTAGGCTTTATTAATCATAGTGGGGGATTAAATTGGCAGAAAAGAAGAAAAGGGGACGTCCTGCCGGAAGTTCCAAATCTAGAGCAAAAAATGAAGAAAAAAAAGCAGAAATTAAAAAGATGCAAGAGAAACGAAAGGCTAACAAAAGAGTCATCGACGAAATTTGGGCTTTTGTTTTCATAGCCTTGGGAGTTTTTACCTTTGCAGCTGTGCAGTTTCAGGCGGCCGGTCAGCTGGGAAATGCCATTGGCAATTTCCTTAAGGGCTCATTTGGGCTGATGGGGGTTATTTTTCCGTGGTTCTTAATACTATGCGGTATTTTGATTTTTGCTGATAAAACGGTTAATATCAGTAAAAAAAGTGTAGCCTTAACTACCCTTATATTTCTGATGTTTTGTCTAATAAATAGCGGACGTTTTATTGATGCTGAGAATTTAAAAATATCATTTTCAACATTTTACGATAGTGGAATAGAGCTGGAAAGTGGCGGTAGCTTTGGAATGTCCTTAGGAACTGTTCTTGTAAAAATCATCGGCAAGGTTGGTTTATATGTGACGGCATTAATTTTTATCATAGTTCCGGCATTACTTGTAATAAACACTCCTATTTCCAGAGGACTTGAAGGCATTAGCAATAAGTTTGAAGAAAGAAAGCTTTTAAGAGCTTCTAAGCTGGAAGAAAGAGCTAAGGTTAAGGCTGCCAAGCAGGCTGAGGCAGAAGCCTTTAAGGCGGATACGCAGGGACCTGATTTTTCTAATGAGAGAAGCTCTGAATTTAGAGGAAAAGGAAATCGAAAGCCAATTACAATTAATAATCCTTATGATGAAGGCAGTCATGAACCGTCAGGTAATAAAAAGTCCAATATTTTAAAATTTATGACTGAAAGTTCAATTTTAGGTTCAAAACCGACTGTTGATACGGCGGATGAAAAATCTAAGCATACTGTAAATGGAATTGAAGAAAACTATGCTGCAGACTCAAATTATGAATATGATAACCAATATGGCAGTGCCGTGGAAGAGCCCCCTAAGCTTACCAATAAGGAAGCCGCGGCAGCTGTTTTATCCCCTGAAGAGCTTTCCGGTTCCGGTACGGCGATTAATTATGTAAAACCGGAGTCAGGGTTGCTTAATATGCCTAAAAAGCGCAATTCGGAAGGGGATAGCAGGCTGCTTCAACAAAAAGCCATGAAGCTGGAGGAAACGCTGCGAACCTTTAAGGTGGATGCAACGGTATCTAAGGTTACACAGGGACCGGCAATCACCAGGTATGAAATACAGCCCAATGTGGGAGTAAAGGTTGCCAGCATAGTTAGATTGGCTGATGACATTGCGTTAAATTTGGAAGCTAAGAGCATCAGAATTGAGGCACCGATTCCCGGTAAGGCTGCTGTAGGCATAGAAGTTGAAAATGGAACTATAAATATGGTAACTCTCAGGGAAATTATAGATTCGAATGAGTTTAAAAACGCAAAATCAAAGATTACATTTGCTGTAGGTAAGGATATTGCAGGCAAAGCAATTGTTGCCGATTTAAAATCAATGCCGCATTTGCTGATTGCAGGTTCTACAGGCTCCGGTAAGAGTGTATGCATCAACAGCATTATTACGAGTATTTTATACAAAGCCAATCCCGATGAAGTGAAGCTGGTTTTAGTGGATCCGAAGGTTGTTGAACTGGGGAATTACAATGGCATACCTCATTTGCTGATACCTGTTGTAACAGAGCCATCCAAGGCGGCGGCGGCACTGAACTGGGCTGTGGCGGAGATGAATGACAGATACAAAAAATTTGCAGAGCATAGTGTTCGTGATCTCGAATCATTTAATGAATATATGAAGAAGAATGGCCAGCAGGAGAATGTTTTGCCACAGGTTGTAATTATAATTGACGAGTTGGCAGATCTTATGATGGCAGCACCGTCTCAAGTTGAGGAATCAATATGCAGATTGGCTCAAATGGCCAGGGCTGCCGGCATGCACCTTATTGTTGCAACCCAAAGACCTTCTGTAGATGTAATTACAGGCGTTATCAAGGCTAATATACCTTCAAGAATTGCATTTGCAGTTTCTTCACAATTTGACTCAAGGACTATATTAGATATGTCCGGAGCAGAAAAGTTAGTTGGAAAAGGTGATATGCTCTTTAATCCACTGGGAATGGGCAAGCCTATAAGAGTTCAAGGAACCTTTGTTTCTGATGAAGAAGTTAACAAAGTAATTAACTATGTAAAAAGCCAGGTCAAGGATGTGGAATATTCAGGCGAGGTTATTTCTACCATTGAAAATGAAAACTTAATGCCTATGGGTAAATCTTCTGATGGCGATGAGCTGTTACCTGATGCCATTGAATGTGTCGTTAAAACCGGACAGGCTTCGGTATCAATGCTGCAGAGAAGATTTCGAATCGGCTATAATAGAGCGGCAAGAATAGTTGATATGATGGAAGAAAGAGGCATAGTCGGACCACAGGACGGAAGCAGGCCAAGACAGGTTTTAATAAACGAAGATGAGCTTAATCAATTGAAAGAAGGTTCAGATTTAAATAATGAAGATTAATATACAGACTTTAGGATGCCCTAAAAATTATAATGACAGTCAAATGGTCTCAGGAAGCTTAGAATTGCATAATAATATTATTGTAAACTCACCTGAAGATGCCGACTTGATTATGGTAAATACATGTGGGTTTATAAATGATGCGAAGAAGGAATCTATTGATAGGATTCTTGAGATGATAGAATACAAAGCTGAAGGGAAAAAAATTCTCGTTTCAGGTTGCCTATCAAAAAGGTATAGCAAGGAGCTTATGGAAGAAATACCGGAAATCGACGGTATAATTGGAGTAAATGAGTATAATGATATTCAAGACATCATAAATAAAATATTTGCTGGCGAGAAGCCTAATATAGTTTCAGAATGTTCCGAAACTCAGCTCCTTTCAGGACCAAGAAAGCTGGAAGATAATCCTTATTCATCCACACTGAAGATAGCTGAAGGCTGTAACAACAGATGTGCTTATTGCATAATTCCCGGTATAAGAGGACCATTTAGAAGCAAGTCTATTGAAGACATTGTAGCTGAAGCGGAGTATTTGGCCGCTGAAGGCTGCAGGGAGCTCATTTTAATTGCTCAGGACTTAACCTATTACGGAAAAGATTTGTATGGCAAATATATGCTTCCCGAGTTACTGCGAAAGTTATGTAGAATAGAGAAGCTGCAATGGATCAGACTGATGTATTGCTATGAACATAGGATTACGGAGGAGCTAATTGATGTTATCGCCACCGAAGACAAGATATGCAAATACCTCGATATTCCGTTGCAGCATGGGTCAAATAATATTTTGAAAGCTATGAGAAGACATTCTACCCGGGAATCTATAGAGGCCACAATCAGCAGGTTAAGAGAAAGAATTCCCGAAATACATATAAGGACAACTTTAATTGTTGGGTTCCCGGGAGAAACTGATGAAGACTTTGAGAGTTTATTAAATTTTGTAGAACATAATCGATTTGATAGATTAGGTGTATTTTGCTATTCTCAAGAAGAGAATACTTTAGCCGGAGAAATGGAAAATCAGATTGATGAAGACATTAAGCAGGAGAGGCTTGATGTTATAATGAGAACTCAAATGGAAATTTCTCTCGAAAAAAATCAAAATAAAATTGGTAAAACCCTTAAGGTAATAGTAGATTATAAGGACGATGAAGGGGTATATGTAGGGAGAACGGAGTTTGATGCTCCGGATATAGACAATACGGTTATTTTTAAGACCGATGTTAACCATGAGCCAGGAGATATTGTTAAAGTGTATATTGAAGATGGCTATGATTATGATTTAATGGGCATGGAGGTACCAGAATGAATTTACCTAATCAATTGACAATTGGAAGAGTTATTTCTGTTCCGTTTTTTATGGCTGCATATATGCTTGGGTACTATTATGTTGCCTTAGTCATTTTCTTAATAGCATCATTTACGGATTTTCTCGATGGCTACATTGCACGTAAGTACAATTTGGTTAGTAACTTCGGAAAAATTATGGATCCCTTGGCTGATAAGGTTTTGGTGTATTCAGCTTTCTGTATGATGGTTGAAGGAAATATTGTACCGGCATGGATGCTGGTGGTAATTCTAGCCAGAGAGTTTACAATTGCAGGAATGAGAACCGTTGCAGCCGCTGAAGGCATCGTTATAGCTGCGGCTATGAGCGGAAAGATAAAGACTGTTCTCCAGATGATTGCCGTTCCTCTTCTTATGCTGGCTGTTGCAAATTCACTAACTGTCAAAGGGGAGGCTATAATGTATGCAGCTAAATTTTTCCTTTGGGCTTCATTAATAATGACTGTCTACTCAGGTGTGGAGTACGTTTACAAGAACAGAAAATTATTTACCATGTAATAGTAAAGGAGCAAATAATGAAGGTTGCAATACTCAGTGTTGGAACGGAGCTAATATTTGGGCAAACTGTAAATACAAATGCTACATATCTATCCCAGCAATTAAATTTGCTGGGTTTTGATGTATTATATCACTATACAATGGGAGATAATCCGGGCCGTTTAAAACGAATTTTAGATATCGCTTATGAAGACTGCCAAATGATTATTACTACAGGAGGCCTAGGCCCAACAGAGGACGATTTGACAAAAGAGATAATATGTCAGTATTTTGATGATGAATTAGTACAAAATGAAGAAAGCTTAAGCTTGTTAAAAGCCTATTACCAGCAGATGAACAGGACTATGACGGACAATAATCTTAAACAGACAGTCTTGCCATCTAAAGCAATACCGCTACAAAATCATGCAGGTACGGCTCCGGGCTTTTGGCTTGAAGATAAGGGGAAGATAATAATATCACTTCCGGGACCGCCTAGAGAGATGAAAAAAATGTTTCTAGACGAAGTAATACCACGCCTTAAAAGCCTGGTAAAGGATTTTTTGTATTACAAAACCATCAGAACCTTTGGTAAAGGAGAATCATCCTTAGAAACAGAGATAATTGATTTGGTACATAATCAAACAAACCCAACTGTGGCAACCTATGCAAAAGAAGGGGAATGCTCAGTGCGGGTTTGCGCAAAGGGCTCTTCTATGGAAGCTGCGGAATTGGCATGCAGGAGAGTTATCGATGAAATTAAAAATCGCCTTGGTGAGTATATTTATAGCTATGATGATGAAGATTTAGTTCAAGTAGTGGGCAGAAAGTTAATTGAAAGATCAATTTCAATTTCATCGGCAGAATCCTGCACCGGTGGAATGTTTGCAGAAAGATTAACGGAAATTTCAGGAATATCCAAGGTATTTGACAGGAGCTTTGTTACTTATAGCTGGGATGCAAAGGAGCAGGTCCTGGGTGTGAAGCGTGAAACTCTTGAGAAATACTCTGCAGTAAGTAGCCAGGTCGCATTAGAAATGGTTAAGGGGCTATATAATATTACGGGAAGCGATATTTGTATTGCAATTACCGGTGTTGCCGGACCATTGTCTGATGGCGATAATCCCGTAGGGCTTATGTATATTGGCGTTTCATACAAAGGTGAAATTTTCGTTGAAAAATTTCAAATGAGAAATATAGATAGAAAATGGAACAGAAATTATGCTGTATTAAAAATGCTGGATACCGTTAATAAACTACTGTAAAATATCTAATTTCAACATGTTGAAAGAATCCTTATTGACGCAAATAATTTTTTGTTTGATAATAATGAAAAGGCTTGACCTTGATTAAAAAGTATTGTATTATAAATAAAGAACAAATGTTCGAGGAAGGGATTTATTAGAAAATGAAGAATGATGAAAGAACTAAGGCGTTAGATGAAGCCTTAAAACAAATACAGAAACAGTTTGGTCAGGGAGCTATTATGAAGCTGGGCGATCAAAGTGCTCTCAATATCGAGACTATTTCTACAGGATCCATTAGTCTTGATATGGCTACCGGTGTAGGTGGGGTCCCTAAGGGAAGGATTGTAGAAATATACGGGCCTGAATCTTCAGGAAAGACAACCCTTACATTACACATTGTAGCGGAAGCTCAGAAGGCGGGGGGAAAGGCAGCTTTTATAGATGCGGAGCATGCTCTGGATCCGGTTTATGCGAAAAACTTAGGAGTTAATGTCGATGAGCTTTTGGTTTCTCAACCTGATACCGGTGAACAGGCTTTGGAGATTTGTGATATGCTGTCCAGAAGTGGAGCTTTGGATGTAATTGTAATAGACTCTGTTGCCGCTTTGGTTCCTAAGGCTGAAATTCAAGGCGATATGGGTGAATCTCACGTTGCGCTTCAAGCCAGATTGATGTCGCAGGCTTTGAGAAAATTAACAGGAACAGTAAATAAATCCAATACATGTGTAATTTTTATTAACCAGCTCAGAGAGAAGGTTGGTGTTATGTTCGGATCTCCGGAGGTTACAACCGGTGGCCGTGCTCTTAAATTCTATTCTTCAATGAGAATTGATGTAAGAAGGGCGGAAACCATTAAATCAGGGGATCAAATGCTCGGTAATAAAACCAAGGTTAAAATTGTAAAAAACAAGGTTGCACCGCCGTTTAAAATGGCTGAATTCGATATTATGTACGGGCAGGGTATATCAAGAGCGGGAGATGTTCTTGACTCTGCTGTAAATGAGAAATTAGTGGAGAAATCAGGTTCGTGGTATAGCTATAATGGCGAGAGAATAGGACAAGGAAGAGAAACTGTTAAGAAATACCTGGAATCCAATCCTCAGGTCATGAATGAACTATATGGTAAGTTAATGGATTCAATACATGTCAACAATGAGGAAGATAAGTCAATTTCATCTGATGCCGATGTTAATGTTAAACCGCTGGAAATAGATGATGACGGTGTAGTAATTGAGTAATTTAAAAGTTTAGGTATTTTTCAAAAGAAATCATATAAACATAGGAATTAAGGCGTTGACAACATTCTAAACCTGTGATAAACTATCCAAGTTAGACCGCTCATTGTGGGTTTTAAATGTCGGTGCTACGGCATACCCTCAGGTGGCGAGACTGGATAGAGGAGGTAATATAATGTACGCAGTAATTGAAACAGGCGGAAAACAGTACAGAGTAAGCGAAGGTGATATAATCACTATCGAAAAGCTTTCTGTAGAAGCCGGAGATAAGGTTGAATTTGACAAGGTTTTAGTTCTTGGCGAAGGTGCTGATCTTCAGGTTGGTACACCTTATGTTGAAGGTGTTAGAGTATTTGGTGAGGTAGTTGAAAACGGTAAGGCTAAGAAGGTTATCATTTTCAAATATAAATCAAAGAAGGACTACAGAAAGAAGCAAGGACACAGACAGCCATACACTATGGTTAAAATCCTGGGCTTAGGTGGAGAAGCACCAAAGACTGCTGAATCTGCGCCTGCAGCAGAGGCTCATACACATGAAAAGAAAGTTTCAGCTTCAATGAAGAAAGATGAGCTTATTGCTTTTGCAAAAGAGAACAACATTGAAGTAAATGAAAAAGCTACTAAGGCTGTTATCATTGAAACAATCGAAGAAGCGTTAAAGTAATTCACGATATCGGAAGTAGCGAGGAGGTGTCCGGTTATGGCAAGTAAAAAAGGAGTAGGTAGCTCTAAGAACGGTCGAGATTCCGAGTCCAAGCGTTTAGGCGTCAAGACTGGTGACGGTCAGTTCGTAAGTGCTGGAAGCATTCTAGTAAGACAGAGAGGAACTAAGTTACATCCTGGCAACAATGTTGGCATTGGTGGAGATGATACTTTGTTCGCAAAGATTGATGGTTGTGTTAAATTTGAAAGAAAAGATAAGACCAGAAAGCAAGTCAGCGTTTATTCAAGAGAAGCTTAGAATAAACGGTATAATAGAAAGCTTAAGAATCTATGGGCCCTGTTATCAGGGCTCTTTTTCATTGGACATCTATCAGTTTAGATATTATAATGGTCTTGGAGGATTGGAAAAATGTTTGTAGATAGAGCGAAAATATTCATTAGGTCAGGTAAAGGTGGTAATGGAGCTGTTTCTTTTAGAAGAGAACCCTTCGTACCTGAAGGCGGTCCTGACGGAGGAGACGGTGGAGATGGCGGTAATATAGTATTTATCGGCGATAGAAACCTGAGAACTTTAATGGATTTTAGATATAAAAGGAAATATGAAGCCGAAAATGGCCAAGATGGCATGAAAAAGAAGAGATATGGTAAAAAAGGCCGGGATCTCATTATTAAAGTTCCACTTGGCACGGTAGTAATCGATGAAGAGTCGGGGCTTCCTATGAAAGATATAACCGTAGATGGCGAATCTTTTATTGCTGCTAAAGGTGGCCGTGGAGGAAAAGGAAATACCCACTTTAAAAATTCTGTCAGACAGGCTCCTAATTTTGCAGAAGCCGGAGGATTTGCAAAGGAAAGAAATATTATACTTGAGCTAAAGATGTTGGCTGATGTAGGATTAGTAGGCTTTCCAAATGTTGGTAAGTCAAGTCTTTTGTCAATTGCAACCAGTGCAAAGCCAAAGATTGAAAATTACCATTTTACCACGATTGCACCTAATCTCGGTGTTGTTAGTATTTTTGACAAAAGCTTTGTTATGGCTGATATAGCGGGAATTATAGAGGGAGCTCATAAAGGGCTTGGCCTAGGCTTAAAATTCCTTAAGCATATTGAACGCACTAAGGTTCTAATTCATGTAGTTGATGTTTCAGGAAGTGAAGGTAGAAATCCAATTGAAGACTTTGAGAAAATTAATAAGGAATTGGAGCTGTACAATGTCGGTTTAAAGAAAAAGGCTCAAATTGTTTGTGCCAATAAGATTGATTTGATTGGCGAAGATTCTGAAGAATATAAGGAATTTAAGGTCTACGTAGAGGAAAGAGGATACAAGGTCTTTCCAACATCAGCACCAATTAATTTGGGCGTTAAGGAGCTTCTTACTGAAGCTCTGGCAGAGCTTGAACAGGCCGTTGATGAACCGGAGGAGGAAATCGTATACTTTGATGTAGATAAGGATGATAAGGATCCGGATTATAAGACTGTATATGCAGAAAAGGAAGGAAATAGTTACAGAATATCAGGAAAACAGCTACAAAAGATATTTGACTCTACTAACTTCAACGATATGGGATCACTGAGATATTTATACAAGTATATAGAAAAAAGCGGAGCAATTGATAAGCTTATTGAATTAGGCTTAAGTGAAGGAGATACTATTAAATTATTTAACTTTGAATTTGAATACTTTGACGAATATTAAAAGCTAAAATAATTTAATAATAGTTATAAACTATGGCAAATGAATTGAAAGAAAGAATTGAAGAGCTACTCAGATTGGTTGAAAAGCCGGGAAGATATATCGGTAGAGAAACTAATGTATCAGTGAAGGAAGCGGGCAAAACTAATGTCCGCTTTGGTTTTGCGTTTCCGGATTTATATGAAATAGGTATGTCCTATATGGGAATGCAAATTTTATATAATACTATAAATAAAAGAGAGGGTATTTCTTGCGAGAGAATATTTACACCTGCACATGATATGGAAATGCTTATGAGGGAACGACATATTCCCTTATTTACCCTTGAAAACAAGACTGATGTAAAAGAAATGGATATTATTGGTTTTACGCTACAATATGAAATGGCTTTCACAAATATCCTGAACATGCTTGATATGGCAGGAATGCCCCTTAGAAGCATCGATAGAGACGACAGATTTCCACTTGTTGCGGCGGGAGGACCATGTGCATTTAATCCGGAACCGTTGGCGCCATTCATAGACTTTTTTATCATTGGTGATGGAGAAAACACTTTGCCTGTAATTTTAGAAAAATATGGAGAATTTAAGGCGAGAAATAAAGGAAACAAATTGGTCAATGGCACCTCGCATAAAATAGAATTCTTAAAAGAAATCCAGTGTGATCCGGAATTGGCAGTATATGTTCCCGGGTTTTATGAAGAAGAATATGACGAATTTGGAAATGTATCTGCATATAAAAAGCTATATGATGGTGCACCAGACACGATACAGAGAGCTATAATTGATGATATCGATGCCGTTGAATTTCCCGAAAACCCGGTAGTGCCGCTAATTGAAACCGTTCATGACAGGTCGGTAGTTGAAACATTTAGAGGCTGCACAAGGGGGTGCAGATTTTGTCAGGCCGGAATGATTTACAGACCGATAAGAGAACGTAGCAAAGACAATATATTGAGAATTGCTGAAAAACAAATTAAAAATACCGGGCATGATGAACTTTCCATTTTATCCCTATCTACCAGTGATTACTCAGACTTTGAAAATTTAGCCCTTGAATTGATGGGGAAATGCAAGGCGAATAACGTGTCATTATCACTGCCGTCACTGCGCCTTGACAGCTTTTCTTTCAAGGTTTTAGATGAAATTCAAGGCTATAAAAAATCAGGACTTACCTTTGCTCCTGAAGCGGGGAGTCAAAGACTTAGAGATGTTATAAATAAGGGAATAACGGAAAATGACATATATGATAGCGTGAGACAAGCTATTGGATTGGGATGGAAAAATGTAAAGCTATACTTTATGATCGGCCTACCTACTGAAACTTTGGAGGATTTAGATGGTATAGCTGAAATAGCGCACAATATAGTTCAAATTAATAAAGAAATTGGCAATGGAGGAAGGTTCAATGTAACTGTAAGTGTATCAAACTTTGTACCTAAAGCTCATACTCCATTTCAATGGTCTCCACAGAACAGCACTGCCGAATTTACTGAAAAGCACAACTACTTGTTCGATAAACTGAAAATTAAAGGGGTGACCTTTAATTATCATGATGATTATACCAGCACTATTGAGGCCATTTTTGCAAGAGGAGATCGTAGAGTTGCCGATTTGCTGGAGAATGCTTTTAAATTGGGATGTAAGCTCGATGGGTGGAGTGAATTCTTTAATTTAGAGGGCTGGAAGAAAGCTATTGAACAGTGGGACATGGATGAGAACTACTACACTACAAGAGAAAGAAGCTTTGACGAGCTGTTACCTTGGGATAAAATTAATAGTGGTGTAAAAAAGTCATTTTTGCTTAAGGAAATGAAAAAAGCTCTCAATGAAACTACTACTCATGACTGCAGATATGGTTGCGTCGGATGTGGAATAAATGAGAGAGTTACTTGTCATTTTGGTGGAATATATGAGTAAGTATTTAATTGAATTTGAAAAAACCGGATATATGCAATTTATCTCCCATCTGGATTTACAGAGATTGTTTAGAAGAACCATAAGAAGGTTAGGATATAATTTAGCCTATTCCCAAGGCTACAATCCTCATCCTAAATTTGCAATGGCTCAGCCTTTATCTCTTGGGTATGTTGGGAGACATGAGTATTTTGAAGTGGAGATAGTGGAAGAAATTGAGCCGGACTTGTTTGTTCAAGCTATAAATAATGTATTGCCGGAGGGTATTAGGTTGCTCAGTGGCAGATTTTATCCGGATGGCGTAAAGTCTGTAGGTGCAACATGCTATGAAGCTGTTTACACCATTACATATCCTGATTTTGTCATGCTGTTTGATGCCATAACCTTAGGAAACTTCATGAAGCAGGATGAAATAATTGCCGAAAAAAGACAGAAAAAAACTAAGAAAATGATAAAGGTGAATATTAAAGATAAAATTAGGGAGCTGAAGTCAAATGATAGAGGTAATGAAATAATTGCCATACTTGATTGCGGAAGTGTTTCAAACCTGAGTCCTGAACAGCTCATTCAAGGAATAAACTCATTTTTCAATATAAAAATTGGTCGTGAAAAGATTATGGTATCAAGAGAAAAGATGCATTTTAATGTTGAAATTTAGTACTCTATCTTATTGACTATCTTAATGAACAAATGTAAAATAATGGAAAATACAATTTGTTTAAATTAGGAGGCAAGATGAATTTCAATAGAATAAAATGCTTTTACGAAGACAATAGCAAGCTGATAAAAACGGTTGCTGTAGTGTTGACACTGCTGCTGGCCGTTTTTTTGTTCCTGAACTATGGGAAAAAACAAGATAATGTAATTATAACTGATGATAGCAAGGTGGCAGGTAAATCCATTAACGCTAAAAGTGAAAATAATCATAATTCTGAAGAGTATGTTTTTGTTGATATAATTGGAGAAGTGAAAAAACCGGGCGTGTTCAAAATGAAAGCCGACAGCAGAGTTTTTCAGGTTATCGATAAGGCTGGCGGATTACTGGAGTCAGCTGATGTTTCCAATATAAATAAGGCAGAAAAGGTTGTTGACGGACAAAGAATTGTAATAGGGAAGATAGGGGAAACATCCCACTCTGAACCCGATGAAGGTGTAGCCGACGGTAATAGCGTGTCCGCAGATGGCAGCGGAAAAATCAATATAAATATGGCGGATAAAAACACATTGCAAAAAGTTAGGGGTATTGGTCCTGCTATGGCAGGGAAGATCATTGATTATAGAAGGGAAAACGGAAAGTTTAATTCAATTGAAGATTTAAAGAATATCAGCGGCATAGGGGAGAAGATATTTGAAAATTTAAAGGATCAGTTGACTGTTTAGTTTTTCTTGAAGGAGAGTCTTTTAAATGATATAATCACATAGTATTTGGAGGATATTATGGTAACTGAAAAAGAAATAGAAAGAATTAATCAGCTTGCAAAAAAATCAAAAACCACCGAAGGTTTAACTGAGGAGGAAGCTAAAGAGCAAGCGGTTTTGAGAAGGAAATACATCGACTCATTTAAGTCAAATTTAAGGGCTCATCTTGATTCAATTAAGAAGGTGTGATTGGGAAGTTTTTTCGCAAAGACTGTTTAATGAACATTTAATTATGGTATAAAAAGTCATAGATAAATTATGAAAAGGAGCGAATTATATGAGACAGGTTTATCTTGACTATTCAGCAACAACACCGGTGAAACAAGAAGTATTGAATGAAATGCTTCCTTACTATACAGAAAATTATGGTAATCCATCCAGCTTATATTCTCTGGGATTAAAGACAAAAGAGGCTATTGACAAGGCCAGATCCCAGGTTGCGTCACTTATAAATGCTGATTCTAAGGAAATATTTTTTACAGCAGGTGGCACAGAGGCTGATAACTGGGCGCTTATGGGTATTGCCGATGGACTTAAGCATAAGGGCAACCATATTATTACCAGTAAAGTTGAGCATCATGCAATCCTACATAGCTGTGAATTTTTAGAAAAACATGGATATGATGTTACCTATCTTGATGTGGAGCCGGATGGCAGAATTAAGCCTGAAACTTTGGAGAAGGCTATTACAAGTAAAACAATTCTAATAAGCATTATGATGGTTAATAACGAAGTCGGAACTGTTCAACCAATTAGAGAACTTGCAGGCATTGCAAATAGGCACAATGTTTTATTTCATACCGATGCGGTTCAGGCTCTTGGAAATGTAAGCATTGATGTCAAGTCTCTGGGGGTGGATCTTTTGTCTATGTCCGCTCATAAGATTTATGGTCCTAAGGGCGTTGGAGCATTGTTTGTTAGAAAGGGAGTTAGACTTCCAAACTTTTTACACGGTGGAGCTCAGGAAATGGGCAAAAGAGCCGGTACTGAAAACTTACCGGCAATAGTAGGCTTCGGTAAGGCTTCAGAGCTTGCAAAAGAGAATTTTAACGACCATGTTAAGCATCTAAGCGAATTGAGAAACTATATGGTTGATAGAATAGTGGCTGAAATTCCCAAGGTATATTTAAACGGAACATTAAAGTATAGACATCCGGGAAATGCAAACTTGACCTTTGACTATATTGAAGGGGAGTCGCTTTTAATTTTGCTTGACAGCAAGGGAATCTCAGTATCCACGGGGTCTGCATGTTCATCTAAATCCTTAAAGCCGTCACATGTGCTTGATGCTATGGGAATTCCATGGGAGCAGATTCACGGAACTTTGAGAATAACCGTTGGAGATTTTACAACTAAAGAGGATATTGACTATGTTGTAGATCAGCTTAGAAACATAGTTGAGACTTTAAGAAAAATTTCACCTATTAACGATGAGAAAGGTTGGTAATATAAATGGCACTATATAATGAAACAGTAATGGAACATTTCATGAATCCAAAGAATGTTGGAGAATTGGAAAATCCTGATGGAACCGGAGTTTACGGAAGTCCTGTTTGCGGAGATATGATGCAAATTCAAATAAAGGTTGAGGATGATATAATTACAGATGCTAAGTTCAAAACTTTTGGGTGTGGCTCAGCTATTGCATCTTCAAGTATGGCAACTTCTATGATAGTAGGAAAATCTATCGATGATGCTTTGGCAATCACTAATAAACAGATTGTTGAAGAGCTTGGTGGACTTCCTGCAGTGAAGATTCATTGTTCAGTTTTGGCGGATCATGCTATTAAATCTGCAATTTACGACTATGCTCAGAAGAACAATAAGACATATGCAGGGTTGGAAGGCTTTGACCCTGATGCTGATGAGGATGATCATGAAGGAGTTATTGAAGAATAAGGTTTTGTTGGGATTAAGCGGCGGAGTGGATAGCACTACCGCTGCTTTGTTGTTAAAAAAAGAAGGATTCCATGTAACGGGATTTTATTTTGATGTATTAGGCGAAAATGTAGAAGGAAGAAAGGCCGTTCAGAAGGTTTCTGATGAATTGGAAATCCCCCTTATAGTAGCTGATACATCTTACTTGTTTGAAAAAATTGTTATAGATGATTTTTGTAGCAATTATGTAAAGGGGAGAACTCCGAATCCTTGCATAATATGCAATCCTAATGTAAAATTCAAGCTTTTGATTGAAACAGCCAATGAAATAGGTGCATATTACATAGCTACAGGACACTATGCTGAAATATATAATGATGCAGAAAAAAATAAGTTTTTCATAAAGCGAAATCCGAACAATAATAAAGATCAGTCATACATGCTGCACAGGCTGGGACAGGAAGTCTTATCACGATTGATTTTTCCTCTGGCAAAATTCACAGATAAGACTTTGACCAGAGAAATTGCTATGAAATCAGGTCTTTCCAATGCAAATAAAAAGGATAGCCAGGAAATTTGCTTTATTGATAACGAAAGAGAATCCTATGAAGATTTTTTGGTTAGAAAAGGATATAAAGCTCAACCGGGGAATTTTGTCGACAAGGATGGCAAAATACTAGGTAAGCACAAAGGAGTCGCATGCTATACAATTGGTCAAAGAAAGGGGCTTGGAATTGCTTTGGGCAGGCCTGCCTTTGTTACTGCGATTGACAGTAGCGAAAATACTGTAACTTTAGGAAGTAATGAAGACTTATTTAAGAAGGAAGTAAGTGCAGAAGATTGTTTTTTTACAGAAACATCATCTGGAGAAATTCCTAAAACACTTTTGGAAAACAGAGACATTTATGCTAAAATTAGATATGCCTCAAAGTCGGCAAAGGCATCAATTAAAGAATATAAGGATGGAAATATCACTGTTGAATTTGAGGAAGGGCAGCGAGGTCCTACACCGGGACAATCAATTGTTTTCTATCAAAATGACCTGATTGTTGGAGGAGGATTTATCAAGTAAGGAGAAGCTATGGTTCTTAAAGATATAAACTTTCGGGAAGCTTTAAATAATATTGTTTTTATAAGAAATTTAGATAATCTTATGGATTTAAAAAAAGAATATGTAAACAATGAATTTGTAAACGGATATTTTGCATATTGTTTTTGGCATAAGGACGGTGAAATCTACTTTAGAGTTGTAGATATAGGCTTCGGAGACGATGAGTATTTTGAGATTAATTCATCAAATACAGACTTTATGGAAGAAAGCTATAATATACCATTCGCCTTGGAAATGGACTCTTTCATTAAGGTGTTCAGTCCAAATGTAATTGATGACAATGAAGCATATAAGGGTATAATTGAAAAGATTGAACTGGCAAATTTAGTTGATGAAACTTTAATTGAAACAAGAGAAAATACAGAGCTTGATGTATTTAGGATGATTGAAAATTATGATACAGTTAAAGTAAGCATTGAATCTAAAAGGGTTATTTTTAAATCTAAAGCCAGGGTAAAGTGTATTGCAATGGAAGGTGGAGATTTTGTAGGCCAACTGTTGGAAGTTCCTTTCGGTGGATTTCAGCTTTCTAAAGGTGATTTAATTAAATTTATGGTCAGCAAAAATAGCTTAAATGAAAATGTACTGATTTCAAGGCAATAAGCAGTTTATGAGGTAACCGTTATGAATGAAATGGAAATGGCATTGCTTGTAGATAAAGCCAAGCTTTGGATTGATAACTGTCTTGAAAAGGAAGAGATATCAAGAGAGTTAAATCGCATCGCCTCTAATCCCAATGAACTGGTTGAAGCTTTTGGTAAAGAACTGATTTTTGGAACATCCGGAATGCGCGGCATAATGGGATATGGCAGCAATAGAATGAATGAGTTCGTAGTCGCCAGAGCATCAAAGGGCCTGGGAAATTATTTAAAAAAGAAATATAGCAGCCTGAAGAGTGAAGAAATCAAGGTAATCATAGCCTATGATACCAGACTTAATTCAGAATTTTTTGCAGAAGTTACATATAGTGTTCTTAGGGATATGGGAATTAAAGCCTTTATGGTTAATAAGGCGGCACCGGTATCTTATCTTTCATACACCATATTGAAAACGAATTCCCATATGGGAGTTATGATTACTGCAAGTCACAATCCCAAGTTTTATAACGGATATAAGGTTTATAATCAATGGGGATATCAGGTTCTGGATGACGAGGCCGGAGCAATTTTAGATGAGATAAGCGATATCCCTTATTTTGAGACCGAAATAGTTGAAGCTACAGCTATAGATTATGTGGATAATGAGCTGATAGACGAATTTTTAGATGAAATCCATACATCCATTTCAAAATGCAGTAAAACCGACTCTAAAAGCCTAAATATAGTCTACACACCTCTCAACGGAGCAGGTAGGGATTTTGTCTTATCCGGCTTAAGAAAGGCGGGCTTTTTCAATATAATTACGGTTGAGTCGCAGATGGATGCGGATGGTAATTTCACAACATGTCCGGTTCCAAATCCTGAAAAAATTGCTGCATATAATGAGGCCTTTAAAGTATTTGACAGAAAAAACGGAGATATTATAATTGCAACGGATCCTGATTGCGACAGAGTTGGAGTTGCCCTATACAAGGGAAATATGAAAGTCTTGCTTAGCGGTAATCAGTTGGGATTATTAATTCTGGATTACATATTAAATTGTAAAGTTTTTAAAGATGGACAGATTATTACATCAATTGTTTCAAGTCCTTTAGTCGACAAAATAGCGGCAGAGCATGAGGCTTCCGTAATAAGAACTTTAACCGGATTTAAGCATATGGGTGAGAAAATCTTGTCATTGGAGAAAGAGGATAAGCTGGATTCCTTTGTTTTTGCCTTTGAGGAAAGTAACGGATATTTAGCTTGGGATTTCATAAGAGATAAGGATGGTGTCAGCACGGCTGTTTTAGTTGCAGAAATGGCTGATTACTATAAATCCTTAGGAATGACGCTTTTAGACAAGCTGGAGGACCTATATAGAAAATATGGTACTTGTCACGATAAGACCAAGAACTTTTTCTTCGAGGGTATAGACGGAAATGAAAAAATGGCAGGCATAATGGATTATTTCCGTGACTACCTGGGCAATTTCATTGCCGGTATTGAAATTGTAAATAGAATAGACTATTTGAAGGATGATACGGCCTTAAAGGCAAATGTAATTGAATATGAGCTTAGAGATGGTACAAGGTTTCTTGTAAGGCCATCAGGAACAGAGCCTAAGCTGAAGATATACTTATTTGGAAATAAAGACACCAGAAAAACTGAAGAAGCGATAAAATCAGTTATTGATAAGTTTTACAATTAAAACAAATTGTTGTATAATTCTATTTTGAGATTAAACAAAATCTATAAGTAAAAATATAAGTAAAGTACTCATTGTCAAGGTGGTTTGACGATAACTTATTAGGGAGGAAAACCGATAAATGGAAAAATTAGGCTTAAATGAAATAAGAAGTAGATTTAGAGATTTTTATATAAGTAAGGGTCATTATGGTGCAAAAAGTGCATCTCTTATACCATCCGGGGATAAGAGTCTTTTGCTTATCAACTCCGGAATGGCACCCCTAAAGCCTTACTTTGCAGGCCTTGAAACGCCACCGTCAACCAGAATGACTACATGTCAGAAATGTATCAGAACCGGCGACATCGAAAATGTAGGAAAAACATCCAGACATGGAACTTTCTTTGAAATGCTTGGAAACTTCTCCTTCGGAGACTATTTTAAGAAAGAATCCCTCACATGGGGCTGGGAATTCATAACAAAAGAGTTAAATATGCCTACAGACAAGCTTTGGGCAACTGTTTATCAAGATGATGATGAGGCATTTGAATTATGGAAAGAGCTTGGAATGCCGGAAGAAAGAATTGTTCGTTTAGGAAAAGATGACAATTTTTGGGAAATCGGCTTAGGACCATGTGGACCATGTTCAGAAATATATTATGATAGAGGCGAGGCCTACGGATGTGACGATGAGGATTGCAAGCCGGGTTGTGAATGCGATAGATATATTGAATTTTGGAATCACGTTTTTACTCAGTTTTCAAAGGAAGAAGATGGAAGCTATTCTAAATTGGAGCACCCGAACATTGATACCGGCATGGGTCTTGAAAGATTAGCGTGTATTATGCAGGGAGTAGATTCAATATTTGATATTGATACAATCAGGTATATATTAGAGGGCGTTATAGAGATTTCGGGAATTTCCTATGAAGATGGAGAAAAGGCTACTGACATATCCATTAGAATTATTACAGACCATCTTCGATCCATGGTATTTATGATAGGTGATGGTATTACACCTAGCAACGAAGGCAGAGGCTATGTGCTTAGAAGACTTATCAGAAGAGCTGCAAGGCATGGAAGAATTTTAGGTATTAAAGGAGCATTCCTATCTAAACTGGCAGATAGAGTAATTTATATTTCCGGAGATGCTTATCCTGAACTTGTGGAAAAACAGGATTATATCAAAAAAATAATCAGTGTTGAGGAAGAAAAATTTGCAGCTACCATTGATCAAGGATTTAACATTTTAAATAGCTATATTGAAGCTCTAAAGAACGATGACAGCAAAATCTTGAGCGGAGAAAAAGCTTTCAAGCTATATGATACCTACGGATTTCCACTTGAGCTGACAGAAGAAATTCTAGAGGAAGACGGATACGGTGTGGACAAAGAATCTTTTGCTCAGCATATGGAAGAACAGAGAGCTAAATCCAGAGGCGGAAGAAAAGCTGATGATGAAGAAGGGTGGAAGGAGGCAACTGAAAACATAGATGTTCCTGAAACTATATTTACCGGATATGAGCATTTAGCTGAAGAAGCTACTGTCCTTGAAGTTATCCAAGGTGATAAGGGGATTTTCGTTTATTTAGATAAAACGCCTTTTTACGCTGAAGGCGGTGGACAAGCTTCTGATAATGGATTTATATCCAAAGACGGCTTTACCGGTTCTGTAGATAAGGTTACAAAAAGTCATGGCATTATAAAACATTTTGTCACGGTTAAAGAGGGCAGCCTAATTCCCGGCGACAAGGTGCTATGTAATGTTAACATATATAAGCGAAATTCAACTGCCAGAAACCATACTGCCACTCATCTGCTTCAAAAGGCTTTAAGAGAAGTAATTGGCAGCCATGTGGAGCAAGCAGGCTCATCAGTTAATGAAAATATGCTTAGATTTGACTTTACCCACTTTGAGAGTGTGAAAGAAGAAGAGCTTTTCATGATTGAAAACCTGGTTAATCAAAAAATTGCCGAATTTCTTCCCGTTAAGGTGGCTGAAATGTCTATGGATGAAGCAAAGGCTCAAGGCGCAACGGCTCTCTTCGGGGAAAAGTATGGAGATACGGTCAGAGTGGTAAACAGCGGCAATTGGAGTATTGAGCTTTGTGGTGGAACCCATGTAGCCAATACGGGAGAAGTTGGCGTATTTAAAATTTTATCAGAATCAGGAATAGCTTCAGGAGTGAGAAGAATTGAGGCTATAACCGGTATAGGCGTTTTAAATAGACTTAGAAACGAAGAATTAATCATCGATCAGCTTTCAGAAAATTTAAAATCAAGCAGAGACAATTTAGTTAAGAGAGCTGCAGCATTAAGCGAAGAGCTGAAGCAAACAAAAAAAGAATTGGATCAGCTTAAGAAAGAGGCTATGGATTCAGGTACTGATAAGATTATCGAAAAAGCTAAAGAAATAAATGGCGTTAAGCTGGTAAGAGAAATTTTTGAAGACTGTCAGATAGATTATTTGAGAAGATTATCTGATAGTATCAAGGCTGAATATAAGTCAGTGGTAATGGTATTTGCAGCAATTAATTCCGGAAAGGTAACCTTTATCGTAAGCTTAACGGATGACTTACTTGAAAAATACCATGCAGGAAAATTAATTAAAGAAATCGCTGCAGCAGCCGGTGGCAGAGGCGGCGGAAAAGCTGATATGGCTCAAGCAGGAGGAGGCAATTCTCAATTAATAGAAAAAGCTTTTGAGGTTGCAGAAACATTAATTTAATAGTATAATGACTGAAAGCAAAGGAGGAGTCTTAAATGGAAAGAAAAACTATAATGTTTGATTCAACTAAAGTTCAACAGAAAACCACAAAGGAAATTTTAGAAACAGTATATTCTGCATTGGAAGAAAGAGGATATAACGGAATTGATCAGATGGTTGGTTATATTCTTTCAGGAGATCCTTCATATATCACAAGCTATAACAATGCTCGTATGCTTATAAGTAGAATAGATAGAGATGACCTGGTTGAAGAAATTTTAAAGGATTATCTTGAGAAATAGTTTATTGATTAAACGGCAGGTTAACCTGCCGTTTTTTGCTATGGGAGGAAAATATGAGAAAAATTGGACTTGATGTAGGAGACAAAACAATAGGTGTAGCTGTAAGCGATTTGCTTAACATCACCGCACAGGGAGTGACAACTATTGAAAGAGTAGGCATTAGAAAGGATGCAGGTAAGGTTATTGATTTTATTAAGGAATATGAGTGCGATACTGTTGTAATCGGGCTTCCTCTTAACTTGGACGGCAGCGACAGTATTCAAACGGAAAAAGTTAGAGAATTTAGAACTATGCTGGAAAATAAAATGAGGAGTACCGGAATAAAGGGGGTCAGCTTTGTCTGGCAGGATGAAAGATTTACCACAAAAATGGCAGAGCAGGTATTGATTGATGCTGATGTAAAGCGCAACAAACGCAAAAGCGTCATAGATAAGCAGGCGGCGGTAATTATACTGTCAAGTTACTTAGAAACCTTATAATAAAAGCCAAAACTCATAATAAAGTTCGTAAAATGATGCATTTTATTAATTTTTACACATAAAACACATATATATTACCTATAAAATGCGAACAAATGTTGACTAAGAATTTCATTGTGATAAATTTATCTTAGATAGCAATTCAATTTGGAGGTAAGTATGAAAAAAGTAGGAATCATAATGGGTAGCCAAAGTGATTTGCCCGTAGTTGAAAAGGCAGTGGATACTCTAAAAAAATTATCAATTCCATATGAGGTTCATGTGTATTCGGCACATAGAACACCTATAGAGGCTTCAGAATTCACTAGAAATGCTAAGGAAAACGGATTTGGTGTAATTATAGCCGCAGCAGGAAAGGCAGCTCATTTGGCCGGAGCAATTGCGGCAAATACAGCTTTGCCGGTTATAGGGATTCCTATTAAATCATCTACCTTAGATGGACTTGATGCTTTACTTTCAACTGTTCAAATGCCTGGCGGAATACCGGTAGCTACTGTTGCTATAGATGGTGCTGAAAATGCAGCTCTTTTGGCAGCAGAAATAATTGCCGTTTCTGATGATGAATTATATACCGGGCTTCAGAATCTCAGAGAAAGCAACACTAAAAAGGTGTTGGAAAACAATAGATTAATTGAAGAAAAATATAATAAGTAATGTAAATGAGGAGAATTAAGATGAGTGTTGAAAAGACTGTAGAACTTTATGAAGGAAAAGCAAAAAAAGTTTACGCTACAAATGATGAGAACCTATGCATTGTTTCATATAAGGATGATGCAACTGCATTCAATGGCTTAAAAAAAGGAACGATTATGGGAAAGGGTGAGATTAACAACAGAGTAACCAATTTCCTTATGCAGCTCCTTGAGAAAGAAGGGGTTCCAACTCATTTTGTAGAAGAATTAAGTGAAAGAGAAACGGTTGTAAAGAAGGTTAAAATAATTCCACTGGAGGTTATTGTCAGAAATATTGCTGCAGGCTCTTTGGCTAAAAGATTAGGTCTTGAGGAAGGCTATAAGCTGAGCAAAACTGTTTTGGAATTCAGCTATAAGGATGATGATTTAGGTGATCCTATGGTAAATGATTATCATATACTGGCTATGAATTATGCTACTGTAGAGGAATTGGAGACAATCAAGAAATATGCCTTTAAGGTAAATGAATTTTTAACTGCTTATTTAAAAGATGCAAATATTGAATTAATAGATTTTAAGCTTGAATTCGGTAAGACAAGTGATGGAACAATTGTTTTGGCTGATGAAATTTCTCCTGATACTTGCAGATTCTGGGATACTATTACCCATGAAAGGCTTGATAAAGACAGGTTCAGAAGAGATATGGGTGGCGTAAGTGACGCTTATGTGGAAGTAAGAAAGAGACTGCTGGGAGAATAATGATATGAGTGGATTAAGAGAAGAATGTGGCGTATTCGGTGTATTTTCAACCTTTAAACAAGATACTGCAAAAGCTGCTTACTATGGTCTTTTTGCTCTTCAACATAGAGGACAGGAAAGCTGTGGAATTGTTGTAAATGATGATGGTGTCTTTAACTATTACAAGGATACCGGAATTGTAAATGATGTTTTTACAGCAGAAGTTCTTGATGAGTTAAAAGAAGGGAATATGGCAATAGGCCATGTCAGATACGGTACTGCAGACACAAAGGATAGGCTAAATTCACAGCCTATGGTTGTAAATCATCACAAGGGCAGAATGGCGTTGGCAAACAATGGAAGCCTTGTAAATGCTCCGGAGCTCAGGAAAAAGCTGGAGCTTGAAGGCTCAATTTTTCATACCAAAAGTGATGCTGAGCTGATTTCATATTTAATAACAAAGGCCAGACTTGAAACCGGCTCAATTGAAGATGCAATTAATATTGCCATGAACCAGCTTAAAGGTGCATATACTCTCGTGGTAATGTCTCCGGCTAAACTTATTGCAGTGCGAGACCCTCAAGGCTTCAGACCCTTGTGCTACGGACAGAAGGATGATGGAACCTATATTATCGCTTCAGAAAGCTGTGCATTAGATTCCGTAGGAGCTAAGTTTATCAGGGACGTAGAGCCCGGAGAAATAGTAATATTTGACAGAGAAGGCATAAGAACCATTAAAGACCATTGCAATAAAATGCAAGAAAAGCTGTGCATTTTTGAATACATCTATTTTGCCAGACCCGATTCAATAATAGAGGGTGTCAGTGTTCATGAAGCCAGAAAAAAAGCCGGAGCATGTCTTGCTCTGGAGCATCCTGTACAGGCTGATGTTGTAATAGGAGTTCCGGATTCAGGCTTAGATGCTGCAATTGGATATGCGGCTCAATCAGGAATCCCTTATGGCATCGGATTCATTAAGAACAAGTATATAGGTCGTACCTTCATCGCTCCCGGTCAAAAATCCAGAGAAGATAAGGTAAGAATAAAGCTAAATGTTCTTTCTGCAACTGTCAAAGACAAAAGAGTCGTAATCGTGGATGACTCTATTGTACGAGGCACTACGATTGCTAAAATAGTTAAACGTTTAAGAGATGCCGGTGCAACAGAGGTTCATGTTCGCTCAGCTGCACCACCTTTTACAGATCCATGCTATTACGGTACTGATGTTGACTCTAAAGAAAATCTGATTGCCTGTAAGCATACACTGGATGAGATCTGTAAGATTATAGATGCGGACAGCCTTGGATACCTCAACGTAAATCATCTGAATATGCTGATAGGCAAGACTGATAATTCAGAGTTTTGCTATAGCTGCTTCACAGGAAATTATCCCACTGAAGTGCCGGAAGGGACAATAGAGGACAAATTTACAAAGCATTTAAGTGAAAAGGAATAAAATTATACAGGAGATTAAAATGGAAAAGAGTTTCAGCGAAAGCTATAAAGCAGCAGGAGTTGATATTACAGCAGGATATAAGGCTGTAGAGCTTATGAAGGAGCATGTTGCAAAGACTATGGTTTTTGGTAACACTACCGACTTAGGCGGCTTTGGCGGCCTTATGGAATTGGATTTAACCGGAATTGAAAAACCGGTTCTGGTCAGCGGAACTGATGGTGTAGGAACCAAGCTTAAATTGGCTTTTCTAATGGATAAACACGATACTGTAGGTATAGACTGTGTTGCCATGTGTGTAAATGATATTATATGCGTTGGCGCTAAGCCTTTGTTCTTTTTAGATTATGTTGCAGTAGGAAAAAATGTTCCTGAAAAGGTTGCCAACATAGTATCCGGAATTGCCAAGGGCTGTATTGAGGCCGAAGCTGCCTTAGTTGGTGGAGAAACTGCAGAGATGCCGGGCTTTTATCCGGAGGATGAGTATGATTTAGCAGGATTTTCTGTAGGAGTAGTTGATAAATCAAAGATTTTGGACAAAAACGCTGTAAAAGAAGGGGATGTCATCATCGGACTACCTTCATCAGGAGTTCATTCCAACGGATTTTCTTTGGTCAGAAAGGTGCTGGATGTTGAGAATGTAGATATTAAAGAACCAATTGAAAGGCTATCCGGCAAGTCATTAGGTGAAGCTCTTTTAACTCCAACCAGAATATATGTAAAGGCTGTACTTAAGCTTTTGGAAAAGGTGCAGGTTAAATCTATAGCTCATATTACAGGCGGAGGCTTCTATGAAAATATCCCTAGAAGCTTGCCGGCAGAAATGAGTGCAAGGATATTCAAGGATAAGATTCCTACATTGGAAATTTTTCAATATATTCAAGAAGTTGGAAATATTCCTGAACGAGATATGTTCAATACCTTCAATATGGGTGTTGGAATGACAATAATTGTCGCAGAAGAAAATTCTGAAAAGGCAATGGAAGTACTAAAGGAAGCCGGAGAAAAGCCGGTGATAATTGGTGAAATTGTTCAAGGTGAAGAAGGCGTGGTAATATGCTAAAAAAGAAAGTAGCGGTGCTGATTTCCGGTGGTGGAACTAATTTACAAGCTATAATCGATGCTGAAGTAAAGGGGATTATAAAATCAGCTGAGGTAGATCTGGTTATATCCAACAAAGAACATGCCTTCGGACTTAAACGTGCTGAGAAGTCCGGAATTGAGCATTATTACTTCAATGATGAAAATCATATGCTTGATGCAATAAAGAAGCATAACATTGATATTGTTGTTCTTGCAGGTTTTTTGAAAATATTGTCTAAAGATTTTATAAAAAGCTTTGGAGGACCAATCATCAATATTCATCCTTCTCTTATTCCATCCTTTTGTGGAAAAGGTTGCTATGGCATTAAAGTGCATCAGGAAGCTCTTAAATACGGTGTTAAGGTTACAGGGGCAACAGTGCATTATGTAAATGAAATACCGGATGGTGGTGAAATTATAGCTCAGAAGGCTGTTTATATCAAGGATGATGATACGCCGGAAACTCTACAAAAAAGAGTAATGGAAGAGGCGGAATGGGTTCTCTTACCTCAAGCAATTGAGGATATTTCTAAGGAAGGTTAAACAATGAGTGTATATAAAATAAACAAAATAGATAGTCTGATAAAAGACAATCCTTATGTTGGACGTGGCATAATTCTGGGAAAAAGCTCAGATGGGACAAAGGCAATAGCTGTATATTTTATCATGGGAAGAAGTGAGAACAGCAGAAATAGAGTTTTCGTTGAAACCGGTAATGATGTGATGATTAAAGCCTTTGATGAAGCCAAGCTTTCCGATCCGAGCCTGATCATCTATTATCCACTTAGAAAGCTGGATAACACATTAATAGTTACCAATGGAGATCAGACCGACACAGTATACAAGGGCATAAAAGAGGGAAAATCATTTGCTGAAGCTTTAAAAAGCAGGCGTTTTGAGCCTGATATGCCAAATTTAACCCCTAGAATAAGCGGCATAATTCAATATAAAACAGCTGATGCAGACAATATGACCGGTGGCGAGATGTCCTATGAGCTTAGCATTTTAAAAAGCGGCGATGAGTCGGGAACTGTTTGCAACAGATACACTTTCTCCTATGAAGCGATAAATGGTTTAGGACATTTTATCCATACTTACCAAGGGGATGGAAATCCACTACCTACTTTCGTTGGGGAGCCGGATAGAGTGGAGCTTTCCGGAAATCTTGAAGCTTTTGTTGAGAATGTCTGGAGCAATCTGAATGAAGAAAACAAGATATCGATTTTGGGTAAGTCAATTGATCTATCCACCGGAGAAGTAGAAACTATAGTAATAAACAAGAATAAATAAGGAGAATGGAATGTTAGATTTTCAATTGAAATATGGATGCAATCCGAACCAAAGCCCTGCATCAATTTTTATGGAAGATGGAAGCAGCCTACCTATAGAAATTTTAAATGGCAGACCGGGATATATAAACCTACTGGATGCATTAAACAGCTACCAGCTCGTTCATGAACTAAGTGAGAGCCTTGGAATGGAGGCAGCCACATCCTTTAAGCATGTAAGTCCTACATCAGCAGCAGTAGGCGTGCCCATGTCCACGGAGCTTAAGAGAGCATGCTTTGTAGATGATATTGAAGGCTTGGATGAATCTCCTTTGGCTATGGCCTATGCTCGTGCTCGCGGAACAGATAGAATGTCGTCCTTTGGGGATTTTATTGCCTTGAGTCATCCATGTGATCATACCACTGCAAAAATAATAAAAAGAGAGGTTTCCGATGGAGTTATAGCTCCAGGCTATGATGAGGACGCTCTAGAAATTCTCAAGACAAAGAAAAAAGGGGCGTATAATATTATAAAAATAGATGAAAGCTATGTACCAAACCCCATTGAGAAAAAACAAGTGTACGGTATTACCTTCATGCAGGGCAGAAATAATTGTAAAATCACGAAGGATATGTTGGAGAATATTGTTACTGAAAATAGAAATATGCCTGAGAGTGCAAAAATTGACCTTATTGTAGCTTTAATCACTCTTAAGTATACTCAGTCCAATTCAGTAGTTTTCGCCAAGGATGGACAAGCTATAGGTGTCGGTGCAGGCCAGCAGTCCAGAATACATTGCACCAGATTGGCGGCAAGCAAAGCTGATTTGTGGCACCTGCGTCAATCAGAGCAGGTTTTGAATCTGCCTTTCAAGGAAGACATTCCCAGGGCAACTCGTGATAATACCATTGATATTTATCTCAGCGATGACAGAGAGGATGTTTTACGAGATGGTGTGTGGGAGACCCTCTTCACCGAAAAGCCTGCTGTCTTTACAAAGGAGCAGCAAAAAGCCTTTTTGAAAACCTGTACAGATGTTTCTTTAGGAAGTGATGCATTCTTCCCCTTTGATGACAATATTGAGCGTGCTGCAAAAAGTGGAGTAAAATATATTGCTGAACCCGGCGGGTCCATCAGAGATGATAATGTTATTGAAACCTGTAATAAATACGGGATGGTTACCGCATTTACAGGCTTAAGACTGTTCCATCATTAATTTCTAAAATACGAATTGTACAAACTGAGTCGTTCAATCTTTATTAAAAAACTTGGAGGCATAATGAAAATTCTTGTAATAGGCGGTGGCGGAAGAGAGCATGCCATTATTAAAGCCATAAAAAAAAGTTCTTTAGCTGAAGAAATATATGCGTTACCGGGCAATGGGGGAATTGCAAGGGATGCTATATGTGTAGACATAAAAGCAACAGATATAAAAGCAATTGTTGAATTTGCAAAAAAAGAAAGCTTTGACTTTGCCATAGTTGCCCCTGATGATCCTCTTGTTCTTGGCCTTGTCGATGAGCTGGAAGCTATCGGCATACCATGCTTCGGTCCAAATAAAAAAGCGGCAATAATAGAAGGCAGTAAGGCTTTTTCAAAAGATTTAATGAAAAAGTATAATATCCCGACTGCTAAATATGAGGTTTTTTCAGATTTAGATGAAACGATTGCCTATCTCGATCATCAGACTGCTCCAATAGTTGTAAAAGCTGACGGTTTAGCTCTGGGTAAGGGGGTTATAATCGCCGAAACCACAGAAGAAGCTAAAGCTGCCGTACGGTCAATGATGGCAGATATGAAATTCGGCGAAAGCGGAAAAACAGTTGTAATAGAAGAGTTTTTAACCGGTCCGGAGGTATCTGTTTTAGCTTTTACTGATGGAAAGACTTTGATTCCAATGATTTCATCCATGGATCATAAGAAGGCCTTAGATGGGGATAAGGGTCTTAATACCGGCGGAATGGGCACTATAGCTCCTAATCCTTATTATACTAAGGAAATTGCTGATCTGGCTATGGAGAAAATTTTTCTTCCTACTATGGAGGCAATGAATGAAGAAGGAAGAACCTTCAAGGGCTGTCTTTATTTTGGGCTAATGTTGACTTCAGAGGGTCCTAAGGTAATAGAGTATAATTGCCGTTTTGGAGACCCTGAGACTCAGGTTGTTTTGCCCCTTCTAAAATCAGATTTACTTCAAATAATGATTGAAGTATCAAAAGGAACCTTGGATCAGGCAGAGGTTGAATTTTCTGATGAGTGCGCATGCTGTGTTGTTATGGCCTCTGACGGATATCCTTCAGCTTATGAAAAGCATAAGGAAATATTTATCGATGAGTCAATAAATTGTGTCTATGTTGCCGGTGCAACCTTAGAAAATGGAAAGCTATACACAAACGGCGGAAGGGTACTGGGAATCACTGAAACTGCAGATACTTTGACAAAGGCCATTGAAAAAACGTATAATTCAGTTAGTAAGATTTATTTTGAAAATGCATATTTCAGACATGATATAGGGAAAAAGGCAATTGCAGGAATGGAGGAGTTCTAATGGTAAATAGAATATTTGTAGAAAAAAAACCGAATTTTGCCAGTGAAAGCAAAAATCTTAAAGATGAATTTATAAATTTATTACAAATAGAAGCTGTTGAAGATGTTCGTATAATCAATAGATACGATGTTGAAGGGATATCAGAGGACATTTTCCGGTATGCTGTAAAAACTGTTTTTTCAGAACCACAGGTTGATACAGTATTTGAAAGCTTAGATTTAGAAGAAAATGATATTGTATTTGCTGTAGAATACTTGCCGGGGCAGTTTGACCAGAGAGCAAGCTCAGCGTCTGAATGTATTCAAATTATTTCAAAGGGCGAAAGACCTGTAGTAAGAACTGCAAAGATATATGTCATTAAAGGAAACTTAACAGTTACACAGCTTGAAGAAATAAAGCGTTATGTCATAAATCCAATTGAATCCAGAGAGGCGGCTCTAAAGGAATATGAGTCTCTTGCAATAGACTATGACATACCTACCGAGGTTGAGACTCTATCAGGCTTTAGAAACTTTACAAAAGATGAGATGGCTGATTTTGCAGCTGCTAATGGTCTTGCAATGGATTTAGGAGACTTGGAGTTCTGTAGATCATACTTCAATGAGGAAGACAGGGATCCTACTATAACTGAAATTAAAGTAATTGATACATACTGGTCAGACCATTGCAGGCATACAACCTTCAATACAATTATCGACTCAGTCACTTTTGAAGATGAAAAAATCGCAAATACTTACAACGAATATATTGATATGAGGCAAGAGCTTAATAGAACCAAGCCTGTAACTTTAATGGATATCGGTACCATTGCTGCTAAATATCTTAGAAAAACCGGCATGCTGAAGAATCTTGATGAATCGGAAGAGATCAATGCATGCACTGTTAAAACAAAGGTTAAGGTAAATGGCAGGGAAGAAGATTGGCTATTGCTGTTTAAAAATGAAACGCATAATCATCCTACGGAAATTGAACCTTTTGGAGGGGCTGCAACTTGTGTAGGAGGAGCCATAAGAGATCCGCTTTCAGGGAGAAGCTATGTATATTCAGCTATGAGGCTTACCGGTGCAGCTAATCCTTTGGTACCTGTTTCAGATACAATGAAAGGAAAGCTTCCACAGAGAAAAATTGTAACGACAGCTGCCGCAGGCTATTCTTCCTATGGCAACCAAATTGGCTTGGCAACAGGTCAGGTAGATGAACTTTACCATAAAGGATATTTGGCAAAAAGAATGGAAATAGGGGCTGTAATTGCAGCAGCACATGCTGACAATGTGCGTCGTGAAAGACCGGCACCTACAGATGTGGTAATACTTCTGGGGGGAAAGACCGGTAGAGATGGCTGTGGCGGAGCTACCGGTTCATCTAAGTCTCATACCCTTGAGTCTTTGGAATCGTGTGGTGCTGAGGTTCAGAAGGGCAATGCTCCTGAAGAAAGAAAGCTTCAGAGATTATTTAGAAATCCGAAGGTCAGCAAAATGATTAAGCGATGCAATGATTTTGGTGCCGGTGGAGTTTCTGTTGCCATTGGAGAATTGGCAGACGGTCTTGAAATTAATTTAAACTGCGTACCGAAGAAGTATGAAGGTCTTGATGGAACAGAGCTGGCAATCAGTGAATCTCAAGAAAGAATGGCGGTAGTAATAGCAGCAGACGATATTGAGGAATTCAAAAAAGAAGCCTTTAAAGAGAACTTAGAAGCCTCTGTAGTAGCTGAAGTTACAGACAAGCCTTATCTTGTTATCAATTGGAACGATAAAAAAATCGTTAATATTTCAAGAGAATTCTTAGATACAAACGGTGCTGAAAAGCATATTGACATAGAAGTAGAAGAAATAAAGCCTTTCGATAAAGCTATACCGGATGATTTTAGTGTAGGTATGAGAGAGCTTGTAGGGGACTTAAATGTTTGCTCTAAGCGAGGTTTATCTGAAAGATTTGATTCAACCATAGGAGCCGGAACTGTTTTGATGCCTTTCGGCGGTAAAAACCAGAGGACTCCTGCTCAAGCTATGGTAAACTTAATTTCCATGGAGAAGGAAAATGCAGAAACATGTTCTGTTATGGCATGGGGATATAATCCGAATATAGCCGAAAAAAGTCCTTATGACAGTGCATACTTGGCTGTAATCGAGTCCGTTTCAAAGCTTATAAGCACAGGAGCAAGGTTTGAAGATGTTTATCTATCATTCCAAGAATACTTTGAAAAACCGATGGATATACCAACCAGATGGGGACAGCCTTTAGCAGCAGTCTTAGGTGCATTTAAGGCTCAAAAGGATTTGGGAATTGCAGCAATTGGAGGAAAAGACTCCATGAGTGGAACTTTTGAGAATATTGATGTTCCACCAACATTGGTTTCCTTTGCAGTAACCACAGCTGATGCTAAGGATATAATCTCACCGGAATTCAAAGGAGTAGACAATAAAGTTATTATGCTTACTCCGGCTCTATTGAACAATGGATTACCCGATTCAAAAGCATTGCCGGAATTGTTTAAGCAAGTCGGAGACTTAATTGCATCAGGAAAGGTGCTCTCAGCCTATACTCCGGTCTTTGGTGGTGTAGGAGAGGCTATTTATAAGATGGCTATTGGCAATGATATAGGATTTGAGTATAATGACGATATATCAATTAAAGATGTATTCAAATATTCCTATGCTGCCTTTATTCTGGAATTAGCTGAGGAAATTAATGTAAAAAATGCTATAACACTTGGATTTACCAGAAGAAACAGAGCAATTTCATTAAAGGGGGATGTAGTTTCCTTAGAAGAGCTGGATTCAATATATGAAGGTAAATTGGAGCCAGTATATAATATGAATGTAAAAAATGGAGCTAAAGGCTCAGTTGCTCCAATTTCATATAAAACTGAAAATAAAATACATGCATCATATAAAGTTGATAAACCTAAGGTTCTTATTCCGGTATTCCCCGGCACAAATTGTGAGTACGACAGTGCAAAGGCCTTTGAAGCTTCCGGAGCTGAGACGGAAATTTTTGTAATAAATAATCAAAATTCGGAATCTATAGAAGCATCTATTAATGAATTTGCAACTAAAATCAGAGCCAGCCATATCATATTCATTCCCGGCGGCTTCTCAGGCGGTGATGAACCTGATGGTTCAGGAAAGCTTATTACCGCATTTTTCAGAAATGAACAGATAAAGGATGCCGTTAATGATTTAATTGAAAATAGAGAAGGCTTAATTGCAGGTATTTGCAATGGTTTCCAAGCATTAATAAAGCTAGGACTGGTTCCATATGGAAGAATTATTGACACAGATGAGTCTTGTCCTACATTAACTCTTAATGAAATTGGCAGACACCAATCTAAGATTGTAAACTTAAAACCTTGCTCTAATAAATCACCTTGGATGGCAAATGTTGATATGAATACATCATATCAAGTTCCAATCTCCCACGGTGAGGGAAGATTTATATGCAGCTCTGAGCTCTTTGATGAATTGAAAAACAACGGTCAAATATTAACACAATATGTGGATTTAAACGGAAATCCTACTATGGACATAGAGTATAACCCAAACGGATCATATATGGCTGTTGAAGGAATAACTTCACCGGATGGAAGGATTTTAGGTAAAATGGGGCATGCTGAAAGAATAGGGGAAAACCTTTATAAAAATGTTCTTGGAAATTATGATATGGAGATTTTCAGGAGCGCAGTAGAGTACTTTAGATAAATTACAATGATTGGCAAGAGGATATGAACTACTTACATAACTATTTAACTGAAAACTTCATATTTATCATGATCATAGTAGGTACCTATTTCGTTGTTTCTATGAAATCTACCGTAGATTTATCATTGAAAACCCGCATGGTAATTAATATGTCCTTATTGCTGGCAATGTCAATTAATGATGCTTATCTAAACTATCTAAATGAAATTAATGCTGTAGGTTGGCAGGTTTTTGTTGCAGAAGTATTGTACTATGCCACAAAGCCGCTGCCTATGGCGGCTCTTATAGGAATGTCTGATAAAACCTATAAACGAAACTATATACCGGCTTTAATTAATCTCGTATTATACATCTGTTACTTTTGGTATGACAGAACAGCTGTGCTGTCATCGGGAGTGGTTGAACCAAATTTCCTTGTGCGACATACCTATATCGTCACAGAATGGGTATATTGGGTAATCTTCTTATGTATTTTAAATGTAAAGTTTTATAAGAAAACCAATAACAACCCTCTGGGGATTTTTCTTTATATTTCGATTTTAATGACGGCAAATATAATGGATTCCTTCGGGATACGGCCCGGCATTATGTTAAAAACCTATGCAGTGGCTTTTTTGTTGTATTATCTTATAATTCATGTATACATTTCTCAGCAGGTTAATGAGGAAAAAGACATTAAATTACGAGAGCAAAGGTTGTCTATGATGCTTTCCCAAATTCAGCCTCATTTTTTGTATAATACCTTAAATACCATTACTGCTTTGTGTCGGATAAACCCCAAATTAGCAGAAGAGACTACAGTAAAATTTTCTAAATATTTACGAGAAAACATGTATAGTATGGGGAAGGCGGATACTCATCCTTTTGAACAAGAGCTGGAACATATAAAAATCTATTTGGAAATTGAAAAGCTGAGATTCGGCGATAGATTAAATGTAGAGTATCATATTGAGGCAACTGATTTTGAAGTACCTGTTTTAACCTTACAGCCAATTGTTGAAAATGCAGTTAAGCATGGAATCTGTAAGCGTATTGAAGGTGGAACTATTAGAATTGAAACTCGAAAAAGTGGAAATGATAGAATTATAGTTATTGCCGACAACGGAGAGGGCTTTGATACGAGTGATATTTACAGTGACGGTAAACCTCATATTGGAATTTTCAATGCCAATGAAAGGCTGAAAAACACCTTGAAAACGGAAATGGAAATAAGCAGCTTGGTTGGAGTTGGTACCAAGGTTACTATAATAATCCCAGGAAAGAAGGCTGCCATAAAAGAACTTGTAGGAGATAGACGTGAGATACATAGTATTGGACGATGAGATAATTGCTGCAAATTATTTAGCTGAATTAATTAAAGAAAATGATGAAGATGCTGATGTTATGGTAATAAATAATCCGCTACAGGCATTAAAATTAGATGAAAAAGAGCATTTTGACGTGTATTTTATTGATATTCAAATGCCCGGAATCAACGGAGTGGAATTTGCAACAGAGCTTAAGAAAAAATACCCTAAAAGCAATTTTGTATTTGTAACAGGCTATGCAGACTATATGGCCAACGCCTTTGAGCTTGACGCAAGTGACTATTTAATGAAGCCGGCGACCTCGATTCAGGTGGGTCATGCAATTGAAAATTTGCGTTACAGTACTGAGAATTCCGGGACTGATGGGAAAAAGCACAGGATTAAGATAATATGCTTCGGCAACTTCGATGTATTAATAGACAATGTACCTATAAGGTTTAAGTTCGATAAAACAAAAGAGTTAATGGCCTATTTAATTCACAGAAGAGGCTCTCGCTGCACTTCAAAAGAAATAATGGCAACACTTTGGGAGGATGAAGGGCACGATTCATACTATAGAATGCTAAAAAAGGACTTGTACGACTCTCTAAACGAGCTGGGTTGCGGTGATATTATTTACAGCGAAAGAGGGCGTTTGGGAATTGCAAAGCTGGATTGTATAGATTGTGACTATTTTAAGTGGCTGAGGAACAAAGAAGAGGGTAGCAAGCTATATAATGGAGAATATATGGCTCAATATTCCTGGGCGGAGGAAGTAAACGCACTTATAGAATTTGAAAAATATTCTTATAAATAGTCATACTATTAATAAATTTCCTAAAAAAATTATATTTTGTGAATTCATTGACACTTTATTGACGAATAAAATATTACAATATGTTTAAATTTTATAATATTACATTCGGAGGTGTGAAATGAGTGAAAAAGGTATAACTCAAAGATTACCAAACAAAATTGAAGCACTTATTCCAATTGTGTTTCTTTTAGTAGTGATGATTTCTAACTACGTGTTTGGTTGGGAAAGGGATCCACATATTCCTGTGACTTTATCCTGTGCAGTAGCAATGATTATCGGTAAATTCTGCGGATATAGTTATAAAGATATGTTGGCGGCAGGACTTGAGGCTGTTAATCAGTCCTTGGAAGCTATTATTATTATTTTATTAGTAGGCTGCTTGATTGGATCATTTACCGCCTGTGGAACTATTCCATCTGTAGTATATTATGGCTTAAAGCTGCTATCACCGGGAATTTTCCTTCCATTTGTAACTGTAATGTGTGCAATTGTAGGGATAGCTTTAGGATCAGCCTGGACCGTTTCAGCTACATTGGGAATAGCTTTTATGGCTATCGGTACAACCATGGGTTTAAATCCTGCTCTTATTGCAGGTGCGATTTTATCAGGAGCTTGTTGTGGAGATAAATTTTCTCCATTATCCGACTCAACAAATCTTGCTGCAGGTTCAGCTCAAACGGGCTTGTTTGATCACGTAGCAGCTATGATTACTACAACGTTCCCAAGTTTAGTAATGGCTGTTATAATTTATGCATTTTTCTCATTCTCAAGCGTGGACAAGTATGATCCTACTCTTGCTAATGAATTATCTGCATCAATTACAGGTCATTATAATTACATGAGCCCAATTCTGCTGATTCCAATTTTGATGATTATAATTGTGGCGGTTATTAAGATGCCGGCTATACCATCCATAGTTTTATTGTCATTGGTAGGTTGCGTGTTTGCCGTAATATTCCAGGGTGCCGGAATATCTGATTGCATCGGCATGCTTCACTATGGATACTCTGCCGAGTCTAAAAATGTATTATTCACAAAGCTTGTAAACAGAGGCGGAATGAACAGTATGCTCTGGACTAATAACCTGGTAATTGTAGCTGTAGCCTTTGGCGGTATATTGCAAAAAATAGGGGCAATAGAATCAATTCTAGGTGGATTGATTCATAAAGTAAAAAATCCATTCCAGCTAATAGTTGTTACAATTTTAACTTCCATATTCTGTATTACAACAATGTGTGACCAGTACTTAGGTCTGATCATTCCATCATCAATGTATAAAGAAAATTTTGATGAAATGGGTCTTGGAAGAAACATGCTATCAAGAACATTAGAGGATGGTGGAACCCTTTGGTCACCGCTTGTTCCTTGGTCATCCTGTGGTTCATATCATTCTGCAGTACTGGGTGTGCCTACATTATCCTACATACCATTCTGCTTTATGAATTTGATAAATCCGGTATTTGCAATTGTAACTGCAAGCTATGGCGGAAACATTTTATATGCTGACGGTTCAAGAACAAATATGTTTGGAAGACTTAAGAAGGGTAGAGGTCCTGCCGGAGCACCGGAGGAAGCCCACAAGATTGCTATGGAAGCTCTTGCTGAAAGAAGAAGGGCCGGTATATATAAGAGCTTATAATTCAAAAATAAATGCAATTCGAAGGATTGTATAAAATTTAACAATTTGTTTGAGGTGAAACGATGGAATACTATGGAATATTGCCGGAAAGAAAACCATGGGTCAAGATAGCGGTGATTTTATTATCCATGTACGCAATTTGGGATACTTACACAAATGGAAACTGGTTTTACTTACCATTTGGCATGATATTAATACTGGCAACGTTTTCATCAAGAAAACAGGTGGTATCTGATATTGGAGTAGATATTGTGTATACAGTTTTAGGACAGCACTTTCACAATATGTGGGAATGGGATGTTATACTGGCCGTACATACAGACAAATTAAAATCTGCTCCAAATGTAGAAATGCATTTTAATAAGGGAGTTATTAATAGACGATTTATATTATCTAAAAATGACACTAGAGATGTAATTGAATTAATAGGTTCAGTTAGACCGGAAATATCTGTAACAGAAGTGAACCATAATAAAAGATAAAGCAAAAGAAGGATGTAGATATAACTATTCCTAAAATCATAATTTTCGGAATAGTTTATAAATCCCTTATAATAAAAAATGAAAAAAGCCTCCATTTTGGCAAATCCTTTAGATTAGCTATTATGGAGGTTTTTCTTTGTATATGGGATTTTTAGTGAAGCTCTATTTTGCCTTTTAAGCGATTTTATTTATATAGGTCAATACTTCTATCCTTCAATTTATTTAATAAAAACGCTTTAAATCCTATTTTCGTGATAATTAGTAAATTGGTACTAAAATGGTCTGTCCGGGTCTTAGCGCTTTGCCATCCAGATTATTAATATGATTAATCACGGCAACATATTCTCTAAGATCCATATCATTAGGTGCATATTCCTGACTTATTGACCAAAGTGTATCACCGGCAGATATATTCACATGTTTATATTGCTCTATGGAATCACCATTGGCTGCATTAATGGAAAAAGCTCCACTGATAATTGCATAGCTAAGCAATATTACAGCCACCAAAAACACTGTAAATCTAACCTTTGATTTAATTCTATATTTTAACTTAAATGTTCTATTCATATTTCTATCCCCTTACCCTTTCAAACATATGTTCTTAAGATAATTAGATAATAACAGAATATATGTTCTTTGTCAATAGAAAATAGAACAAATGTTTATTTTTTTAAGAAATTTTAGAATAGAATTTATCTATAAGCTGAGACAGCTTGTGTCTAAAGACAATTCCTAGACAAAAAAGAATGACAGAAATGATCGCTATAATAATCATCGGTGTATAGTGTTTATGGTAGTACAAGCTTCCTATTAGAAGGCTCCCTGCCATTGCCGGTATTCTGCCTAAAATTGAAATTGGAAAAAAAGTTTTAAATCTCATCTTTGAAATTCCAGCTGCATAGCTAACAACATCTTTGGGAATTCCTGGGACAAGATATAAAATGAACACAATATTGTATGCCATCCTACTGTTTAATTTTTCTACAAGATCGCCAATCTTATCCTCCCCCAGTAACGTGATGACCGCATTATGTCCAAGAAGTTTTGCAATATAATATGATATAGCAGTTCCAAGGCCGGCTCCAATTATGGAGTATATTAAGCCTTGCCAGAATCCGAAAACGTAGCCTGCAGCAAATTGAAAAACCTGACCTGGGATTATACTTATAATAATTTGTAAAATCTGCACACCTATATATATAATGATGCTTTTTCCCTTATGCAAATTTAAATAAGCTGTAATATCCTCAAGGGAAGTGAATTTGGATAAGAAGTCCTGGTGAAAAAACCAGATATATATTGGGATTCCAATTACAATTAAAGCTAAAAGGCTCAATTCCAAAATTGATACAATCGTTTTTATTTTTTCTTTCTTTATTTTATTATTCATCTATTATAATAATCCGTCCTTATATAGTTGATCCAGAGATTTTAGTACACCGAATTTTGAATGCTCGTATGTAAGACCGCCTTGGAAATATACATTAAAGGGTTCTCTAGCCGGGCCGTCTGCACTTAATTCTATAGAAGATCCCTGTACAAAGGCTCCGGCTGCCATAACCACATTACAATCATATCCCGGCATAGGCCAAGGCTCGGGGCTGACAAAGGAGTCAACGGGGGCAGCATTCTGTACTCCCTTGCAGAATGAAATCAGTCTTTCTCTTGAACCTAGAGTAATTGCTTGAATTATATCACTTCTAAGTTCTCCTGTTTTAGGGCATACATCAAATCCCATTTTTTCATAGACCAAGCCACAGAGTGCAGCACCTTTTATTGCATTTACCGCAACCTTTGGAGCTATAAAAAGCCCTTGAAGTATATTTCGAGTCTGTCCATAGGTAAGACCGCATTCATCACCAATTCCCGGACAAGTTAATCTGTAGGAAACCATATCCACTATATCCTTTCGCCCGCACACATAGCCTCCGGAAAGGGCTAAGCCACCACAGGGATTCTTAATTAGAGAACCGGCCATTACATCGCAACCTACCTCTAACGGCTCTTTTGTGTCTAGAAACTCGCCATAGCAATTGTCTACAAATACTATAATGTCTTTCGATATAGCTTTGATAAATTTGACGAATTCAGCAATTTGTTTCATTGAAATCGATGGTCTGAATCCATAGCCTGTAGCTCGTTGAATTCCGACAACTTTAGTCTCAGCCTTGATTTTTTCTTTAATTTTTTCAAAATCGAATTGAGCATTTTCAGTTAGTTCCACTTGGTCGTAGGTAATACCGAATTCCATAAGAGAACCCATCCCCGCCCCTCTGGTTCCTATTACCTCCTCTAGAGTATCATAGGGCTTACCTGTGCAATATATAAGATGATCCTTAGGCCTAAGGATACCCGCAAGACATGTGGCAAGGGCGTGTGTACCATTTACAAATCCTGTTCGTACAAGAGAAGCTTCTCCTCCAAAAGCGGTCGCAAAGATTTTTTCAGTTATTTCACGACCCGAGTCATCATAGCCGTAACCGGTATTCCAGTTAAAATGCATGTCGGAAAGTCGGTGCTCCTGCATGGCTCCGAGAACCTTCAATTGATTAATTTCAGCAATGGCATCATATTCAGCAAATTGGCTATTTAATTGATTTTCTGCAGAATATACAGCATCGATAGCTCTGGGATCAATATTATATCTATTTAATAAAATCTCTTTTTTATCCATTAGGATTACATATTCTCCTTTTATTCTTCAGTTCGCTTTTACTCTTCAGTTCGCTCTTCTTCCCATTCCATATTTTTTACAAGGTCACGTTTAACATTAGCCTTATGAGCGGCATAAAGCTGAGTTGTAGTCACCTGTTCGTGGTCCAAAAGAGCCTGAACATCAAATATGGAATTTCCCCTTCCTATTAAGCTGGTTGCCGCCGTTGCTCTCAGCTTATGAGGGCTATATCCGGCCTTCTGAGTTGTTTTCATAGCAATTGCCGTGTATTTCTTAACAAGCTCGCGAATCTGTCGCTCTGTCATTCTTTTTCCTTGCAAAGATAAGAAAAGTGCATCCTTTTCTTCATCTGCAAGAGACTCTTCTTTAGGCCTTTCGTTATTTAAATAATCTGTTAAGACCTTGCTGACAGAGTTATTTAACGGCATGCTGCTTTCCTTTCCTCTTTTTCGATAAATTTTAAATTCTTCTCTTGTAAAATTAAAAGATGAAATATTAAGCTGTTGCAGCTCTGACAATCTAAGACCGTAGGTAAGGAAAATAATCAAAATTGCTTTATCACGCTTTTTTGTTTTTTCCCAATAGCTTATTTGATGCTTGGTCATGCCGGTTCCGTTGGATACGGCATCTAAAAGTATCATTACTTCGTTGTCCTGTAAGGCTTTGATCTCTCTTTCTCCTGCCTTTGGAACACGTATCGGATCAAAACCGTCGGTAATATTTTTTTCTAAAAGCTCGTCACGATATAGCTGTTTAAACATTACGGAAATAGATGATTTTTTTCTTGCTAACGTCTTGTTGCTGTTTTCATAATAAGTAATGGAATCATCAGTTTCAACCTTATATTTTCTGCAATAGTCCAGAAAAATATTAATATCTACAGCCTTTAATCTAGAAAGCTCAGAAAGGCTTATATCCTTAGAATGTTTCGCATCGGTTGTATCCGTTTCAGATATTAAGTAATTGAAAAAGAATTTTAAATCATTTAAATAAGCATACCTTGTCATAGGCAAAACATTTCCACGAAGGTAAATAAAGAATCCCCTTAAAAATTTAGGAAGCTCACTCTCAATAGCTTCACATTTATTAAGAATTTCAGCTTCCTTCTTGACAATATTATCAGGCTTGTCATTTTTGTTATGAACCTTTATTTCTTTTGGAGTTTTTGAAATAGCCATTGTAATACCTCTTCCAGGGCAGTGTTTTCATCTTTATAGTTGCTTAAATTAAACCATTGCATATCATCATAGCGTCTAAACCAGGTAAGCTGCCTTTTGGCAAACCTTCTGGTATTTCTTTTTATAAGCTCAATAGCGCGCTCAAGAGTATATTCTCCTTCTAAATATGCCAGTATTTCCTTATAGCCTATGCCCTTCATTGAAATATTGTCAGAGCATAAATTTTGGCTTTTCAAAGCATTGACCTCAGATACAAGCCCTAAATCTACTAAAATATCAACTCTGCGATTTATTCTATTATAAAGCTCTTCCCTATCTCGTGTAAGACAAATTAAAATCACATCGTAATCCGAAGTTTTTGTTTCTAGAGAAGATAGCGGTTTAACTGCTGATCCCAATTTTAACGCCTCAATTGCTCTAACAATTTTTTTTACATTATTGGGGTGGATTTCCTTGGCTTTTTCTGCATCCAGAGCCTTCAGCTTATCATACAAGGCTTCATTTCCTTCAGCCTCCGCTAAATCATATAATTCCTGTCGAAATTGGTTAAATGGACCATCACCGGGTGGAGCCGAAAAATCCATATCGAATATCAGAGAATTTAAATATAAACCTGTGCCGCCGGCAATAATTGGAACTTTTCCTCCGGAAAAAACTTCTTCAATTGCCTCTTTTGCTAATTTTTGATACATAGCCACGGAAAACTCTTCACCGGGATCGATCATATCAATTAAATAGTGTTTAACCTCAGCCATTTGTTCTTTTGTAGGCTTAGCAGAGCCTATATCCATGTATTTATACAGTTGCATAGAGTCACAGGATATGATCTCGCCATTAATTCTTTTCGCAATTTCAATGGCATATTCAGTTTTTCCAACGGCTGTAGGGCCTGCAATTACTACAATAGTTCTATTTGACATATTAGTGTTTTACTTAGCTTTCTTAAATATATTTACGCACGTTTGAACATTTTCGCTAAATCATAAGGTGTGAATTTTACGAAAATCGGTCTTCCATGGGGGCATGAAAAAGGATTTCTGCACTTAGCTAAATCTTGCAAAAGACCCGCCATTTCTTCCGATGACAATTTGTCATGAGCTTTTACAGCACTTTTGCAGGAACGAGTAATCAGCTTGTTTATGATTACAGTATTATTGTAATCTAATTTACTGTCAAAATTCTCTATAAATGATATTGCAAAGCTTTCAGCCTCGTCCAGCTCCATAAAATCCGGAATCTCTGTTATTCTATAGGTTCTAGGTCCAAATTCTTCTAGAATAAAACCCATGTCATTTAATTTGGATTCCCAAATGTCAATGCTCGCATCCATTTCAGGAGTTAGATTTAAAACAATGGGAATTAAAAGCTTTTGTGCCGGAACATTATCCCTGAGATAACCACCTACAAATTCTTCGTAGAAAACCCTTTCGTGAGCAGCATGCTGATCTATTAAATAAAAATTTTCATCATCAACGGCTGTAATATATGAATTGAAGATGGAGCCTGTAATGGTTAAATTTTCAATCTTAAAAGGGATATTAACCGGTGCGGCAATAAAATCGTTTATATCGGAATTGCCGTTTCTATCCGGTTTCGTACTATTATTAGGCTCCGGGCGGGATTTAGTTTGCAATAATTCTTTTATATCAACTTGACTTTCCGAAATAAAAGAGGTAACAGTTTCTTCCACAACCTGAGCACTGGGGTTTGTATTTTTTGATGCATTTAATGTGTCAATATTATAGCTTAAAGCATCTTTTGCAGTTTCCACTTCAACTATATTATGCTCCCTGCTATGCTCAAAAATTTCCGACAGCTTTGGGAGACTTTCTGATGACATCACCCCTTTGAGCAAGGTGCTTGATACTAATTCAATAATTTTATCATCATCGTCAAACTTAATCAGCTTCTTATTAGGATGTATGTTTACATCAAGTAAGGCAGGATTAACCTGCAGGAAAACAAAGGCGATTGGAAATCTCCCTTCAAATAAACGCTCTTTGTAAGCGATATCAACTGCTTTGTCAATAACCCTGCTTTCAATGGATCTTCCGTTAACAAAGTAAATTTGATTTCTCCTTGAAGGTCTGGAAACTGTAGGCTTGGAAATAAATGCCCACACTTTTGCCTCATCATTCTCTCCGGCAACTTCTATTAAATTATCAAAGTCTCCATGACCATATACGTTGGCAATGGCGGTATTTCTATTCCCCTTTCCATCGGTAGAAAAGATTAGCTGACCATTATTCATAAATCTAAAGCTTATATTTGGAAAGCCAATGGCAATTTTTGATATAAAATCACTTATTTTAGCTGTTTCGGAAGAATCAGTTTTCAAAAATTTCAATCTTGCCGGGGTATTAAAGAATAAATCTCTAACTATAATAGTGGTGCCCTCCGGACAACCTGTGGATACCTTATCAATAACCTGACCGCCATCTATTACAACCCTGGTTCCAGTTTTAGCAGCAGCTGTTTTACTAAAAATTTCAAGGCGTGTAACTGCGCAAATGCTGGCAAGGGCTTCACCTCTGAAACCTAAGGTAGCAATGCTGTTCAAATCCTTTATATCAGAAATTTTACTCGTGGCATGCCTAAGAAAGGCTAGTAAGATTTCATCCTTTTCTATTCCGATTCCGTTATCTGTGACTCGTATATAAGCCTTACCACCCTTTTTTATTTCAACAACAATAGATGTTGCTCCTGAATCTATGGAGTTTTCGACTAATTCCTTCACTATTGACCCGGGATTTTCGATCACTTCGCCTGCCGCTATTTTGTCAGCTACAGACTTTTCAAGTATTCTTATCATAGCAACTCCTTAAGTTCCTCAATTAAACCGATAGCCCTTGAAGGGGTTAGCTCCATTAAATTTATTTCCTTAAGTTTATCAACTACCGGGCTATCCATGTTAAACAAGCTAAGCTGTTCTTCGATCTTATCATGACCGTCGTCCGGATTATACCACCGACTCTCATGACTCTTGTTATCCGACTCCAGATGCTCAAGACGCAGTTGAGCTTCTCTTAATAGGGTTTCGGGAACACCTGCTAACTTTGCAACATGTATTCCATAGCTTTTGCTGGCTGAGCCCGGTACTATTTTGTGAAGAAAAACAATGTTCCCATCCTCTTCTAAAACATCAACATTTAGGTTGATAACTCCCGAAACTTTCCCCTCAAGCACTGTAAGCTCATGATAATGTGTAGCAAACATGGTTCTGATATGCCTATGCTCGTTGCAAAGATAATCAGCTGTGGCAAAGGCTATTGACATGCCATCATATGTACTTGTGCCACGGCCAATTTCATCCAAGATAATTAAGCTTTTTTCTGTAGCACAATTAAGTATATATGCGAGCTCGCTCATTTCCACAAAAAATGTAGACTGGCCGGAAGCAAGGTTATCCGAAGCTCCTATTCTGGTGAATATTCTATCCACTACCCCGATATGAGCAGATGCACAAGGGACAAAACAACCACTCTGAGCCATTAAGACTATAAGTGCCGTTTGTCTCATATATGTGGATTTACCGGCCATATTAGGACCGGTTATAATTGCCATTGACGCTTTCTCAGAATCAAGATAAGTATCATTTGATACGAAAATCCCATCGTTAATAGTTTGCTCTATTACAGGATGTCTTCCATCTTCTATTTCCAGTACATTTCCATCATCCACAACGGGTCTGACATAACCCAGAGCAAGGCTTACATGAGCAAAAGAGCATAATGCATCTAAATTAGCAATCATCTCTGATGTTCGCTGAAGCTCTTCAATATATTCAGCCAGCTGCTCTCTTATGTGACAAAACAATTCGTATTCGAGCCGGTTTATCTTAGCTTCTCCATTTAGAACAATATTCTCTATTTCCTTCATCTTAGGGGTAATATATCTTTCGTTGTTAACAAGAGTTTGCTTTCTTATGTAGTCCTCAGGAACATTATCGGAATTTGCCTTCGTAACTTCGATGAAATATCCGAAGACTTTGTTATATCCCACTTTTAGAGTTTTTATTCCCGTTCTTTCTCTTTCAATTTCTTCAAGGGAAGATATCCATTCCTTGCCATCCTTTATGGAATTTTTGAGACCGTCCAAATCCAGAGAGTATCCATCCTTGATGATACCGCCGTCTTTTAAGGTAAATGGCGGTTCATTGGAAATGGAAGCATCAATAATCTCATATATATATTCCAAGGAATCCATTTTTTGATTAATTTTTTCTGAAAGTGAGGAATTACATTCTGAGAGCAAATCCTTTATATTGGGAATATGTTCCACTGAAGCCTTCAATGCAAGTAAATCCCTGCCATTGGCATTTCCGGATGCAATTCTTCCCGTCAGTCTTTGAAAATCATATATTCCCTTTAGAGCTTCTCTAATATCATTTAAAAGCAGAGGATTATTATATAGCTCCTCTATAAAATCTAATCGCAGATTAATTTCTGCACAATTGTTTAAAGGCCGGCTAAGCCATTTTCTAAGCATTCTGGATCCCATGGCCGTATGGGTTTTATTTAGAATTCCCAGTAATGAGCCTTTAACATTTTTATCAAATAATGTCTCCGTAATCTCTAAATTTCTCAAAGTGGTCCGATCAAGAGACATGTGTTTTCCCATTTTATATGTATTGCATTTAATGAGCTGCTTTAATGCTGTTTTTTGAGTTTCAATAAGATAAGAAAGAAGTCCTCCCAGTGAGGAGACTGCACCATTTGCGTTATCTAAACCTATTGAACTGAGAGTCCTTATATTAAATTGACTCTTAACAGTATTTATACCGCTCTCATAATTGAAATAAATATCATCCTTATATTCTATTCTTAAATCAGCACCCTTTAGCAAATTATTCTCTTCAAATTCTTCTTGAAATAATTTATTTGCAATAATTTCTTTGGCCCCGATTTTTATCAATTCACTGATAAAATCATATATGATATTTTCATATACGGCTTCTTCTGTTACGGCAAGCTCTCCTGTGGAAATATCAGCATAGGATAAAGCCATAACTCTTCCATCATAATAAAGAGAAGCCAAATAGTTATTTTCATCATCTCTAAGCATGGCTTCTGATGTTACCGTACCCGGAGTAATAACCTTTATCACTTCTCTTTTTACAATTCCCTTGGCTACAGCAGGGTCTTCAACCTGTTCGCAGATTGCAACCTTAAACCCCTTTTCAACCAAGCGTGCTATATAATTATCGGCAGAATGAAAAGGCACTCCACACATGGGTGCCTTTTCCTCTAATCCACAATTTCTACCTGTTAGGGTAAGCTCTAAAGCCTTTGATGCAGTAAGTGCATCTTGGAAAAACATTTCATAAAAATCGCCCAGCCTAAAGAAAAGAATGCAATCACTGTATTCTTTCTTTATTTCATTGTATTGCTCCATCATTGGGGATAATTTCATAAAATGTATATCTCCTTTTTATCTTTTGTTATATGCTTCAATACCAAGTCTAATAAGCTCAACGCCTCTTCTCATATCTGCCTGGTTTAGAACATATGCTATTCTCATTTCATCTTTTCCCAGGCCCGGAGTAGCATAGAAGCCTTCTGCAGGTGCGAACATAACGGTTTCACCATTGTCATCAAATTCACTCAACAAGAAGATCAAGAAGTCTTCCACATTGTCAACAGGAAGTTTTGCAGTCATATAGAATGCACCGCCCGGCTTCTGGCAAACAACACCCGGAATCTTCATCAATTCCTCATACACAACATCTCTTCTGCCGCAGTATTCAGCCTTAACCTCGTCATAGTATGACATTGGAAGCTTAAACAATGCAGCAGCACCCACCTGGTCGACCGTTGAAACACAAAGTCTTCCCTGTGCAACCTTCATAACATTTGACATAAATTCTTCATTCTTAGAAATAAGAAGACCGATTCTGGCTCCACAAGCAGAGAATCTCTTTGAAACCGAGTCAATGACAATTACTCTATCGGCATATTCAGGAAGCATAGCGAATGAAGTAACCTTGCGATCGTCATATGCAAATTCTCTATATACCTCGTCTGCAATTATCCAAAGGTCATGCTCTTTTGCGATTTCACCGATAAGCTTCATTTCATCAAGAGTCAAAACTGTTCCCGTAGGATTGCCCGGAGTGATACAAACAATAGCCTTAGTTCTGTCTGTAATCTTCGCTTCAATTTGTTCTCTCTTAGCATAGTGATAGCCTTCTTCCGCCTTAGTTGTAATAGGAACAACTTTACCACCGGCAGTAGTTGCAAAGGTATGATAGTTTGTATAGAAAGGTTCTGCAATAAGAACTTCATCTCCAGGATTCAAAAGAGAGATAAAAGTCATTGTTAAAGCTTCTGAACCGCCGGCAGTTACAATGATGTCCTTCTTTTCGAAGTTAATGTCATACTGCTTGAAGTAATCGATTACAGATTCCTGTAAAATTGGCAATCCACCTGATTCTGCGTATGCAATTACTTTGTTTTCATAAGTTCTGATTGCATCCATGAATACATCAGGAGTTTCAACATCAGGCTGACCGATGTTTAAGTGATAAACTTTCTTTCCTGCATCCTTAGCCTTCTGAGCAATTGGGTTAAACTTTCTAATTGGTGAAAATTGCATTGCACCTACTTTTTCGGATAATTTCATTTTATATCTCCTTGTCCTAAAAAATAAAAATTATTTCAACTCTCCATGAGAGTCTTCAACGACCTTATCAATACACTCACTATTATAACTCAAATATTCTTTTTTTGCTACACACAAAAGAAATTCTATGTTGCCTTTTGCTCCGGTAACCGGAGAAAATGTAAGGCCAACCGGATGTAGATCATTCTCAAGTGCATACTCTATAACCTTCTCAATTACTTCTTTATGAACAGCCTTATCTCTGACAATTCCTTTTTTACCAACCTGCTCTCTTCCGGCTTCAAACTGAGGCTTTACAAGAGCTACAGCCATTCCATCCTCAGATAGAAGCTTGCTCACAACCGGGAATACGTGCTTTAAAGAAATAAAAGAAACATCAATACTTACAAAATCAATCGGCTCGGCAATATCATCTAAATTCAGGTACCTGATATTGCACTTTTCCATATTACATACTCTTGAATCGTTTCGAAGTTTCCAATCAAGCTGACCATATCCTACATCAACGGCATAAACCTTGGAAGCTCCATTTATAAGCATACAATCGGTAAATCCCCCGGTTGAGGCTCCAATATCCATGGCAATTTTTCCCCTTAAATCCAGAGACCATTCTTTAATTGACTTTTCCAGTTTAAGCCCTCCTCTACTAACATAAGGACAGGGATTTTCTTTTACAAAAAAGTCTTGGTTCGAGCTTACTTGAGTACCGGGCTTATCTTCTTTTTGACCGTCAACAAATACAGTTCCTGCCATTATTGCCGCCTTAGCTCTTTCTCTTGAAGTGAATAAGCCTTTTTCTACCAATATTATGTCAAGTCTATTTTTCAAGGTTATCACATATCCTTTCTGCAATTGTAGCAGAATCCAAACCATATCTCTGCTCCAGACTTTTTATGTCTCCATGAGATATAAATTCATCAGGCCAGGCAAAGTTAATAATCCTCTTATTACTTCTGATTTTGAAAACCAGGTTTTCCCCGAAGCCGTTAGAAATTGTCGCATCTTCAATAGTTACAAGAAGTTTAGCTTCAGAATTAATCAAGGATGTATCAAGAGGCTTCATTTTCTGCATAGACAAAATACCAACAGATTTTCCCTTTTCCTCCAGTAAAGCTTTTACCTCTAAAGCCTTGTTAAGGGCCGGTCCCAGAGGAATAATTTCAACATCGCTACCATAGGCAATTCTCTTGTTGTCGAAGCCGGCGTCGGCATATTCCGATTGGAAAGAGCAGGTTCCTCTCGGATATCTAATTGCAACGGGACCATTTATCTCATAGGCATGCCTTAGTGCGTTTTTTAGCTGATTTCCATCAGAAGGAGACAATATTGTCATATTGGGCATAGTTGATAAATATGCTAAATCATAAAGCCCGTGGTGAGTTTCACCATCAGCACCTACCACACCTGCCCTGTCAATGGCAAATACTACAGAGAGGTTCATAAGACAGACGTCCTCTATTATTTGATCAAAGGCACGTTGCAAAAATGTAGAATATATAAAAACAAATGGTTTCATGCCCCCGTTGGCAAGGCCGGCGGCAAAAGTAACGCCGTGACTTTCTGCTATACCTACATCAAAAAATCGCTTTGGCAGCTCTTTTGAAAATGGTCCTAAACCGGTGGCATCGCACATGGCAGCAGAAATTGTCACTATATCGGAATGTTCTTTTGCCATTTCCAGGACTGCATCTCCTGCAACCTTAGAGTAGGAAATACCGGATGAGGCTACAGTGGCGCCGCTTTCTTTATCAAAGGGGCCGATTCCATGAAATTTGTTTGGCTCCTTTTCAGCATTTATGTACCCCTTGCCTTTTTTAGTCATAACATGTATAAAAACCGGACCATTGATTCGTTTTGCGGATTGAAAAATTTCTAACAAATCTTCCAAGTTATGTCCGTCTACAGGGCCTAAATAAGTAAATCCAAGCTCTTCAAATATAACTCCCCCTGAGATTAATGCATATTTAAGGTGTTCCTTAAACCCCCTCATTCCGGAATAGAGCTTGTCGCCTAATAAAGGCACATTGGATACGCCTTTTAAGATTCTTTTTGTGTTTAAGTATGGCTTTGACAGTCTCAACTTCCCTAAGTGCTGTGATAAACCGCCTATATTAGGGGAAATTGACATTCCGTTGTCATTTAAAATCACTATGGCCTTAGATCCTGAAGCCCCTAGATTATTCAGTGCCTCAAAGGCCAGCCCTCCTGTCATTGAACCATCTCCGATTACAGCAATAACATCATAGCTTTCTTTTTTTATATCTCGTGCAGCAGCCATACCTGCCGCTATGGAAATCGAGGTACTGCTATGACCTGTATCAAATATGTCGTGAACGCTTTCCTTTTGCTTAGGAAAACCGCTCATTCCTTGAAACTGTCTTAGCGTATCGAAGTTCCGTCCTCTGCCGGTAAGAATCTTGTGTACATAGGACTGATGTCCGACATCCCAAATAATCTTATCCTTTGGAGAATCAAAGACTTTGTGTATAGCCATAGTAAGCTCAACAACCCCTAAATTAGGTGCCAAATGACCTCCTGTTTTAGAAATATTATCTAACAGAAAGTCTCGTATCCCGTAGGATAAAAGTTCCATTTCAGAGACGGTCATGGCCTTCAAATCCATGGGGAAATTATATTCCAGTATATTTTTTTTCATCTTAACAATTGTCCCGCTATTATTTATTTCTCTTTGATAAATCTAAAACTAAATCTCTGAAAAATTCAGCATTGTCATAATACTTTTCAATAGCTGCAACAGCGTTATCGGTAAAGTATTTAAGCTTAGCTTCAGATTCCTCAAGACCATTTTTAGAGACATAAGTAATCTTATGTCTATTTGCATCGGCGCCGGTTGCTTTTCCCAGTTCTTCTGCATTTCCTTTAACATCTAAAATGTCATCAGCAATTTGATATGCCAACCCCAGATTTTCTGCATACGCAGTCATATCCTGCATTTTTTCATTATCTGAGCTGGCTATATAAAGTCCGGCTTTCACTGCAGCAACTATGAGAGCCCCTGTTTTGTTCAGATGTATATATTCAATCATTTCAGACGAGCAGTCCTTAGCCTCTACCTCCATATCAGAAGCCTGACCGGCTACCATACCTTGAACACCTGCATTCTTTGCTATTATATAAGAGGCATTTATTCTCTTCTTAAGCTGCTCAAGATTATCAAAATATAGATACATATCCTTATTCATAACCTCAAAAGCAGTGGTAAGAAGCCCATCACCGGCTAAAATGGCAATGGCATCTCCAAAGACCTTATGATTTGTCAAAAGCCCCCTTCTATAGTCATCATCGTCCATAGCCGGTAAGTCATCGTGAATTAATGAATAAGTATGAATATACTCAAGGGCACAGGCATAAGGCAGGGCATCCTTTATTGTTCCTCCGGCAAACTCGCAGGCTGCCAGTAAAAGAACCGGTCTCAGGCGTTTTCCTCCAGCCTTCAGGCTATATGCTATTGATTCATAAAGAACATTACTCTTATTGTCGATTTGAGGGATATAATCCAACAAAAAATCGTCTATTATGTCCTTATATTCCTGATAGCTTTCTTTCATAATTACCCCCTAAAAACCATAATTTTTTGGTTTGCTTTATCAAGCAGTTCTACGCATTCCTTATATTTTTCCATTCCTTTTTCATAGCAGGAAATAGAATCTTCTAAGCCGGTCTTAGGATCCTTAATCTTTTCCGCGATTTCTTCCAGCATATTCAAGTTTTCTTCAAAGGTCATTATTTCTACCTCCTTGGAGTTTCTCCAACACCTTGCATTTGGCACTTCCATCCTTCAATTTAAGGATAATTTCATCATTTAAATTTAATTTAGCAACCGAATCTATTATTCCCCCGTTTTTATCAAGAGCAGCACCATAGCCTTTATTAAAAATACCTGAAGGGTTGTTTTCTTCCAGGTTAATCCTACTTTTTTCAACCCTATGATTTAAAGATTGCAATTTACTATCAATTTCCATGTTTATAAGCTTATATGTAAGCTCCAACTTGGATGCGGCCAATTGACTCTTGGAAATCAGTCTATCGAGAAGTGTATTCTTAAGGCCTTTTAAATTTTCTGCAAGAGCAAAAGAGTCATAGGCTGCAATTTCTGCGGCAGCAGTCGGTGTCGCTGCTCTCACATCTGCAACAAGATCCGATATTGTAAAATCTATCTCATGCCCTACAGAGGAAATAATCGGAACATCAGCATTGTAGATAGCTTTAGCAACAACTTCTTCGTTAAAAGGCCATAAATCCTCAACAGAACCCCCGCCTCTGCCAACTATCAACACATCCAATTTGGGTTGGTAGTTACATGCTATGGCTATTTTCTCCGCTATGTCAATTGCAGCATATTGCCCCTGGACTAAGGCCGGGAAAAGAACTATATTAACCTTATCGTTTTTCTTTTTTATGGTTTTAAGAATATCCTCAATAGCTGCACCGGTTTCAGAAGTTACAATTCCTATATTTTTAGGAAATTTAGGTATTTCCTTCTTCTTTTCCGGAGCGAAGAGGCCTTCATCTGCAAGCTTCTGCTTAATAGCTTCAAAGGCCATTGCAAGACTTCCCTCTCCTTCAGGCTTAATTTCCTTTACAAAAATCGAATAGGTTCCGCCTCTTTCATAGACATTTATAAAGCCTGATATTACAACCTCCATGCCATCTTTTAAAATAAAGCTCATGGAATCCTTTAAGGATTTAGGTAAAAAACAGCTTATTTTGCTTTCTTTGTCTACAATTGAAAAATACACATGGCCTGAAGAGTGATACTTTAGACCGGTAATTTCTCCAATTACTTTAATATTGGAAAGATATGGATCGCTTTTTAAAACTCTATTGATATAATTATTTAGTGCCGTTACAGTTACAGCTTGTCTTGCCATACCGCTCCTTTCCGAGCATTGCAATGCCGATAGCATTGTCACTGCACAACATGGGTTCAGGGAAATAAAGGTTATATTTTTTAGAAAGCTTTTCTTCAATAATGCTTCTTATAAATAAGCTGGATGAAACACCTCCTACCAAAAGGATGTCTTTTTCATCGTAGAGCTTTCCTGCATTCTCAATTAAATTACATATTGCATGGGCAATTTCAATAAATGTCCATTTAATTATATCCTCCTTAGGATAATTGTTTTTATTATTCAAAACACTTGTTTCTATTCCGGAAATATTAAAAGATAAGCCATTGACCTTTATTTGGGGAAGAGGCGATGACCGGACATTATCATTATTCAGTGCAATTATATCCATCTCTGCTCCTGCAGGAAATCCCAGACCTTGTTTTACTCCTAATCTGTCAATTAGCTGGCCGAAGGAAATATCCTTTGTTCCGCCAATTAATTGTATTTTATCATTCTCAATTAGCAGAGCTTCTGTTGTACCCCCTGAAAAATGAAAACCTATAAAGCGATTTTTAGCTTTTAAGGAGGTTAAAAACCTTCCTGCCATTATGTGTCCATCTTGGTGAGAAAATTCAAATAGAGGGACACGCAGGCTCTCTGAAATGGATTTGGCCGCAAGATATCCGCCTTTAAAAACCGGCATGTAAGATCCTTCCATATCCCTGGGTCTTGTAGAAACGGAAACGGCCTTTATGTCATACTCGTCATCACAGTTTTTAAGCTCATCAAAAACTGACTCCAATGCTTTAGGCAAGGTATCGATATGGTGATAGAGTGCGTCAGACTGTCTCAGTCCGCGGGCTCCCATAGGCACCGGAAGCAGCTTTGAAAAATTGGCGATAATTGTGCCTTGTTCATCAACGGCGGCTACAGATGTCTTATAATTGCTTGTATCAATTCCTATGTAAATGTTTTTCATAAGGCTTCAGCTCTAAATAAGCTCTCACTTTTCGTTAATCTTGGAATAAGCTGTTCCGAGAACTGCATTTATAAACTTTGGGGAACTGTCAGTACCATATTTTTTAGCCAATTCCACAGCTTCGTTAATTGTTATGGCACCGGAAATATCATCAAAATATAAGAGTTCGGTTATTGCAAGCCTTAAGATTGCTAAATCGGTTTTTGCCAGTCTGGGAATAGACCAACCGTTGCTTGACTCATCAATAAGCTGGTCTATCTTAGTGATATTAGTGCTGATGTTTTCTAAAAGATTTCTACAATAGGCATGTTCTTTTTCAACAGTCTTACCCTGCAAAAATTCGTCTTTGATATTGAAGCTTTTTTGAGCATCCATTTGAAATATTGTCTGCATCATAATTTCTCTGGCTTCTTTTCTTGTTTTGATCTTGGTATATGCTCCCATTTATCATTCTCCTGACATGCTTACACTTTGAACATGAATATTAACTATCTTAACATTTATGCCGGTTTTCTTTTCCACTTGGTTTTTGACTTTTTTTTGGATTTCCCAAGCTAGCTGAGGAATCTTAGCTCCAAAGTTCACGATAATATAGAGATCTATTTTTATACCTTCGTCGTCTCTATCTATTTTTATGCCTTTACCGGCCGGCTCTATTCCTAAAATATTTTTTGAAATATTATCGGTAATATTTCCGCTAAAAGCTGCGAAGTCCTTAATTTTAGCTGTAGCACGAACTACACAATCGACAATATCACCATCTGTAGCTTTGCTTTGTTCCTTGTCATTTTGTGTCATTGCAAACCTCTCTAGTTTTCTTCAGGATGTTCATCGGCAGGATTTGCAAGTTCCACATGAACTAAGACCTTCTCGATTCTTCTATCCTTGACAGACAGAATTGTAAATACATAGTTCTCGTATTCAACTCGCTTGTTAATTGCATTTTCATCAGGAATTTCTCCTAATATGTCAATTATAAATCCGCCTATGGTTTCACTGCTTTCAGATGTAAGATTAATATTAGTTTCGCCGGATAAATCGCTGAGAGAAACATTTCCATCTACAGTATAATTAGCATCATCAATCTTTTCTATTACATGTGCTTCATCATCGAATTCATCGTCAATATCTCCGACAATTTCTTCAATTATGTCCTCTACAGTTACAATTCCGGAAAATCCGCCGTATTCGTCAATTAGGACAGCAATGTGTTGCTTGCCCTTCTGCAGTTCCAGAAATAACGCATCAATATTCTTCGTATCCGGTACAAAATAAGGCTTCCTCAGAATCGCTTTAATGTCCACCTTGTCAAATCCGGATTCTCTGGCTTTAATTAAGAAGTCCTTTATATGAAGTATACCTATAATATTATCATAGTCGTCCTCGTAGACAGGTATTCTGGAATACTTCATTTCCATAAGCTTATCTATATATGTTGACACTGGTTCAGCAATGTCTATGGCAAATACATCTGTTCTAGGTGTCATGATTTCATAGGCCAACTCATCATCAAAGTTGAAGATACTGTTTATCATCTTATGGCCTTCTTCTTTTAAAACGCCACTTTTCTTACCCTCATCCAGCATTGACATAACTTCTTCTTCAGAAAATGCTCCGTCATTGACTTCTGTTGATTGCCTAAATGCCGCTAAAAATATGTTTACAATAAATTTAGCCAGAAGAAACACGGGAAGTGTAAGTATAGATATAAGCTTTATATATTTGGCCCATTTCAAGGTTATCCCCTCTCTATGCTGAAGAGCTACCTTCCACGGAAAAAGTTCACCGAACAGTATTAATACAGCGACAAAAAAGCCTGTTATGGCATACGGCATATATCCTATCACCCAAATATATGCCGTACCGCCTATTACAATGATAAGATTTATTAACTTCAACGGAAAGATATATTTTAACGGTTTTTCCATTAATGCTAATGCTAATTCAAAATTTTTATGCTTCTCTTCTTCAGCTGAATTTTTAATTTTACTTTTACTGGCCTTGTCCATAGCAATGGCACAGGCCGTATTGAAGCCATAAAATACTATTAATATGGCTATTAGACCTAGCATTATATAAAAGCTACTTTGGTCGGAATTCATTTAATTCTCCTTATTTTTTCTTGCGCAAAATGTAGTTGGACTTAACCTCAAATGGGATCTTCATTTTTAACCTCTGTTGTGGATGTGGTGCCGTTTCAAGCTGTGTTAGAGATTCTAAATCCATCATTTCCTCCAGCCTAAAGACTTTGAAGTCCATATCAGGTCCAAAACACTCAATTTCATCCCCTAAAGACATTTTATTTCGCTGCTCTACATAAACATATCCATCCTCGAGGCAGCCTCTAACCACACCGACAAAGGTGTACTCACGAGTGTATGCGCTGGTCTGATAATTTTGATCCTTATTTGTAGGCTTGTCATAGTAGAAGCCTGTCGTAAATTCTCTATGGCTGACCTTTAATAACTCGTCCATCCATTTTTGGTCAAACTCGTAATTATCTTCATCAGACAAAAAAGCATCAAGAGCACGTCTATAGGCATGAATTACTGTAGCCACATAGAAGACGCTTTTCATACGCCCTTCTATTTTTAAAGATGTTATCCCTGATTTTATAATGTCGGGAATATGTTCAATCATACATAAATCCCTGGAATTCAGAATATAGGTTCCACGTTCGTCTTCTTCGATTGGATAATACTCACCAGGTCGTTTTTCTTCCACTAAGGAGTATTTCCATCTGCAAGGATGAGCACAGCAGCCTCTATTGGCATCTCTTTCTATCATAAAATTACTGAGAAGACATCTACCGGAGTATGATATACACATCGCACCCTGAACGAAGGCTTCAATATCCATATCTTCAGGTATTGAATCTCTGACTTTTTTAACCTCGCCTAAGGTTAACTCCCTTGCAAGAACCAGACGTTTAACTCCCTGTTTATACCAAAAATTTGCTGTAACATAATTTGTCATATTAGCCTGTGTGCTAAGATGAATTTCGCAATCCGGAATTACATCTTTTATCATCGACATAATTCCCGGGTCGGACACTATAAATGCGTCTATGTCTATATCCTTTATTTTTTCAAGATAGTCCATAAAGGGTACGATATCTTCATTATGTGCAAATATGTTTACCGTTAAATATGCTTTTTTACCAAAGGAATGAGCGAAATCTACCCCTTCCTTTATTTCCTCCACTGTAAGATTTCCGGCACCGGCTCTTAAGCTGAACATTTCGCCGCCGAAGTACACAGCATCAGCACCATATATTATAGCAGTCTTGAGCTTTTCCAAGTCTCCTGCCGGTGCTAAAAGTTCTATATCTCTCTTCATTAATTTTTCCTTACTATCGTTAGTGCAAGTCCATCTCCCTGGGAAAGCAAGCCGGTTGTTCCTCCGTAGGTATCCAGGAAATCCACGAATGCTCTCATCTGTCTAATATTGGTTCTATGCTTATCATATACATCATACTCATTTGATACCGTCATACCATGCTGAAGCACATTGTCTGAAACTATAATTGCTTCATCTACTGCCGCTTTACATGCAGCCTTAAAAAATCGTTCATAATGGCTTTTGGCAGCATCAATGAATATAAAGTCAAACATGGGATCATGAAAATCCTTTAACATATCTTCGCCATCCCCCTTCAGAACTCTAATTCTATTTTCTAAATTTAAATTTTCTATATTTTTTATGGCTATTTCAGCCATCTCAGGCTTCTTTTCAATAGTTAAAACCTCAGCATCGGGGCACTTAACTGCAAAAAATGCCGCTGAATAGCCGATAGCCGTTCCTATTTCCAGTATTTTCTTCGGTTTCTTTACTTCCAAAAGAAAGGACAAGAAACTTTCAGTCTCTCTCATTATAATAGGCACATTATTAGCTTCACCGGCTTCCCTAAGTTCCAAAAGTCGGTGATTTAACGGCTTATAATAGCTATTTATATAGTCAATGACCTTATCATTTGTTATATTGCTCTTCATAAGCTTTATTGTATGCTTCCTTATCTTTTTCAAACTTTTCATAGTCTGATGAAAAATTATGACTGCCATCCAGCTTAGGACTTACAACAAAATATAGATAGTTCGTCTTTTCAGGATTTAAAGCAGCCTCTATGCTTTTAATTCCGGGGGCACCAATTGGTCCCGGTGGAAGGCCTTGGTTCTTATATGTATTATATGGACTTTCAATTGCCAAGTCATCATAGGATAGCATCTCCTTTTGGCTACCTAAAAGATATTGGATTGTAGAACACATTTGAAGAGGCATTCCGGCTTCAAGCCTGTTATATATCACACTGGAAATGGTCTTCCTCTCATTTTCTTTTCTTGCTTCTCTTTCTATTATGGAAGCAATTGTCATAATCTCATTTATAGTTTTGCCCTTTTTTTCAGCCTTAGCATAAAATTCCTTTTTAAATTTCAATTGAAAATTATCCAGGAAAATTTTAATTATATCTTTTGCATTGGCTCCTGACGGAATTTCATATGTATCAGGGTATAGATAGCCTTCAAGATGGTTTTCCCCGGCTACAGCATCCTTAAGAAAGTCATATTCGAAGGTTTCATTTGTTGCTGCATCCAGAAATTCTTTTTGAGTAACATACCCATTATCTTCCAAGGCTTTTCCAATCTGCTTGATATTGTATCCCTCAGGTATTGTAAATGTAGAACTGGAAATTTTGCCTGAAGCGATTATATTACAAATTTCTTCCATTGTCATCGAAGGCGATACACTGTAGTTGCCTGCAAGAAATTTACTATCAAAACCTTTAATTTTTGAAAAATATTTAAATTTGGTTCCGTTGGCAATAATGCCCTCTTTTTCTAAAATTGTACCAATATCACCGGGTGAAGAACCTGTCGGTATTTCAACTACTTTGGTGGTTGTATCCTTTTCATTATATGCTGCTCCCCAGGAATTAATCCAAAAATAACCGGAAGCTGCACCTATAATGCATATAGCTAACAAACCTGCAAAAATTTTAACCAGTTTATTGTTTTTCTTCTTCATAGCACCTCAATTGCCACAAAAGGACGCATAATACGTCCCTTGTGTTTATTTACTTATTTAGATCTTCCCAGATATTCACCGCTTCTAGTGTCAATTTGAATCTTCTCTCCGGTTTCAATGAAAATCGGAACCTGAATGATTGCGCCTGTTTCAACAGTGGCAGCCTTTGTAACATTCGTAGCCGTATCACCTTTAACACCGGGCTCGGTGTCGATAACTTCAAGGTCGACAAAGTTAGGTGCTTCAACTAAGAACGGATTATTCTTGTAGAACTTAATTGTTGCTTCATCATTTTCTCTAAGGTATTTAATTGCATCCTCAACCTTATCGGAGCCAATTGGAATCTGCTCAAAGGATTCCATATCCATGAAGTAATATAGCTCTCCATCATTATACAAGTATTGCATTACCTTAGTTTCAATATGTGCCTTAGGGAATTTATCACTCGGGTTAAAGGCCTCTTCTCTTGTTGCACCTGTAAGGATGTTTCTGTACTTAGTTCTCACGAAGGCTGCACCCTTTCCCGGCTTAACATGCTGGAAGTCTAATACTACATGTGGTTCTCCATTGATTTCAAAAGTAACACCTTTTCTAAAATCACCTGCTGTTATCATCTTTATATCTCTCTTTCACTTAAATATTTTGTTCTAATTCATCGTAACATTATATCAAATTTATGCAATATTGCCAATACCCATTACTTCTCCGAGTATCTTATAAACATCATTCATCATAATTGAAAACCTCATCTCTGCTTGTAGGTATTCTGCAGCGACAGGATCCTTTATGATAATCTGGTATAGGTTCTGTATCTGCTGATTTGCATCTTCGGGAATCTCCTGTCCGGTCAGCTGCTTTGTTTGAATTTCCAATTGTTTATTTTGAAAATCAGCGATAACCTTAGAAAGCTCCGGATTTTTATCGATTAATTCTTTTTTCTGCTGATATTGTTTGAATTCTTCTGACTCTTTAATGGCTTTTGCCAAGCCGTGAGCCTGATCATATACGTTCATACTTACCTCTTTCTTTGAAAAATTTATTATTCGTAATCTATGAAAACGGGGATTATTATCGGACTACGCTTAGTCTTAAGGAAGATGAAGCTTCTAAGCTGTTCTCTTAAGGCGTTGCTTACAGCATTTACATCTGCACGCGGGTTCGTCATTAAAGTTTTTTCTATGATTTCAAGAGCCTTATCTCTAGTTTCAGAAAGCAGCTTTTCATTTTCTTTTACATAAACAAATCCCTTTGTAATTATTTCCGGACCATGGAAAATATACCCGGTGCCGGGATCAAATCCGACAGCAATTACCATAAGTCCGGCTTCTGACAGCTGTTTTCTTTCTTTTAAGACCGCATTGCCTACATCTCCAACACCTAGACCATCTACTAAAATATCATCAGCCTTTGCCACATTTGCAAACTTTTTTGCGCCTCTTTTGTTAACTGACAGCTGATCTCCGTTGGAAAGGAAGAATATATTTTCATTCTTCATGCCCAGCTCTTCTGCAATTTGAGAATGCTTTACCAAATGTCTATATTCTCCATGAACCGGCATAAACATCTTTGGTTTTATCAAAGAATGCATAATTTTTAATTCTTCCTGACACGCATGTCCGGACACATGAATATCCGCAATATCATGATAAATAACTTTAACGCCTTTTTCATAAAGAGTATTAACTACTCCTGATACGGTTTTTTCGTTGCCGGGAACCGGTGTTGATGAAAATATTACCATATCACCTTTTTTCAGCTTAACATTTCGATGCTCATCATTAGCCATTCTTGACAATGCAGCCATAGGCTCTCCCTGGCTGCCTGTAGTTATAATAACAAGCTCTTTATCAGGAATATTTTTTGCCTTTTTAAGATCAACATAGGCTCCTTCAGGAATGTTTAAATATCCGAGCTCCGATGCCAGCCTCACAACGTTTTCCATGCTTCTTCCGGAGACAGTAACCTTCCTGCCGTATTTTACTGCAAGCTCAACGATTTTTTGTACTCTGTGAACATTTGAGGAAAATGTAGCAATAATGATTCTGCTTTCAGCTTCTCTGATTATTCCATCAAGAGTTTCGCCTACAAGCTGCTCCGACTTTGTAAATCCCGGTCTTAAAGCGTTGGTGCTGTCAGCAAGCATAATGTCGACACCTTTTCTTCCGATATCGGCAAGTCTGCTTAAATCCATAGGATCTCCATCAATTGGCGTAAAGTCGATTTTAAAATCTCCTGTATGGAACACTGTTGCAGCCGGTGTCTTTATGTAATAGGATACTGCATCTGCAATGGAATGAGTAGCTCTTACAGCTTCAATTTCAAAGTCTCCAATGGAGAATTTTTGCCCTGCTTCAATTACATTTGCAATACATGAAAGCTTATGCTCCTTGAGTTTATTGCTCACCAGCCCTAAGGAAAGCTTTGTTCCGTAAAGTTCAACTGACAGTTCCTTAAGCAAGTAAGGAATTGCTCCTATATGGTCTTCGTGACCGTGAGTAACAATAAGGCCTTTGATTTTTTCCGAATTCTGTATCAAATAATCAAAGTCCGGAATTACAATGTCTATTCCGAGCATTTCATCTTCAGGAAAAGAAAGTCCGCAATCCACAATTATAATTTGACCATTGTATTCTAAAAGGGTCATGTTCTTCCCGATTTCCTTAAGGCCTCCAATTGGAATAATCTTTAGAAATTCCTCTGCACGTCTATTTTTATTATTTTTAAATGCCATGATTCACCTTCTTATTTAACAACCAGGTTGACAAGTTTATTAGGTACAACAATAACCTTGACAATGGTTAAATCCTTGGTAATTGTTTTGATAGCATTATTTGATAAAACAGCTTCCTGCATTGCTTCTCTTGACAATCCATTTTCCAATAATAATTTTTCTTTAATCTTGCCATTTATCTGAACTACAATTTCAACCTCGTCTGTAATTAAAGCCTTTTCATCAAATGAGGGCCATGAAACCTCAGTTAAATCTATATCATTGCCAAGATTTTCCCAAAGTTCTTCACACAAGTGTGGTGTAAATGGTGATAGAAGTATAACCAAATTAAATATACCGTGCTTCATCAATCCCATGTCTGCATCCGGCAATTCTTTATATTTATACAGCTCGTTTACCAGCTCCATTATGGAACTGATTGCAGTATTGAAGTTAAATCTTCCGGCCACATCCTCAGTTACTTTTTTTATAGCACTGTTCAAAACCAGATTTAAAGCCTTATCTGCCTTTGTAGAGGTTCTAAATTCATCACCTTCAGGAATTCCTTTATTTACGAACTCATAAACCAGTCTATAAACTCTGTTTAAGAATCTATAGCTTCCCTCCACTCCCGCATCGGACCAGTCCAACTCTTTTTCCGGCGGAGCTGCAAACAAGATAAATAGTCTGGCAGTATCAGCACCGTATTTTTTGATTATCTCATCAGGGCTAACTACGTTTCCTATTGATTTGCTCATCTTTTTGCCGTCTTTATTAACCATTCCCTGAGTAAGCAAATTCTTAAATGGCTCTTCCTTTGTAACCAATCCTAAATCAGACAATACCATCTGGAAAAATCTTGAATATAAAAGATGTAAAATGGCATGCTCCACGCCACCAATATATTGGTCAACATCCATCCAATAATCAACCTTTTCCTTATCAAAGGCTTTTTCAGTGTTATGGGGGTCACAATAGCGTAAGAAATACCATGAAGAATCTAAGAAGGTATCCATGGTGTCAAGTTCACGGCTTGCTTCACCGCCACACACCGGACATGTGCATTTTCCGAAGGTTCCGGAAGTTGCCAATGGGGACTCGCCTTTGCCTGTGAATTCAACATCCTTAGGCAGGAGCACCGGTAGATTTTCTTCACTTTCAGGCACCCATCCGCATTTAGGACAATTAATCATAGGAATTGGAGTTCCCCAATATCTCTGCCGGGAAATCAGCCAGTCTCTAAGTCTGAAATTAACTGTACTTTTGCCGATGCCCTTATCTTCTATATAAGCGATAACCTGTTTAATAGCCTCTTTGTTATCAAGTCCGTTAAACTGCCCGGAATTAATCATTTTACCTTCAGCGGTAAAGCTTTCTTTCAAGTTATTTACATCAATGGTTTCATCCTCCGGCTGAACAACGGGAATTATCTCTAGATTGAATTTTTTGGCAAATTCAAAGTCTCTTTGGTCATGAGCCGGTACAACCATAATAGCCCCTGTACCATATCCCATTAATACATAGTCCGAAATGAAAATTGGAACCTTTTTCCCTGTAAGTGGATTAATGCAATATCTGCCTGTAAAAACCCCTGTTTTTTCAGCTACCGTTGAGGATCTCTCAATATCGGTAAGGTGTTGAACCTTCTCAATATACTCATCAACAGCCTTTTCTTCCTCTCTGCCCTTAACCAATTCCTTTACAAATGGATGCTCAGGAGCCAAAACCATACATGTAACACCAAAAACAGTATCTGCCCTGGTGGTGAAAACTCTCAGATTTTCGTCAAAGTCTTCAATGGCAAAATCTATTTCTGCACCGACAGACTTCCCAATCCAATTTTTTTGCATGGTTTTAACTTTAGAAGGCCATCCTTCCAAGGTATCAATATTATTGAGCAGTCTATCTGCGTAGTCTGTTATTTTGAAATACCATTGAGATAAGTTCTTCTTACCGACAATCGTCTTACATCGCTCGCATGCACCATCAACGACCTGCTCATTTGCCAAAACAGTTTGGCAGCTGGGACACCAATTAACAGGATTTTCTTTTTTATATGCAAGGCCTTTTTTATACATCTGAATAAAAATCCACTGCATCCACTTATAGTATTCGGGATTGCAGGTTTGAACCTCTCTATCCCAATCATAAGAAATTCCTAACCTGTCCAGCTGAACCTTCATTTCTGCAATGTTTTCCCAAGTCCATTTACTCGGTTCAACTCCGTTTTTTATTGCAGCATTTTCTGCCGGCAGACCAAAAGAGTCGAAGCCCATAGGGTGCAATACATTGAACCCCTGCATTGCCTTTACTCTGGCTATTACATCGCCAATAGAGTAATTTCTAACATGCCCCATATGTAACTTACCTGATGGGTAAGGAAACATTTCCAGCACATAATATTTTTCTTCACTTGAATCTTCCGTGGTCTTAAAAACTTTGTTTTCCTTCCAATATTTTTGCCATTTGCTTTCAATATTGGAAAATTGATATCTTTCTTCCATTCTCTACTCCTTATATGAAAGTGTCGGGCAATCTCCCCACACCTTTTCAATCTTATAATTATCTCTTGCATCCTTTGTAAATACGTTGATTAATACATCACCATAATCTACAAGAATCCAGTCTGAGGATTGCTTTCCTTCTACGTTTTTAGGCATAATTCCGTCGGCTGCAAATACATCCTCCGCTCCATCAACTAGGGCGACAATCTGTCTCATAGAACCGCCTTTTGCCAACACCATATAATCTGCAAAGGATGATTTGTTTGCAATATCCAAAACGATTACATCCTGAGCTTTCTTATCATCTAAAAACTTAGCAACCTTTAATGCCATCTTTAAATTATCCATTATTTCTCCTATTCAATAATTTATTAAAATATTCTATACCCTTTAAAGAATCTTCATGGCAGCTTACACCCTGTGAAACTAAGTAATCTCGTGTATGTTCCAGGAGCATTAGGCATGCTTCGTCAAGATTTTCAAAAGCTTTTTTTCTAATTTCGTCGATTCCCGGATAGTTTCTACCATATTCAATGCCGTCAGCTACAAAAATGATTTTTTCCAATGTAGACATACCAAATCTTCCTGTGGTATGGTAGCTGATTGCATTCAGTATATCCCTGTCATCTATCCCAAATCTTTCCCTCGCTGCAATTTCGGCTAATTTGCTATGAGATAGGTTTAAGTTGTCTAAATAAACAGATTCGTTCAGCTCATATTTTTTTACCAGCTCATTGGCAGCTTCTATTGAAATATTTTTAAACATGTCATGACAAAGTGCTGCAATTTCAGCCTTTTCAACGGAGCTGCCATAAAGCTCGGATAACTCAACTGCTATTTTTGCCACACCGTAGGTATGCTTCAATCGACTTTCTTTTAAGTTTTCCCTTATATACTTTTCAATATTATTTTTAACGGTATAGTCCATATTTTTCAATATATTCTTCAATTACCTTCGGCACCAAATGCCCTATGGATTCTCCCTTAGAAATATTTTTCTTAATTTCTGTTGATGAAATTTCTAAAATAGAATTTTTCATTATCAAAATATCTGCATTGTAGGCTTTCTCATAATGCTGAACAAGCTTTTCCAGGTCATCATCATTAATTCCGTTTCTTTTCCCAACGATAATCGATGTACTTTCCAGCAATTCTTTTCCTTTGTACCATTTTTCAAGGGATAAAAATGAATCTGTACCCATGATAAAAAATAATTCATCATCAGGTCTTAAGGTTTTCAACTGCTCCATAGTTTCATAGGTGTATGACACCTTATCAGTGTCGATTTCTAAGGTGGATAGTTGAAATTCCTCTCTGCTGCGGCAATAAGCCTTCAGCATGGCGATTCTATCCTCTTCCGGAGCCATTTTTTTGCCAATTTTAAATGGAGATACATTAGCCGGCAGAAGATACAGGTAATCCAAATCCCCCTCTTCCAATGCATGTAGACCAATTGATTCATGCCCCTTATGAAAGGGATCAAAAGTCCCTCCTAAAATACCAAGCCTACTCATTTTTTGTAGCAACGACCTCTAAAGCAAGCTCTGCCAGCTGTGCAGAAGGAGCCGGTCCGGGAGCTTCACTAACCATACACTGAGCATTTTGATTCTTAGGGAAGGCAATGACATCCCTGATACTATGCTGATCGGAAAGTAGCATTACAAGTCTATCAAGACCATATGCAAGTCCTCCGTGGGGAGGTGCTCCATACTTAAAGGCTTCAATTAAAAATCCGAATTTTTCTTGGCACTCTTCATCGCTTAGACCGAGAGCCTTAAACATATCGGCCTGCATTTTTTCATCATGAATTCTAATGCTTCCGCCACCGAGCTCAACCCCGTTTAAAACAATGTCATAGGCATCGGCACATACTTCTTTAGGTTTTTCCGACAAAAGAAACGCATCCTCATCCTTAGGCTTGGTAAATGGGTGATGCATTGCTTTAAGCTTGCCCTCTTCGTCTTCTTCAAAGAGTGGGAAGTCGACAATCCAAAGGAAGTTGTATCGGTTGTCATCAAGAAGTCCCATTTCTCCGGCAATATGTCTCCTCAGAAAGCCTAAGCTGTCAAATACTACCTTATCTTTACCTGACGCAATTAAAATTAAATCTCCGGACTTGCTGTCGAAAACCTTAGCTATTTTCTCAAGATCGCTTGCGTCAAAAAACTTATTAACCGATGAATTATAGCCGTCATCAGTTACTCTAATCCACACCAAACCTTTAACACCGTATTGCTTTGCCCTATCCGTAAGTCTGTCAATATCCTTTCGGCTATACTTATCAGAACCGCCATCTATGGAAATGCCTCTAACAGAATGTCCCTCTTCATTTAATGCATCTGCAAAGACTTTAAATTCCGTGTCTTTTATTGCTTCCGCAATATCTCTCAGCTCAAAGCCAAACCTTGTGTCCGGTTTATCAGAACCATATCTTGACATGGCTTCCTTATATGTCATTCTAGGAAACGGTGTAAACAAATCTATGCTCATCACCTCTTTGAACAGCTTTTTAAGAAAGCCTTCCTGCATAGCCATCACATCATCAGCATCCACAAAGGACATCTCCAAGTCAATCTGTGTGAATTCAGGCTGTCTATCCGCTCTCAGATCTTCGTCTCTGAAGCATTTAACGATTTGCATGTACCTGTCAGTTCCACCTACCATTAAAAGCTGTTTAAACATTTGCGGTGACTGGGGAAGAGCATAGAACTTACCGACATTTACTCTGCTGGGAACAAGATAATCCCTGGCACCTTCCGGTGTCGGTTTAATAAGCATGGGAGTCTCAACCTCGACGAAGCCGTTTTCATCAAAATAATCTCTTGCACACTTTGCAATTTTATGTCTAAACATAAGATTGTTCTGCATTTTCTGCTTCCTCAGATCCAGGTATCTATACTTAAGTCTAAGATTATCATCAACCTGATCGTCATCCTTAATATAGATAGGAGGAGTCTCCGCCTTTGTATAAATTTCCAGCTCCTTTGCTATTACTTCAATTTCACCTGTAGGTATATTGTTGTTAACTGATGAACGTCCTACGACTCGACCTTTTATTCCAACAACAAACTCGCTTCTAAGAGTTGAAGCCTTTTCTAATAACTCCTTTGGACAGCTCTCGTCAAAGGTGACCTGCGTAATTCCTGTTTTGTCACGCAAATCCACAAAAATCAGGCCACCTAAATTTCTCTGTTTTGAAACCCACCCGTTGAGAATTACCTCTTCATCTAAATTGTTCAGCCTTAGTTGACCACACATATGAGTTCTTTTTAATAGTTTTGACATATTTATCTACCTTGCTAATTTTTAATATATTTATTTTAATTCTAAAATCAAATCGTCAATTTTAACCTTCTTCTGAGTGGAAGTTGCCATTTCTTTCATAGAAACACTTCCTTCAGATATTTCATTTTCACCAATTACAATTGTATATTCAGCACCAAGTCTATCAGCATATTTAAACTGTCCTTTCACATTTCTGGCATGAATATCCATTTCAGCTTTAATTCCGGCCTTTCTAAGATCACGCAACAGCTTCTGGCTAAAGAATTTCGCTTCCTCACCAATAAATACAATAAACGCCTTTATCGGCTCAGGTGTAGGTATTTCAGAATTATTGGCTTCCATAAGCATTAGAAGTCGTTCAATTCCTAATCCAAACCCTACGCCCGGAATTGGCGGACCACCAATTTCTTCAATAAGGTGGTCATATCTTCCGCCGCCGCAAACAGTTCCCTGTGCGCCTATGCTTGAGGTTACAAATTCAAAAGCTGTCTTCGTGTAATAGTCTAAGCCTCTTACAATTTTAGGGTCTATTACATAGGAAATTCCCATAGAATCTAAATTTTGCTTCAGCTGTTCAAAGGATTCCTTACAGTCATCACAAAGGTAATCAATCATAAGCGGTGCTCCCTGCACTAATTCTTGGCAAACCGGAGACTTACAATCTAAAATTCTCATTGGGTTTTTATCATATCTGACCTTACATGTGTCACACAGAGCGTCATATTTAGGTTCAAGAAATTGTTTAAGAGCTTCTCTATGCTTTTTTCTGCAAGTAGGACATCCTACGCTATTGATTCTCAACTCGATATTATCGATGCCCATCTCCTGTAAAAAATCATTGGCAAGACAAATAACCTCTGAATCAGCCATCATATTACCGGTTCCAAAGATTTCTATTCCAAATTGGTGGAACTGTCTCAGTCTTCCTGACTGGGGTTTCTCGTATCTGAAGCATGGAGTGACATAATAATACTTGGTAGGCTGAATTTCTGCATATTGCTTGTGCTCTATAAATGCCCTTGCCGATGGTGATGTTCCTTCAGGCTTAAGTGTAATACTTCTATCACCCAGATCTTTAAAGGTGTACATTTCTTTTTGTACAATATCTGTAGTATCGCCTACACCTCGTGTAAACAATTCAGTATGCTCGAAAATAGGCGTTCTTATCTCATTGAACCCAAATTTTTTGCAAATTTCAGCAAATTTAGACTCAACATAGTGCCACTTATAGATGTTGGCCGGCAAAGTATCTTTTGTGCCCTTTGGTGCGTTCGTTAACATAATTACCTCCTATCAAACATACCTTTACGTTTTCTCTCAATCATTTCATCTACTCGATTTATATATTCCTCATAGTTTGAAACGTTAGGAATTCTTTCCAATCTATTTTCTTCAGGATAATAGGCTTTGCTTATTCCGCCTGCTCCCAAAGATACGATATCCATGTGCTCATCCATTATGCGTATATTATAAATACCAATTTTATCATCAAGGCAATATCCTGTATTTTCAAAAGCGCCGGCCATATGCTTTTGTCGATACAGGTAATATGGTTTATATCCTTCGGAGCTTAGTAATTCCCTGCCTGTCTTTAGCATGCTGTCTACAACTCTTGACTGCTTATAGTGATAATCTTTATCTACATCGACAAGTCTTGAAGCTCTTTTCACAGCTAAGCAATGTACTGTAATGTTGTCAGGTCCCAAAGCATGCAGCCTCTCAATCGATGACTTAAAATCTTCTGTAGTTTCTAAAGGTAAGCCTGCTATTAAATCACCGTTTATAGATTTAAAGCCTATTGTATGAGCAAGCTCAAAGGCATTTATAATCATTTCCACGCTATGAGATCTTCCGATAATATCTAAAGTTTCATTCTTCATAGTTTGAGGATTTATACTAATACGGTCTACCTTGTTATCTTTTAATGCTGATAACTTATCATAATTAATCGTATCAGGTCTCCCGCCTTCAACGGTTATTTCAAGACACTCTTCCATAGGAAAGCTCTTGTGAACAGTGCTAAGCAGGGTATCCAACTGTTTTGCATTCAAACTCGTAGGCGTTCCCCCGCCTATATATAAGCTTTCCACGCTCTTTCCCGAAGCCTTGAGCATGCTCCCGACTGCTCTTATTTCTTTCAATAAGGCGATGAAATATCTTTCAATCTCAGAATCCGATTTTTGATTTGATACAAAAGAGCAGTATAAACACCTGGTAGGACAAAATGGAATTCCAATATAAACGGAAACTCTATCTTCTCGTGCATAGCCACAGGCTTTAATTTGGTAATCATATATATTCTCTATTAAATCAAGTTTTTCCTCTTGAATCAAATAGGTTTCCCGCATATATTTTCTGGCCAAGTCACGATTTTTTAAGCTTTCAAAGGTCTCGCCCCAAAGCTTTACAGGTCTGATGCCCGTCAAAATACCCCAAGGTGGTAGCTCCTTTACTAAAGCTGATAGCTTATTATAGACTTCCCGCTTTATAAGATTCTTATCCTGACTACTCCCGACATTAAAGATAATATCCGCATCTTCATCGGTGAGTCGGTATTCATCCGGCCTCAAAAAGATTTTAATCATTTCCTCGATTAAATACTTTTTTTCAAAGTCACGAATTTCAATTTTATACAAAAGGATTGCCTCGTTTTTCTAAACCTATTGTTGTCTCATCCATATGCCCGGGCAATACAACCGTTTCATCCGGCAAGGTATATAATCTTTCTCTGATTGATTTAGCCAAGACTTCGAAGCTTCCACCATAAAAATCGGTTCTGCCAATTGACTGCCTGAATAGTGTATCTCCGCTGAATAAGTAATTTTCAACTAAAATTGACATTCCTCCCTTTGTATGACCCGGTGTAAATATGAACAAAAGATTCATGTCCCCAACCTTCAGCTCTTCGTTATCCTTTACATAGATGTCTGCATCAAGAGATATTCCGTAGCCGAAGATGTCTATACTGGAATTTAATCTCTCATCATTTAACATCTCCTGCTCTAAGTAATAAGCAACAACTTTGGCATTTGGGAAATCTTCTTTAAATCCCGCCACGCCACCAATATGATCTCCATGGCCATGTGTAAGTACGATATATTCTATATCAATACCAAGTTCTTCAGCTTTAATTGTAAGTCTTTTATCATATCCACCCGGATCTACAATAAATCCTTTGTTGTTATCGTCCCACACCAAATAGGTATTTACTTGTATAGGTGATGTTAAAAATTTGTATATTTCCATTTTCTATTCCATTTTTAAATTTATATCACAAGCCTTACTATGATCTTGCTCTATATACATTTAGTACGCCTGCTACATTCCTCAAGGTTCTCTGTATTTTATTAATTTGTTGAGTGCTGGAGATTGATAGGGTCAAGGTGATATTAAGGGTTTCATCCTTCCCGGTTTTTGCATTTACACCGGCAATATGAACATCCATATCTTCACAGGTTCTTGATATATCTGAGAAAATTCCTTTCCTATCCGATGCAATTACACAAATATCTGCATCGTATGATTTGCTTGCTTTTAAGTCTTCCCACTCAACTTCAATAAACCTGGCCTTTTCTTCTTCCGGCAAATTAACCATATTTGAACAATCTGCCCTGTGCACGGAGATTCCTCTGCCTTTCGTGATGAATCCGATTATATTGTCTCCCGGTACAGGATTACAGCATCTCGATACTCTAATCATTAAGTTGTCAGCACCCTTTACAATTATTCCGGGAGTTTCCTTAGCTCGTTTAGGTCTCTTGTCTTCCTTATTTAAAGCTTTGATTTCATCCTCTCGGCTAATTTCCGGATTCATCTCATCAGTGTAGTACTTGATTATAAGGTTGGCAAATTTGCTCATCACGGTGCCACCCTTACCAATCTGTGCATACATTTCTCCGGCATTAGCATAGTTTAAAGCTTTCATAGCTTTAGTGATATAACCGGCCTTAGCCACAAGTTGCGGATCGTAGTTTCTTTTCTTTAAATACTTCTCGAGAGCCTCCTTGCCCTTTGCCACATCATCTTCTTTGTTTTCTCTTTTCAGCCATTGTTTAATTTTATTTCGAGCTGAGGAGCTTTTTGCTATTTTCAACCAATCAACGCTGGGACCGCTGGAATTTGATGATGTTACAATTTCAACAATGTCTCCATTTGAAAGGACATGGTCAATCGTTACCATTTTTCCATTTACCTTAGCCCCAACACATTTACATCCTACATCCGTATGGATTTTAAACGCAAAGTCCAATGGTGTTGAATCTACCGGAAGATCTATGACCTCTCCTTTAGGAGTGAAAACAAAAACCTGAGATGAAAATAAGTCCATCTTTAAGGTTTCCATAAACTCTTTAGGATCATTTAAATCCTTTTGCCACTCCAGGGTTTGTCTGAGCCAAGCCAGCTTCATTTCATCCTTGGAATCTTTGTTGTCGGTTTTACCTTCTTTATATTTCCAATGAGCAGCGATACCATATTCAGCAACTCGATGCATTTCATAGGTTCGAATTTGAATTTCAAAAGGTTCACCGGAATCGCCAATTACAGTGGTATGGATAGACTGATACATATTTACCTTAGGCATTGCAATATAATCTTTAAATCTCCCGGGAATCGGCTTCCACATAGTGTGAACCAGACCTAAAACGGCATAGCATTCTCTTACATTTTCAACGATAATTCGAATTGCAGTCAGATCAAAGATTTCTCCAATTTGCTTATGCTGAATCACCATTTTCTTATAAACGCTGTAAATATGCTTGGATCTCCCCATTATTTCATAATTTATATTCATATCCGCCATAGATTCTCTAATTTCATCCATAACCTGATTTATGAAATCTTCTCTTTGGGTTTTTTTAAGTTCAATTTCGTTGTGAAGTGTAGCATATTCAACCGGATGAAGATACTTTAGCGCCAGATCCTCCAACTCAAACTTTACAGCATATATCCCAAGCCTACTTGCTAAAGGCGCATATATATCCAAGGTCTCTCGTGACTTTTCAATAATTTTTTCCGGCTTCATAAACTCAATAGTCCTCATATTATGAAGTCTATCAGCAAGCTTAATTATCAGCACGCGAATATCCTTTGACATTGCCAGAAACATTTTTCTCAGATTTTCTGCCTGAGCTTCTTCCTTTGAGTCAAATTTAATAGCACCTAATTTAGTAACACCATCAACCAATAGAGCAACTTCTTCACCGAAGCCTTCAATCAGCTCTTCTCTGGTATAGTCTGTATCTTCAACCACATCATGGAGGAGTCCGCTGATTAAAGTGGCGTCATCCATACCCAGTTCAGCCAAAATTATCGCTACCGCCATAGGGTGTACGATATATGGCTCTCCGCTTTTTCTTGCCTGTCCCTTGTGAAGTGTTGTAGCTAAATCCAGGGCTTTACCTATGAGCAGCCTGTCATAGCCGCTGTTTATTTCTAATAAGAGATCTAAGTATTCTTCTCTGGATTTCATAGATTATTCCTGCCCGCCTAAATTGAATTTTTATTTTGTGTTTTTCTTCTGCCCTTTAGCCAAGTTTGCCTTTGTCATATATTTTGACATTTCGTCCTTCTTTGTAAACTCATAAAGCAATGGACTGCAAAGGAATATTGATGAATAAGTTCCAACCAGTACACCTACCATAAGAGGGAGAACGAATTCCCTTATTGATGATGAAACCATAAAGAAAAGCGGAATCATGCAAACAATAGTGGTAAGGGAGGTCATAACCGATCTGTCAAGAGTCTGATTAATACTTATATTTAAAGTATTAATAATTGACTCTTTTCTGTATAAGTGTTTGTTTTCTCTAATTCTATCAAATATTACTATAGTGTCGTTTATAGAATAACCGACTACCGTCAAGATGCCCGCAATAAACGGGTTGTTGATGGTTATTCCGAAAATTGCATAGAAAGCTAATACAACCAAAACATCGTGAAGTACACCGGCAATAGAGGATACTCCAAATTTCCAGGATTTAAATCTGAAAATAATGTATATTAACATTCCTATGGCCGCAATAACAACTGATTTAACAGCATTGGTCTTTAGCTCTCTACCGATTGTCGGTCCAAACTCTTCTGAAGCCAAAACAGCCTTATCATCCAAACCGAATGCCTCTTTAACAGAATCTATTATCTCTCCTCTTTCTTTGTGGTCAAGAGCTTTGATAGTCTTAATCTGCACATGTGTTTCTTTGGTACCGGAGAATATGACGGTTGGATTCAACTTATATTTTTCAATGGCTTTTTCAATCTGAGCTGTCTCCACTTTTTTGCCCATGTCGAATTCCATCATGGTTCCGCCGGTAAAGTCTATACCGTAATTAAAACCTCTTAATGCAGCAAATCCAATTCCTACAACTATCACAATTGCGCTTATTGCAAAGAACACCTTTCTGTTCTCAATAAATTTAAACTGCTTATGAATCAGCTTTCTTGGGTTCCCTTCTTCATCTACGCCAAAGTGCTTGTTTTTAGAGAAGGTTTTACTTTCAGCAATAATTCCTACAAAGATCTGAGTTATAACTACGGCTGTAAAGATACTTGCAATAATACCAAGCATCAGTGTTAGGGCAAAGCCCTTAACAGTAGTTGATCCGATTTCGTATAATACAATCGTTGCAATTAAAGTAGTAATTTGAGCATCAAGAACTGTTGTCAATGCGTGTTTAAACCCTTGATCCACTGCAACTCTGATGCTCTTGCCGTGAGAAATTTCCTCCTTAATTCTAGAGAAAATAATAACATTGGCGTCTACGGCCATACCTATGGAAAGTATAATACCTGCAATTCCCGGCAAAGTTAAAACTCCTCCAATCGCAGCCATTGCCCAAATATCAATTAGCACATACAGCAAAAGTGCGATATTAGCAACTAGGCCAAGCAGCTTATACATTAATATCATTAACAGGAATACACCTGCAAGTCCGATTAATCCGGCAATTACGCTCTTATTTAAAGCGTTTTCTCCAATTGTTGCGGTCTGAACTGAAGAGGTAACTTCGTTTAATGATAATGGTAATGCACCTCCACGGATTAATGCAGCTGTAGTGGATGCTTCTTCTTTAGAATAACCACCCTTGGAGCTGGTGATTTCACAGCTTCCATTGCTTATAACATTTTGAACCTGAGGGTTTGTTACGACCTTGTCATCCAGAATAATTGCGATTTGATTTGGTGACATTCCATCAATTGCCGATGTAACATTTCCTTCCATTGCCTTTTTTGTTGCCTCTTCAAAAAGCTTGGCACCTGTACTGTCAAATTTCAGATTAATTTTATACCCGCCATGTTCATTGTCGGTATCAATGGATGCGTCTTTAACATTTTCACCTGTCAGAACAGTAGAACCGTCAGCTAAAACAAATCTAAGCTGTGCTGTTTTGCCGATTTGTTCAATGGCCTGTTCAGCATCCTTTACACCCGGCATCTCAATTCTTAATCTTTTCTTTCCCTCTAAAACTACTGTTGCTTCAGAAATGCCCATCGCGTTTACACGGTTGTTAAGTACTTCTCTGGTTTGCTCCATAAGGGCCTTTAGCTCGGAACCTGTAGCCTTTGTGTCAGCTTCCATGACTACATACACGCCGCCATTAATATCAAGGCCAAATTTCATTGAGTCTTTAATAGTTTTTAAAGGACCTGCTCCGAATACTGAAATATACCATCCGGCAAGTACTACCACCACAATAAGTACTCCTAAAACTTTTCTCAATTTTGAATTCATAGTTTTCTTCTCACCTTCTGTAAAATAATTATATCAAAAATGCCACTATAGGCGATTTTATTCACAGTATATTCTACTACTTTTATTCACTTTCATCAAGGGAAAATGACTTAAAATTAGCCATTTTACCAATAAAAAATAAGCCTCTGAGGGAGACTTATTTAAAAATCAAATTTTCTTATTCATATTTAGCTTCTTCAGCTGCAATTGCATCTGTTTCTGCATCAACTTTTGCTTCTGCTTTCTCTGTATCGGCTTCCGCTTTCTTAAGTCTCTTAGGAACGATTTTTTTATTTTCATCATTATCCTGTGAAACTGCGCTCTTTGCAGATTTGGACTTTGAAACAACAGAAGATACAGACCATCTCATAAGCTCAAACTTAACTCTGTCAGCTCCAACCATAATTACAATGGTTTCATCCTTAGTCTTAACAACCTTACCGCATATACCGCCTATTGTAATAATTTCATCGCCAACCTGAATATTATTTCTCATTTCAGTAATAGTCTTTTCCTTTTTTCTCTGCGGTCTGATTAAAAGGAAGTACATAACTCCCAAGAACACTACTAGAAAAGCAATATTTAAACCTAAATTTCCATTCATAACGGCCTCCTGCATTTATATTATATTTATTATTATGTTCATTATCAAAAAATGGTGCCGGCGATGGGGGTCGAACCCATACGGTGTTGCCACCACAGGATTTTGAATCCTGCACGTCTGCCAATTCCATCACGCCGGCAAATATTGGTGCGGTCGACTGGACTCGAACCAGCACGGTTGCCCACACGCCCCTCAAGCGTGCGCGTCTGCCATTCCGCCACGACCGCAATTTAACTCATGGTTAAATCGGTTTATTTAGATACCCCCTCAGGTCTTTCCCAAGTCCATGTTCCAGCATAAAGATACTTATCATAAAATGTCGGTAAATTTTTATGATGAAACTTCTTGCCCGAAATAAATCCAACCTGCTTATATCCAATAGGATAAAATGCTACATCATCAACTAAAGCTTCTTTAACGCTCTTATACAGCTTTATTCTTTCTTCAGTCTTAATGCATGTTTCCATTGCATAAATGGCATTAACCACATCCATATTAGAATAACCGATTGGACCTGATTTGTCAAACATTTTTCTTAAATCAAATCGAGGATCCATGGATATTCCTCCTATATACAGGTCAAAATTTCCTTCACTAATCCTTGAAAAATAGTCGTCGGAAGAAACCGCATCCACATAAGCTGAAATTCCTAATTTATTTAGGTTGGCTTTTATAGCCTCTGCCATATCAACCCTGGATTTATTATTATTATTTACCAGTATTCCAAAAGACAGCGCAGCCCCGTCCTTATCCTTTAAAAGCTTACTTTTTTCATCAAACTCATACCCGTTTTTTTCAAGTAATATTACACCCTTAGAAGGCTCATATTTAATTTTCGGCTCATTGGCTTCGCCTAAATAATTGGGGAAATACAAAGTGCCTACATCCTCTGTCAAGCCACCTAAATAATCTTCGCTTAATGCATCCGTATCTATTCCCTGAGCAATGGCTTTTCGAATGTATTTTTTGCTTAACAAATTATTTCTGAAATTAAATCCGATAAACTCAACACTTGACGACGGGACTTTATCATAGTTAAGCTTATCAGTACCGGCTTCAATACTTGTTATGTTTCCGTCATCTAAAAAGCAGGTTACCGTTCCCATTCCCATGAGTCCCTCAATGGCGTTTTTATCCTGCACAAATTTAAATTGAATATTGCTTTTACCCTTTTCACCATAAAACTTTTCATTTGGAATCAAACTGATTCCGTTGGTTGTATCCATAGAATTATAGCTATACTGTCCTGAACCTATGCTGAATCTATCTCCGAAGGAATCCTTATCTGCATCATAAATTATAGGAAAAACCAGATTATTCATACTTGCATCGGATGGAGATTCAAAAAAAACAGTCAAATCTCTGTCTCCATCTAAAGAGATATTTTTTATTTTGGAAGCATATGAATAAAAGGGTCCGTCGCTGCCGATTGCCTTTATCGTATTTACAGTAGTTCTTACATGTGTTGATAAAACCGGCTCTCCGTTTGAAAAAACAGCATCCTTCAGTTTAATTGTCACAGTTCCGGCGGAGCTGTCGGTACTATATGAATCAACCAAATCCTCTTTTGCAGTTAAATTTTCATCGAACTTAAACATGCTTGAATATATAAGAGGCCAAATATAGTAGACATCGTTTTCCTTGGTAGTCAGTACATTTAAATCATTAGGCGTGGGGATGGCAAAGCTGATTGTATTATCCGCTACATATTTTGTCTCATCTCCACTGTTTTTTGTGCCTGAGCCTTTTCCCTGCAATATATAAACCGTAGCGGCAATGCCTATGATAACCACAAACACCACAATAACAACCATTATATTATTGTGCAAAAAATCTATTGTGGATGTAAACCTATTCTTCTTTCGTTTATTTAAGATCATATTTACTCAACAGTCTTTCTATATTGGAAAGCAACTCCTCTCTTCCAAGATTGTTTTCAATTACATCATCGGCAAATTTTATTTTTTCTTCACGGGACATTTGATTTTTCATCCTCGCTATAATTTCTTCTCGTTTTAAACCATCCCTGCTCATTACCCGTTGAATTCTAATCTCGTCCAAGGCATCACAAAGCCACACCTTGTCTGTAAGTCTGTTCATACCGGTTTCAAGTAAAAGCGGAGCATCTAAAAATACAGCTTTTTTTTCACTACATGAAGCCTTAAGAGCCGAAATTTTCTCTTTGATAATTGCCTCTGCCCTTGAGATAACAATCTCCTCTAAAATCCTCTTCTTAGAGGACTCAGAAAATACTATATTTGCTAAGGCCTTTCTATTTAGCGTATCATCGCTGTTGAAAACATCAACTCCAAAAGCCCTGCGGATTTCCAGCAAAGCATTATTGTCATTCTCAGTTATTTCCCTTGATATCTTATCCGCATCAATTACGGTATAACCAAGGCCCGATAAATACCCTGACACTGTAGATTTTCCGGAGCCTATTCCACCGGTTATTCCTATTATTATCATTTTAAATCAAACCAAGATTGAGATGTGGCAACATTACACTCCAGCTTTACTGACAAAAGAGTCGCACTCTCCATCGACTCTCTTAGCAGGCTTTCAATCTTGCCGGCATCTTCTTTGTTCCCTTCAATTATAAGCTCGTCGTGAATTTGCAAAATCAGTTTTGCACTTGGCAATTCCTTCTTTAATCTATCATGAACCTTAATCATAGCCATTTTTATAATATCTGCTGCAGATCCTTGAATTGGAGTATTCATGGCCAATCTTTCTCCGAATTGCCTGGTCATATAATTGGATGCTGAAATTTCAGGCACAAATCTCCTTCTTCCCATCAGAGTTAAAGTGTACCCCAAATTCTTGCATTTTGCAATTTCATTATCCATATATTCTTTTACAGCGGCATATTTTGAAAAATAGTCTTTGATGTAATTTTCTGCTGCTTTTATTGAAATTCCCAGCTCTTCAGAAAGTCCAAACCCGCTCATGCCGTATATAACTCCAAAGTTTATTGCCTTAGCCTTGGATCTGTCCAGGGATGTAACATCCTCTAAAGGCAGATTAAACACCTTTGAAGCTGTCATTTTGTGAATGTCCCTTCCGCTATTAAAGGCATTCTTTAAGTTTTCATCACCGGACAAATGAGCTAGTACCCTGAGTTCAATTTGAGAATAATCAGCACCAACCAAAACCTTCCCTTCATCAGCTACAAAAGCTTTTCGAATTTCACGGCCTATTTTGGTCTTAACAGGTATGTTTTGTAAATTCGGTTCTACACAGCTTATTCTGCCTGTTGCAGCAACAGTTTGCATAAAATGGGGTCTAATTCTTCCATCGTCGGAAATTAAACTTGACAGTCCGGAAACATAGGTGCTGTTTAGCTTAGTTAACCCCCTATATTCCAAAATTTTCTCAGCTATAGGAGTATGCTCCTTGAGCTTTTCAAGTACATCCACATTGGTTGAATATCCTGTTTTGTTTTTCTTTCCAAAAGGAAGCTCCATTTTTTCAAACAATATGTTGCCTAGCTGTTGAGGCGAATTTACATTAAACTTTTCTCCTGCAATTTCATAAATTTCTGCTTCCAGCTTAGCTATTTCTATCTCGTTTTCTTTTCCAAGCTTCTTAAGGATATCTACTTCAGTTTTTATCCCTGTGGCTTCCATATCAACCAAGACTTCAACCAATGGCATTTCTATATTTTCATATAAATCCCATAGATTTTCTGATTTAAGCTCTTTACGCTGAAGTTCCTCTATGGCGGCAATTGCAGCAAAATATGTGTCTATATTGTTTAAATCGTCAAAGTCTTCAGTTGAATAGTCTATATTAAGCCTATCCATTGCGATTGAAGAAAATTCATACTTGCTTCTTGAAGGGTTTAAAACATATTCACCAATTTCAACATCAGCCTTAGCGGAAAAAGTTCCAAGGTTATTTATAGCTAAAGCATACAGATATGGTTTAATTGCAAATCCCTTAAACTTAAACCTTTTTTTCTTCAAAAGCCGAAAAATTTCACCCATAAACAAGGGTTGGTCAAATACAAAGCATCTATCCCTCGTAGATAAAGCAAGTGCCTCAATCATAGGTATTTCAACATGACTTGTTCGACAGACAAGCTTAATATATAAGCTCTCCTCGTCACTTAAATTTTCAATTTCCTTTACAGCCGCCTGAAAGCTTCCGATGAAAATATCCGGTTTATTTAACACAATTTCTGCCTTGTTATTGGAAATATCAAGTCTTTTTATGAATGACTTGAACTCAAGATCTTTAAAAAGCTCCAATAATCGGTCATTGTCAAAGCCGTTTAATTTAAAATCTTCTATTTTTTCATCAATTGGCACTTCGGTGAAAATGGTTGCCAGTTTTTTGCTCATAGCAGCCTGCATCTCATAATCCTGCACCTTTGTCTTCAGCTTCGCATTTTTTATAGCTTCAGAATTGGCTAAAAGGTTTTCCATTGAGCCGAATTCAGTTAAAAGCTTAATTCCTGTAACCTGACCTACACCCGGAATGCCCGGAATGTTATCAGACTTATCACCCATTAAACCCTTTAAATCAATAAATTGTGTAGGGGTAAGAGAATATTCTTCTATAATTGCAGCTCTGTCATAAAGCTTAAATTCAGTAATTCCTTTTTTAGTAATCAGAACCTTGGTCGTATCTGTAGCCAGCTGCAGTGCATCCTTATCTCCTGTTATAATGAGTGTGTCTAATCCCTCAGCTTCAGCAGTTTTCGCAATTGTTCCAATTATATCATCCGCTTCATAGCCTTCACATTCTAAATTAGAAATATTCATAGCCGTTAAAATATCCTTCATTATTGGTATTTCCATAGCTAATTCCATAGGCATAGACTTTCTTCCGGCTTTGTATTCGGCAAAGGACCTGTGCCTGAAGGTTGGGCTTTTCATATCCCAGGCAACAGCCATATGAGTCGGCTTATAATCATCTAAAATCTTAAATAGCATATTTAAAAAGCCATATATTCCCTGGGTATATATGCCTTTCTTTGTAATCATAGGTCTCTGCATTGCAAAGTATGCTCGATTTATTAAACTGTTGCCGTCTATTACAATAATTTTTTTCATAAATTTCACCTATAAAAAAACCCAGAAAACCCCGTCAGGATATAATTGATGCCTATCGAATGATAGGTGGGTATTCTGTCTTTGTTTCTGCAATCCCTGACAAATCCGGGCACAGCATCTGCAAATGAACGCAAATTCCCTTTTAAGTAGTGTAGGTTCAATTATGGTTCCTTAACGAAGGCTCTAGGCTTGTTTCAACAAATTATTCAGCGTAAAGATCTACACCGCAATTTGTATGTACTTTTTGAATATCGTCATTATCTTCAAGGATGTCTATCATCTTCCTTAGCTTAGGAATATCAAATTCTCCCGGAGTTGACTCCATAGATGGAAGATATTCTATATCTGCTTCAAAAGTCTCATATCCCGCATTGGTTATAGCTTCCAGAACTTCTGCAAAAGCCTGAGGTTCGGTTATCACCTCAAAGCTGTCCTCAGTAGTATTCATATCTTCGGCCCCTGCTTCAAGAGCAGTTTCCATCAAATCGTCTTCGACAATCTCCTCGGTTTTTTCAATGGCTATAAAGCCTTTTCGTGAGAACATATAGGACACGCATCCCGGTGTTCCTAAATTTCCGCCATGCTTATCAAAGGTTGATCTCACAAAGGATGTGGTTCTATTGGAATTATCAGTTAGGCAGTCAACTATTACTGCAACTCCACCGGCACCATATCCTTCAAAGGTTAATTCCTCATAAGAGGCTCCACCCAGCTCGCCTGTACCCTTTTTAATGGCTCTTTGAATATTGTCATTAGGCATACTGATTGCCTTTGCTTTTTCAATTGCAAGTCTTAATCCCGAGTTGTATTCAGGATCTCCGCCATCCTTTGCAGCAACTGTAATCGCCTTGGCATACTTTGTGAACATTGCTGCTCTTTTTGAATCCTGTGCTGCCTTTCTTCCTGCTATCGTCCCGTGTCTACCCACTTAGACACCTCCTTAATTAATTCATTTTCATCAGTATTATTATACAATACTATCATGCTTATTTCAAATATTTTTATGAGCTGTAGCCATCATCAGTTTTATTCGATTAAGCTGATTTACATCGCTTGCACCCGGATCATAGTCAATAGCCGTAATATTGGCCTTTGGATTTAAATTTCTCAATGTCTTTAGAACGCCCTTTCCTGTAACATGATTTGGCAAACAACCAAAGGGTTGAAGACATAGTATATTATTTACACCACTATTTATAAGCTCCATCATTTCCCCGGTCAAAAGCCATCCCTCTCCACACTGGTTTCCGAGAGAAAGCACTTTAGACGCCTCATGGGCAGTTTCCTCAATGTACGCAGGAGGTGTGAAGTTATGGCTTACCTCCAGGGCTTCACGCATAGGCTTTCGCAGCCATTCAATTGCCTTTATAGCAATTTGATTTATTTTGTACTGTGAATATGTCCCTGACAAGGTTTCGTAATTGAATTTTTTGCTATACATACCGTAAAGGAAGAAGTCAATGAAATCGGGAACAACCGCTTCTCCACCTTCCTCCTCAATAATATCAACAATATTATTATTGGCATTCGGATGATATTTAACCAAGATCTCTCCAACGATGCCAACTTTAGGTTTTACAGCATCTATTCTCGGTAATTCATCAAACTCTTTAACAATGGATTTTAAATTGTTTCTATAGGTTCCGGGATTAAAATGGATTATATTATCGACAATTCTACCCTTCCACGATTCCATAAGAGCCTCTGCTGAGCCGGCAACCTTTTCATACGGTCTGGTTCTGTAGAGTAATCTCATCATAAGATCCCCATAAATTGCACCAATGCCCATCCTAAATCCCATTTTAGGTGTTATCTTGAATCCCGGATTTTCTTCCAAGCCCGCAATGTTAAATGATACTACAGGAATTTCTCTCATATCGAGATCGATAAGTGCTTTTCTAAGCAAAGAAACATAATTACTTGCTCTGCAACCACCACCTGTTTGAGACATGAATATGGCGGTATTTTTTAAATCATATTCTCCTGACTTTAAAGCGGATATAATCTGTCCCAAGGTTACAATCGTAGGGTAACACGCATCATTATTTATGTATCTCAGTCCTTCTTCTATAGAATTCTTATCTACAGGAGGAAGTAACTTGGCGTTATAGCCACATGAATTTAATGCAGGCTCCAAATACTGAAAATGTATTGGTGACATTTGAGGTACCAATATGGTATAGTATTTTCTCATATATTCTGAAAATGCTATTCTTTGGAAGCCTGAACCCTTAGGAGACGCCATAATATTGTTTTTTGTTCTTTCATTGATGGCAGCCTTTAGAGATCTTATTCGTATTTTTGCAGCACCTAAATTAGAACCTTCATCTATCTTTAGCAAGGTATAAAGCTTATTGTTTCTATTGCAAATTTCTTCAACCTGATCTGTTGTAACTGCATCAAGACCGCATCCAAAGGAGTTTAGCTGTATCAATTCAACATCCTTTGTTCTACCGACGAAGGTAGCCGCTTTGTACATTCTGGAATGGTAGGTCCACTGATCCAAAACCCGTATAGGTCTTTCTATATCAACCATATGAGCAACTGAGTCTTCAGTTAGGACAACCATGTCATTTGAAGTTACCAGCTTATCAATTCCATGATTTATTTCAGGATCCAAATGATAAGGTCTTCCGCAAATTACCACGGATTTTTTTCCGTGACTTCTGGCGAATTTAAGAGCATATTCACCCTGCTTGGCTACATCAGCTTTAAACCTTTTTTGTTCACGTCTTGCCTTAATAACAGCCTTATGCACCTCATCCTTGTTTACATGGAATTCAAGCATAAGCTTTGCCAGCTCTTCAGCAAGGCGTCTGTCGTTATCATAAGGTAAGAAGGGATGAGAAAATTTAACTAAATTCTCATCAAATATTTCATCCATATTATTGGCAATAACTTCGGGATATGTGGCAACTATAGGACAGTTGTAGTGATTAGGTGCTGAAACATCTTCACTTCTCTCATAGTTTATGCTTGGATAAAAAATCCACTGCTCCCCTTGATCCACCAGCCACTTAATATGTCCGTGGACCAGCTTTGCCGGATAGCATGCTGTATCAGAGGAAATAGTATCAATTCCCCTTTCATATATAGCTTTGCTGGATTGCGGAGAAAGAACAACCTTAAATTTCAACTCTGTGAAGAAGGTAAACCAAAACGGATAATTCTCATACATGTTCAAAACCCTCGGAATTGCCACGGTTCCACGAGTTGCATCAAAATCAGACAGCGGTGTATAGTATTTAAACAGTCTTTGCAATTTATAGAAATACATGTTAGGCAGGCTATTCTCATGCTGAGCATTTCCTGCTCCCTTTTCACATCTATTTCCCGTAATAAATTTGCTTCCGTCGCCAAAAGAGTTAATTGTTAGAATGCAATTATTCTCACACTGCTTGCATCTCCCGCTTGAATGTTTAACCTTAAAGCTGTCTAATGCCTTTTCTGACAGTATTGATGATTCGGTATTTTCAATATATTCCTCTCTGGAAATCAATGCGGCGCCATATGCTCCCATAAGCCCGGAAATATCAGGCCTGACAACATTTTTTCCAATTACATTTTCCATTGAACGAAGCACTGCGTTATTGAGGAAGGTTCCCCCCTGTACGACGATTTTGTTGCCGGCTTCATCGGTATTTCTAAGCTTAATAACCTTGTAGAGGGCGTTTTTTATAACGGAATATGACAGCCCCGCACTGATGTCTCCTACAGTAGCTCCTTCTTTTTGAGCTTGCTTTACCTTAGAATTCATAAAAACCGTACATCGTGTTCCTAAATCCACAGGATTCTTAGCAAATAAAGCTTCCTCGGCAAAAGCTCTGGTGTCGAGATTTAAAGATTTTGCATAGGTTTCTAAAAAAGAGCCGCAGCCGGATGAGCATGCCTCATTTAACATGATATTGTAAATGGCTCCATCTTTAATTTTCATGCATTTCATATCCTGACCGCCAATATCCAGAATGAATTCAACTCCCGGTAAAAATTCCTCAGCAGCCTTGTAATGTGCCATTGTCTCAATTTCCCCCAAGTCTACCTTGAAAGCTGTCTTAATCAGACCTTCACCATATCCGGTTACGCATGAGTTGGCAATATATGCAGATGATGGAAGAAGGGAGTACAGCTCTTTCATCATGTTTTTAACGACTTCGAGAGGATTTCCCTCGTTACTGCTGTAAAATGAATAGAGTAAATATTTATCTTCATCTATGAGAGTAGCCTTTGTAGTTGTAGACCCGGCATCGATTCCCAAAAAAGTCCTACCCTTGGCTTTTTTGATGTCCTTACGCTTAATACGATTTCCACTGTGCCTATTCATAAACTGATTATACTCATCCTGATTGTTGAATAAGGGCTTAATATGCTTGGTCTCACCGACATTATCCCCTTCAGTGTTAGAAATACGCATTATAATGTCTTCAAGTCTAATTGGGACTCCACGATTTTTCTCCTCAGCCAGGTTAGCCGCTCCAATAGCAACAAAAAACTTTGCTTCTTCCGGAAAAATAATGTCATCCTCATTAATATTAAGTGTTTCAATAAAACGCTTTCTCAGCTCCGACAAAAAATACAACGGCCCGCCTAAAAAAGCTATTTTCCCTCTAATAGGATGTCCGCAAGCCAGTCCGCTTATGGTCTGATTTACAACTGCTTGAAAAATAGATGCAGCCAAGTCTTCTCTGGAAGCTCCCTCGTTTATCAACGGCTGAATATCAGTTTTTGCAAAAACTCCGCACCTTGCGGCAATAGGATAAAGCATTTTATAATTTTTTGCCGCTTCATTTAAGCCTGCTGCATCTGTATTAAGCAAAACAGCCATTTGATCGATAAATGCACCTGTACCTCCGGCACAGGTCCCATTCATTCGCTGTTCAACAGTGCTTCCGTAGAAGGTTATCTTGGCATCCTCGCCACCAAGCTCTATTGCCACATCAGTGTCCGGTATCAATGTCTCTACAGCATTGCTGCAGCATATAACCTCTTGCTCAAAGGGAACCGCCAGCTTTTTTGCAAGGGAAAGCCCTCCTGAACCTGTAATTACAGGATAGAGATTATAGCTTCCAAGTTTTTTGTGGAGATCAAGAAGAAGTTCCCTAACCTTTTCAAAAACATTGGACATGTGCCTCTCATATTTTGAATAAATTATTTTATTATTTTCATCCACAAAGACCAGTTTTACTGTGGTGGATCCAATATCAATACCTAGTTTCATTTTATGACCTTATTATAAAGATATCTGAGCATTACTGCCGAATATGCTAATCCAATAATTTCCGCTATAGGGAAGGAGAACCAGGATGCATTGATTCCGCCCCATTGCATAAGAAAATATGCCAGAGGTAAAATACCTATAAGCTGCCTGATTAAGGCACTGTACAGGCTGTATACGCCATATCCGGTCGCTTGAAATAATGTAGATGTCATTATGCCGAAGGCAGCCGGTATAAAGCATAGACTTATTATTCTAAGAGCCCTTGTTCCCAATGAAATCATATTATCTGATGCACTGAACATATGAAGAAGCTGCTGTGGGAAGATGTGAAAAATCAAAGTTCCCACGGCCATCATTACAACGGCAATTAAAAGGCCTTTTTTGTATGTTTCCATCAGACGTTCTTTGTTTTTTGCCCCATAATTGTAGCCCATAATCGGCATTGCGCCTTGATTCATGCCGAATACAGGCATAAATATAAAGGACTGCAGCTTGAAGTATATTCCAAGAACAGCAATCGCCGTAGCTGAGCTTGATAAAATTGAGTTATATCCTAAAATCATAATTGAGGCAATTGACTGCATTACAATTGTTGGAAGCCCAACGCTGTATATATCCCTTATAATTTTGCTTTCAAATTTAAATCCCCTTATCTTAATTGATATAGCGTGATCCTTTTTAAGTAATATATACAAGCCTAAAGACATTGCACAAAACTGTCCTATTAGCGTTGCTATTGCCGCACCTGCAATTTCAAGCCGCGGTAATCCGAAGATGCCGAAAATAAGTATTGGATCTAAAATAAGATTTATTACCGCACCGGTTAAGCTTATCGCCATAGGTGCAATCATATTTCCCGTCGATTGGAGAATTTTTTCTATGGTCATCTGCATCAATATGAAAAATGCTCCAATAGAAATATATTTTAGATATACTACACCTTGGTCAAATACAGGGCCTTCCGTTGCAAACATTCCTATAAATTTCCCTGAGAGGAAAAGCCCTATTACTGCAAAAACCAGGTAATTAAAAAATACAAGCCTTATTCCTGTACTTGCTGCTTTATTTGCTTCTTCAAAGCTCCTGCTTCCAAGTCTTCTTGCAATAAGAGAATTTATGCCTATGCCTGTTCCGACTCCAAGAGAAACCATTAACATCTGTATTGGCATCACGAGAGAAACTGATGCCAAAGCATCTTCGCTTAACATACCTACAAATATACTATCCACAATGTTATATAAGGCATTTATAGTCATTGAGAAAATCGCCGGCCATGCCATTGATATAAGTAATTTTCCAACGGGCATTGTGCCCATTTTGTCTCCTGTCAAAATATTCGTTCCTTTCCAAAAAAATAAAAAAGATGGGTAAGCCTATAAGCCGGGTTCTGTATTTGGCAATCATCTATCTAAGGCGTAAACATCGCTGCACGCTCATGCGGTCTACCTTCCGGGCTATGACGGGTCGCCATATTTTGTGCCCTATTTGACCTTGCTCCGGATGGGGTTTACACGGCCATTATGTCTCCATAATGCCGGTGAGCTCTTACCTCACCATTTCAACCTTACCACGGCATTACCCGTTTCGGCGGAATGTTTCTGTTGCACTTTCCCTATAGTTACCTACGCCAGACGTTATCTGGCATCCTTACCCTGCGGAGCCCGGACTTTCCTCATGTTTTCACACGCGACTGCCTGGCTTACCCCAAAAAATTATAACACATTTAATGGATTTGTATCAAGTTTAGAACTGATTAATTGAGGTAATTTTTCTTCCTCAACCTCCATAATTTTTTTAAAAGCTTCAGGGAACAGCTTTTCTGTACCATAATGCCCCATATCCACTAAAATTATCTCGGATTCCAGAGCATCTAAAGCAACATGATGCTTAACATCACCGGTAATAAACATCTGACAACCATTTTCCTTTGCTTCCATATAAAATTCACTTCCCGAGCCGGTACACCACCCCACTCTTTTGATCCTGTCATCTATGTCTCCGGAATATGTAATATTAATTTGGCTAAAATATGGTATCTCCTTCAGCCCCTTTAAAAATTCTCGCCCTGTTGTTGCTTTTTTCAAATCCCCATACTTGCAAAACCCATTGGCTGAGGTAAAGTCGGCAATTTCAGTAAAGCCCATAAGATTCCCGAAATAGTCGTTATTGCCTCCCTTAACCTTATCAAAGGGTGTATGGATTGAATATACACCTATATCAGCTGCTGCTAAATCAAATATAAACTTACCGGGAACACTTTCATTTTCAATGGTTTTTAGACCTGAAAACAGCAAAGGATGATGAGAAACAATAAAATCGGCGCCTACTTCCTTTGCTTCGTCAATTACCTCCCCGGTGACATCAAGGCACAGCAACACCTTGTCTATGTCAGCTTTTAAATTGTCAAGCTGAAGTCCGCTATTATCCCATTCATCCTGGGTTGAAAGAGGAATGTGCTTATCAATCAGCTTAAAAAAATCTTTCTTCTCCATTGCTACTCCTTAGTTGAATTAATCACTTATTCCATCATATTATTGAGATAATCTAACCAATGAATTATTTCAACATATTGAAAATATTTCTCTCCTTTGGTTGACTTCTCTTCAATTGATTTAATAAAGCCCTTGTATTTTTGATATTCTCTCAATAGATATTCTTTCGTCAACGGATTTCTTTGATATACTAAATTTACAGGATACATGTAATGGTAAGGCTTCAGCGGAATAGCAGTAATAATTTCGCAAATATTATCAACCTCCTTCACCAAGCCTTCTTTAACTATGTAAAATCCGTTTTCTGCAAGCCATCTTCTTAAATGCTCAATATGACTCCTTGGTTGGAGAACCAGTTTTTTAAAGCTAAGGGTTTTATCAATGTTCTCACTTAAAATCTCTGAGATTAAAATCCCACCCATTCCGGCAATGACGACAGCTTCCACCTCTCCTGTCTCCACCACCTTCAGTCCGTCACCGCATCTGGCATCCGGAGTATACTCCGGTAAAAATCTATTAAAATTTTCTTTAGCTTTATTAAGAGATTCATTGCTTATATCACACAAAATAACCTTAGGTGAAATTTTATTTTCTATTAAATAAATAGGTAAAAAACCATGGTCGCATCCTATATCAACCATGGCTTCTCCAACTTCAATCTCATTAGCTAAATAATCAAGCCGATTACTTAAATTCATGTCTACTCCAAATAGTCCTTCAGCTTCTTGCTTCTGCTTGGATGTCGAAGCTTTCTTAAAGCCTTAGCCTCAATCTGTCTGATTCTCTCCCTGGTAACATCAAATTCCTTACCAACCTCTTCCAGAGTTCTCGCTCTGCCGTCTTCAAGACCGAATCGCAACTTCAAAACTTTCTGTTCCCTGTCCGTCAAGGTTCCAAGAACCTCCAGCAGCTGCTCCTTCAGCATTGAAAAGGCTGCTGCTTCAGCTGGCGACGGTACATCTTCATCGGGGATAAAATCACCCAGATGGCTGTCCTCTTCTTCACCGATTGGTGTCTCAAGAGATACCGGCTCAAGGGCAATTTTTTGAATTTCTCTTACCTTTTCTACAGGTATTCCCATCTCATTTGCAATTTCATCAGGAGAAGGCTCTCTGCCGTAGGTTTGAAGCAATTGCCTTGAAATTCTAATCAGTTTATTGATAGTTTCAACCATATGAACCGGAATTCTTATGGTTCTGGCCTGATCAGCAATAGAACGCGTTATAGCCTGTCTAATCCACCAGGTTGCATAAGTGGAAAATTTATAGCCTTTTCTATAATCGAATTTATCCACCGCCTTAATTAGTCCAAGATTTCCTTCCTGAATCAAGTCAAGGAATAGCATCCCTCGACCGACATACCTCTTGGCAATACTAACCACAAGTCGTAAATTAGCCTCGCAAAGCCTCTGTTTTGCATCCTCATCGCCTGCTTCCATTCTCATAGCCAATTCAATTTCTTCATCAGCATTGAGAAGGGGAACCTTTCCGATTTCTTTTAGGTACATCCTAACCGGATCATCTACAGTTATACCCTTAGGCAGTGTAGCATCAATATCGATTTCGCCTGACTCGGTAACTACAATGCCATCATCCTCTTCTTCATCGGTAAGGTCTTCGTCATTAACTAAAATTTCAGTAAACTCTTCAGGCTGACTTTCACTTGTAATCTCTACCCCCTTTGATAGAAGACTCTCATATATATCATCACTGATGTTCTTGTCAATGTCAAATTCTTCGAGAAAATCTGCCATATCCGTATATGTAAGGGATTTCTTCTTCTCCTTTGACTTCTTTAAAAGTCTTGAAATAAGTTCATTTTTAAGTTCCTCAGGATTCAGCTCAGAAACATTCAGATCCTTTAAGAATTGATCCTTTTCTTGTGCTTTTTTCTTGTTCTGTTCTTTAATTTCGCTCATTAAATAGCTTCCCCCTGTTGTAAAATAATTTTCTTTTGAATTTCAATAAGTTCTCGCTGCATTGCCTCAACATTTTCACTTTCTTCGTCTGCCATTGAGATTAAATCAATCAGCTGCTTTTGTCTTCTATGAAGTAAATCTAACTTATAGGATTTTATGCAATCCCGAAATACATCTTCCTCATCGACGATATTTACATTTAACAAAACCTCATCCAGGAGGGCTGCATCCCTTGGATCCAATCTGTCTTTCAGCTTAACATCATCAACAAAGTCACTTGCACTTTCAAGCTCTAAAAGCAGCAGCCTATAAAGCTCTCTTCCCAAGTCCGACTTAAACAAGTCGCTGTATTCTCTGGCCTTCTCAATATAATCCTTGTTCATGATCATAATCTTAATCAAGGTTTTTTCCAGAGGAGTAATGTCAACGATAGCCTCTTCTGACTTTTCATGGAGGCTTCTGTCATTTTTAGTTTCTTCAACCTCTTGGCTCAAAATAGCCATTGGCGACACATTTAACCTGCTTCCCAGCTTTTTTGAATATAAGTCTTTCTCAATAGGACTCATCAGCTTAAAAATATCACTGATTTCTTTAAAGTAAGCGATCTTTTCCTCAGGCACGTTTAAATCATAGCCCTGTCCTTTAAATTCCAACTGGTAATCTATGCCCGGCGTTGCACCTTCAATCAGACCGAGAAATCGATCCTTGCCAAAGGCTTTAATGTATTCATCAGGATCCTTCCCGTGATCAACATTTAACACCCTAACATCCAGATTTTCTTTTCTGAGGACATCGATAGCCTTATATGCTGCCTGTCTGCCTGCTTTATCTGAATCATATGATAAAATTACTTTTTTGACATACCTTTTTAAAATTTTTGCATGGTTTTCAGTCAGAGCTGTACCCAGTGACGCTGCTACATTCTCTATTCCCGCTTGATATAGAGAAATTGCATCCATATAGCCCTCGACTATTATTAAATAATCCTTATCTCTGAGAGACTGACGCGAAAAATTAAGAGCAAACATATTATTGCTCTTATGGAAAATAGGATTTTCAGGAGAGTTAATATACTTAGCTCCCCCGTCATTATCCAGAGCCCTGCCTCCAAATCCGATTACCTTTCCCGATGTATTAATAATAGGAAACATAACTCGATTTCTAAATCTATCATAGATTTTACCCTTGCTTGAGGAAATTAAACCCAGAGAAAGCATAATCTTTTCCTCAATTCCATTATTTTTCAAATGTTTATATAGGCTGTCCCACTCTTCGTCAGCATACCCTATTCCAAACTTTTTTATCGTTGCCGGAGTCATACCGCGTTTGGACATATACAAAAAACCTTTATTAGGGCCCTTAATAAAAGAGTTGAAGAAAAACTTAGCAGCCATGGAATTGGCTCTATAATACTCATCAAGACTGCTATTATAGCGACTTTTTTCTAAAGTAATGCCCTCCTCCTCAGCTATTTTTTCAATAGCCTCAGAAAAATCTAAGTTGTAATATCGCTTTACAAATTCAATGGCATCACCGGATGCACCACAGCCAAAGCAGGTAAAAATTTGCTTGTCCCGTGAAACTACAAAGGACGGAGTTTTCTCACCATGAAAAGGGCAAAGACCTTTATAGTTAGCCCCCTTCTTTTTAAGACTTACACTGCGTCCAATTATGTCCACAATATCTATTTGATTTTTCAGTTTTTCAATTGTATCATTTGAAAAAGAAAATCCCATTATTTCCATCCCTTCGGCACAAATAATTCGGAATACAGATTCAAGGCAAATCTATCCGTCATACCTGCAATATAGTCCTTTACAGCTACTTCAATCCCATCGGATTCAATTATTCTTCCCATTTCCCTCGGCAGCTTGTTCCAGTTTTTACAAAAGTAAATATACAAAGATTTTACTACCATTTCAACCTTGTCCAAATCTTCAGCTTTTTTAACCTTTTCACTTTTATAAACATTTTTGAACATAAAGGTTCTTAATTCTAAGAGCACATCATTATGGAACTCATCCATTGCAACAAAAGCTTTGCCGTCACTGGTTTTTACAACATTGTTTATCATTGCATTTATTCTGAGGCTGTGACTTCGTCCAAAAACCTCTAAAGGTCGTTTTGGAAGGTCATCTATCCTTAGAACTCCGCTTCTGACAGCATCGTCGATATCATGATTTATATATGCAATTCTATCACTTATTTTCACAACCTGGCCTTCAGGGGTCTGTGCCGGCAATTTCCCTGTATGATTTAGTATGCCGTCTCTAACCTCTCGGGTCAAATTCATTCCTATGCGATTTTCAGTAGACTCAATTAAATCCACAACCCTGAGACTCTGCTCATTATGACGAAATCCAGCCTTGTGGATTGAGTTTAAAACGATTTCTCCGTTATGGCCAAAGGGGGTGTGGCCTAAGTCATGACCCATTGCAATAGCTTCAGTCAGATCTTCATTTAAATTTAAAATCCTCGATATAGTTCTTGCAATTTGTGACACCTCCAGAGTGTGAGTAAGTCTAGTCCTGTAGTGATCACCTTCAGGTGCCAGGAAAACCTGGGTTTTATGCATAAGCCGTCTAAAGGCCTTTGAATGAATAATCCTATCTCTGTCTCTCTGAAATTCCGTCCTATATAAACAAGGCTCTTCAAAAACCAGTCTTCCTTTAGAGTCAGCAGACTTGGTTGCCACTGCCGACAGAATAGTTTTCTCTCTTTTTTCAATATCTTCCCGTAAAAACATTATTTTATACTCCTGTATGTCCGAAGCCTCCACTGCCTCTTTCAGTTTCATCTAGTGCAGAAACCTGAATAAGTTCAGCCTTTTCATATTTATTAATTACAACCTGAGCAATTCTGTCGCCGTTATTTATAGTAAATTCCTCGCTGCCCCAATTTATTAGCGGTACCATCAGCTCACCGCGATAATCGGAATCCACCGTTCCGATTCCATTAACAAGTCCTATTCCATGTTTAATCGCAAGACCGCTTCTTGCTCTAACCTGAGCCTCATATCCTTCCGGAACTGCCATAAATAAACCTGTGGGTACCAGTTTCCTCTCTCCCGGCATCAAAACAATAGCTTCTTCTAAGAAGGCTGCAAGATCGAAGCCTGCTGCACCTGAAGTTTCATATCTGGGAATAATACCACTTTTGCTGATTATCTTAATTTCCATAGCTATCCTCTCATATACTTTTTAATATTTAAATTAGCATTTCCGGTAACGGCCACTGCTGAGTATCGGCTGAAATCACAAACCAGGTCTTTTATCCTATTAATTTCATCCATAGACACATTATCGTAGGCTTCGATAATATCCTCCATGGTCTGAACCTTGTCCATAAGTAATAGGTTCTTTCCATTGGTAAACATCCTCGCCGCCATATTTTCCTGTCCGAAAATAAAAGAGGCCTTGAGCTGTTCTCCGGACCAATGAAGTTCATCTGAACTGATGGATTTTTCCGCTACCTTGTCAAGCTCTTCCTTTATTCCGTCAATAGCAGCCTTAACCTTATCTCCGGCTACCCCTGCATATATTTTGAAATATCCTGACTCTCTAAATGATGTAGCCATGGAAAAAACCGAATATGCAAGCCCCTTTGTCTCTCTTATATTCTGAAACAGCCTTGAACTCATAGTCCCTCCTACGGCATTGTTTAATACCATAAGTCCATAGTAGCTTTCATCATCTAAAGCTATTGTCGGCACACCTAGGCATATATGAGTCTGGTCAATGTCTTTTTTGATTACCCTAAACCCGGGTTTATATTCTTTAGCATCCTTCGGCTCTGAAACAACAACGCTTTTTTCTTCAAGCTTTTCTAATCTGTTTTGAAAATACCGGCAAATTTCATCTGCATCAAACTTTCCCGCAACAGAAATAACGATATTGTCTTTAGTATACCTGTTTTTCACATAGCTTGTCATTACATTTCTGCTTATGCGTTTCAGATTAGTAGCCGTGCCTATAATAGAATTTCCAAGAGTTTGTCCCTTGAAAATAAGTTCTGTTGAAACATCATGAGCCAAGTCTTCCGGCGAATCCAGGGTCATCTTTATTTCCTCTTCAATAACCCTTCTTTCCCGTGACATTTCAACCTTATCGTAGACAGAGTTTTCAATCATGTCCAACAAAACATCCACTCCGGCAATAAAATTGCTGGACAATACCTTTACATGGTAGCATGTAGCTTCTTTCCCGGTAAAAGCATTGATTTGACCACCGATTTTATCTATATCCGCAGCTATATCCATGGCTGTTCTGGTTTCAGTTCCCTTAAACATCATATGCTCTACAAAATGCGAGATTCCGGCATATTTATCTTCTTCGTCTACCGCTCCGGTTCTCACCCATAATCCTATCGCTACAGATTCTACTTCAGAGACAGGGTCCATTACTATTTTTATTCCCTGTGATAATTTTCTTACTTCTATCAAATATATTCTCCTTAATAATTTTTCAAAATATGACCAATGGAATGCACATAATTTTCAACGAAAGCCTCATATGGCTGTGCATCATTTCTGCTTTTATTCCAATACTTTTCTTCAAAAGCCTTATATATTTCTTCCAGACTTAAGCCTTCATCTCTCCACTTTAAAATCTCCTGCTTCTCTGCTTCTGCGCACTCTATGTATTTATTAAAGTGTTCCTTTGCATAGGATCTCGGAACTATTCCAAAATGAGGAATAATCAGATCATTATAGTCCATGGCTGATAACTTCTTAGCTGATTCAATACTCATTGCAAAACTTTTAATGAAGGCATTGTGCATAAGCCTGGAGCTTCTTAAAACACCTGTGCTTTCTGAAGCTATCATCAGCTTATACGGTTTTATAAGATAAGTTAAGGAACAATCAGTATGGCCTTTTGTCTCTATAACTTCAATTTCAAGACTTCCAAGGCTTATTGTATCACCATCACGAACCGGTACATCTACTCTCAAAGGATCTACAAGGATTTCTTCGTCCCCGTTGCCAAAGGTAGCAGCCGCACTTTTACCCAGTCGCTTCATGGTATCCCTTGCACCTTGGCTTTTAAAAACGGAAACGGCCTTTTCTGCACCATAGACCACTACCTGAGGCCATCGTCTAATAATGTATGGCAGGGCTCCGATGTGATCATAATGGGTGTGAGAGATAATCACACAGTCCAAGGTTTTTTTGCCATGCTTTTCTAAGGCGTTTTCAATGTTTTCAATTAGGGTTTCATGACAATACGCCATACCGCAGTCATAAATACATGCCTTTTCATCTCCAAAAATTAACATTGATTCACCACCATAGCCTCCGGTTACTCTTTCAATATATGGTGGATAATCAAATCTGTCTCTTTCCGGAAAACTGATGTATATATCAGCAGAAAAACTAGCGTCCATTAAAAATCTTCTTTTCCTTTCCAAATATGTAAATAAAATTAATAATCATCATAATGAGTATTACAAATCCTATATACCCCTCTATGGGAAATATATAGGAAACAATTCTCTTGAATCCTAAAAGTCCGCAAACAAATCCCAGCAATGCTGTTATAACAATTATATAGGGCTTATGCTTACCCGGCTTTAATTTAGTTGAATATCCGTAAAAGGTGCTTGTAGCTGCAGAGTAAATGGCAAAAAACAAAACAACCGCATAGATTAAATTAAAGGTTTTACCAAGTCTCATTGAAAATCCCAGCATAGGCAGGCTTAAGGAATTAGAAAACGCCGGATCCTTAGCAAGGGCAAACATAAGCAGCATTGCCATTGCAGCAAGCAGCAAACCTCCTAATCCGCTGCCCAAAATTGCAGTCTTTTTAGAATTAGCTTTTAAAGCAGTTTCAGCTATTATAGGTATGGTGCCTATACTGTTATAGGCTATATATACCAAGGCTGCAAAAATGAAATTAGGAGCCATCGGACTCGGCTTGATCGGTTCAACCGCTGCAGTCTGCTCTATAGGATTTAGGATTACCAAAATTGAAGCTGCTATAATAACAATAAACAATAGGGGCATTACGATTCTAAATACCTTTGAAACCCTGTCAAAATTACCCAACACAGTAAAAATAACCATCAAAACAATTACCAGGCCGCCAATGGCTTTTGATATGCCAAATTGTTCATATGCAAAGGCTCCTCCGGCAGATGACATGGTTATAATAACCGTATAGATGATAAATGCCATAAAATATCCCATGACATCACCGGCTTTTTTATTTCCGAAGGGTACTACAATTTTCCCCATATCACATGTATTCAAGCTTCCGGCGATATAGGAAATCATCATGCCTAATAAGACCAACAAAACAGCTGCCAAGCCTATGCCCCAAATTGCTTTTTCCCGAAAAACACCAAAAAATTGCCATATCTCTCTGCCGGAGGCAAATCCGGCTCCTATTATAGCCCCAACATACATGAAGGCTACGCTAAACCAATTAAGCTTATTATTCAATTGGAGTCACCTCTGAATCCTTTAATCCCTCATCTGAAGCTGCGTCCAAAGTGCTTTTATTATCTCTATTTTCCACAACCTCTCCAAAGGTAAAGAATACAAGGCCAATCCAAATGAATACAAAGGCCGAAAATTGAATTGCATCGAAGGGCTCTTTAAATATGAAAATTCCAAGGACAAGGCTGATGGATGGCGATAAATACTCAGTTAGACCTAGAGTAATAAGCGGTAATCTGGGTGCCGCAAAAGCAAAGAGTCCAAGAGGTAAAGCTGTTAACAAGCCACTGAACAGCAGCAGTATAAACCTGGTATTAATACCTGATGTCAACGCTCCATTTCCCTCCAGCTCCAATTTTGTGATAAAAAGTAAAGCAATAGGCAACAGAAAAATCGTTTCGTAAAATAAGGATTGAAGCGGCGAGGTTTTAACATTTTTCTTAATCGCTGCATATATTGCAAAGGAGAATGCCAATCCTAAAGCTATTGCCGGAAATTCACCATAGCCTACAACCATTACGCATAGACCTGCAACAGCCAACGCCAGTGCAACTTTTTTGTGTCGATTTACCCTTTCCTTGTATAAAACAACACCAAAGATACATACAATTAACGGCTCCAGGAAATAGCCCATACATGTTTGTATTACATAATTTGCATTGACTGCCCAAATATATAAGCTCCAATTTGCCGTTATAAGAAGACCTGCAATAAAGTGTTGTAAAATGAGTTTCTTATCAGAAACGAATGGCATTAATGTGTTTTTAAATCCAATAGTAATTCCGGACAGGAAAAAACAGCAAACAGCCATTAAAGCTACTCGGTAGAGTATTATAACCTGTGAGTCAATAGGCTTAAGGCTTTGCCAGTAAATGGGCAAAAATCCCCATAATATGCTGCAGCCTAGAGCTGCAATTAATCCGCTTAAATAACGTTTTTTTTCATTCTTAATTTGAGTCATAAAATTTTACAGTTCATCCTCCAAGTCTGCAAAGTTCATTACATACTCTTCAATATTATAATTCACGGCATCAGAAAAGTCGTAGAAATAGGATTCGTCACTGAGCTTCTCCATCCTTGCCAAGGCCAAAGCATCTCGAAGAGTAGCATCCTTCACCTGATTTGTATCTTGATTTCTACATTCCACATGGCTATCAACACTGTACCACTGTCTAAATTTGTTTAATTCTTCAGCCAGAAGTAACAGTCCGTTTTCAACTTCCTCGTCGTCAATCTTAGCCATACCTATAAAGGCTCTTCTAATTGTAAGCAGTAAAGTAAACAAATCTGTTTCTGCATCAGGAATTGAGTTGTCCACGTCATCGAAAAATTCATTGCATATTTCAATAAACACATCGCTGTCTACATCCTGTAAGATATCGTAAATCCAATCAGTATCAACATCTTCATCACATTCAATTAACGCCGCAAAATTCTCGAAGTACATAAAATCTTCGCCGGATTCAATGTCCAAAAGCTGATAAAATTGTTCCTTATCCATCATATTTCCTTTCCTTCTCTAATGTTGAAGTTCTTATCCCAACATTAAAATTTTAAATATCTAAATTCTTAAAATGAATATTTAGAGAAACTTCCTCTTTGCCCAAAATCTTCTTAATCATCATGACAAAATTTTCAGAAAGGTCACTGGCAAAAAATCTGTTCTCCAAGTCATTTTCTTCTGCAAAACCGTCTCGCTTATCAAGCTCAATCTTAATTGCATCTACCACCTCTTTGGATGAATTTATGATTTTAATATCAGGGTATAATTTACCTAAATTTTCTCCAATTAGGGGGTAATGGGTGCATCCAAGGACCAGAGTATTGATTTTCTCTTTTTCGATAAAATCATCCAGATAGTATTTTATAGTTAAATCCATTATTTCATTATCTATTATGCCTTCTTCAATTAAAGGTACGAAGGCCGGGCATGCTTTAGAGGCGGTATTAATATTAGGATTTTTTTCACGAATTTTATTTTCATAAGCCTTGCTTTCAACGGTAACCTTAGTTGCAATAATCCCTACCTTATCCTCTTCTGAGCAGGAATTTGCTACGACTCGTGCCGTCGGGGATATAACCCCCACCACCGGAATATGGGGATATTTCTCTCTTAATTCAGTCAAACATGTGGCGCTGATAGTATTACAGGCTATTACTATCATTTTAACATTCTGCTTAACCAGAAACTCTCCTATCTGCATGGTGAATTGTCTTATAGTTTCGGGTGATTTACTTCCGTATGGAGTTCTCGCCGTATCGCCAAAAAAAATAATTCTCTCATTAGGCAGATTCTTCATCAAATGAGGAATGCTTGTCAATCCACCTAATCCTGAATCAAAAAATCCTATTGGTCTATTATCCATATGTTTTAATCCTCCGATAAATATGCTATACTTATCATATTATTATACTACAACGGAGGTAAAAATGGGAATGAAAAAATTAAAAAATCGAAATGAAATGCCTGATGATTTCAAATGGAAAATTGAAGATATGTATCCTTCTTACCAACTCTGGGAAGAAGATTTAAAAATAGCAGAAAATAAAGCAGCGGAATTTGTAAAGTTAAAAGGAAGTATCACTTCTTCAGCTGAAAATTTTGAAATTGCGCTTAAATCTCGTGAAGAAATATGGCAGAAAATCGAGAAGGCTTTCGTTTTTTCGAGAATGAAGCTGGATGAGGATAACAGAATATCCCGGCACCAAGCCATGCTCGACAGAGTTCAAGCTCTCATTGCTAAGCTATCCGCTTCAATGGCATTCTTTGTGCCTGAAATTCTTCAATCTGATGAAGATAAAGTCATGGAGTACATCGATAATAAGCCTGAGCTTCAGCAGTACAAGTTCAGCATTTCAACTATTTTGAGGGAAAAAGCTCACATATTAAGTGAGCAGGAAGAAAATATAATAGCCCGGTTCGGTGAAATTTCCGATGCGCCCCACTCTATTTTCAACATGCTGAATAATGCTGATATTAGCTTCGGGGAAATTGAAGACGAAAACGGCGATATTACAGAATTGACCCATGGTAATTACATTACTTTTATGGAATCTCACAATCGTGAAGTCCGTAAGGCTGCATATACTCGGGTCTATGAGACATATAAGGGCCTTATTAACACTATTTCAACGGCATATAGCTTTAATGTAAAGGGAGATGTAGTTTCTGCCAGAATTAGAAAATATGATTCTCCTAGGCAAATGGCTCTATCCGGAGGAAATATTGCCGAAGAAGTTTACGATAATCTTATTTCTGTCGTACATGAATATCTACCGGTTCTCCACAGATATATTGAACTCAGAAAACGGATTTTAGGACTTTCTGAGCTGAAAATGTATGATGTATATGTACCTTTGATAGAGCTTCCTAAGAGAGAAATTCCTTTTAATGAGGCTGTTAAGCTGATGAAGGAAGGTCTTGCCCCTCTCGGTTCAGAATATATTGCACAGGTTCAAAAAGGTGTTGATGCCGGCTGGATTGATATTTATGAAAATCAAGGCAAAACCAGTGGTGCCTATAGCTTCGGATCCTATGACAGCATGCCGTATATCCTTATGAATTATACGGATACTCTAAAGGATGTATTTACTCTGGTTCACGAAATGGGACATTCAATGCATTCATACTATACAAGAAGCACTCAGCCTTTTACCTACGGTGATCACTCAATTTTTACTGCGGAAGTAGCTTCTACAGTAAACGAGTCCTTATTAATTAAGCATTTGATTAATAAAGAAACCGACATTGAAATGAAAAAATATCTAATTAACTTCTATATTGAAGAATTCAGAACTACTCTATTTAGACAAACTATGTTTGCTGAATTTGAGCAGCTGGCTCATCAGGCAGCAATGGACGGGATCGGTCTTACAAGCAGATGGCTAAATGAAACATATAACCACCTTAACAGCGAGTATTTCGGCGATGCCCTTTCTGAAGATGAGTGGATTCAATACGAATGGTCCAGAATTCCTCACTTCTATCGCTCCTTCTATGTATATCAATATGCTACAGGATTTTCAGCTGCAACAGCTATTTCAAAGAAGATTCTCGAAGGTACCGATGAGGATAGATTAAACTATATCAAGTTCTTGAAGTCCGGCAGCTCAATGGACCCGGTTGATTTGTTGAAAATTGCAGGAGTTGATATGAGTAAGCCTGATCCTGTCAGATTGGCAATGGAGACATTTAAGGATTTAGTTGGAAAGCTGGAAGAGCTTGTAAAGTAATACATAACAAAAAAGTTAAAGGTGAGCCTAATTATTATGCTCAGGTTTAAAGGATTTCAAAATGGATAAAAAGAAAATTTTTATTTACGCCAATGGCACTCCATCTTCAAGACGTACGGAGAGAAAGCTTCTTGCTAAGCTGGATAAATCAGGACATACAATCGCCAATTCATTTAGCGGAGAGGTTGATTTAATGGTAGTAATCGGTGGAGACGGTACCTTCTTACAGGCAATTCATAATTATGATTTCCCACAGGTACCAATTATCGGCATCAATACCGGCCATCTAGGATTTTTTCAAGAAATTATGCCATCACAGCTGGATGAATTTATATTCAATTTTGAACAAGGAAAATATTCTATTCAAAAGCTGACCACAGTAAAAATGCGACTTGTGGAAAATGACAAGGAACACATCCATATTGGATTAAATGAAGTGGCAATCAAGGGAAACTCAACTCACTCCATCCACCTAAACATTTCCATTGGCGGCAGCTTTATCGAGCGCTTTTCAGGCGACGGTTTGTTAATAGCCACCCCTGCAGGCTCAACTGCATATAACTATTCTCTGGGTGGATCTATTGTAGACCCGAGGCTGAATATATTGCAGGTTACTCCAATTGCACCTATGAACACTACAGCATATAGAGCTTTTACTTCAAGCATCTTACTGCCTTCCGGACTTTCACTGGGTGTTGTTCCCGATATGAAAGACAAAGACAGCGCTTTAAGGATTATATATGACGGTAACTATAAGGTTTATGAACATGTATCAGAAATAGAAGTAACCTTCTCGGATAAAGAAATTCATCTTCTTAGATTTGAAAATTATGATTTCTGGAATAAGGTTAAAACCAAGTTTTTATAGAGCAAATTTGTCACATACTATATAACAGAACAAAACATGAATAGGAATAATTAATGTCAAAATTTAAATATATTGCAACTGAAGAAGATAACGGACAGGAATTAAGGTGGATTTTAAGACATAGATTTAAGTTTTCATCTCGTTTTAGAACAAAAATTAAATTTGGCAAGCTCTTATGCCTTAACGGCGTAGAAACTCCCGGATGGAAAAAGGTGAAAACCGGTGATTTAGTGTCAATCAGCCTACCTGATGAAAAGAGTGACTTTCCACCTGAAAATATTCCCCTTGATATATGCTATGAGGATGACGATCTTCTCATAATCAACAAACAATTTGGAGTTACAGTCCATCCAACCAGAGGCTGTCCGTGTCACACCCTGGCAAATGGCATAATGAAGCATATGATTGATAATAATCAAAGCTATAAGATTCGCTTTGTCAATAGACTTGATACTGACACTTCAGGACTCCTAATCGTAGCGAAGAATTCATACACTCAAAATCATATCACAAATCAGATGCGTCAAAAGTCCGTACAAAAGAGATATAAAGCTCTCGTTTTGGGAAATGTCAGTGATGATAAGTTTACGATAGATTTACCAATCGGAAGACCCGACGATGGCTCAATTCATCGTGCAGTAATGCCTGTCGGCGGTTCTCCGTCCATTACCCATGTCACAGTCCTTGATAGAATGACAAAAGATGGACAAGACTACAGTTTGGTGGATTTGCGACTGGAAACCGGTCGTACTCATCAAATACGTGTTCATTTGTCACATATCGGATATCCGATTGTTGGCGATTCTCTATATGGTGGAGACGGTAGTATGCTTATAAACAGACAAGCTCTTCATGCATATAAATTATCCTTCGTCCATCCTGTAAGTGAATGCCCTATAGAAATAACAGCCAAGCTTCCGGATGACATAGAGCAAGCTCTAAAGCTGATACGAAACCTGTAATGAGAAACAACCCTTTTGCAGAATTTATATACTGCCATACAAGGGTTGTTTTCCTTATCGCTTATTTAATTATTTAATCTGCCTTTTCTTCCTCTCCAAGAGCTTCAGCAGTCTCCGCTTCAACATGTTCAATTGCTTCAGCTTCAGATTTATTTTCATTGTCGGCATCAACGATTTCATCAGATGTCTTCCCGAATCCGTTGTCTTCAGAATCTATCCCCTTCTCTGCGCCTGTATCGTCTTCTGTGATGGAATAGGTCATATCTGTAAATTTTTGTTCGGAAACTATCTTGCCCACCAGCATCTTATAATATACGCCCTTTCCCACATTCAGGTAGGTAGTGAAAAAGTATAGAGGAATTGTTGCAATGGCAGAGGTTAAAATAACGTTGATCAGTCCATCACCGGTAATCAGATGAATCAACAGGCCGATAAAACCGGTGCCAATTATAGCTAAAAATGCCCATCCAAAATAGCTCAGTAAAAATCCGAATAAACCCGGTCTATTCCCTTTCATATGCTTCCAGCTTGACTTAATTGCTCCTATGACTCCAACAGATAAATCATCAGCCAGGAAAAACTCCGAGAAAGCAAGACCTAATGAAACATATACTAAATATGACATAAAACATATTATGAGAATTATTATCAGAAATCCTGCAATTCCGCTGCCGCTAAGCAATCCAACACCTATGAAAATCCCAATAATACCACCTATTATAAATGCCGGAATTGTTATTATAAATGATTCAAGCAAAGACAATCCCAATGCCGGTAAATAATTGGTAAATCCAAAGAAAAGATTTCCAATATCTGTATTTTTATCCTTTAAAAACCTTAAGGTAAAGTGAGCCATACCCAGAGCTACAGCTCCTGCTACTGCTATGGTGTAAATGCTTGCAATAACAGAGAAATTTGAGTTAGCAGCATTCGCTTGCCTTATTGCTGAAAGGAATACCGCACTCTCGTTCTGCAGTCCATAGCCCATATCATTTCCTAAAACACCAGAAATATCTAATGGAAAAAGGAATTTAAGGATTGAAACTATAACTGATGTAATAAGCTCAGCTACAAAAACCGCTATTACAAAACCCTTCCAATTATCTTTTAATTTTTGTCGTGCAATCTCTCTAATAACATGTGCCGGTGCATCAACAATTACATGCTCTTTATTCATATCTTGCCTCCTAATAGTTTAAACCTATTTAAAATTTGTCAACTTTATTATATAATGTATTAAAAAAATTAACAAATGTTTTTATGTGGTAAATTTATGAAAAAACTTCAAATTAATAAAATTTTAATAATAACATCTAAAATTCATCCTGAAACTGTAATTTCTTGCGATACCGATTCTTACGATTATATCATAGCAGCTGATGCCGGTTACTTATATGCTGAAAGCAATGACATATCAGTAGATATGTATATCGGGGATTTCGACTCTGCTAAGCTGCCTTCATTGTATAAGCCGGATATATCAGACAAAATATCCATTCTTCCGACAGAAAAGGACTTGACTGACTCCGAGGCTGCTCTGGACTATGCTATGAGTCTGAATCCCAAGTCCATAACCATCTTAGGAGGACTTAATAGTCGATTTGATCATACAATGGGTAATATAGCTATTCTTATTAAATATGCCCTAAATTTTTCAAATCACGGCACATCTATTTATATAATAGACGGGCATAATAAATGTCAGGTCTTATCTCCCGGAAAACATATTATTCCTAGAGAGGCAGCCTTCAAGTACCTCGGTCTTTCCAGTTTAACACCTAAGACCTACGGCTTTTTTGTCAGTGGAACAAAATACACCTTGGAAAATGCTATTCTATCCTTTGATTCTACCTTGGGAGTGAGCAATGAAATTTTAGAGGAGAATGGAATTATTTCCTTTGATGACGGTCTTGTTCTTGCAGTTTTATCTTCTGATTAGCCCATAATTAATTGACAAAGCTTGCTTTTCAAATTATGCTGAATGAAGATTTAATAAATATAATAATAAACATTTGGAGGTTGCGATGTTACAAAGTTTTTTTGAATCAACTCTTGGTAAGGCTGTAGTTGTAGCTATTATTGCTATTATTTTTTTGCTTATTCTGATTCCGACCGGAAAAGAGCGGAAGGAAAAAGTAGATGTTAAAGCTATGACGGTTTCAGCTCTCATGATAGCTCTGGCTGTGGGGCTTGGGCTTATAAAGGTATTTGAAATGCCTCAAGGCGGCTCAGTTACTGCATTCAGCATGCTGCCAATTGTAATTGTAGGATATTTTTATGGCGTTAGACGAGGTGTTATAGCGGGAATTTGCCTGGGGCTTTTAAATTTAATATTCGGGCCATATGTTATTCATCCTGCACAAATGCTTTTGGACTATCCCATCGCCTTTGGTGCCCTAGGTTTATCGGGTATATTTTCCAAGATGAAAAATGGACTTGCCATCGGATATATTACAGCTATAATTGGAAGATACGCCTGCGCTGTTTTATCCGGAATAATATTCTTTGCAGAGTATACTCCTGAAGGCTTCAACCCTGTCACTTGGTCTTTATGGTATAATTTCACTTATATCTTTGCCGAAGGTGTCATAACCGTAATAATTATTTCCCTTCCGATGGTAAAGAATGCTTTTTATAGGTTGAAAAGTCGAATATAAAATGTTATATTATTAACAAATATAGTTTCTACTTAATAAAGGAGAGTAAAAATGTACGAAAATATCAAATTTGAAGTAAAAGACGCTATTGGCTACATTACAATTGACAGACCTAAGGCACTTAATGCTTTAAATGAGGATGTCCTAAATGAGCTTTATGATGCATTCTCAAAGGTTGAAGCAGATGAGGCTGTAAGATGTGTCATCCTGACCGGTGAAGGAAAGGCCTTTGTTGCCGGTGCAGACATTGCACAGATGAGTCAAATGAATGCTCTTGAAGGCAGAAATATGATGATACTGGGTCATAAGCTTATGAATTATATGGAAGCTATAGAAAAGCCGATTATAGCTGCTGTTAATGGCTTTGCTCTTGGAGGCGGATGTGAGCTTTCAATGGCTTGCGATATCAGAATAGCTTCAACCAAGGCTAAATTCGGTCAGCCGGAAGTCGGTCTTGGAATCATCCCCGGATTTGGCGGAACACAGAGATTATCAAGATTAGTCGGCAAAGGAATGGCAAAATATCTCATCATGACTGCAAACATGATCGGTGCTGATGAGGCTTACAGAATCGGCCTGGTTGAACAAATTGCCGAACCTGAAGCTTTAATGGAGGCTGCTGAAAAAGTAGCTAATACGATCATTTCCAAGGCTCCTATTGCGGTTGCAACTGCTAAGGCTGCAATTAATCATGGATACGATATGGATATGAAATCAGCAAGTAAGTTCGAAATCGAAACATTTACTGCTGCCTTTGGTTCTGAAGATAAGACTGAAGGAATGGATGCATTCTTAAATAAGAGAGCTCCTGAATTTAAAAATAAGTAGTTTCAATAACAATTTATCAAATAGCAATAAAAAGGCTATCCCGATTGAGCAGCTAAGCTTTCAAGTGGATAGCCTGTTTTTTACTATATTATCCCCTATTTATTCCATTTCTTTTCCGGCACAAAGTATATGAATACCAATGAGCTTATTAAAAGTACAAATGGATAAAACAGATTAGGAATAACCTGGAATGCAGATAAATTTCCGCCTAACTCATTAGCTGCGGAGACAGCCACAAGCATCTGAGCACCATAGGGAATTATTCCTTGGAATACACAAGAAAATGTATCTAGAAGTGATGCCGTGTTCTGTGGAGTTATATCGAATTCGTCAGCCATTTCTTTTGCAATAGGATTTGCCATTACTATGGCAACAGTGTTATTGGCTGTGGCAATATCCATAGCTCCTACTAATAATCCCATTCCAAGCTTTACATTATTCTTACTCTTAAATACCTTCCTAATGAATCCAAGAAGCGCCGTAAATCCACCATATTTATGTATCAAAGCACATATTGCAGAAACTAAAATTGCCACCATGGTAGTTTCATACATTCCGGCTGCCCCGGAACCCATATTTGCCAACAGCTCGGTCGCCTTGGTTGCTCCTGTAGCCAGCACTATAGCTGAGCCTGAAAGTATACCTATAATAAGAACAATGAATACGTTAATGCCGACAATTCCCCCTATCAGAACCAGTAAGTATGGAATTATCTGAACTAAATTATATTCCATTTTCATTGGCTCACCGATATCAGTTCCAAAGGTCTTTGCAAATATAATTGCCAAAGTTACCAATGCTGCCGGAAGTGCTATTGCAAAATTTGCCTTAAACTTATCCTGCATAGCACAACCCTGTCCGTTACATGCTGCAATGGTTGTATCAGAGATAAAGGATAAATTATCTCCAAACATAGCTCCACCCATTACGGTTCCGACACACAGTGGAATGTCAAAGCCTGAGCCCTTAGCCACAGCTACTGCAATAGGGGTAATCAGCGTAATTGTACCGACCGATGTCCCCATAGCCAGTGATACAAAACAGCTTATTATAAACAGCATAATAACCGCAAACTGCGGCGGAATAATCGACAATAAGAAATATGCCACACTTTCTGCACTTTCTCTCCCAACTACTCCAACAAATATTCCCGCAGCCATAAAAATAAGAATCATAGTAACTATATTCTTATCGCCTACACCTTTGGCTATAATAGTCAATTTTTCATCCAGCTTAACAGCTCTGTTTTGTAAAAAAGCTACAAGTAAGGCTAATAAAAATGAAACGACAATTGGTATGTTGTAAAATCCCATTGGGATTTTCATAACATATTCAAATAATATCCCCAAGCCTAAGTAAAGAACTAAAAACACTCCTATTGGACAGAGGGCTTTCCAATTTCCTTTTTCCATAAAATCTCCTATTTGGAAAAAATGGACACAAGCAATGCCTGTGCCCATTTCACTTCATATCTTAATATTATCAACTTACAGTAAGCCTGATCCGAACAGTGGAGCAAATACCACTGCAACAATAGTCATAAGTTTAATAAGAATATTGATTGAAGGTCCTGATGTATCCTTGAATGGGTCACCTACTGTGTCACCAACTACAGCAGCTTTATGAGGATCGGATCCTTTTCCACCGTAATTACCAACTTCAATAAATTTCTTAGCATTATCCCAAGCACCACCGGCATTAGCCATCATTACTGCAAGAAGTACACCTGCAGAAAGTGCGCCTGCAAGCATTCCTGCAAGAGCAGCGGCACCTAGAACAAATCCTACAACAAGTGGAGCTACAATTGCCATTAAGCCTGGAGCTACCATTTCTTTAAGAGCGGCACCGGTTGAGATGTCAACACATCTAGCATAATCAGGCTTTGAAGTTCCTGCCATAATTCCGGAATCTTCTCTGAACTGTCTTCTAACCTCTTCAATCATCTGATTAGCAGCTCTGCCTACTGAATTCATTGTCATAGCAGAGAATAGGAACGGTAGCATAGCTCCGATGAATAGTCCGATAATAACAATCGGGTCAAGTAAGCTTACCATGTCCAGCTTAGCAACTGTAGCATATGAAGCAAATAATGCTAAAGCTGTAAGAGCAGCTGAGCCAATTGCAAAGCCTTTACCAATAGCAGCAGTTGTATTACCAACTGAATCAAGCTTATCTGTAATTTCTCTAACTTCTTCCGGAAGCTCAGCCATTTCAGCAATACCACCGGCATTATCAGACACAGGACCGTAAGCGTCAACGGCAACAGTCATACCTGTAGTTGAAAGCATACCTACAGCTGCAAGACCGATTCCATAAAGTCCGGCAAACTGGAATGCAACGAATATACCTATACCAATAAAAATAATTGGCCAGAATGTGGACATCATACCTACACCAAGTCCACTAATTATTGTAGTTGCAGCACCTGTCTGAGACTGTTCCGCAATCTTCTTAACATGTTTGTAGTCAGCTGAAGTATAAATTTCAGTGATTTTACCGATAGCAATACCGGCTAAAAGACCGGAGATAATCGCCCAAGCATAGTTAAGGCTACCAAGCATCTGCTTACTTAATACGATAGAAGCAATGATAACGATTATACCGCTTACATATGTACCAAGATTTAAAGCGGTAGCAGGATTTGAACCATCCTTACCCTTAACCATTAAAATTCCGATTACAGATGCCATAATACCGATACCTGATAGGATTAATGGGAATAAGGCAGCTGTAGACTCAGAAAAGTTTGTAGTCATTGGTTGATTTACAACAGCAACTGCAGCAAGAGTGATGGAAGAAATAATTGAACCGACATATGATTCGAAAAGGTCTGAACCCATTCCGGCAACGTCACCTACATTGTCACCTACATTGTCTGCAATAACTGCAGGGTTTCTTGGGTCGTCTTCAGGAATACCGGCTTCAACCTTACCCACAAGGTCGGCACCAACGTCTGCAGCCTTAGTGTAAATACCACCGCCAACTCTTCCAAATAGAGCCATCGATGAAGCACCAAGTCCAAAGCCTGTAATGCACTGAACAACAGTAGCAAGATCAAGTACGACACATACAACACCAAGACCCAGCAGACCAAGTCCTGATACACAAAGACCCATTACAGCACCACTTCTGAAAGCGATTTTAAGAGCCTTAGGCATTCCTGCTTCTTTAGCAGCCCAAGCTGTTCTCACATTTCCAAGAGTAGCAACCTTCATGCCGAAGAAGCCTGCCAGCACTGAAAAACCGGCACCAACCAAATATAGAACAGCAGTAATCCAGCCTACTCCAAAGCCAATTGCTACGAAAAGTGCAGCGACAACGATAACCATTGTCTTATACTCTCTCTTTAAGAAAGCCATAGCACCTTCTCTAATGAAGCCTGCCAATTCCTTCATTCTTTCTGTTCCTTCATCTGCCTTAGCGATCCATGAAGCAAGAATAAATGCAACAAGCAGACCTACTGCAGCAGTAATGGGAGCAACCCACATCAACATATAATACCTCCTTTTCGCCAACATATATTAGGAGGCACTCCAAAAGCACCTCCCTATTAGCGAATTTTAAAATAATAAAATAAAATTAAATTATAAGCTATTTAGCTATAGCAACGAGCACTAACGATAAAACTATGAACAGCACTGCCGCTACAACGGTAATTCTTTCAAGCAGCGCTTCATAAGCATTGCTTTTCTTTTTTCCGAAAAGCTGCTCTGCACCACCTGCAATAGACCCTGAAAGTCCATCGCTGTTACCGGATTGCATCAGCACACTGATAATTAAGATAACGCTCGAAATTGCTAACAAAATCATTAAAGCAGTATTCATAACTTCCCTCCTTCTGGTTTTGCCAAATTACACTTATCTGTAACCATTTAACTCTACCATATCGACCATTTAAAATCAAGCATTAAAAGTTAATTATACCCTTAAAATCTTCAGATTTTAGGCTTGCACCACCAACTAATGCTCCGTCAATGTCACCCATAGTCAAAATTTCCTTACTGTTGGCAGGCTTTACACTTCCGCCGTACTGAATGATAATTGATTCGCTTACACTTTCGTCATACAAAGCTTTAATTTTTTCTCTAATTGTTTTGCACATTGAATCTGCTTGATCCGGAGTCGCTGTTTTTCCAGTGCCAATTGCCCAAACAGGCTCATAGGCAATTACAACATTTCCAGCCTTGTCTGCCGAAATCCCTGCAAAATCCTTTTCGATTTGTTCTTCAACAAAAGAGGCTTCCTCTCCGGCTTCCCTGACCTCCAGAGACTCTCCAACGCACAAAATCGGTGTAATTGAACCGTCTTCAAGAAGCATTTTTACCTTCTTGTTAACTGCTTCATCTGTTTCATTAAAATACTCTCTGCGCTCTGAATGTCCAATTATACAATAATCCACACCTATTTCCTTAAGCATGGGAAGAGAAATTTCACCTGTAAATGCCCCTTCCGCTTCATAATGAACATTTTGAGCACCGACACCGATCTCGGTATCTTTAAACGCTTCTACCAGAGCAGCCAACTGAGTATAAGGAGCACAAATTGCCACCTTAATCTCCTTGTTAGCCTTTAAATCCTTGAATTCATCAGCAAAGACCTTAGCAGAAGCTATTGTTTTGAACATTTTCCAGTTTCCTGCAATAAATGGTACTCTCATAGCTCCTCCTAAATATCCTCAATTACATCAATACCGGGAAGAACCTTGCCCTCTAAAAACTCCAGAGAAGCACCACCTCCGGTGGAAATATGTGACATCTTATCAGCTAAGCCAAATTGTTCAACTGCAGCTGCTGAATCGCCGCCTCCGATGATTGTTACCGCTTCAGATTCCACAAGCTTTTCTGCGATAGCCTTGGTTCCAACAGCAAAATTATCCATTTCAAAAACTCCCATAGGCCCATTCCAAACGACAGTTTTAGCTTCGCTCAGAATTTTATCGAATCTTTCAATGCTGGCAGGTCCGATATCCATTCCCATCATGTCCGCAGGTATTTCAGTAACGGGACAAATCTTTCGATTTGCATCATTATCAAACTTATCGGCAACGACCACATCCACAGGAAATTCTAGGGCTACTCCCTTTGCTTTTGCCTTTTCTAAAAGCTCCTTGGCAAGCTCGATACTATCTACATCTAAAATTGATGTCCCGATTTCATAACCCATAGCCTTATAGAATGTATAGGTCATTCCACCGCCTAAGATTAAAGAATCCACCTTTTCCATAAGATTCTCAATCACCTTAATTTTATCGCCAACCTTTGCACCTCCCATTATTGCAACAAAAGGTCTTTCAGGATTATCTAAAGCATCACCTAAGAACTTAACTTCTTTCTCAATTAAAAAACCTGATACAGCCGGCAAAAATTCTGCAATCCCGGCAGTTGACGCGTGAGCTCTGTGAGAGGTCCCAAATGCTTCCTGAACAAAAAAGTCGCCTAATGACGCTAAAGCTTTTGCAAACTCTGTATCGTTTTCAGTTTCTTCCTTTCTGAATCTGACGTTTTCGAGAAGCATAACCTGGCCGATTCCAAGCTGCTTAACAAGGCTCTTCACATTATCATTTACAACTCTGTCACTTTTTACAAACATAACATCAGACTTTAAAAGCTCTTTAAGTCTTACAGCAACAGGTCTGAGAGAAAATTCTTCTTTAGGCTCTCCCTTAGGTCTGCCGAGATGGGACAATAAAACCACCTTAGCTCCATTATCTACTAAATACTTAATTGTAGGAATGGCTGCCTTTATTCTCGTGTCATCGGTAATCACACCGTCCTTAAGCGGCACGTTGAAATCACATCTTACAACAGCAGTCCTCCCCGTAACAGCTATGTCTTTAACAGTCTTTTTCATTTAAGCCTCCGACTATTTATTATCTACACTGTACATGTGCTTAATCAGCTCCAGTACCTTGCTTGAATACCCATATTCGTTGTCATAGAAGGAAATTAGTTTAAAGAATTTTCCGTTAAGCTGAATGCCTTCTCTGGCATCGAAAATTGAAGTATGAGAATCGCCAATGAAATCTCCGGAAACCACTTCATCATCAACATATTCAATTACACCCTTCAGAGTACCCTCTGAAGCCTCCTTAACCTTTGCACAAATATCCTCATAAGTAGTCTCGTTCTTAAGAACAACATTGAGGTCTACTACTGAAACATTTGCAGTCGGAATTCTATATGAAATACCGGTCATCTTTCCGGCAAGGGATGGAATTACAATACCGACAGCCTTTGCAGCACCTGTTGTTGACGGAATGATATTTCCAAATACGCTCCTTCCTGTTCTCCAGTCCTTCATTGAACGAGCATCAACAACCTTCTGTTTAGCAGTTGCGGAGTGAATTGTCGACATTAAGCCTTCTTCAATTCCATAGTTATCCTCAAGAACCTTACAGATTGGAGCCAAGCAGTTTGTTGTACATGATGCATTTGAAACTACAACCATATCCTTAGTGTATTTTTCGTTGTTTACACCCATTACAAAAGTCGGAGTTTCCTTATCTTTTGCCGGCGCTGAGATAATAACCTTCTTTGCTCCCGCTTTAATATGATCCATAGCCTTTTCTGTTGTAACATAAGCACCTGTTGATTCAACAATGTACTCTGCACCGCATTCCCCCCATGGAATGTTAATAGCTTCAGACTCACTAAATACTCTCACTTTCTTGCCGGCAATGATAAGACCATCTTCATACTTATCTAATGACTTTGGAAATCTACCAAAAGTTGAATCGTACTTGAGCATGTATATCATGTAATCTAAATCTGCATTTCTTACATTGATACCTGCAAGTTCGATTTCAGGCATTTCCATTGCCGCCCTAATTACCACTCTGCCGATTCTTCCAAATCCGCTAATACCAACTTTAATTGCCATCTCCTATTCCTCCTGTGAATTAAAAATTAGTTAAATGTAATTATTTATATTAATTTAAATTAATATCGTCTTCTATGGGAAGATGAGGCAATGCCCATGCCTTCCCTGTATTTTGCCACTGTTCGCCTCGAAATTTCAATATTTTCATCTTTCAGCATTTTTACTATGGCGCTATCAGAAAGAGGTTTCTTACTATTTTCCTTTTCAATATAGGATTTAATCAGCGCTTTAACGCTATTTGATGAAATTCCTTCCTTTCCAAGACTTACACCGCTGGCAAAGAAGTATTTAAGCTCATAAAGTCCCCTTGGACTTTGCATATATTTTCCGTTAATGGACCTGCTGACAGTAGATTCATGGACACCGATCTCATCAGCAATCTGCTTTAAAGTAAGCGGCTTAAGATACCTTACACCCTTTGAAAAAAAATCCTTTTGATATCTTACAATGGCTTCAGCAACATTATATATTGTATGCTTTCTTTGTTCAATGCTTTTAATAAGCCAAACAGCAGAATTAAACCTATCTGATAGATATTTCTTCAGCTGTTCGTCATTCTGAGCATCCTTAGAAAGCTTATTGTAGTATGAGCTAACCATCAGATGAGGCACAGAAGCGTCATTGTTTGAAATTACATACTCTCCCCCGACCTCTTCCACAATAACATCGGGAATTACATATTTTGTGCTGTCTCCGGAATAAAACATTTGCCCCGGCTTCGGCTCCAACTTTTTAATAACGTCGATAATCTCCTGAACCTGCTCAGGCTTTATGTTAAGCTGCTTACCGATCTGAGCGATGTGATTTTTAGCAACCTCTTCCAACATGTTGTTTACAACATATTCCATCTCATCTGACAAAATACCCTTAGCCGCTAACTGTATTAACAAGCATTCTGAAAGGCTCCTGGCACAAACGCCCGGTGGTTCAAAGGTTTGAATAAGGTCGATTATCTCTTCAATTTTACTTTCCGACACGCCAAATTCTTCCGAAATCTCCTTACTGTCGGAAGTCAAATAACCGTTATCATCTATAGCCTCAATTATATATTTAGCTATCCGTTTATACTCTTCATCAATAGAAGAAATTGATAATTGTTCCATCATAAAATCATGAAGGGTCTTATTTTCAGAAACAAATTGCTCGAAGGAATAATCATTCTCTTCCTCGTTGTCATGTTCCCAGTGCTTAAAGCTTCCTTCATAATAACTATCGCTTATTATTTTCTCTCTTATGTCAACAGCCTCTAAATCCAAATTGCTTTCAGATTCTAAAAGCGGATTTTCCAGAAGCTCATTCTTCACATATTCTATTAGATCATAGTTGGTAAACTGCAAAATCTGGATAGCCTGAATTAAATCTGGTGTCATAGCCAGCTTTTGAGATTGTTCTATTGTAAGCTCATATCCGATTTTCACTACATGTCTCCCAAATAAATTTACTATGCAATTATTATACCATTTAGGCGACTTTTTTCAAGTTTATTATTGCTTATATTTTGTAAGAAATCCTGTATCGTCAAAACTCTGATTTATACTGTTTCAACACATTAACAAATTCAAAATTATTACAGCAGCCCCGGAAATCCCAGCTGCCTTAAGGCCTCAAACAAAATAATGTTTGCCGAGTTGGATAAATTGAATGAACGAAGCCTTGTATCTCTGCTCATTGGAATTCTGATTGCCATATCTTCATTTTCTTTAATAAAATCCTTTGGCAATCCGGCAGTTTCCCTTCCGAAAAGAATCATATCTTCATCCTTGAATTCAATATCCGTATACCGTGTTCCCCCCTTGGTGGTTGCCAAAAACTTGCGCCTATGACTGTTTTGTCTTAAAAAGTCCTCCAAACTTTCATATACGGTAAGCTTAACAAAGGGCCAATAATCAAGCCCTGCCCTTCTTACAGCTTTATCATCTATATTAAATCCCAAGGGTTTTACCAGGTGCAGCTCCGTATCTGTTGCAGCACAGGTTCGAGCAATATTACCCGTATTCGGTGGAATTTCCGGATTTACAAAAACTATATGTAACGACATAATCAATACCTCCAGCTGTTATGATACAATTTTTTTATAAAAACTTAAAGACAAATTTTTAAAAATGGTATATACTTTTTAGATAATACACTTGGAGGGAGTCATGAAAACTGTAAAAATAGCAATTTTAGGCCACGGAAATGTAGGCGGCGGCCTCTGTGAAATACTGCAGATGAACAGGCAGCTAATTGAAGAACGAATTGAGAGAAAAATCCATGTTTCATATATTCTCGTTAATAACGTGACAAAAGAAAGACCTTGGCCAACTCTCGGTGCTAAGCTAACCGACTCGTTTGATGAAATAGTCAATGATAATTCCATTGAAATTGTTATCGAAGCCTTAGGAGGAATTGAACCGGCAGCCTCATATATGAGGAGTGCTCTTGAAGCCGGAAAGCATGTCGTAACAGCCAATAAAGCAGCCTTGGCGGCAAACTATCCTGCCCTTTTGGAAAAAGCCCAAGAAAACAATCGTCAGCTTTTATTTGAAGCCTCCGTCGGCGGCGGTATTCCTGCATTGACAGCTATTTCCAATCCGTTACAGGGTAATGAATTCACCGAGGTTATGGGAATTCTAAACGGCACAACCAATTATATACTTTCTAAGATGTGGGATGAAGGCTTATCCTATGATGAGGTTTTAGCAGATGCCCAAGCGAAAGGATTCGCAGAGGCTGACCCGACTGCTGATGTAGAGGGAATAGATGCAGCTAATAAGCTTTCAATTTTAATGGCTTTGGCATTCCATGTCTATGTTCACCCTGAGAAGATTCCGACAGAAGGCATTTCAAAAATAACTCTCAAGGATATTGAGAATGCAAAAAAACATGGCGAAAAAATAAAATTAATAGGCCACGGATATTGGGAAGCGGACGAGAACGGTCAGGAAATTCTGAAATATCATGTAAAGCCTATGAAATTTACATCGGAGCATCCTATATTCGGTGTTGACAATGAATACAATGCCATTTATATTAATGGCAATGCTGTAGGCCAATTAATGTTCTATGGCTCCGGTGCCGGTCCCCTGCCTACCGGCAGTGCCGTGCTTGGGGATTTATTATCCATTGCAAGGAGTTTATAAAATAATAATGTAAAAAGGAGAATTATAAATGACACTATTTAAAGAATGGAGAAACCTAATAGATAATCAGAGCGAAGAAAGCTTTGACGAATTCTGGAAGGAGTATTCAGATGCTGAAACAAAAATATATAAAGATATTTTAGCTAATAAGGATTCGGCTTTTACAGGTAAAATCGCTGATTTGGCTGAAAAATATCAGGTTAGAGAAGTTATCTTCATGGGATTTCTTGACGGCATCGGCACTTCATTAACAGAGGAGTTAAATGTTGAAGCCCTTACCGCTGACAGCACAATTGATTTAAAAATTGATTTCAGCAAGCTTTTCTTCAATATGCTTAAGGCTGATGCGGATTACCTTTTCGGACTTGAAGAATGGGATAATGTTTTAACTCCTGATGAAAGGCGTACAATATACAAGGACTTCAAACGTTCTCAGATTGTTCATGTAGAAAAGAAGCCGGGCAGAAACGACCCATGTCCATGTGGCAGTGGTAAAAAATATAAAAAATGCTGTGGCAATAAATAATATAAAATTATATCGCCCATAAAGTATAATCTTAAAGTTCTATCCACTGGATGTGAAGGAAAAGAAAAGGATGCTACCCGAAAATACAGGTTTGCATCCTTATTTTATGTCTAAAGATTTCTCTCACATAATTCTAAAATCGGGCAACTGTCACATTTAGGGTTCCTTGCAGTGCAGCAATTCCTGCCATGGAAAATTAAACTGTGATGAGTTTTGGACCACCTAGTTTCATCTATCCTTTTCATTAGAGAAAGCTCTGTCGCCAATACATCCTTCTCCTTTACCAGGCCTATTCTATTGGAAACTCTAAATACATGGGTGTCCACAGCTATTCTTTCATGACCGAAGCCAACGGAAAGAACCACATTAGCCGTCTTTCTTCCTACTCCTGGCAAGCTGATTAACAGATCATAATCCTCCGGAACTTTTGAGCCGAATTTATAAACCAAATCCCTGCTTAAATTTATTATATTCTTAGCCTTGGTTCGATACATACCAATTGTTTTCAAAATAGCCTCTACAGCTTTACTTTCAGCCTCAGCCAAGTCTTCAGGACAGGGATATGTTTCAAACAGCTTAGGTGTAACCTTATTTACGCTTACATCTGTAGTTTGGGCAGACAGTACTACCGCAATTAAAAGCTGAAATACATTCTGATAATCCAATGCACATTCAGCCTCCGGATATTCCTCATCCAGTATATCTAAAATATTGTTAATATAACTTTTTTTAATCATTTCAGCTCCCTTACTTGATAAAAGTTTTCCTTCATACTATACTATTGTATACAATTTTTATTTATTACATTTAGAAAGGTTCTAACTATGGAGGCTATGAAAAAAACTAATTCAAAAAAAGAAGTAAAACCTCTCGTTCCTGATATTTACCACAAAATTCAGCTTGAAATCTTATCAGGAAAGCTTTCTGACGGGGACTGGATAGTAGAACAAAGAATCTGCCAAGATTATAATGTGAGTAGAACCCCTGTCCGTGAAGCTCTCAGACAGCTTGAAACCGACGGGCTGGCCAAGAAAATCCCAAATCGTGGCTATTTTGTCGTGGGCATTTCCGACACTGCCGCTGAAGATATGCTTCAGCTTAGAAAAATTTATGAGGTTCAGGCTGTAAAGTGGGCAATTGAACGAATTACTCCCCTTGAGCGGCGAAAGCTCAGTAAAATTTTCGGATATATGAAATACTATACCGAAAAAAACGATATTGGTAGACTATTGAATGTAAATGTGGCATTTCACAATGTAATACACAAGGCATCCAAGAATACCATGCTCATGCAAAACTTAAAAACCATAGAGCGATATTTAGTTTTTTTAAGACCGTCTAAAATCTATTCTGATGACTATATAGAAAGAGTTTTCGCAGAGCATGAAGAAATTTACCATGCGATTTTAGCCGGGGATATAAAAAATGGAGCCGCTGCAATGGAAAAACACATGAGCAACTCCATAATAAGAAAGTCTATTTAGTACTATTTCATAGCTTTAATGATGCTATCTATCCTTCTTGCCACTTCCCTAAAGTCTTCTTCAACATAACCTCTGGTGGTCATCGGTGCAGTTCCAATTCTTACGCCACTGGTTTCTTTAGGGCTTTTTTTATCGCAAGGAATGCAATTTTTATTTAAAGTGATACCGTTTTCGTCCAGCTTTTCCTGGAGATCCTTGCCGCTAAAGTTAAATTCGGACAGGTCCAACATAAACAAATGATTGTCTGTGCCGCCTGTTACAATTTTGTAGCCCAGCTTCAAAAATTCATCGGCAAAGGCCTTGCAATTTACCACAACCTGATGGATGTATTTTTTATAATCATCCGAGCAGGCTTCCTCTGCACAGACAGCCTTTCCTGCAATAACATGCTCTAAAGGACCGCCCTGAGCATATGGGAATACTGCGCTGTCCACCTTTTTAGCAAATTCCGGTTTTGAGAAAATCAGACCCCCTCTTGGACCTCTCAAGGTTTTGTGAGTTGTAGTTGTAATTATATCAGCAAGTCCGAATGGTGACGGGTGCTCTCCTGCAGCTACAAGACCGGCAATATGTGCCATATCTACCATAAAATATGCTCCAACTTCATTGGCAATCTCCGCAAAGGCTTCAAAGTCAATTATTCTTGAATATGCGCTGGCTCCTGTCATAATCAATTTAGGCTTAATATCGTGAGCCTTATTTCTAACATCCTCCATATCAATAAAGCCTCTATCATCAACATCATAAAAATGCATATCATAGAGTTTACCACTGAAATTGACTGACGAGCCATGAGTCAAATGCCCGCCATTATCAAGAGTAAGTGATAAAATTGTATCGCCGGGATTTAATAATGCCTTATACCCTGAGAAGTTTGCCTGTGAACCACTGTGAGGCTGAACATTTACATGATAATCTGTTTTGAATACCTCTCTCCACTTATCACAAGCGTATTCCTCCAAAAGGTCAACAAACTCAGTACCGCCATAGTATCTGCCTGTATTACCCGATGTCCTGACATAGGGGTAGCCTTCTGCATATTTCCATGACAGACAGCTGCCACAAGCCGCCAAAACAGCCTCCGAGCAGTAGTTTTCTGAAGCTATCAGCTCTACATTGTTCTTTTGTCTTAGATATTCCTTCTCAATCAGCTCACCGACCTTATGTGATGCCTTCTTAATAAACTCAATATTATCCACATTGTAAGTATTTGAGTCTGCACCTTTTTTGTTGAACATATTCTTCCTCCCTTGATTTTCTATAATTTAATATGTTTAGGTATGTTTTGTAGGAACTATTTATCTATGGTGTCCTTCAGTTTCTTTTCCATTTGAGTCTGTCTCAGTCTTATGAATTTATTTACATACTTCATACATACGGTAACACTCATAAATCCAATAGATATGGCAATGGCGATAGTAGCCGCCGTCGTTGCGCTTTGAACAAAAAGCTGATTATTTTCAGTAACAAGACCATACATTGCGTAGTAGAGTCTGCCACCCGGGAACAAAGGAATGGCAGCCGCCGTCAAAAAAATTGTAGTCGGAGTTTTATTGACTCTGGCCATTACCTCTGCAAAGAATCCCACGAATACGGATGCTATAAAATTTGCAATGAAGTAGCTTTCAACTGCATTGTAGCTCATCAGATAAATATACCATGTGATCATTCCGCCTATTCCGGCATATAAAATCTGCTTTCCTTTTATCTTAACAACTATTCCAAATCCTAGGGAACCGATGAAGGCGCCGACTAATTGTATTATCATAGCAAACCTCCAAAGACGATAATAGTTGCAGCCATGCCACATGCAATGGCACCTGCCACCAGCAAAGCATTGGTAAGTCTCAACAATCCTGAGCCTAAGTCTCCAATGAGCATATCTCTGATTGAGTTTGTCATATGAAGACCCGGAATCATAAGCATTATACTTCCTATCATTATCTTGTCCAAATTATTTCCAAGCCCCAGCTTAACCAAAGCGATGGCAGCCATACCTGCTGCCGCAGAAATGAAAAATATGAATACAATTTCATTCTTTTCCTTATTTGCCAAAAATCTTTCCAAAAATATAATCAGTACACCGATTATTCCTGCACACATGGCGTCTCTTAATGTACCGCCGAAGAATGGTGTAAAGCCGGCAGTAACCATGGCACCGCCTAAGTACTTAAGCCATCTTTTTTGATATGCACCATGTATTATTTTGTCTATTGCGGCTCTAAGCTCCTCCTCTGTCGGATTGACACTGCAAACATATCTTGACAGGTCGTTCAGTTTATCCATCATTGCAAAATTAGGATTATTTCTGACAACACATCTGATTTGTGTAATTATCTTCCCATCCGGAGCCTGAATTGTAACCTGAATATTTGAAGTTATGATGAAAACATTAATTCTTGTCGGGTCTGCCCCATAGCTTTCACACATACGGAAAATGCTGTCCTGAACTCTGGAGACTTCACCACCGCATACCAACATCTCTTCGCCAATATCCAAAATACATTGTAAAATTTTCTCATAATCATTTTTCTTAGAGTCCGACATTTTCTACTCCTTTGCATCTGCAGGAGCTGCAAACACTTTCAGGCGTTTTTCGATTACTGTAAATTCCAATGGAAATGCTTCTCCATGTTCTCCATCAATATCTGTAGGCAGGTTTTCCTCAGATTCAATTTTCAGAGAATTGGTTTGAAGGTGTAACACCCTTTTGCTGCTGGGATGCTTCCCCTGTAAAATCTTAATAAATAGCGCTGGCATTTCAAATATGTTCATATTTCTGAAAAGAACCACATCCAGCTTCCCGTCCCCTACATCAGATGACGGAGACAAATTTCTAAACCCACCTGCAGAGGTTCCATTCATAACGACCATGAAATACATCTTTTCTCTATAGACTCTTCCAGGTGTTGTTATTACAACCTTTTTAGGCTTGAGATTATGAATTTCCGTGAGGCCTTTTAGATAGTATGCGAATATTCCAATGGTATTTTTTAAGGTCGGATCTGTTTTTTGACTTACGTCAACAACAGGTCCTATAGCTGCTACATTAATAAAATATTTATCGTTAACTTTACCAATGTCAGCTGCTACTAAATTATCAGACAGCGCAATATCCACCATCTTTTCAATATCGTCGCTAAGATTGAAATATTGGGCGAAATCGTTGGCAGTTCCGGCGGGGAAAATAGCCAATGGCATATGTATGTCATTTTTAACCATGGCATTTACACAGATATTGATAGTTCCGTCACCACCTGCTGCAATAACCTCTCTGTATTCACTCAGCCTGCCTGATTCTTTAATTTCCCTAAACACCTCATCCATGGAGAAATCCCCGGTGGCCCTGAGTGGAATCACCCTGTATCCCGCCTTCTGACATCTGGAAATAATATAATCCAAATTGTTTATAAACAGCCCGTTGCCGGAATTGGGATTATATACCAGCAAAATCTTTTTTCGTATTAAATTATTTACTTGCATGATTTCTGAAGTATTAATTGAATTTCCCTCCTAATCTGTCCAATCAAATACAGTGAGCCTGAAATTACAATCCCATCATATTCATCGGTCTTGGAAATAGCCAGCTTCACAGCTTCAATAGGGTCTGCCGCCACAAAAGAGTTGCCCCCCAGGCTATCTACCGCTTCCTTCAACTCCGGACCGGTCATAGTTCTGGGATTGTCGATTTCAGTAACAATAAAGTCAGGCCCGACCTTTAATAAATTTTCAACTATGCCATTAACATCCTTGTCTTTAAGAATTCCTACAACCTGTAAGAGTTTTTTATCTTGAAGCAGTTTATTGCAGGTCTTTGCAACAGTCAGAGAGCCTGCAAGATTATGCCCTCCATCGAGAATTATAGTTGGATTTTTGGATATAATTTCAAAGCGACCTTTGTGTTTTGTATGTTCAAATCCCTTTAAAATATCTTTTTTTGTAATTTTAACAATATCATTTGCTCTTAAATATTCCAGTATAGTTAATGCAATAATTCCATTTCCCACCTGATGTGTACCTAATAACGGAATTTTAACCAAATACTCCTCATTTAGTATCTTAGCTTTAAAGGATGTATTCTCTAATGTTTGACTGATTATCTCGTAATCAAAATTATCAGTATTTATTACCGGAGATTTTTTCTCTAAGGCAACCTTGGAAATGACTTCATCGGCAGCCTCATCTAAGGTCCCTGTTATTACAGGCACGTCAGCCTTTATTATGCCTGCCTTTTCTTCGGCTATTTCTTCTATGGTTTCTCCCAATCTGTCCGTATGATCGAAAGAAATGGATGTTATTGCTGTAATAAGCGGCAAATCTATTACATTGGTAGAATCACCTCTGCCACCTAAGCCAACTTCCAATATCACATAATCGCATTGCTTTTCTTTGAAGTATAAAATTGCAATGGCGGTAACCACTTCAAATTCTGTAGGAGAATCAAATCCTCCCTCAACCATTTCCTTTGCTGCTGCCGTAACTATGTCGGTATATTTCTCCAAATCCTCATCGGAAATCATGGCGCCATCCATTTCAATTCTTTCGTTAAAGCATTCCAGAAATGGAGATGAATATATTCCTACACTGTACCCGGCTTCCATTAGGCTATGGTAAACAAATCTGCATACAGAACCTTTTCCATTGGTTCCTGCAACATGGATTACTTTAAGAGCCTTTTGCGGGTTATCCAGTCGTTCTAAAAGTTCATTCATTCGTTCGAGACCCAGTATACTTCCAAACCGCTCAAACGCTGAAATAGTTGCAATGGCATCAGTCATTACTTGTTTAACCTTCCCTCTACAATGACCAGCTGGTTTAGAACTTTTTCAAGCATCTCTTCATATTTAACCTGCTTAGCCCTTTCTTCCTCAATTACCTTTTCCGGAGCCTTTGAAATGAAGCCTTCATTTGAAAGTTTTGAAACAACTCTCTTGACTTCACCTTCAAGTCTTTTCTTTTCCTTTGAAAGTCTGGCAAATTCAGCTTCATAATCGACCAAATCATCCAGCGGAATATATATTTCTGCTCCTGAAATTACTGCAGACATGGACTCCTCACCTTCTGCAGCAGATTTATCTGTTGAAATTGTAAGCTTTTCAATGTTAGCTAAATCCCTAATGTATCTTTCACCTTTGGAAATATTATCAAACTCATCCCCTGAAGCAATAATAATGGCCTTAAGCTTTTTAGATGGAGCGGCATCTGCTTCAGCCCTTATATTTCTTATGGCTCTTATTGTCTCCATGGACTTTTCAAGAATTGCCGTTTCACTTACAAAATGTCTTTCTTCCAAATATACCGGCCACTTTGCCTTAATCAAATATTCTTCTTCGTTTTCACTGCCGATTTCACATTGATGATGAGGTAAGAAGCTCCATATTTCTTCAGTGATAAAAGGCATAAACGGATGTAGCAGCTTAAGCATATCCTTTAAGCAGGTAATCAACACAAGACGTACGACTTCTTTGTCCGCTTCATCCTCACCCCAAAGTCTTTTCTTAACAAGCTCGATGTACCAGTCACAGTACTCATTCCAAATTAAGTCATATATTCTCTGACCTGCCAAAGCAAGATCGTATTTTTCAAGGCTTCCGGTTACATATGCGGTTGCATCATTTGTCTTTGAAATAATCCATTTGTCCTCCGGCTTAAGCTCAAGTCCATCAAATACAAAATTTCCATCTTTGACCTGTGCCTCGGCAATAGGCTTAAAATCTCCATTTTCATCGAGAAGATTCATTATTACAAATCTTGATGCATTCCAAAGCTTGTTGGCAAAATTTCGTGAAGATTCCAGCTTGTCTTCTTTAAATCTCATGTCATTGCCCGGCGTTATACCGTTTGTAAGCATGAAACGAAGAGCGTCCGCACCGACATTTTCTATTATTTCCAATGGATCAATGCCATTTCCAAGAGACTTACTCATCTTTCTGCCTTGAGCATCACGAACCAAGCCATGAACATAAACATGATGGAAAGGTGGAAGCTTCATAGCTTCACATGCTGAAAATACCATTCTTACTACCCAGAAGAAGATAATATCGTAGCCTGTTACCAAAACATCGGTAGGATAGAAGTAGTCAAGCTCCGGAGTTTTTTCAGGCCAGCCTAGGGTTGAGAAGGGCCATAGGGCTGATGAGAACCAAGTGTCCAAAACATCCTCGTCCTGCTTTAAATTAGCTGAACCGCACTTGTGACAAGTCTGCGGCTCATCTGTTGCAACAATAATCTCACCACAGTCCTGACAGTACCATGCAGGAATTCTGTGTCCCCACCAAAGCTGTCTTGAAATGCACCAGTCCCTAATTTCATCCAGCCAATGTAAATATGTTTTTTCAAATCTTTCAGGCACATGGGCCAACGCTCCTGACTTTGCCGCCTCAATTGCAGGCTTAGCCAGCTCTTCCATCTTTACAAACCACTGGTCTGAAAGCATAGGTTCAACTACAGTATGGCACCTATAGCAGGTTCCCACGGGAATTACCTTTTCTTCAGTCTTAATTAAAAATCCGGCTGCCTCAAGGTCTGCAACCCACGCCTTTCTACATTCGAAACGATCCATACCTTCATATTTGCCGGCAAGCTCATTCATGGTACCATCATCGTTGATACATGAAATATTCTCTAAATCGTGTCTTCCACCAACTTCAAAATCGTTAGGGTCATGAGCCGGTGTAATTTTAACAGCTCCCGTGCCCTTTTCCGGATCCGGATATATATCTGCAATTACAGGAATTTCTCTGTTAACTATTGGTAAAAGAACCTTCTTACCAACAATATCCCTGTAACGTTCATCACCGGGATGTACGGCAATTGCCACATCTCCAAACATGGTTTCAGGCCTTGATGTAGCGACAATAATGTCTTTGCCCTTTTCATCAGCTGCCGGGTATCTGAAATACCAATACATTCCGTTTTTGTCCTCATGTTCAACCTCGGCATCTGACAAGGATGTGCCACAATCAGGGCACCAGTTGATCAGCCTGTTCCCACGGTAGATTAAGCCCTTTTTATATAGATGAACAAAGAACTCCTTAACAGCCTTATTACATCCTTCATCCATAGTAAATCTTTCTCTGCTCCAGTCGCAGGAATCCCCCAGCTTTCTACATTGCCTGGTGATTCTTCCACCATATTCTTCTTTCCATGCCCAAGCTCTTTTCAGGAACTCATCTCTGCCCAGCTCTTCTTTTGTTAAGCCCTCTTCATCTCTTATTTTCTCAACAACCTTAACCTCAGTTGCAATACTGGCATGATCGCTGCCCGGAAGCCAAAGAGCGCTATAGCCTTCCATTCTCTTCCATCTTGTAAGAACATCCTGAAGAGTCTGATCCAGAGCGTGACCCATATGAAGCTGCCCCGTAATATTTGGTGGTGGCATTACTATTGTGTAGGGCTTCTTGTTTTTATCCACAGAAGCTTTAAAGGCTCCTGATTTTTCCCACATATCATAAATGCGTTCTTCAAAGTCCTTCGGATTATATGTTTTTGCTAAATTCTTTTCCAATTTGCAGTCCTCTTCTTTCTGTTTTTATAGCTGATTTTCCATAGGCAAACGAGTTAAAAAAGCCATATATGCCTATCTAAAAAAGTTTATATTATTTTGTTCAAAAGGTCAAGTATCCCCTTGTAATTAATAGGCTTTTTTGCTATCATATCCCTATGAAAATCAGAAACAAAAAATACACAATTTTTATTATTACAATACTGTTAATTACAGTAATTTTTCTTTCACATTTAATTTTAGGAGTATTCTCTAAGAACAAAAAAGACAAGGTGATTGAATCAAATAAGGAATATCTTGAATCTATACAAAAGCCGACAGTTGAAGAGGTGGAAAATATGCTTACTGAAATTGAAAAAAAGGCCCCTTCCGCTGACGGGTCAGGTCAGGATAGCAACCCCGGCTTAAGGTACCAAAAAATCTTTACCAATTCCATAGTTGTCGGTGACTCAATAACGGAGGGACTTACTGCATACAAATTCCTTACAGATGAACAGGTTTTCAGTAAAATCGGCGCCTCTATTATTAACGGTGAAGAGCTTTTCGATGATGCCGCATCAGCCAATCCGAAGCACGCCTTCTTTACCTTCGGTGTTAATGACATGGGAAATTATTCAGGAGATTCTAAACTGTTTATAAAGGCATATAAAGACCTTCTGAAGGAGTTTAAAAAGAAGTGTCCGAAAACCAAGATTCACATTAACGGTATTCTTCCCCCTACTGAAGCGGCCATTGCAAACAAACCGATTATCGGCAATTACAAGGAGTTTAATACAGCTATCAAGTCTATGTGTAAGAGTGAGAAATATCAATTTATAGATAACAGCTCTATTATAGAAAAAAATCCTGAACTCTATGCTGCCGATGGCATACATGTAAATGCTGCATTCTACCCTCTTTGGATAGAAAATATGATAGAAAAGGCAGATATGAAGTGATGCTGAAAAAAACAATATTTTTAGTGATTTTGTTCGCTTTTTTAGCTTTTGTATATAATAGCGGAAATGCGAAAGACATTTCCCTGAAATCCGTTGAAAAAAGCCTGGTAGCCAATGAGCAGATCCAGGTCATGGAAAAATGTAATGACAGGCAGTTGAATCAGTTTATTAAGCTGTCTGCCTCCAGCTTCTCTGAAGTTTTATACTACAAAAATCAGGAAGCGCTGAGGGTTGACGAGCTGTTAATAGTTAAGCTGAAGGATAAGTCTCAAACTCAAATTGTAAATGATGCTATCGACGAACGAATAGCGTCTCAAATAAAAATATTCGACGGATACGGACCTGAACAGGTTGCTCAACTGAAAAACGCAAAGATTTTCAACAAGGGCAACTATGTTTTCTTTTGCGTTTCAAAAAAGCCGGATAAGGTAGCGGAGGTATTTAAGAATGCTATTTAGCAGTATATATTTCATCTATTACTTCCTGCCTATTTTATTGGCACTATATTTCATAGCACCTGATAAATACAGAAATACTGTAATGCTTATTTTCAGCCTAATTTTCTACAGCTGGGGCGAGCCTGTATATGTTTTTCTCATGATTTTCAGTGCAATATTTAACTATTCTATGGCTATTGATATTCACAGGGATTCATCCACCGGTAGAGGTGGGCGCGGAACCTTTATTTTTACAGTTGTAGTAAACCTGTTTATCTTGGGATTCTTTAAGTACTATGGCTTTCTTATGGATACTGTTAACGGTATACTGGGTACTGATATTAAATATACAGCCCTGGCACTTCCTATAGGAATATCCTTCTACACCTTTCAAGCTCTATCATACATAGTTGATGTATATAGGCAAAAGGTAGGAGTTCAAAAAAATCTTTTAGATTTTACCCTGTATTTAGCTCTGTTTCCTCAGCTTATTGCAGGACCTGTTGTTCAATATAAGGATATTGAAGATCAGCTTCACAATAGAACAATTACTCTTTCCGAATTTGGAATCGGAGCAGAAAGATTTATTTTAGGACTGGGCAAGAAGGTGCTTTTGGCCAATAATTTCGGAGCCGTTTACAGCTATGTATCTTCCCTCTCTTCAGATGACCAGTCAGTAGCGGGACTTTGGATAGGCGCCTTTGCCTTCACTCTTCAAATTTATTTTGATTTCAGCGGTTATTCCGACATGGCAATAGGCCTCGGAAAGATGTTTGGCTTTACATTTGTGGAAAACTTTAACTATCCATATATTTCAAAAAGTATTACAGAATTTTGGAGAAGATGGCATATCTCATTAAGCTCTTGGTTTAGAGATTATCTTTATCTCCCATTAGGAGGAAACCGAGTTAGAGTATCGAGACATATCATTAATCTCCTGATCGTCTGGGCTCTTACCGGTATGTGGCATGGAGCAAGCTGGAATTTTATTATATGGGGAATGTATTACGGTATCCTTCTTATCCTGGAAAAATATTTATGGGGAGATCGTATAAACACATTGAGTCCACGGATTCAGTCATTTTATACCATGTTTTTTGTTGTAATAGGCTGGGTTATTTTCAGCTCCGACTCATTAAATGAAGTAATCGGTTCTCTACAAGGAATGTTTTTCCTAAGCGGAAAATCCCTTATAAACAGTTCCGCCCTTTATTTGATTAGAACCAATTTAGTTCTATTTGCTATCGGTATTCTCGCTTCGACTCCGGAGGTTATTAAGCAATACAAAACGCTGATTAGCAGAAATAAGGTCATTGCACTTATAATGCTTATGCTTGTCCTTGTGCTGTCTACTGCTTATCTGGTATATAGCTCGTACAACCCATTTTTATACTTCAGATTTTAGGAAATGGTGACCAAATGTTTAAATCTTTTGAAGAAAAATTAGCAGTCATTTTCATTGCTTTCATAGTGGTATTTTCATTTGGCAGCATTATAATTCCTGACAAAGGATTTTCTGCCGTGGAAAACAGAGTCCTGGAGCAGCGTCCTACACTCACACCTGCTACATATATCGAGGGACGCTTTGAGAAGAAGGCTGAAACCTATGTCAACGACCAATTTGTGCTCAGAAGCTTTTTTGTTAAATGTAAAACAGCACTGGATCTTACTATAGGCAAGCTGAATTCCGGCGGTGTATACAAGAGCGGCAGCGGATATTTAATTGATGAAATTGAAATTCCCTCAGCTAAGAATAAGAAGGTTATTACCGACTCCCTTAAATCCTTTAGTAGAAACTATCCTCATATTAAGTCATATTTCTTAATTGCTCCTACTGTTGGAAATATAATGAAGCACAAGCTGCCTCTATCCGTAAAGCTAAAGGATCAAAATGCTTATATGGATCAAATGTTCAAGGATATTTCAAATGCAGGCATAACCCCGATTGATGTCCGTGAGGAATTTATGGCAAATAAAAACAGTGTCCAGCTATATTATCACACAGATCATCACTGGACTACTACCGGAGCATATATTGCCTTTAATAAAGCAAAGGAAACAATGTCCATAGATAATAAACTTCAATATAAAAAGCTCCCTGTAAGGAATGATTTTAGAGGAACTCTGGCATCAAAAAGCGGTTTCCCCGATGTTACCGAAGATACTATGGAAATCTATGTGCCTGATAAACCTGAGGAAGAGCTGCAGTCGGTGATCTTCTTTTCTGAAGATCGAATGAAAACTACATCCTATTATCAATTTGATAATCTTGATAAGAAGGATGCATATACTGTTTTTGGTGGTTGGAATCATCCGTACTACACCATAAAAACACCCACCAATTCTACTGAAAAATTGTTGCTGGTTAAGGATTCATATGCCAATTGCTTTATCCCCTTTTTAACTCAGGGCTATAGAGAAATTGTCGTAGTTGACCCAAGATATTTCTTTGGAAGCCTTGATGAAATCATAAAAAGGGAGGGCATAACGCAAACATTGTTCTTGTATAACGCTAATACCCTCGCTAATGACGAATCCTTATCTATGATGCTTACTCAGTAATTAAATGCGACATAAGCATAGATGTAGTTACACTGCCTACGCCACCCGGTACAGGAGTGATGGCTGCTACAATAGGCTCTACCTCCTTGTAGTCCACATCTCCGCATAGTTTACCCTCGTCGTTGACATTTATACCTACATCAATAACAACTTGATTTTTATGAGCCATTTCCTTAGTGAATATGGCTCTTTTTCCTGCCGCTACAATGACAATGTCAGCCTTTTTGCACATCTCAATTAGGATATCCTTAGGTGTCCTGCTATGGCATATGGTAACGGTCCCGTTCTCCTTTAACAGCATCATCGCAACTGGCTTGCCGATAACGGTACTTCGGCCTATTACCAAGCAATTCTTCCCTACAATCTCTATATTGTAATGTTTCAAAAGCTCTATGCAGGCTTCTGCCGTACATGGCGGAAATCCACCCTCCGCCCCTGTAAAAACATTGGCTAATGACAGGTCTGTGATGCAGTCCAGGTCTTTTCTGAAATCTAATTGATTTCTTACCAAATCTTCATCAATGTGTGGCGGTAAAGGTCTGAGCATCAACAAGCCATGAATCTCATCATTTTCATTTATGGATTTTATAACCGCTATTAAATCCTCCATGCTTATGTCATTTTCGCATATATATTTCTCTACTTTAATGCCGAGCTTATTTGCCTTATTAACAGCTCCTCGTTCATAGGCCAAATCTCCGGGATTTTCACCAACCCTTAAAATCCCAATAGTAGGCATAATCCCCTTCAAATACAAATTTTCTATTTTATTAATCAGCTTTTCATCGAAAGCCTTAGCAAACTCTTTTCCGTCAATTATTTTAGCCATCTGTTCTCCTTAGTTGCTTCACTGTCATTTCATATACTTCATCGGCAAGTGCAATGGAAGACTCCAGATATGTCTCTGCTTCTCTATTAAGTTTATGGGCAGTTTCTCTGTCTTTCATATATTTCGTATTTATATAGACATTTAGGATTGCACTTTCCACTGCCGCCTTTCCTAAAAGAGCACCAAGACCTGCATCGCTTAAGGCCAGTCTGTTTCCCTTTTCGGCTGCGATTTTCTGAAGCTTGATTACCCTGGCTGACCTTTTTAATATCAGCATAGGCACCGAGCATGCTCGCAATAGAGCCGCCTCCATTACCTCATTCTTGTATGCAATTTCCTCCTCCGTCTTCGCCTTAAGTCCATATGCCTTAGATAAGGGTTCAAAGGCTCTAATATCCTCCTCAGCTAAATCCAATAAATCCTTTTTCAAGGTATTGGCAGACTTAGCCAAATCATTCATTTCATCTTCAATATCCTCATAGGCTTTCTTTCCAATGGTAAGATTAGCCACCATGGAACCGAGAGATGCCGCCAAAGCGCCTACTATACCGGAAACGCTGCCACCGCCAGGAATCGGTTTTGAGCTTGAAAGCTCATTGCAATACTCAATAATTGATTTTTCAATATATTTACCATTTTTCATCATATAACCTGTTAGAATAAACCTGTGATTCTGCCTTCCTTATCTACATCTATGTTTTCTGCCGCAGGCACCTTAGGTAAGCCCGGCATCGTCATTATTTCACCGGTTTTTACTACGATAAATCCGGCACCTGCCTTAACCACCACATCTCTAATTGTAATTTTGAAATTTTCAGGGGCACCCTTCAAATCAGGATTATCTGAAAAGCTGTATTGGGTCTTTGCCATACATACAGGAAGACCGTCAAAGCCCAGCTCAGTTAACTTTTTAATCTGGGCTTCGGCTTTTTTGTCATACTCTACATCTGAGGCTCTATAAATCTTCTTAGCGATTGCTTCAATTTTTTCTTTAACTGAATCAGTCATTTCATATGGAAATCTAAGCTCAGAGTGAGATTCACATAGCCTCACAACCTCCTTACCCAGCTCTTCACCACCGATTCCACCTTTGCCCCAAACCTGACTCAAGCATACATTTACACCAACATCCTTGCAAAGCTTCTCCACGAGGTCGGTTTCCGCCTTAGTGTCTGTCGGGAACTCGTTTATTGCAACTACCACATTAAGTCCATAAATATTTTTAAGATTATCAATATGCCTCATCAGATTGGACATGCCAAGAGTCAAGGCATCTAAATTTTCTTCATTTAAATCTGCCTTAGAAACTCCTCCGTGATATTTTAAAGCTCTAACAGTGGCTACCAGAACAACAGCATCCGGTTTTAAATCTGCTTTTCTGCATTTTATATCCAGAAATTTCTCAGCTCCAAGGTCAGCTGCAAAGCCTGCCTCAGTAACCACATAATCTGCAAATTTCAATGCCATCTTGGTGGCCATAATAGAATTGCAACCATGTGCAATGTTGGCAAAGGGTCCGCCGTGAACAAAGGCCGGAGTGCCTTCCAAGCTCTGAACTAAATTAGGCTTTAAAGCGTCCTTCAGAAGTGCCGCTGCCGCTCCCTGCCCTCTTAGCATACCAACAGTTACAGGCTCTCCATCATAGTTATATCCAATAACGATATCGGCAAGTCGCAGCTTGAGATCGTCTATATCAGAAGCGAGGCACAAAATAGCCATAATCTCACTGGCAACGGTAATCTCAAAGCCATCCTCACGAGGAACTCCATTTACCTTTCCACCAAGTCCACTTACAATGCTTCTGAGCTGTCTGTCATTCATATCCACGGTTCTTTTCCATGTGATTTGCTTAACATCTATACCAAGCTCGTTACCCTGCTGAATATGATTATCTACCATAGCGGCAATAAGATTATTTGCAGCCCCGATAGCATGCATATCACCTGTAAAATGAAGATTTATATCCTCCATAGGTACAAGCTGAGCATAGCCACCGCCTGCAGCTCCTCCTTTAATTCCAAAAACCGGACCTAAGGATGGCTCTCTTAACGCACACATAACATTTTTTCCAAGCCTTGCAAGTCCATCTGCAAGACCCACAGAAGTGGTTGTTTTACCTTCCCCTGCCGGTGTTGGGGAAATTGCGGTAACCAAAATTAACTTTCCGTTTTCTTTCTCAGACAGCTCATCTAAAATGCGGTAATCAACCTTTGCCTTATATTTACCATAAAGCTCAAGAGTATCTTCTGCAATTCCTACCTTCTCTGCAATTTTGCCAATTGGGATGAGCTTAGCCTCCTGTGCAATTTCAATATCGCTTTTAAAACTCATTTTTACCTCCAGTTTCTCAAAAATGACTTTCTATGTATATCAGTTATACCAAGTTCATTAAGACCTTCATAATGCTTCTTGGTTCCATAACCCTTATTGCTGACGAAATCATAGCCTTTATATTTTTCATCCATCTCAATCATATAATTATCTCTGGCAACCTTGGCTAAAATTGAAGCTGCCGCAATGGAAAGAGATTTACTGTCACCCTTAACCACCGGCTCGACATTTTTTACTTCATCGCTGAAAATCATATCCCCGTCTACCAGAACAAAAGAGACGCCGTCGAGGCTGCCTACATCATCAGTTCTTTTTTTCTCCAGCATAGCCATACATTCAGAGAAGGCCTTGAACATAGCTTCTTTTGTGGCTTCCCTAATATTGATTTCATCAATTCTACGGTTGTCGCTCCAGCCGAGGCCATAGGCTAAAGCCTCTTTTTTGATTACAGCAGCCAATTCATTTCTCTTTTTTTCTGATATCTTCTTAGAGTCGTCTATTCCTAAGGCTGAAAATTCTTCCGGCAAAACGACTGCCGCCGATACTACAGGACCTGCCAAGGGGCCACGACCGACTTCATCTATGCCGACAATGTATTTGTAGCCTCTTGACTTAACCTGACAGTCATAGGATTTAAGCTCCATTAGCCTTTTCTTGAGTCTCTCTTCTCGTTCTGTCTTAGTCATTGTCCACCTCAGGATATTCCAAAGTTATATTTCCGATTTTTCCACTTCTAAATTCGTCTATTACAATTTTTGCACATCTGTCATAGTCAATTCGCTTCCCCGGCAATATAAATCCTCGTTTTAAGGCTATGGCATCCATATTCTCAAGGGCATCCTCAGAAATCTTATCCAGCTTATACCTTTCTTGCAGGAGCTTAGGATAATTATTGCCCAGAAGCTTAATAAGCTCAAATGCCAAGGTATTTAAATCCATAATTTCGTCCTTAATTGAACCGCAAAAAGCCAAATTCACTCCTACCTTCGGATCCTCAAACTTTGGCCAAAGTATGCCCGGTGTATCTAAAAGCTGCATGCCGTTGGATAGACTGAGCCATTGCTTGCCCTTGGTAACACCCGGTCTGTCACCGGTTTGAGTGCTTTTTCTACCCGTTAGACGATTGATGAGGGATGACTTGCCCACATTGGGAACTCCGACAATCATAATGCGCAGTGCCTTATGGCGAGCCTGATCTTTGTTCTTTATCTTCTCCTCTTTTGACAGAGCAGACAAAAGAGCTTTGACACCTGCTCCACTATTGGAATTTAAAAGGACAGTGCCATATCCCATAGATTTATAATGGTTTTGCCAAAGCTCATTTGCCCTCGCGTCTGACAGGTCACATTTATTTAAAGCTATAATTCTAGGCTTATCCTTAATAAGTTCATCTATTATCGGGTTTCTGCTTGAAATAGGTATTCTGAGGTCCACAACCTCTATTACCAAATCTACCATTTTTAGATTTGCAGCAATCAGCTCTCTGGTTTTCTTCATATGACCCGGATACCAGTTAATGTTCTTCAAGGCTACCTCCTTTTGTTAATGTTGGATATACCAGCCTTCCTGTCGCTTTTGTCAACAGTTTAATAATTAATATAATTATAGCAATAAAACCTAATATAATGCCACTGAAAATTATGTGATGATATTCTTTAACATCGGAATGAAGACCTACATCACCTGCCAAATCTTTTACACGCCGACCTCTTACAAGAAGTCTGTGAGTATTTGAGCCGTATGGGGTACAGGTTTGCAATGTAACATAATCTTTATCATTTTCTATGGCAATCCCATCAGTTTCCGTCGGCAATACGGTGCTAATGGCGTCTACCTTGTATGTAAAAATCTTATCAAAAACTTTGATACGAAAAACATCGCCATTTTTTAAATCTCTAATGTCTGTAAACAGCTTCACAGACGGCATACCTGTATGTCCCGCTATAACGCTATGGGTTCCCGGACCCCCAACAGGCATTGATGTGCCCGGCATATGTCCGATGCCTATTTGCAGTACCGCTAAATCAGTTCCATGATATATCGGCAGCTTAATATTAATGACCGGAATTTCTACAACGCCCATGATTCCGGTACCGGTAATATCCAAAATTGATTCGTATCGTACTCTCTCTTCCTCGTTTAAAATAAATCTGCTGCCGTTTTTTTCAAGAAGTGTTTTATTATATTCCCTGGCCGCTTCAATGCTTTCATTTTTCTTTTCAAGAGAAACATCTCGACTTCTTTCTATGTAGGTTGCAATGGCCTTCGATTGGTGCATAGAATTCCACCAATCGCTGAAGGTAGGATACAGCACAAATGATATGCCTGCTATAAGAATCAACAGAGCAATGAGGTTAATCAGTTTATGTTTTTTCATATAATCTCTCTATAAAACAATATGAGGAAGAAAAGCTCCTCCCCCATATTATATCATAATTTTATTAATTTATTTGCCGGCTTTTTTTCTATTGGACAACAAAATTGCTCCTGCACCTATGATGAGTGCCGCACCGACTACATATAAAATTGTTCTACCCATTCCACCGGTTTCCGGAAGCTCAGGACCGCTCTTATTTACAACTGTTGTTTCAAGGGCACCTTCCTGCAGCTTAGGGGTGAAGTTTAAATCTATGGAGCCGGTTAATGCATTACCGTTCAAAGATTCCAGTGTAAGATTATCATCTTTGTGTTTAGCTACAACATTAAACTCAATGGGGTTAATTGTGTTATATCCGTCAGGTGTAACAGTTTCCGTTAATCTGTATTTACCATCATCTAAGCCTTTAAACTCAAAGGTTGTACCGCCGGTACCTGTAACTGCTGTAGCTGCATCCTTATATGCATTGGTTTTAGCATCCCATTTTTCCAGCTTGAATTGAGCGCCGGAAAGTGGCTTATTTGCGGCGGCATTACCATCAACCTTATTTACAACAACCTTGTATGTAAAAACTATTACCTTATCCTTAGGAGTTTTTCCCGTATCTCCTTCTCCGCCCTTATTAGGGTTGTTGGAATACTCAAGATAAACCTCATTAGGGTTACCTGCTGAGCCAAGCTTAGCCTTTTGATTTAAAGTTGCCTTATATTCAACAGTTATTTTACTTGTATGGTTAACAGTTGGTGAAACCTTCTTTAAATCGTCAAAGGTAATGTCAAAGCCATTGGCAGTTTTAGTTTTTGTAAATCCGTTTGTAATTGTAGCGCCATCTACCTTAACAACTACCGTATTTTCCTCAAATGTCAATCCCTCTGATAATTCATCATGGAATACATACTTATATGTGGTGTATTTATCCAAATTGGTAGGTAATGTTCCTTCCAGCTTGAAGCTGACCTTATCGCCAATGTCATGGTCAGCTGTATCTGCCCATTCTCCTTCTGCTTGGCTTTCCGAGTCATTAATATCCTTAACCTTCTTTTCTACCTTTGGAACATCCAGCTTGGTTTCAGCCTCTACTTCCCCAACGACCTTGAGTATATATAATGTATATGCACCGTCTTCAAGCTTATCCTTGTTCTGAGACTTATCCACATCCTTAACAAGGTAATAACCCGCTTTTAATCCTGTGAACTTGTGTGATTGCTGAGGTTTTACCGCTTCCGATTTTGTTGCATTTGAATTATTCAAAGTCAAGGTTTTAACTAAATCTAAGGCAGCTTTCTCATCTGTCATTTTTTTTGCCGCTTCCTCAGCAGAGCCGGTAGGATTAGTAACACCATTACCCCACTTAATATTGGAAATGCTCTTCTTACCTTTTACAACATCGCCTGTAAAAATCTGATACAATTCAAATGTGTGATCTGCTTTGCCGGTGTTCTTTACAGTTAGGGAATTAGTATCCTGTGCCGCAAAGCTGGGAACAGATATGCTTAATACCAATGCAATAGCCAGCATCAAGCTAGTTAATTTTTTTAATCCTTTCATCTTTTTCCTCCTAAAAAATATACAAAACATACAAAATATTAAAAATCTATTCTTAATGAAAAACTTCTATGGTTTATTGCCTTTGAACTTTTTCTTTTTTATGTTCAGCATAATCAGTGATGCACTGATGAGAATTAAACCAACCATATAAATTCTTCTTCTACCACTTCCACCTGTTTCCGGGAACGTGCTTTCAGCAGTATTAATAACATTTATGTCTCCGGTTAACACTCCTTCGTTATTAGTGTATGTCGTAATGTAACCGTCTACAGGTTCTTCCTCAACAAAGTAATAATAATCGTTGCCATAAGCGTCTTTCGGAGCTAAGTTCATCCAGCTGTAGCTCCATCTGCCTTCATTAGGCAGGGTTATATGGCCGCCTTGCACCGACTGCTTATCATTTAATTTCATTGCTGCCTTGTCATAGTTTGAGAATACCGGGTCCACATGGTTATTACTGTGTGTAATTGTAACCGTAGTATCCTTGTTTATAAGAGGAATTTCCAGTCGAGCATTATTGCTTTCCAGACTTCCGCTGCGGCCTTCATATTCATACTTTGGCTCTCCCATCCATCCCTGAAATGCTATTGTAATTCCCCTATTTGTACTCCTATTGACATATGCGGTGAAAGCTTTATCTCCCTGAACCCAGCTTGCTGTACTGTGAAGTATAACCTTTACAACATAACCATCCGGTTTCTTTATGCTCCGGTATAGCTGAAGGTTCGCTTTCAAGCCTACCGGATTGTCAATCTTCTTACCGCTTTGATCCTGCCAAATTTTATTAACAGTAAGGCGAGTGTACTTATTTGTTATATAGTAAATACCGCCATTTTTCGAGAAGAATGTGAGGTCATATTTTGTTATGCCTGCATCAATTGCACCTGATGCATCATAGGATGCATTCTCATTTTCCCCGCTGTTTAAAATGAAATAAGTTGGCTTATCCGGCCTGCCATAACCGTCTACCGGTTTAGTTTCTGTCAGTCTATACAATGTATCTGCGGAAATTTCAGAATCTCCTCCACTTAAGCTCCATTGGATGTAGCCGTCTTTATTTACTTTGATGAGGCTGCTTTTTAAAATCCATGTTTTTCGAGTTTTATCATAGCTTTCTAATTTAAACTCGGTGTTCGGTAAAACTTTTTTGTAATTATCTTCATCTACCTTGTATATACGAATCAGTTTTTTAGTTGCAGTTGCTGATGAACCCACATCCTTTAAAACGAGATTGTCTTGTGAATCCCATTCTCCGCTTAAATTGATTTTGTTGTTCAAGGTCAAGCCATCGGCAAAATTGGGATTTAATCTATAAATGTATTCCAGAACATATGGCCTTTCATCAGGAATTTTAAGAGTAAGCCTTGAGTTTTTCAAATCATACTGCATTGAATAATTACTGCTGTCTATTTCAAACCCCTTATTGTCCGCCTTTGTAGGGTCATATTTATATAGCTTAAGGGTATCAAGGTCAAGAGCCTGATGCATGGCCTCACCACCATTTAATTCATCAACTAAGGTTAAGTGCTCTGAACTCTTATCTAAATCTGCTCCTTCCGGATTAATTACAACGGAATATTTAATGTTACTTGATGGTTTAGCACCCGTATTAACGCTACCATCAGGCTTTAATAATGGATTTCCGTTTATATCGAGCTGCTGCCCCTTTTTATCCAGCTTCTTATATCTTTTAATTACCTTAGTTTCGGATGAAGCCTTATCATTCCCCCAGGTAACATCATTCTTATATAACTTTTCCTTGTTTTCCGGATTCGTCCAAAATTCATCCTCATTTATATCCAATTCGTACTTAATCGATATTTTAGAGCTGTTGTCGGAGTACCTATATCCGGATATGCGAACTTTCAAGATCTGACTGCCATCCTTATTTTCTAACGTATAGGATGGATTAGAACCGTCTATAAAAGTGGTTCCATTGTAATTAGTTTCGCTTTCGTAATATTCATTATGATAGAATCGTGCCTTTAGAGAACTTGGAATAAATTTTGCCCCCTTTGGTAATAGGTCTGTTATTACAATATCACCATTATCACTATCATTTGTAGTCAACATAAGTCTATATCTGATTCTTCCTTTTGAACCGTCAAAATCTGTTTCAGATTTAGATTTAAAGATATCAGCACCATTTACATTGCTAACAAAGGAGCCTTTTTCGAGTCTTTGATTTTTTGAAACCTTATGGGTTGTTTCTGCATCCTTTATGAGATCCTTTAACCTACCGCTATTAACGGATTTTACAGTATCTCCGCTATCAACAGCGGAAATATCCGTATAGGTTTTATATATTCCAAGGCTAAGTAAGGTAGCCCTTAGTTCAAAGCCTGATCCGGGTGTAAAGGCAATCTTAAAGCTCTTAATTTTTGTTTTATCATCAGCTTTATTTATTTCATGACCGGCCTTATCGAAGTATTTAATGTCAAAGCGCATGTCATCAGTCTGGGAATAGTTACCGTTAGCAAATTTGTCTACCTTTCCATTCCCTCTATAGACATATAAAGCCGTATCTTTGTCGTAGACTACTAAGCTGTTTTTAAAAGCCGCTTCCAGCTCATTGGCAATGGCATAATGGCTGTCGTCACCATAGTCAAGCTTTCCGTCAGGCGAAGTTGCATTCTTTATTGTATCTTCATAGGTAAATTCTCCAACACTTCCTTCCGGTAGGGTTATATTTGCATACCAGGCGTTTTCAACAAGATTTTTATCTTCGATCAGCTTGCTACCATTTGATACCTTACTTACATCAAATTTTCTCTTTTCAATTATGACGGTTCCTGTTACGGTTACTTTCTTTTCCTTCGTCCAAACTTCAACTGTATTCTCAGCCTTGCTGCCGGCCTTTTCATCCCCCGTAGCTTCTACATAGTATTCAATTGTGTAATCTGATGTATCATTATATTTATTAAAACGATAATAAATTTCGCCACCGGAAGCATCTATCTCCTCTTCACTGTATGGATTATTTCTAATTAGCTTCACTTTTCCGACAGGCTTTCCTTTAAGCTTATCAATAAGGGTCCATCCGTTAATCTGATTATGGTCAGGGTTTACTTTAATTGTCCACTTTATTAAATTTCTGGTTTGATCGTAGGTTCCTGATTTGGAAACCTCCTTGTGCCAGCTTATATATGAATTTCCACTGTCAGTTTTCTTGCCGCTGGATACAGTTACGTTGTTTGATACACTTGCTTCATACTCATGCGTTGAATCAAGCTTGTTTGTTACATTAACATCGTATTCAACACTGTATTTATATTGTCCTTCCAGCTTAGGTAAACCTGTTATTTCAAAACCTGTCAGATCCAGGGAACTGCTATGCCATTTCAGATTGTATTCGCTTGGATTTACGGTAGCTTTTCCGCCATTTGGCCAAACCTTATATACTTTTAAGCTGGATTGTTCATAGTTGTATTCTACATTCTTACTTCCGTATCTGTTTATAAAATCGCTGACAAACACCGTTTCGGCGGTCCCACGGACAGTTGAAACTTCGACAGTATATTTGACTTTGTTCTTCGCATCGTTTATTGTACCTGTCTTTTTTGTGCTAATATCGCTGTTATCAACCTCAGGCTTTATAACTGTAACAGTTGAGCCGGAGCCTGGGAAATTAATTTTTCCTGAGCCGCCTGTGCCATCAAAGGATGCAGCACCATCAAATGTAACTGTTCCCTCAATACCTACATCACTTTCAATAAAGCTGTCGTCAAAGGTAATTTCTATCTTCCCATCGGTGCCTATTCTATAGGTTCCCACTTCTTTCCCATTAGAGGAAACTCGACCTGATTGCTCCCCGGCTACCTTAACTCCACCGGGAAGGTTATAGTAAATTTTATTTTTTTCCTCGGTAAGATAACCTTTAGGCAAAGAATATTCAATATTGATTTTTACTTTATCTCCATCGCTTATCCTGGTAGTTTCCTGCCATTGGCTTCCTACCTGTTTGCTTATGGTTACCTTTTTTATCTGATTGGAAAAATCCTGTCCACCTTCAGCAGCAACAAAATAAACTGTTGGCACTGACATAGCAACAATCAATAAAATTGAAATAATCGCAGTGAACAAATTTTTGTAAAATTTCATCTTTTCTAAAATCTGTTTCATATCAAAACCTTAAAATAAATGTATTCTAAACACTACCTTTCCAATAATTTTATTCGGATCCACCAATCCTAAGTCTCCTATCCTTGAGTCCAAGGAAATCTGACGATTGTCACCCATAACAAAAAACCCTTTACCAACTACCTTTATCGGAAAAGCAATATCGCAGGGTTCATAGCTTTTAATTATATGATGGTTATCTTGTTTAAATTGTCCGTTTAGAAACACATTGCCGTTCTCATCTAAATCTACAACATCATCAGTTATACCAATAATTCTTCTACATAAAGTTTTATCCCTATGTTTAAATACGATAACATCATCCCTATAAAGACTTCCCGTCCTAAAGACTAAGACATAATCTCCGGTTTTATAATTGGGATCCATAGAATCACCGGTAATCCTGCAGAATGCAAATAACAGATTTGCCATACCCAGGATTATCAAAATCAAAGCTATAGTTATGTATCTATTTCTGTGAGATTTAATTTTATTGAAACATCCCTTATCTGTTTCTTTACCTTCACAACCTTTCATTATCTCTCCATAAAGCTGATAATAGATAAATTTATTATCAGTGACTTTAAATATTTCTCCCTCATTGTATCACATAATAACAGGCTCGTAGAAGTTTTATGAAAAAGTTAACTGCTTATTAACATTTTGTTCTTTCATTTTACTGTGAAAGAACACATCTTGATATTTTGCACCGATATTTATCAAATGTCTATCAACATAAATATGTTGATACAAAAAAAGAAACCTCTCAGGTCACCCTGAAGGTCTCTTTTTTCACATTTCTTATTCACTCTTAGTCTTAATCTTGGCAGCTTTACCTGTTCTACCACGCATGTAGTGAAGTCTGGCTCTTCTAACATCACCTTTTCTAACGACTTCGATTTTCTCAACCCATGGTGAGTGTAGTGGGAAAGTCTTTTCAACACCTACGCCGGAAGCAATTCTTCTAACTGTAAATGTTTCGGCAATTCCACCGTTCTGTCTCTTCAGAACGAAGCCTTCAAAAATCTGAATTCTCTCTCTTGAGCCTTCTTTTATTTTAACGTGAACCTTAACTGTGTCACCCACGCCAAAAGCAGGGATTTCTTTCTTTAGGTAATCCTGTGCAATTGAATCTAAAATATTCATTGTATAAATTCCTCCTTCCCTCCAAGACGTTCGTAGCGCTTCAACTAGAGGACCGTCCGTAATAACCACAATATGATATCACAGTTTGCAGACTATTGCAAGCAGTAAAACTGTATTTCTTTGTCAATTTCTTTGTCGAATGACTATAAATTTAAAACCTTCAATTCAATCGCCTTTGCAACTCCATCCTCGTAATGAGGGTCTGTAATATACTGAGCCTCTCTCTTCACCTCATCCTTAGCATTAGCAACAGCTACACCAAGTCCTGCCAGCCTAATCATTGCCAAATCATTAGGACTATCTCCGGCAGCCATCAGCTCTTTTGGTGTAACTCCAACCTCCTTCATGAGATGCTTAAGAGCCTCTCCTTTGCTGGTTGTAGCTCCACCGATTTCTATATTGTAATCAAATGAGGAAGTTATGGTGATATCAGGAATGTCTTCAATCATGGACATAATAAGTCTCCTGTCCTCTTGAGTTGGAAAGGTTATACTTATATTTTCTATTTGATGTTTATTATTCAAGGTGTAGTTAAATATATCATCAACCTTATGTCTGGTTTCAACTACATACTTGGCATCCCTGTATGTTGAACCGTTTTCTTTAATATCATCATAAATACACCCTGTCATATAGGCAGTGCCGTCTACAAAGGCTTCCATTGTATAATGAGTTTTTCCAATTGTCTCAACAACCCTTTCTACAGCCTCAGGGCCTATGATATTCTCATATATTATCTCTCTATCCTCCAGCCTTGTTATATGAGCTCCATTGGAGGTAATGACGTATTCTATTCCTTTGATGTCGAAAAGCTGCTCAGGAAGTGATTTGAATGTTCTGCCTGTGGAGATGACCACATGTATTCCCTTCTCGGTGGCCTTTGAAAGGGTATCTATGGTTCTCTGTGAGAAATTGTTTTCATCCTTTAAGGTAGTCCCATCAAGGTCTAATGCTATCATTTTAATCTTATGTTCCAATTATATTCCTCCTGGTATTCTATCTGCTCTCTATCTTTTCCTGAAACTATATCGATAAATTCCTGATTGTGCTTCCTGACAAATTTCATATTGGCATTCATGTCGTGACCGGGATAAATCATAACATCATTACCCCACTTGTCAATAACCTGTCTGATTGACCGCTTAAGCTCATCTTCGGATCCGCCGGACAAATCCGTTCTACCCAGGTCAGTATCAAAAATTGTGTCTCCGGTAAAGGCTACCTTGCTTTTGTCAGAATATATACATATTCCTCCTTTGGTATGTCCGGGAGTATGGAGAATTTCCAGCCGTTCCCCGTCAAGATCAAGGCTATCTCCATCCTTCAGCTTGATGTCTACGAGTCCCTTGTACACAAAATAGTCGTCTTCGTGCATCATAACGGGGCATGACAGACACTTTGCCAAAGCTTCTGCTCCTCCTGTATGGTCACTGTGCAGGTGAGTTAATATTATTCCCTTACAAAATAACTCTTTTTCCTTGACAAAGTCGCTGTATTGCTTTGGACTGTAGCCCGGGTCTATGACAAAGCATGAGCCGCCACTTTTTTGATATATTATGTAGCAATTTGACATTAAACTGCCACCGATTATTCTTTTTATTTCCATTTTACCTATCTTTCCTTTTCCCCTAAATTATGGGCTTCTCAATATATTACATTATATCAAAAGTCCTTGCAAAATCCAATCCATTAGATTAGAATATTGAATGTACAACCTCTTGTATAATTTAGTTAATTTTAAAAGGATGATAAAGTATGAATGTTGCAATTATAGGCGCCGGCAAGCTGGGACTTAGAGTGGCTGAGGCTCTCATGGAGGGCGATTACGCCATTACGATTATAGATAAGAATCCCGTAGTTCTGAACAGGCTTAGCCAGCATCTTGATGTTATGACCGTAAACGAAGATGCCAGAGCTATTAAAGTCTTAAATGATATTCAAATCCAAAGCTTTGATTTTTTGATTGCGGCAACCGATAGCGATGAAACCAATATTATGATTTCCATGTTTGCTAAAAACCTTGGCTGCAAAAATGTAATCGCAAGAGTACGTGACCCTGAGCATATGAATCAGCTTGGATTTATTAAAGAAAAGCTTGGCATTGACATGGTAGTTAATCCTGATTTGGCAATTACAAATGAAATTTACAAATATCTTGCAGAAAAATACACTTTAAGCAATGGTATTTTTACTACCGGGAAGTTTTCACTTCTTGAATTTAAAGGCATCAAATATCCGAAGCTGGTTGGAAAAAATATGATTCAGGTTAGAGAGCAGCTGCCCAATATGCTGGTAGTCGCCCTGTCTAAAAAAGGAAAGATTATTATTCCCCATGGGGAAGATATCGTAGATGCTGATGACTTTCTATATGTAGCAGGTGAAAAAGAGGAAATTTTTGCTTTAAATGAACAGGTTCATGAAAAAGGTGAATTTACCAATCTTCAGAAGGTAATGCTGATTGGCGGTGGTAAAACCGGTTATTACTTGGCTCATAAGCTTTCTGAATTCGGAGCATCTGTTAAGATTGTCGAGAAGGACAAAGAACGCTGTCACTACCTTGCTACTCATTTGAAAAATGTTATGGTTCTTCATGGTGATGGTACTGATGTAGCTCTTCTTGAAGATGAAAACATGGACAGCATGGACGCTTTTGTAACAGCTACAGGCTATGACGAAGAAAATCTTTTGTTGGCATTGACAGCTAAACAGCGTGGGATTAAAGATGTTATATCCAAGGTTAGCCACAATAGCTACTCCGGTCTGATTGAGGCTATGGGTGTTGACATGGTCCTTAACCCTCTTGATATTACTGCAAGCAATATTCTTACCTTTATACAGGGTAACAAAAAAATCATTTCTACGGTTCTTATTCAGGGACAGGCGGAGATTATGGAAATAATAGCTCAACCCTATATGTGCATGGTTAACACTCCAATTAGTAAGCTTCCCCTTCCTGAAGGCGTGCTGATTGCAGCTATTCACCGTGGAAATAAGGTAATTATTCCAAGTGGCGATACTAATATTTTGCCCGGTGATAAGGTGATTATTCTGAGCCTGCTTAGCGAAATAGGCGATTTGGAGAAGATTTTAAAGAAGAAGAATAAGAATCTTCTATAATGTAAACCATAGGACGATATTAAAATGACAATAAATTTTCATGGTGTAATTAAAGTACTGGGAATAATGCTGATGATACTGGCTGTGGCTATGCTACTGCCGGTTATCGTCGGTTTTTACTATAAGGAAATCTTTGAAATTAAAACATTTTTCAAGGTTATTATCCCCTGCTTAATTTTAGGTGTGGTTTTGTTTCACTTAAAAAATCCTTCACTGACCAAGCTTAAGGCCAGAGACGGATTTCTTATTGTATCTTTAACGTGGATCATTTCTTCTTTGGTGTCTGCACTTCCCTTTGTTATTTCAGGTACAATTCCAAATTACTTTGACGCTTTCTTTGAAATGTGCTCAGGCTATTCAACTACCGGCTCGACCATATTAACAGAAATTGAAGGTTTGCCTAAATCAATGCTTTTTTGGCGTTCATTTACTCACTGGCTTGGTGGTATGGGAATTATAGTTTTTGCTATGATATTTTTAGAAAGCGGCGTTAAGGGACAGCTAATCGCCAGCGCAGAAACTCCCGGTCCTACCTTAGATAAATTGACGCCCAGATTTTCTGATACAGCAAGAAACCTTTATGTTCTCTATTTTGTTTTTACTATAATAGAAGCTGTTTTGCTTATGCTGGGTGGCTTATCGTTATATGATGCCCTTGTTCAAACCTTTGGAACAGTTGGAACCGGTGGTTTTTCAAACTACAATAACAGTATTGCCCACTTCCGTAGTCCTTACATTCACTGGGTTATCATTATATTTATGACCCTTTGCGGAATTAACTTCAACTTGTATTTTATTGCCTTTAAACAAAGCATTAAAGCCGCCCTGGAGGATATAGAGCTGAGAACCTATCTAAGCATTATTGCCATATTCTCACTGGCAATTGCAGCTTATATTCTGATCATCGGATATGAGCACAGTATATTTAAGGCTGTAACCGATGCAACCTTTCAAGTTGTTGCAGTGATTACAACTACAGGATATATGACCTATGATTTTGATATTTGGCCAACCTTTGCGAAGATTTTAATTTTTCTGCTCATGTTTGTCGGTGCGTCATCTTCCTCCACCGGGGGTGGTGTCAAGGTTATAAGAATTGTTGTAGCTGCTAAATTTATCAAAAAGGGAATTAATAAAATACTTCACCCTAACAGACTATACGAAATCAGCATCGGAGACAGAGAAATCCAGCAGGAAACCGCTTCCAATATAGCTAATTTCATTTTTATGTATATTGCCACCATTATTGTGGGAACACTCCTTGTCAGCCTGAATAATTTCGATATACTGACTTCATTTTCTGCAGTTTTAACCTGTATTGGAAATATAGGTCCCGGATTTAACCTTGTTGGACCTACAATGAATTTCAGTATTTTTTCAGATTTTTCAAAGCTTGTTCTAAGCATCATAATGATTGCCGGAAGATTGGAGCTTTTCACTCTGTTTATGCTGTTTTCACCTCATTACTATAATTCTAATAAGGCCTAGCGTTTAAGGGGAGATATTTATGAACTTTAATTACAAAATCATATTAAAAACCATATCTTTCATATTGTTATTTGAAGGTGTAGCCATGATTCCTTCCTGGCTTGCGGCCTTTAAGTACCATGAAACAGAAGTAATGTGGCCTCTTATACTGCTTTCACTTGTTTCAATTTCTTTTGGAATCTTTTTCTTTAAGAAGCTCAGAGATTACAATCGCAAGCTAACCTCAAGGGAAGGATTTATCATTGCCCTTTTAAGCTGGATAATCGTGTCTATGCTTGGATCAATTCCTTATTTAATTTCCATTGAAGGATATTCCTTGGCTGATTGTTTCTTTGAGTCCGTTGCCGGCTGGACTACAACAAGCTCTTACGTAATTCCATCATGCTCAATGACAAAATCTCTAATGCTTTGGAAGGCAACAACAAATTGGCTTGGAGGCATGGGTATTTTAGTGCTTACAATAAGCATCTTCCCTGCTTTAGGTGTCGGTGGAAAAAACATTGTTTCCTCTGAACTTACCGGCCCTGAGCTTACTAAGATGTCTGCAAGGATCAGTGATACTGCAAAGATTGCCTACGAAATATACCTTATAATGACATTAATTGAACTTATTTTGCTTAATTTAGGTGATATGGGATTTTTTGAAGCCTTGCTTAACACATTGAGTACCGTAAGCACTTCCGGAATTTTCGATACCAGAGGGGAAATTATTCTTAATTTCTCACCTTATACAAAGACTGTAATTACCTTATTCTCAATACTTGCTTCAATTAACTTCAAGGTGTATTTTCTCATGTATATAGGGCAATTCTCCAGAGCATTTAAGGATATTGAGGTTAAAAGCTATCTTTTAATATTGCTGATTTGCTCTTTGATTTGTGGTGGAGCACTGTGGTATTCAGGAACCTATACCAATATATTTAATGCCCTTGGAGCTGCTACCGTTCAGGTGGTTTCCTTCGGCTCAACTTCGGGCTTTTCAGTCTCAAATATATCAACATGGCCAACAATATGTCAGGCGGTTTTAATCTTCTTAATGATAATGGGAGGATGTTCCCTTTCAACCTCAGGCTCTCTTAAGGCTATAAGAGTAATGATATCATTTAAACTTATAGTTAGAGGAATTTATAAAAGAATTCATCCAAGAGCAATAAAGCCGGTGCTTTTAGGAGGAAACCCGGTCAAGGCTTCCACAGCAACGGCTGTAACTGTTTATATCATGCTGTTCTTTACAATGTATGCCGGAGGCATATTGTTGCTCTCTCTTGAAAACAAAGATATGACCACTACATTGACTGCCGCCCTTTCAGCTATTTCAAACAACGGAAGTGGTCTTGGAGAAATTTCTGATGGTAATTATGGAGTCTTCTCTGATTTCGGAAAAATAATTTCTGCCATTCTAATGCTTTTGGGAAGGCTTGAACTATATGCTGTAGCTGTACTATTTTCCAGATCCTTCTGGAAACCTGATCAGGTTAGATAACAATTTAGCTTAAGCCATTTTAAAATCAATCTCTCCGGAAGCGGCATCTACACCTACTACAACTATATTGACATTATCGCCTAAACTATAGGTTTTTCCGGTGGATTCTCCCTGGAGCCTATAGTTATTTTTATCTAAAATATAATAATCATCATATAAGCTATCTACCGACACAAGCCCTTCCACAGTATTCTCCAGTCGAACAAAAAATCCAAAGCTCATTACTCCACTTATAGTTCCCTTTGCTTCACAACCTATCCATTGCTCCATAAATCTTGCCTTCATAATTTTTTCAACACGGCGTTCCATCTGAAGGGCCTTTCTTTCAGTTAAAGAAATTACTTGGGATGCCAAGGCTGCCTTATTGAAATAAGAAGACATTTCCTGTTCTGAAAATCCCTCCTTAATGCTCCTTTTAATTACGCGGTGAATAAACAGGTCGGCATAACGCCTTATAGGTGAAGTGAAGTGGCAATAGTGTTTAAATGCAAGTCCGTAATGACCAAGGCATTGCGGCGAATAATATGCCTTCTGCATAGCCTTAACCATTACCGAATTTACTAAGGAAAGCTTCCCCAGCTTTTCAGCCTCATCTAAAACCTTGTTCAGTGCCGTAGGATGCAAGTTACCTTCATTTAAAGGAAGTGAGATACCTACACCCCTCAAAAAAGACTTAAGTTCAACGATCTTCTCAGGGCTTGGCTTCTCATGAACCCTGTAGATAAACGGATAATTCATCCAGAAGAAATGCTCAGCTACGGCCTTATTAGCACATAACATAAATTCTTCAATTAAACGGTTTGCAGTCCTTCTTTCAGAAGGAAATACCTCAACCGGAATTCCCTTTTCATCGATTTCAAATTCAGCTTCATCAAGATCAAAATCAATGCTGCCTGACCCTTCTCTCTTTCTCCTCAACACAGCTGCAAGCCTTGCCATTTCCATAATCATCTCTTTATGGGGTTCAAGACCTTTATTACAAAGGTTATATTCGATTAAGTCTGAAACATCATCGTATACCAGTCTTCCGGAGGATCTGATTATAGTTTCTGAAAAGCTGCTGTTAAGTACATTCCCTTCCTTATCAATTTCCATAATACAACTTAAAGTAAATTTATCTTCGTTCTCTGCAAGGCTGCACAGGTTGTTGGATAAAATTTTAGGCAGCATTGGTACCACATAATTAATTAAATAAATGCTGTTTCCTCTCCTAAGAGCCTCTTCATCCAAAGCCGAATTATTGTCCACAAAAAAACTTACATCCGCAATATGAACTCCCAGCTGATAATTGCCGTTTTCCAAGATTTTCAAGGATATTGCATCATCCAAATCCTTGGAATGAGCACCATCTATTGTTATGATATGCTCATTCCTGAGATCTAAACGATTAACCTCATCATAAACCCAAGCTGAAGAATTTATTTCCTTGTATACCTCTGCCGGGAACTCCTCAATAATATTATTATCTGCTAATACAGATTTTACCAGGGCTTCCGGGTCATTAGCTCTTGCAATTATTTCCGCAACGGCTCCCTCGGCTAATCTCCCATCCTTAGGATATTTTTTAATTTCAACTCTAACCTTATCACCGTTTTTCGCACCGAAAAGCCTGTTTTTAGGTACATAAATATCTTCCTTCAGCTCTCTGCTGATAGGAATTAGGAACCCGCTTTGTCCTGTTATTTCGAGGGTTCCTACCACTGTGGCGAAGGCCCGTTCTGTCACTTGTGTAATGAAGGCCTCAGGGCCCTTCGCCCAGAGGGGCTGTGGCAACAGCTCCGCTGTTGCCACATCGCCGGACATTGCGTCTTTCATATGTTGTCCGGCGATGTATACCTGGCCTGCCATGCCAAACTCTTCGGCAGGCGTCAGGTATCCACAGCCCCCTCTGGTTTTTATAACCTTGCCGGAAATAACCTTGCCTCTAGCCTTATTCTTATTTTTTGCCATTTTTTATCCAATCTATATATCATTTAAGCTCCGATGAGCCTGCATTATACCATTAAAACCAATTACATATTTTGCAACGGGTTTCATTGCTCCACTATTATCTCATGAAAGTTGCTTCCCTATATTCACCCGACCTAGTAAATCGTAACCATCACATTACCATTAGCTTCAAGTATATTTTTATAAAACTCTTTCATATTCCTAAAACATTCTCTTATCTCTTCTTTGATTTCATCTGCCTCTTCCTCATAATCCCAAATGTCCGGGTATAAGTCGGCTTCTTTGCACTTTCTCATACTGAAATTTTCCAATGCTCTTTCTATATCAAAGCTTTCCAAAGCCGAAACAATATCAGCAATTCTTTCTTTTTCTGTATAAGCTATAAACTCTTCAATATCATCGATAGAAGATACTCCGATAACAGCTTCACTAAGGGGGTTGTTTTCAATTGGCGCACTGCTGTCAATCCCTGTAAGGACAAAATGAAGTACATCCCACATCTTATCTATATCAAGCAGCATCTCAGCTTCTTCATTCCACTCTTCAACTGCATCAAAAATTTCCCCATCTTCTGCATTAAAAGATTTCAGTTCTTTTAAATTCTTATCGCTTAAATACTGATAATTAGCTATCATTCCCATGCCTTTTCACCTCATTACAATTATACAAAACTCTCTATGGTCCGGACCAAAAACATCATATATAAGGGTTCCACCATTATTATGCTTTATAAGCTCAATATAAGACTGTGTTAATTTATATCCCAGTTCTTCCTCAATACTTCTTCAATACTTTTTATGTCTTGAGGGACATTTCGAGAGTCCTTTCCTCCAACTACTTTTTGCGTTGCTATCTTCTTCAGCGGAATAATCGTTCTAAATATATCTCCCTAAAAGAATGCTTAATTCCATAAATAAGGGAAATAAAAAAACAAATAATCGGAATAAAAATCAATAAGAAAAAAATACCACTTCCTGTATCCTTAATGCAAAAAGGTAACACATAAAAAGCAAAAGTGTTCACTATTAAACAGACTGACATTTCCCTCATTCTTTTCATTTCCTCACCTGTGTAAATTCAAATTTTTTATTCCTACAAACCGGGATTTGACTGTATGGAACTGAAAGTTGTCTCTTATTTAAAAATAGCATGAAAAAACACAGGAATAAGCAGAATTAAAATCGCACCTACTGCGCATATTGTAATTACTTTTTTAAAGCTTCGTTTTTCCTGTTGATTCATATCATCGTACCACTTCATAAACGAATACCTCCACAAATTCAAATCTATCTATCTATAATACTTTCACTCCTTGAATTGCTTGGTTTCCACAGTTTTTTGCCTTTTTGTTAAAATAAGTGATAAGTTACTTAAATTTCTGATGCTAATCGTAGTAGCAGCCTGCTCTGCTACACTGTTTTCTACAAACTGCCTTCGGATTGATTGCGACACACAACATATTGCATCTGATTAAATTAAATGAGCCTTTTATGAAATACTGCAAGGATGTGATGCTTATATTATACCAAGAATTATTGACAATAACCATGCCGTATTTTTCATCAAACAGATTGAATCTCATCCTTATCAAGCAAATTAATTCCTTCGTTAATTCTTTTAACAATCTTTTCTACATCAACGATGCTATCTATAAAATGTTCATCATGATCCAATGATGAAAAAAGAGCAAGTAGCTTTTTTGTCCACCTGCTCCAAATACTTTTCGTGTTCTTTTTCTCGCCAATATACTTTATATTTCTGCACATCGGCATAAAAAGTCTTCTTAAATGAAAGAAAGCTGTTCTTTCAATATGTTTTAAATTTTATTTAAATCACTCCTGCTTTCTCAAAATGTTTTTTAAGTATCCTTGTCGCAACTAATGCTCCTATGCAAGCAAGAACAAAGGTTATTAAGGCAAAGCCTACTACCCACGAAACTTTGAAATAAGATAATGCTTCATTTATTTGTGCTTCGCTCATTTTCCATTTTGATGCTCTTTCCACAAAAGAAGCTGTCCCGAATAAAATCACAGGAATTACTGTCCCTAAAAAATCTGCTAATGCAAATGTCCCATATCCAATAATCATTCGTCCCTTGCTCTCATAATTTCCTATAATCAAATCACATATAATTCCACCGATTACAGCAAAGACTGCATGAGGCAAATGTCCTCCTGACAATGCAATTAAACCAAGAAGCGTTCCTGATATTGTAAATACACCCTTCTTTTTAACTTTTACAGCCATAAGAATATAAACGGTGGCAGCTACCATAAAGCTAACTCCTGAAGCAATAAATCCTCCTATAACTGTTGTTGCCATAGCAAAGCTGGCTGCCATGTATATGACAATTCCAATTGCATTAAAAATTCCGATTGTAATAAAATCACGACCATTTAATTTGTTTTTCATAAAAGTCCTCCTAATAAGTTCTCTGTATTACTATCACAAGAGCAATTATCAAAGCTCCTAATAGTCCAATCATTAAGTCTGCCCATCTAAACCGCAATTCTGTTAATGTTACCCTATTCTCACCACTATCAAGTCCTCTAATGAGTGCTGAAGCTGACAATTCATCTGAAATCTTAATCATTCTCATTAAAAGCGGAACAAGCGTATATTCAATATATTTAATTGGATGTAGCAACGGGAAAAATCTGCTTGTTACGATTCCTCGAATCTTCATATTCTCTTTTAATGCCTTAATTTCTATTTTTATAGTTGGAACAAACCTAAGCAAAACACTAAAAGGGATACCAATGCTTCTGGGTACTTTCATTCTATTTAATGCTTCAAGCATTTCACTTACACTTGTAGTCTTTGTTATATATCCACCAAACATAGCGATTAATGTCATTCTTGATGCAAAGTAAATAAACATATATATCGCAAATGCTATGTTTGCTTCTAGGAACTTTCCAAGCCCTAACTCTATGCAGTATAAAAGCACAAAAAACAAAATAAAGCGTAATGCTCTTTTCCACATACTGCTGTATACATACAGAAAAAAGGCAAAGGCAATCAGTCCGAAAAGTAGAATTGTATCGCTTATAAAAAAGCTAGTAAATCCAACAATTGGAAGCAGAGTAAGTTTTATTCTCGGATCGACTGTTTTTCTATCTATCAAGCTCTCTACCTCCTCTCATCTTGTCTAATATGAGAAATTTATTACTTTCACTCATATTCAAAACATCTTCTATTTTTCCATCTCCCATTACCCAGAGCTTGCTCACTGTGTTCGCTAAAAACTCAAAATCATGACTTATCACCAAAACTGTTGTCCCATTTTTTAATTGTTCTTCAATCAGTTTTGCCACTGAAAGCATTGAGTCTTTATCACAACCTGATGTTGGTTCATCATAGATAAAAACTTTTGCCTGTTTCATCATTCCGCAAGCTATTGTCAGCCTTTGTTTTTCTCCTCTTGATAAAGCAAATGGATGCTTATCAATGTATTTATCTAAGCCAAGTACATTCAAAATAGACTTTGCCTTTTGGGTATTTTCTTTTTTATCTTTACTTGAAATACCAAGCAGCATTTCATCAAGTACACTTTCCGAAAACAACTGATAGTCTGAATCCTGAAATACAAAATATGACATATCCATTAAATCTTTACGATTCAACTCTTTATCTTTTTCCACCCATATTTTCCCCTCTTTTATCTTCTCAAGTCCTGAAATTACCCTTGCAAAAGTAGTTTTCCCGGTACCATTTAACCCAATAAGACCAATGGCTTTTCCGGACTCCATATTGAAATCAAGATGATTTAAGATGTATTGGTTTTGCTTATTTCCAACCTTAGTTGCACTTGGGTAACAAAATTTCAAGCCTTTCCCACTGATACTTTCATCATTTAATTGATATAAATCTTTCTTCTCACTTATCCTGTATTCTTCTAATTCAAGAGTTCTTAGTCCATTATCATCCCAAAACTCCCCTTCAAGATGGATAACTTCTTCCCGACTCAAGTCCTGTGCAATTTCTCCATCTTTCACCAAAAGAAAACGGTCAAATAAAGATTTTACATAGTACAAACGATGTTCAATTAGAACAACCGTTGTTCCTTTTTTCTTTAATTTTTCCAAAATTAAAAATAGGTCAAATGTTGCTTTCATATCCAAATTTGCTGAAGGCTCATCTAAAATTAAAACTTTCGGATTCATTGCATAGATGCTTGCAATAGCTATCTTTTGTTTCTGCCCGCTTGATAATTCAAAAACAGATTTTCCTTTCAGTTCCTCAATATCCAACTCCACATATACTTCTTCTACTCTCTGTTTGATTTCATCTCTTGATTTGCAGATAGTTTGAAGCCCAAAAGCTATTTCTTCATCTGTCGTTGTCGTGAAAAACTGACTTCTTGGATCTTGAAATACAGTCCCTACAATATGCCCTACTTCATGAAGTAATAATTTGCTTATATCTTTTCCGGACGCAAAGGCTTCTCCTTGCATTTTGCCTTTATAATAATGTGGAATAAGACCATTCATTACACTTCCAAGAGTACTTTTACCACTTCCACTTTTCCCTGAAATTAAAACAAATTCACCTTTTTTAATTTCAAGATTGATATTTTTTAAAGCAACTTCCCCATCTTCCCATTCATAAGAAACATCTTTTAACAAAATCATGGTTATACCCCATACTGAGCTTTCCATAATTTTTTGTAGTACCCATCTTTCTCTAAAAGTTCCCCATGCTTTCCTTTTTCAAGTAAATTTCCTTTTTGAAATACGAGAATTTGGTCAGCTTTTTGAATTGTTTTTAAATGGTGAGCCACTACAAGTACAGTTCTATTCTTTGCAAGCTCTGTAATAGCATCTTGTATCAAAGATTCATTTATAGGATCAACATTACTTGTCATTTCATCAAGAATTAAAATCGGTGCATCTTTCAGAAAGGCTCTTGCAATAGATATTCTTTGTCTTTGTCCACCTGATAAAATTCCTCCATTTTCGCCAATATCAGTTTCATAACCTTTTGGTAAACTCATAATGAAATCATGGATTCTTGCTTTCTTTGCAGCTTCTATGACTTCTTCTTTTGTTGCCCCTTTTTTTCCTACTCTGATATTTTCCTCAATCGTATTATCAAACAGCTGAACATTCTGCATAACAATGCTGATACGATCTAAAAGCTCATCATAAGGAATATCCCTTATATCAGTTCCTCCAAGTGTAATTTCCCCTTTATGCACATCATAAAATCTTAGAAGTAAGTTGGTTATAGTAGTCTTTCCACTACCTGATTCTCCAACTAAGGCTGTCATTGTTTTTTCAGCAATAGAAAAGCTCAATTTTTCCATTTTAAATTCATCTTTTTCATAAGAAAAATCTATGTTTTCAAAAGCTATATCATTATCTTTCGGAACAATCCCATCCACTTTATCCGGTATTACATCTGCATATAAAATTCTTGAAAGTCTTTCATAACTGTCCACCGCCGAAACATAATACATATAGTGTTGTTCCATAGAAGCGAACGGCTTATAAAACTCTTTTGAAATTACCGCAAAGATAATAAAATGAAGTACATCAAGACTTCCTTTTATAACAAGTATTGCTCCTGCAATTAAAAGAACCAAATATCCAATATCCAGTAAAAACCCAAATATAGATAATTGTTTTGCCTTAAATCTTGAAGCTGATTTACTTGTTTCTCCAAACTTCTTTGTCTTATTCATAAGCTCATTCTCCAAGCTCTTATTGTTTGAAAAACTCTTTAGTACAGGTATTCCTCTAACATATTCAACAAATAAGCTAACCATATCAAGAAGTGCTGAGTTGTTCTGATTTTCTATTTTTTCAGATTGCTTAATTGTCAGATATAGAAAGATAAGTGCAATCGGAACAGATACAGCCATAATAATAGAAAGTTTGAAATCAATACTTTCAAGACCAACAAATACGACTGCACCTATCAAAAAATCACCAAACATTCTCGACCACATGTGTCCTACAACAAGGGACATATTATCAACATCTTTGTGTAAAATTGTATTGATCTCTCCCAGTCTTTCATTGGTATAAAATCCCAAACTGAATTTCTTTAATTTAATAATCATGCGTTCTCTGATTTGCTGAACAATATCAAAACCAGCACTATGCTTTTTCATATCTGCAACCATATTACAGATGCCTTTGAATACAACAAGGAGTGCAACCGCAATAAAATATTTATATAGACTCTCTATACTTGTTCCATCAAATATCTGAAATAGTATAGAAAAGACAATAACAATCATAGCTATGGAGCTTAGTCCATAAAGGGCAAAGAATACACTTGATATAATCAAATCTCTCTTTCCGGTTTTTGTAAGTAGTTTTAACATTCCTCTAAACATTTTCTGTTACCACCTCTTTCAAATTCCATCTATCTACCTTGTTCTGTGCTTCAACCATATCCTTATAAAAATCACATCTTTTCATCAGCTCTTCATGGCTTCCTGCATCAAGAACAACACCCTTATCCATAACTATAATTTGGTCTGAATCTCTAATCGTATTTAGATGATGAGCAATTGTAATGATGGTTTTATCCTTGCTTAAATCGTCAATTGCTTCGCCGATTAGTCTTTCATTTTCACTATCAACAGCTGCCATTGCTTCATCTAATATTAAAATCGGTGCATTTTTAAGTATCATTCTCGCAATGGAGATTCTTTGTTTTTCTCCACCGGATAACTTAACTCCCATTTCACCTACTCGTGTTTCATATTGATTTGGCAATGCTGAAATAAAATCATGGCATCTTGCTTTTTTAGCTGCTTCTATTACTTCTTCTTTTGTTGCATTTAATTTTCCAATTGCTATATTTTCAAAAATGCTTAAATCAAAAAGGATAACTTCTTGCCCGACACTACCAATCAGCATTGAGATGTTTTCTTGACTATATTCTTTTATGTCTTTTCCATTTATCAGTATTTGTCCTTCATCTGCATCCCAAAATCCCATAAGCAAATTAGATACGGTACTTTTCCCACAACCGCTTGCTCCCACAAAAGCATTTAAGCTATTTTTCTTAAAAATCAAGTTGATATTTTTAAGCTCAAAGCTATCTTTTCCGTATGCAAAATTCACATCTTTAAACTCTATATTTCCAAAGTCTAAATCCTGTTCTGTCTTTTTGCTTGGAAGCGGAACTGTTAAAACTTTTCCAATCGCCTTTAGAGCTTCCTTAAACACAATAGAAAAATGTTGCAATGTAGCAGTCTTACTTATAGATGCAGTAAAAGCAGACGATAAAATAATGGCAAGTATAAAATTAGGTGTTGTAATATTTCCATAGTAAAGAAATATACTTCCCAAAATCATGACAATAACTACTCCAATTTCCATAAATATGTCAATGAGTCCCATTGGAATTGTAATTGCTCCCATGCTCTTTTTCACCCAATAAACATATTCCCTTGCTGTCTTTAATGTTCTTTCGCTAATCTCCTCTTCTTTAGCAAAAGCCTTAATCACAGAGATATTTTTTACATATTCCATTAGCTCTTCTCTCATCTTGTTTTCATGGTTAAAGTAAATAGCAAAGTTCTTATTCATTGTTTTCTGTGAAAGAACTTTTACCAAATACATGAGTGGAACTCCGGCAATCATTCCAAGAGCAAGACGCCAGTCTACAAAAATCATAGCTGTGAAAATAATGGTAGGCAGAAGCGTAACTGCCATTATTTCAGGAAGACCATGAGCAAGGTATACTTCCACTTGCTCCACATCATGCTGCATAATATTGGTAAGTTCGCCTGTATTGTGTTCTTTGAAAAACCCTAAACTTAATTTTTTTAAGTGTTCTACGATAGAGAGTCTGAGTTCTGTCAGTTTTTCGTAAGCCTTTTCATGAGCAATCTTGGTAGAAAAATAATAAAACACGCCTTTTAGAACAAATGATGTAAGCATAGCGAAAAAAATATACTTCAGTTTTCCCGTTTCTGTATTCTGTGTAATCAAGGAACTGATTACATAAACAAGTAATACCTGCGGTATTAAATCAAACAGTATTTTCAAAGTAAGTAATATATTTGACTTCAAATTATTACCTACCGCTTTTCCCCTTAACTCTTTTTCTGTCATAAACAACTCTCCTTTCAAAATTGAATAATATTGAATTTTAATTCAGTATTAAGGTTTAAAGTAAGACTTCGCTATTATGCAAAGTCTATTTTTTGAGTCAACTATCTATAAGTTGTAGAATGTATCCTCTCATTATGTTATAAGGATTCTACTCCCTTGTAATAACATTTCGCTATCAGTTTCAACATTTCTTTCGCCCACTTTTCATTTTGATAATGTCTTGCTATCTCAAGCAGACCCTCTGTAAAATTATTCGCTAAGATATGAGCAAGCATCGGATCATATTGTCTTTCCGATTGCCTTTTCAAGCTCACTTCAATATGAACCTGCATTTGTGAAATAAGTTTCTGTTTAGCTTTTTCGTGTTTTGTACCTGAACTTTTATCCATTAAAATAATTAACTTCTTACGCTCCTTTAACAGCTCATGGATATAGTTCTCGCCCACTTCATCAAATCTCTCAGAAGCAGACCCTTTTTCTAAGGATTCTTCATCATTAAAAGCGGATTCAAAATTGATATATACCGATCCTATTACCGCATCAAACAAAACTTCCTTATTTTTGAAATATGTATAGATTAAGGCAACGGGAATATTTGCCTCCTCTGCTATATCTGTCAGCTTTGCTCCTCTATAATCCTTTTCATAAAACACTTTTTCCGCCACAACGAGTATCCTATTTCTCACCTCTTCTTTTAATACTTGTGCCATAATGCACCTCTTTCTATTCAATATTGAATTTCTATTTAATAATAAACATTAATTCAATATTTGTCAAGTACCCTCTATCCAAAACAGCCGATTTATGCTATAATATTTCTAATAAATTCACAACTCGTATGACTTATATCTGTCTTTTCTAATAAAGTTATTTATCTTCCAATGGGTAATTACAATAATCCCTTTTTCAAGGAGGATTACAAAACCTTTTATAATTAAGATTTTTAAATCATCTTCATTTGCCACTATAATTTTTATTATCTTCTTTGGATTATATACAAAGCCCTCATCGATAAGTGAAAATATATGCATTTACTACTTTGATAACCTTTTGGATGAATTTTTTATTCACAATAACAAAATCTGTTATACTACTCTTTTGGCAATTATTACACCAACTGGTGCAAGCCCTCCATGTACCAATTTCATTTCAATTACTGAAAATCCATATTTCTCAATAAAATCTTCAAATTGTTTTTTATCCCATTCTTGATACATCTTAAATCCCAAAATAGACATCATCTTTTTTATAATTTTCCTTCGCTTTCCCTCTTTCCATAGAAAAGTAGGAGCAAACAAAATACCATTGGGTTTTAATACCCTATATATTTCTTTCATTGCCTTATATGGCTTAGGCATAACATGAAGCGCATTAGCGATTACCACACAATCAAAATTTTCAGCTGCAAAAGATAATGATGTTGCATCGGCTATTTTAAATGTAAGGTTTTCGTATTCTCCACGCTTCCTTGCTTCCAGAATCATTTGTTCAGAAAAATCTGTTCCAATCCAACTTTTGGTATACTTTGAAAGACTAAACGACAGTTGCCCTGGCCCCTCTCGTGTCAAGCGAATGACACAAAATATTTTTATAAATCTATGATTGATTCATTAAGCAAAAAATCCTCTACTCCAATGTATAAAATACCATCATTATCGTGTTTAGGAATCATGTGCTTCCTTACAATCACAATCTTCTTAAATGAATCATCTATTTTCTTAAGTGATGCCGTTTCTTGCTCTCTTTTCTCTGTACTGTCTACATTCAAAGCTGATTGTATATAGTACCTTTGATGCCCTTTGTTTATAACAAAATCAACCTCAAGCTGAACCTTTCTTCTGTTTCCGTCTTTCTTAAAATCGTGTTCTACCACACCGACATCTATATTGTATCCCCTACGAAGCAAGTCGTTATAGATGATGTTTTCCATAATATGTGTATCTTCTACTTGCCTAAAATTTAATCTTGCATTTCTAAGACCTATATCCGCAAAATAGTATTTTAGTGGTGTCGAGAAATATCTTGAACCCTTAACATCATATCTGTTGGCATGGTATATAACATATGCCTCCTCAAAAAAACTAAGATATTTGGAAATTGTGTTGGAAGATATTTTTATCTGCTTCTCTGACAAAAATCTTCTTGAAAGTTTAGTTGGATTAGTTAATGAGCCAATGGCGGAAGATGTGAAGTCAAGTAGTAATTCAAGTATCTCCTTCTCATTTTGTATGTTATTCCTTTCAAGAATATCCTTTATATATGTTTCTTGAAATAAGTCCTTCAAGTATTGATTCTGTTCCTCATCGCTTTTCAGACTATAGATATATGGCATACCTCCATATACGGTATAATGCTCAAAAGCCAACTCTTTGTTTTCATACAAGTCGTAAACTTCTGCAAATGACAGAGGATTTACATGTATCTCATCACCACGATCTCTAAACTGTGTAAGCACATCAGATGAAAGCATTTTAGAGTTACTGCCGGTTACATAAATGTCTAAATTGCTACGCTTCATAAGTCCCAGAAGCACATCGACAAAAGTTACATTTTCTTCTTTACTATCCACATAAGGATTACTTACTGCTATAGATAATTGAATTTCATCAATGAAAATATAGTATTTTGTATTTCTGTTTTTAGTTTTTTCCTTGATATATTCGTTCAATCTGAATGGATTTCTATATTCAAGATTATCTATTTCATCAAGTGCAATGGATATAATTTGATTTTCTTTAACTCCTTTAGATAATAAGTACTCTTGATACAAATTAAATAACAGGTATGATTTCCCACATCTTCTTATACCTGTAATAATCTTTATCCTACCATTTTCTCTTTTATCTATAATTTTCTTTAGATAATAATCTCGTTTAATTATCATATAACTACCTCACAAGAATAATTTAAGTGGATTTCCACCTTTTTATTTCGAGTTTATTTTATCATAAATCGGTAAACCATTCAATAATAGATAAAAAAATCAGGTGGATTTCCGCCTTTTTATTTCGAGTTTTATAATTTTGTTCAAACCCAAAGATGTGTATAAACAATTGAATCATGCTAAAAGAGAGTGATTTCTCACTCCCTCTTGCGTCTATTTCCATATAATTTTCTGAACGATGCTTCCCTCACATAGAACAGAGTCGATGTACTTTTCCATTAACTCCCTTGTAAGCTCGTTACCCTTGACAACCTCATCTTGCTTAGAAAGTTCATCTATTCTTTCCGATAGGCTTTCAAGTTCCTTGTCGATGCTCTTTTTACTTTCTATGAATTTGAGCTTTGTTATCTTTCCGAGTTTGTATTTTTCAAAGTCTGAAGTCTTTTTAGCTTCAAGCCTTGCGACTTGTTTTTCCAAATCTTTAATGCTTGTCTTATCTTTTTGCTCAGATTTAGCCTCGCCATATCTTTCTTTAATAAGGGCTAAAACCTGTTCCTCAAGCATAACTGTTTTAAGTAAAATTTTCAAGTATATATTTTACTTATATTCTTTGGAAGTTCTCTAAGTAAACCCTATTTTATTAAAAAAGCGATTAGATTTTTTACTTTCTAATCGCATTAACTGTTTTTGTTTTATTAAGTGGTGGAATGCGTTTTAAGGCTTGCATTGTTTAATTTACAGAGATTTTTTCACCCCCGGCTCTATTTAGAACATAAACTCAAATTTTAAAAATCGCCTTGCAATAGATATATCCTGAGTTCCAGTTTTTAAGATTTTCATCATAGGCGGCTCCTGGACTAAACCTATAAACGCCCATTTTATCTTCTTGTTGATATGAGTTTAGCCCTTCACTTACAAGTACTTTTTTAGGTGTGCTTTCATCAACTCTAAAAATAGGCTCCCCGTCATCAATCTGTGTAAAATAAAAATCCCATTGATCAGAAGGAATTTCATAGATTTCCCCACAAAACATGAACTCTACAATATAGCAGGCTTCATCAGCACCTTGAAAAGCTGGCATTATTTTCACTTTTATCTTATCCTTTTTAATACCAAACTCTAAAAGGAAATTTGATGTTGATTTGTCCAAAATTTCGAAAAAACTATCATTAATCGCCTTATTCTCAGACAGATCATGTTCCAAATAGTAATATTTACTTTTTTCTTTATCAACTCTTATTTTCCATGGATACAACTCATAAGTTTTCATTATGACCTACTTAAATTCAAATTTGTTTAACTCGATATTTATGATATTGTACCATTTTTTCACTTAGTTGTATAGGTCTAACTCATTCCGGATGGTGTCAAGTCTAGGATTGTCAAACATATGTGACAATCCTAGAAAACTCCTCATCTTTGGAAAAAGAAAACTCTTGACTTTTGCTACTTGAAGTAGTATCATCTACTATATTGAAAGGTAGTTGTTCCTTACTTATGCTGGTTTTGACTAGCTCGGAGACTTGCCTTTTTTTATTGGTTCTATAATATCCGTTGGGGCTTATAGGACAAAAAGAGTTGGTAAAAACCGCTATGTACATTGAAATTTCATTATGCATGGCGGTTTTAAGTTGTTTTAAACAAGATATAAGATGGACAAAAAGAGCTGGTAAAAACTCTTAAAATGCTTGCAAATTCAATGCGAAACGGTGTTATATCTTCTTTAGAAATAGGAATTTCGGAGGAAGATATTATGAAGAAGGTTATTTGTCCGGTTTGTGGAGGTATTTGCATAAAGTATGGAAATAATAAATTCAGCAATTGGGAGCTGGAAGCCTCTGTTAGCAAGATAGATGAGTTTAAAGATTGCATAAAAGCTCTAGAAAATTGGCGACATGAGATAATGAACATATTTAGGTATGAGATAACAAATGGGTATACCGAGAGATGCAATAACAAAAGCAAGGTACTGAAACGAGTATCCTATGGACTTATGAATTACGAAAGATTTGTGAAGAGAAGAATGCAGCTCTGGCAAAATATTTAGAAAATTTGGGCACAAGGCTTTTATTAGCGTGCAACAAAACATATCAATTTGTCAAATTAGGTGAATACAAAAGAAAAAAGCCTATGATACTACTTTTTAGTTAAATATCATAGGCTATACAGGTAGATTTGATCAAACAATTGGGCATTCACCCCAACGGTTGACAAAGAACCAATTTATCTTCTCCTAACCGGCTAATTTACGTTAAAAGCCGGATGCATCTTTGCACCCGGCTCCAGTAATCACCTTTTAATTCCGCTCCACACCAAAATTTGACATGAATGCTGAATTATCAACTATATAAAGTTTTAACCAACTCTTAAGCCTCTTCAGTAGTAGTAGGAGCAACTTCTTCAGCGGCTTCTTCTACCGCAGGCTCTTCAGAAACTTCAGTCGGTTCTGCAACCTCTTCAGAATTTTCCTTAAGGCTTAAGCTGATTCTCTTTCTCTCCTTATCAACACCGATAATCTTAGCATTGACAACCTGTCCAATCTTAAGAACTTCAGATGGTTCTTCGATTCTTCTGTCAACGATTTCTGAAATATGTACAAGACCGTCAAGACCCGGCTCAAGCTCTACGAATGCACCGTATTCCTTAAGCTGAACGACCTTGCCTGTTACCACATCGCCAACAACGAACTTTTCATCGATAATTGACCATGGTTCAGGAGTAATCTGCTTAAGTCCAAGAGAAATCTTGCCGGTTTCTTCATTCATGCTGAGAATCTTAACATTTACGATTTCACCGAGAGTAAGAACTTCACTCGGATGTCTTAATTTACCCCAAGAAATCTCTGAAATATGAAGAAGTCCATCAATTCCGCCAAGATCAATGAAAGCACCGAATTCAGCAAATCTCATCACCTTACCGGCAACAACATCGCCAACCTGAAGGCTTGACCAACGCTCCTCAACAAGCTTCTTTCTTTCTTCACGAAGAACAGACTTTCTTGAGAAAATAACTCTCTGCTTCTTCTTATCCGCCCTAATAACCTTAACTTCGAATTCCTGACCAATAAATTCCTGTGCATTCTCAACATATTTATTTGCAAGCTGAGACATTGGAATAAATCCGTCAACATCTTTATATGATGCAATTGCACCGCTATTTATAGCACGAACTACCTTAACATTAACTGACTCATGGTTTTCGCTTGCAGCTGCCAGCTCATCCCAATGCTTTAGAACTTCCAAGCTATTCATTGAAAGCAGAATTCCACCGTCATCATCGCCGGTCTTAATAACCTTGGCAGTAATAACGTCATCTTCCTTAAATAGATCCTTCAGGGAATCTCCTTCTTTTAAAGAAATCTCTGTTTTAGGTAGTATTCCATCCTTCTTGCATCCTAGATTAACAATGACTTCGTTGTCAGTGATCATATGAATTTTACCTTCAACGATTTCACCGGCTCTAGGCAATTTCAAAGATGCATCAATTTCATCCATGAAATCTTCCATTAAATTTTTTTCATTAGCCTCAAGTGCTCTTTCACTCATATTAGCAATAACCTCCTTAATTACGGGTTCAGGCGTCGATGCACCTGCCGCAACACCTATTTTATAATATTTTTGCACTTCGTGCAATGGTAAATCGCTAATATTTTCAATAAAATACGCATTTTTGCAATATTTTTTGGCTATCTCAAACAATTTTTTACTATTACTGCTTTTTTTGTCGCCAATTACCACCATGGCCTCTACCTGCCTTGACAGCTCCATGCAACTATCCTGTCTCTCTTTTGTGGCATTGCATATTGTGTTTACCACTTCATAGCCCACTTCGTTTTTATCAAAAACAGATAAAATTTCATCTAAGGTTTCTTTCCTCAAGGTTGTCTGACATAGAACAAAAAAGTTACTGCCCTGAATTTTCTCCGCCTCTTCCTGTGAGTTTATGATGATGGCTGTATTACTACACCACCCGTTTATTCCAATAACCTCAGGATGATTTTTATTTCCAACGATAACTACCTGCTTTCCCTGCCGGCCGGCATCCGCTGCCAGCTTATGAATTCTCTCCACAAAAGGACAGGTGGCATCTACAATTTCCACCTCTGCAGCCTTTGCCAATTGATAAAACTCGGCACTTTCTCCATGAGACCTTACAATTACAGTATCTCCCGGCTTAGTATCTCTGAGACTGTCTATTATTTCAACCCCCTGTTCGGCCAAGTCATCAATAACTATTTTATTATGTATTAACGGTCCAAAGGTATAAATTCTTTTAGAAGACCTTTCCTTTCCGGCTGATTTCTGCTCAAAAACCTTGCTTTGGGTCTTTTCCATTGCTCTTTTAACACCAAAACAAAAGCCGGAATGCTCACTCCTAATTATCTCTGCCATATTTCTTCTCCAATTCGTCTAAAAAGCGCTTAAAACTGCCTTCAGAACCATTATCCGTCGGCTGGTAATACTTAACGGCTTTTTTATACAAACTATCAGGTAAATATTGCTGCTTCACATATCCACCGAAATCATGTGGATACAAGTATTCAGCTCCATATCCCTTATCCGCCGCCCCTTTATAATGACTGTCCTTTAAATGATCAGGAACCTCGGAAATATCCATTTTTCTAACGTCTCCCAAGGCACCATAATACGCCTTACATGCTGAGTTTGACTTTGGAGATGATGCCAACAAAACAATTGCCTGGCTGAGAATTATCCCCGCTTCCGGCATTCCAACCATCAAAGCGGCTTGCACGCAGGATGTAACAATTGAAATTGCACTTGGATATGCCATTCCCACATCCTCAGATGCCATAACCATTAAGCGCCTTCCAATCATCTGTAAATCGGCACCACCATCTACCATCCTGCAAAAATAATGCATTGCAGCATCAGGGTCACTGCCTCTTATGGATTTTTGCAGGGCAGAAAGCAAATTATATCTGTCATCTCCCCTTTCATAGAACCCTATTTTTCTTTGCAAGGCCTCGGATACCCTCTCTTTTGTAACAGCACCGCCTTCAGGTAAATTCTGCACTATGAAACCTAATGTATCGAGGGCAACCCGTGCATCTCCACTTGAAAGCTCAGCTAAAATATCCAATGCTTCTTCATCCCAAGAAACATCAATATTGCCTAGACCCTTTTCCTTGTCATTAATGGCCCTGAGCAAAACAGAGACAAGCTGTGATCTTCCCAGGCTCCTAAACTCATATATATGCCTTACCCTGCTTAAAATCGCATTATTAATTGCAAAATATGGATTTTCCGTGGTGCTTCCTATAAACCTTATGCTTCCCTCCTCAAGGGACTTCAAAAGAGAATCCTGTTGCAGCTTGTTCCAACGGTGAAACTCGTCAATATACAAATATGTCGATTTTTTTTCTAATCCAAAAAATCCAAGATCGGCTCTACTCAAGATTTCTTTTAGTTGAGCGGTGCCTGTAGTTGAGGCATTAATTTCAACAAAATCGCTGTCCATTTCCTTAGCAATAATTCGTGCTAAGGTAGTCTTTCCTGTTCCGGATTTTCCGTAAAATATAGCGGAATCAAAATTCTTATTTTTAATCGCATTGTACAGCAAAGAATTCTTACCCATAAAATGCTCTTGCCCAATGAATTCATCAAGAGTATCCGGTCTCATTCTTGTCGATAATGGAATCATTTTTTACTCCTTATGTCTTCTCAGTACTTATTTTCTATTCCCTAAAGTGCTTTGCATTTCTTCGCTCCAGTCGCTAAGCTGCTCTAAGATGGGAATAAGCCTGTCGCACATTTCTGTAGTCTCATATTCCACTCTAATAGGAACCTCAAGATATTCCCTTCGAATAACTAAGCCGTCTTCCTCCAGCTCCTTCAAAGCCTTAACTAAAACTGTATTAGATATACCGTCAAGACGCTTCCTCAGGTTGTTATACCTGGTGGGTCCTCCACTGTTCAATGAACAAATTATCTGCATTTTCCACTTGCCGCCGATTAAATTCATCCCTTGATTTAATGGGCATTTTTCCATACATGGGCAGTCGTAATGAGTTTCAATCATTTCCATTCCATCCTTAATCTTTCAACTATTTGGTTAACTTATGTAACAAATTTCTTACCTAATAATAAAAAACTGCCTTATTGCAAACTCTTATTGCAACGTATATAATTATACTAGGTAATTGAAAAATAGTAAATCACTTTTTATTACTTAATACTAAAATTCGGAGGATATATGCAATATTTAATTAACGGACTTGTCGTAGGCTTTGCTTATGTAATGCCCATAGGTGTTCAAAATCTTTTTATGATTAACACAGCTCTGACTCAATCCAAAAAACGTTCCTATGCCACAGCATTTATAATTATGTTTTTTGACATTACCCTTGCTGTTGCCTGTTTCTTTGGCATCGGTGCTATAATGTCAGCTTCAAAATGGCTGGAAATCGTCGTACTCGGCATTGGCTCTCTTATAGTAATGTGGATAGGCTTCAGTATTTTCAAATCTAAAGACACCTTGGACAGGAGCACCAATGTAGACATGCCCCTTCTCAAGGTAATAGGAACCGCCTGTGTTGTAACATGGTTCAACCCCCAAGCAATAATAGATGGCTCAATGATGCTGGGTGCTTTTAAAGTTAGTATACCCGGGAATATGGGGCTTCTGTTCATTGCAGGTGTATGTTTAGCTTCTGCAATTTGGTGGCTGCTTCTTGCAACTGTAGTAAGGCTGTTCAGCAATAAGATTAACGACAAAACACTTAGAGTCATCAATATAATTTGTGGCGGAATAATATTCTTTTACGGAATCAAGCTGTTAATAAGCTTCGTACATCTAGTGCAAGGTCTTTAATATTTAAAGATTTATTCATCTAAATCCACTATTTGTGATGGAGATGTAAAATTAAATCTTTGCTATTGTTTTTATTGATACTTTAGGTTATAATGTGCTTGAGGTTATCTCCCCTGATAGCCTCATCCCAATACCCCTTTTGAACAAAGTAGACTGCTCCCCTGCAGTCTATTTTGTTATACGGATACTTTTTGTTTACAAACCTTAATCTAAATTAACTTGTTAGTTAATACTAGCAAAATTGTGGTAAAAAACTGGTATGAAAACGATAATCGACAAAATAAAATTAGAAAAAGTCAATAACAAATTACTTGAACAATATTTTAATCATGGGGAACCGGCAGTATTCGATATAGAAACTACCGGTCTTAGCCCTGCCTTTGCAAAAATTATTTTGACCGCCATACTAACTGTTGAAGATGATAACGCAACCATAACTCAATACTTTGCCGAAACCCTGGATGATGAAAAAGAGGTTATTGAAAAAACCCTTGAGCACTTGGCTTCTTCAGATTATTTGGTCACCTACAATGGCAGATCCTTTGACCTTCCTTTCATAAAACAAAGAGCAATTGCTCTAGGAATTCCTTGGGAGCTTGAGAATAAATTCAACCTGGATCTATATGTCGCCGTTAAGGGCTTTTCAACTCTTGACAAAACCTTACCTAATCTTAAACAAAAATCTATTGAAAAGTTTATGGGCGTTGCTTCTACCCGTGATGATGAGATTTCCGGCGGAGAAAGCGTTAACATGTATAATGAGTATTTAAGAACCGGCAATGAAGCTTTAAAAGAGAAAATTCTCCTTCACAACCACGATGACGTGGTTCAGCTATATAAGATACTGCCGGTCATCAATTATATTGACTTCCATAGTGCTATGGGGAGCATGGGAATTATATCCGGCGAATTTTTTGTCACTAAGCTCAGAATACTCAACAATCAGTTAATCCTTGAAGGCAGGAAAACAATCAATGCTCAAAACTATATTTGCTTTCCTTCTGATGAAATTGCTGCTCACATTGAAATGTCTCAGTCGCCGAACAAATTTTCCGTTTCAATAAATGCTGAACGGGCACAGGAGGCCACATATATTGATTTGGAGCAGCTCTTGCCTAATGCTCAAAAACTGGAAAAGTATCCATCTTATGTCAATGGATACTTAATCTTGAAAAACAAGGAAGTAATCGACTATATGTCAATTAACGCCTTCATTATGGAATTTTTCTCATACCTTCCGGAGTATATTTCTAGAAGATGAGCCTCGCCCTTATTTCATCATATACCCTACCGGGCATGTTATAGCATTTTGTCTCAAATGGTGCTGCCGCTGCTGCAATATAGCCTAATTCTATGTTGTAGCAGCCTTTTTTTGCTTTAAACACACTTGCAGAACGCTTTACACTCTCAAGCTTGGACATTTTTATAATCATTGTGCACCTCTTAAAGCTTCCTGTTGAAATAAGCACGAAATTGTCCTTAACCTTACACAAATTATGCTTTTTATTCAAGACAGCCAAAGCTGTCCCCAATAAAATTGCTGCCCCTACCAATAAATAAATATATGGGTTAAGCTTCAAAAATATTATCATGCAAATTGCAGCCGCTGCCGTGCAATACCAGAACAAAGGCAGTGGTCTTATTAAGAAATACTTTAAGCTGTGCTTTACAGGGATAAAAGCTTCAGTGCCCTTTACTTCTTCCATAGAAAATTCGTCAATAAAATTATCAAGCAATGTAAGCTCTTGTATAGGCAGTATTGGGCACAAAACAGCCTCTTCCTTGGAGTTCTCATCATCCCCGATACCATAACCTACCGCGGAAACTTTTACCGTACAATATCCGAACAGTTCCATCATGCGGTTTGACTCCCACTGGAAGCCTGCAATTTTAGATTTTGCTATGGTAAAATGCTTCTTTGTAAACAGACCGTAGGAAATATGTAGCATATCTACTCTTTTTTCAACCTTGAAGTCAAAATATTTAACTAAGCTCATAACGACTCCAATAAGTCCAAAGAATATAAATATAGCCAGCAGTAAAAGTATATTATCCACAAGAAGCTGACTATCTATACGACCTGCAACAAAATCTTTTGTGTTGTTCCAATCTTGCCTTGAAACCAAATTCCATTCCTCCAGTTGATTTATAATGGGAAAAGCTAAGAGCAATCCTTGAAACATTAGCAACAATCGGCTCTTAAGCAGCCCCTGCTTACATAAATCAAAAAATGAACAGCTGTATATCAATGTCCTATCAGCCCCGTCACTCCGGCTTTTTTTAATCTGCTCAGAACTATGCTTGGAGTCTACGGACTCATCAGTATCCACATAGCCATCTGCCTTTTTAACCTGTTCCTTTATGACAATGCTCTTAAACAAATCAGCATTTTTTCTATTTAAAACCAGGGGAATTTCTTTTGAATTAGCTGCAATGCTGGAATAATTATCTATATTTATAATATAGGCACCAAGAAGCCTACATATAAATGGCTGTGTAATATCCACCGTGGAAATAGTTGCCAGCGGAATATGACGAACCTTCTTATTAAAAAGTCCTTGGGTATAGATTAAATTTTCATCTGAAATTTCATAAAAGGTAAATAAAAAGTTGAATACCTTCTCTAAAATTACAACTGCTGCAATAATCAGAATCGGTATTGCATTTTTTAAATCTAAATTTTTACCGAGCAGGAAGGCTATCAATGCTCCAACACCAAAGACGCCTGCATCTCGAAGAGTTCCATTAAAAATAGTGGCAATATGACCTCTAACAGGTCCAAAAACAGTCGTTTTTTCACGGCTTTCCAAATTAGCCGTCTTATTAGTTTTATCTGTCATACCTATTCCAAAATGCCCTTCACTTCTGTTCTGTGCTTAAGTTTGAGTCGAAGATTTTCAACCAGCTCATTAGCTTCATCCTCTAAAATCCCCGGGATTGAGTGAGAGCCGCTTGCAAGAGATATATTAAGCGTTGCAAGGCTAAATTTTTTATCTATGGGCCCTCTTTCAAGCTCTATAGTTTGAACTCTTATTATTGGTATTACAATAGTTGAAATAAATAGAAGACCTTCATTTATAACAATTTTTTCATCATCAATGAAATAGCTCCAGCGCTTATATTGGATTATCGGAAATACAGTTACATTTAATATACTATATAGCAAAATCAATGAGAAGACTACAATTACTCCGATTTTCACTCGATTTCCCATAACAGTATCCACAGGGAAAAATGCTGCAATACATAGAGCAATAATTACACATAAAGTAAAAATGCTTCTTCCCACACGCCAGCTTGAAATAATTGATTTGTCCAGCTTTTTACCTTGAATCATATAACCTCCTCCTATATATGAAAAAAACGACCCAATGGTCGTTTCTCTGGTGCGCGATGAGGGACTTGAACCCCCACGGTCGCCCGCTAGAACCTAAATCTAGTGCGTCTGCCAATTCCGCCAATCGCGCATATGGTGACTCCACCGAGAATCGAACTCGGGTTACCGCCGTGAAAGGGCGGTGTCTTGACCGCTTGACCATGGAGCCAAAATTTAAACCGGCAACGACCCGCTTTCCCAGGCAGTCACCCACCAAGTATCATAGGCGCAGAGGAGCTTAACTACTGTGTTCGAGATGGGAACAGGTGTGA
>FONK01000003.1 GCA_900112915.1 Peptostreptococcaceae bacterium pGA-8 | reverse complement strand
TCCAAACAGGATCTGAGCCTGTGAAAAAATCTCTGTAAATTAAACAATACAAAGGTCTTGTATGATAAAATATTAAAATCATAGGAGGCCTTTTATTATGGCAAACAGAAAAAAAGAAGTTTACAAACCAAAACCAATGACTGAGGGAAAAAGAAATATTATCCAAGGCTTGCTTCAGGAGTATGATATCCAGTCTGCTGATGATATTCAAGATGCCTTAAAAGCTCTACTTTCCGGAACAATTCAAGATATGCTTGAAACGGAAATGGATGACCATCTTGGTTATAATCGTTATGAAAGATCCGGCGAGGCAAACTATCGTAATGGCACGAAAGCTAAAACTGTGCGTAGTAAATACGGTGAATTTGAGGTAGATGTGCCTCAGGATCGCCAAAGTTCCTTTGAACCGCAAGTACTTCCAAAACGTCAAAAAGATATTTCTTCGATTGATGAGAAGATTATTTCAATGTATGCAAAGGGAATGACTACACGACAGATTTCAGAAACCATAGAGGACATTTATGGATTTGAGAATGGTATCGGATATCACAGATAAGCTCCTTCCAAGAATTGAGGAATGGCAGAATCGTCCTTTGTCAGCTGTGTACCCAATCGTTTTTATTGATGCTGTACACTTTTCAGTACGTGATGATGGTGTAATCAGGAAACTTGCAGCATATGTGGTGCTTGGTATCAATGAAGATGGTATGAAAGAAGTCCTAAGCATTGTTGTTGGTGAGAACGAAAGTAGTAAGTACTGGCTGTCTGTATTGAACAGCCTAAAAAACCGTGGAGTTCAGGACATTCTCATTCTCTGCTCCGATGGTTTGACCGGTATCAAGGATGCAATCTCTACGGCATTTCCCAAAACGGAGCAGCAACGCTGTATTGTACATATGGTTAGAAACACGCTTAAATACGTTGCAAACAAGGATATGAAAGCATTTGCAAAAGATTTAAAGACAATCTATACTGCTGCAGATGAAGAAGCTGCCAGAAAGCAGTTAGAGTCTGTAACAGAAAAATGGTCTGTGCAGTATCCAAGTGCGATGAATCGCTGGGATGAAAGCTGGGATGCAATATCCCCAATCTTCAAGTTTTCTAAGGAGGTTCGCACCGCATTTTACACTACAAACGCCATAGAATCACTGAATTCTTGTTATCGTAGATTGAACAAGCAGCGCAGCGTATTTCCAAGCTCCCAGGCACTAATAAAAGCTCTATATCTGGGAACCTTCGAGATTGCCAAAAAATGGACAATGCCAATCCGAAACCGGGGGAAAGTTCGTGGTGAACTGGAAATCATGTACCCTAATCGGATTCTGGTATAGCAACAAAAGGCGAAATATCAAGAGTAAATATACGCCCAGACTACTGGGCGCTCTTGACATACCAGCTTATTTTTGTTATTAAATAAACATGGCTTAACAGCAGAAAACTGCAGTTAAGCCACATCAATTATCATAGAAGATCTGAATTTACAGAAAAAATTTCACAGTCTCCAGGATTCTGGTGTATATTTCGCAATCCTATCTTCTTCATGTTCACTAAATTTGTTATTTCCTGTCACGATATTAGTAGATCCATTAAAAACATTTCCTGAAAAATTATTAATATTTGACTTAGAATATTTATCTCCCATATGTATCCTTGTATGATGTTTTCAGAAGCAAAAACACCTACTTTCCTTTCTTTTTAATATCGTGGTTTAATACATTCAGATACTGTGTACTTTTGATTTGTTTCTGTAGCCTTGACTACTCTAAGGAGTGTATTGCCGCTAACTGTATCTGAATTGTTTATTAGTTGGATGTGCCATAGGGTTTTGCCCTCGAGTACTTATCTCACGCAAGTCTACAATGATATAGATGGGTGGATATCACGGTATCAGACTTTAGGAAGGGAGGTACAACCTCATGATTTATGTTGGCATCGATATTGCCAAACTCAACCATTTCGCCTCAGCAATCTCGTCTGACGGTGAAGTGCTCATTGAGCCGTTCAAATTTACAAATGACGGTGATGGCTTCCAAATCCTGCTCTCCAAGCTCAATTCGCTTGACGCAGAGCCCGACAGCATCATCATCGGTCTTGAATCAACGGCACACTATGGCGACAACCTTGTTCGATACCTTGTCGCTGAAAATTTCCAGGTGTGTGTGTTGAACCCCATACAGACTTCTTCTATGCGAAAGAATAACATTCGCAAAACGAAGACAGATAAGGCCGACACATACATCATTGCTAAAACACTTATGATGCAGGATTCCTACCGGTTCTATACTTTCTATGACCTTGACCTTATGGATCTCAAGGCCATGGGGCGGTTCTACCAAAAAACCATCAAGCAACGGACTCGGCTAAAAATTCAGCTTACAGCCTATGTTGATGAGGTCTTCCCAGAGCTCCAATACTTCTTTAAATCCGGTTTGCATCAGAAGTCTGTCTATGCCCTCCTGAAGGAGGCTCCTACACCGCAGACCATTGCTTCCATGCATATGACTCATCTCGCCAGTCTGCTTGTGAAAACCTCTCACGGACACTTCACAAAAGAACAGGCTAAAGAATTAAGAGTTCTCGCACGGAAGTCTGTCGGTGCATCCGACAGCGCTCTATCTATTCAGATAACTCACACCATTGCACAGATTGAGTTACTGGATAGCCAGTTAAATAAGATGGAAGAAGAGATGACTGAAATCATGAAATTCAATGACTCAGTTATCATGACCATTCCGGGTATCGGTTACATCAACGGCGGAATGATACTCGGTGAAATAGGTGATATTCACCGTTTCTCCAGTCCCGGTAAGCTGCTTGCCTTTGCAGGTCTAGACCCTTCTGTATGTCAGTCGGGTAACTTTCAGGCCCGCAGGACCAAGATGTCAAGGCGTGGATCCAAAGTACTGCGTTATGCTCTGATAAATGCAGCTCACAATGTTGTGAAGAACAACACTACTTTCAAGGCTTACTATGACGCCAAGAAAGCGGAAGGCCGGACTCACTATAATGCCCTGGGACATTGTGCCGGCAAGCTCGTCAGAGTCATCTGGAAAATGATGACAAACGACTTGGAATTTAACCTCGAATAAGAGGTCTGTATACCATATCGATAGATTTGTTTAAAAGCGCCCACCTGGGAGCCTTGTTAAGGTTACCCTTTTTTACCATCGATAGAAAAAAGAATTTTTTGCTAATTCAGGGTTGACTTTTCATAGTTGGTCTCCTATTATTTTCCTCTCTTCGAGCTATATTTTTTATTCTTTCTACGCACTGTTCCATCTTCTAAAACTTCCACATTGCTGCGGGACTCCATCTCAAGTTGAACTGCTTCAAATTGCTCTTTTGATATTATTCCCTCATGGTGTTCCTTATTCAAATACTGATTCTCGGAGCCGCCAGAATCAGCAATTGCCACATCTCCTGTATACTTCTGCCTTGTTAATGTGGATTCAATTCCTTTTTTGCTCCAGCGTTCTTTTCCTTTTGGCGATTTAATACCGTTTGTTTCCAATCTCTTTATAATTCCACCTATGCTACACCCCTCCAGATACCAATTAAAAATATCTCTGACGACTTTAGCTTGTTCGTCATCAATAACTAGCATTCCATATTTATCTTTTTTGTATCCATAACAAGGACGATTATATAATCCTGTCTCTGCTTTCCTCTTCAGCCCCCAACGTATATTTTCACTTCTCCATTCATTCTCAGACTGTTCACAAGCTTCAATCACACTGATAAGCAATTCATCGCCTATTGCTTCTGTGTCAATCTTATCTCGTTCAAAAATAATTCTTTTGCCCGCTGCACGAATCTTTCGTATGGATTCCAGACATTCCTGTGTGTCACGTCCAAAACGACTAATACTTTTTGTAAGTATAATATCGATATTTCCTTTTTCACATTCACTTATCATTCTATTGAATTCTGTTCTTAATGTTCCTGTTTTAGCAGAAGCAACATCTAGAAAAATATCTGCCACAAACCAAGTTCTATGAGCCGCTGCCAACCTAGTAAGCCCTGATACTTGTGTAGCCAAGCTTTCCATTTGTTCCCTACGATTTGGTACTTACACGAGCATAGATACCAACAGCATAATCCTTAATCACTCTCCGAGGTTGTATCACTGTTATGTTTTCATGAATTCTATTTAGTTCATCCACACTCGAGTCCCCTTTCAATTTTAGCATAATTAGGTCGTTTATTTGGCATAATGATTATTAGTCTATTTTCGTAATTCTTAATCAAAAAATTTTGACAATAGTTCTATAGTCACACACCCTTAAAAACTGCTTTTGACAATAGTCCTGTTGTTACGCCAAGCAGAAAAAGCAGTTCTGTTGCCACACCCCTCTATTTTCCAGTGGTCAGGACTATTGTCAAACACCCTAAAAATACAATGTAAACCAACTGTCCAAACCTCTGCATTTTTCTCTAAACCTTTTGATTTCAAGGTTTTTCTACGCTTTTTCTTATTACTTCCTTGACAGAAGAGCTATAGTCTCCACATTATTACATTGCGGAAACATATCCACGGGGGTACATTCCTTGAAGGTATATCCATTTTCCTGTAATATCGCCACATCCCTCGCCAAGGTTGCAGGGTCACATGACACATAAATTATTTTTTTCACTCTGCGCTGTACCAGGGTGTCTATTAAAGGCCAGGCACATCCGGCTCTCGGCGGGTCTACAATGGCAACATCAATTTTCTCCAGTTCAAAGTCATTTCTGTGTCCCGCATAAAGCTGTGACAACGTGCTTTCAGAGGTTCCAACGAAATACCTTGCATTTACAACGCCATTTATAGTCGCATTTCTATTGGCATCCAATATTGCAGCTCTTACTTTTTCTATACCGACAATGTACTTTGCTTTATCAGCAAGATGAAGACCAATGGTCCCGACACCGCAGTATGCGTCCAGGATCACTTCTTCACCGGTTAGCCCGGCGTATTCCTTAACCTTGTCATAAAGCTTTAAAACCTGCTCATCATTTATTTGGAAAAACGCTCCCGGTGACACCTCATATCTTTTGTCGCCAATTCTGCAATTAATAGTTGTCTTGCCGGCAACATGTCTCCATTTATCTGCGTCCTTTGCCCAATAAAATGATACTAAATTAACATCCTCAGCGATTTCTTCTGCTAATTCTATAATAGGATCAAAGGTTTTGGCCTTATCTAAAATGCCTATCTGAACTTCTCTTTCACCAGTTTCATCTACCTCTCCCAAGCGAACAAGTATCTGCTTAATTCTTTTACCGGCATCCGGATTTGCAGCAATATACCTTCTGACAGCCCTCGCTACAGCCATTGTTTCATCAGCGTTGATTTGGCAAGTTTCACAGTCAATAACCCTATTTGACCTGCCTGCTAAAAAGCCAACCTTGCCGTTGTCCTGAGATAAAACCGCCTTATTTCTGTAATTATAAATGCGATCAGCCTCTATAATTGACTTAACCTCAGGCTCTTCAATTCTACCTATACGCTTTAAGGTTTCTGTAAGCTGCTTAACCTTCAGATCTGCCTGAGCGGTATATTCCAACTCAGAAAGCTTGCATCCGCCGCAGCCCTCCGCTTTGTGCGGACAGACCTCCCACTGAGTCTTCCTCAACGGCGACAGCTCTTCAATCTCAACAAGCTCAGCTGTAAAATAGTTTTTCTTGGCAGCGGTGGTCTTGGCTACAGCCTTAACCTTGTCACCGATTACCGCCCCCTTTATAAAGACAACAGTTGAACCAACCCGTCCAATTCCATCGCCTTTATGATCCATATCCACTATTTCCGTAGTTATTATAGCGCCTTTTTTTATTGTGCTCATCTTCTGTTCTCCATGCTAAAACTCAGCATATGTAAATGCCGGTGCCTGAGCCATGCTGACATATAATAAATATAGATATATTGCCAACATCAAAGCCCAAAACAATATAGTATATTTTAGCAATTCGCCGGTGAAAAGACCTCTAATCTTTTTTATATATTTGTTCAATTGCTTCATTTAATATTACCCATCCCTTCTCTGAAGGGTGAACTGTATCCTCAAAGAAATATTCCTCATAGGAATAATCGAATAAATTGGTAACATTGGCATTATACTTTTTTGCCAAATCTCCAATCTTAGTCACTACAATTTCCCTTTCCTCTCTTGGGAAGCCTGTATAGTCATACCAATAACCATTTATAGGCAAAATTATAACATTTGCCTCAATGTCAGTCTCCTTGCATACCTTGAAAAAGGTTTCCAGGTCAGCATATTCCGGTGATACGGCATAGCTGTCATTTAGGCTTGAATCCTTCTTTTTCCCCATTCTCGGAACTATTTTATTTTCATAGAATTTATGATCCATAAAAAATTTGTTGTTTCCCGACTTTCGGTTGGAAATCGATGCAGCCTTATTTATCAGCTTAGTCCAGTCCGGAGATTTTTTGCTTAAATTCGCCTTCAAGCCCTTCCTGATTTTAGTTGTTTTCAGTGCTGTTAAAACAGTCACCGTATCCTTTTCATTTATAAAAAGCTTTCTTCCGAGATAAAACATTCTATCTCCGATGGCTGCATCCTTTGTCAGAAAAAGTCTGTTATACCTTTTTACACGGCTTTTCATCTCAGGAAATTTTCTTAAGCCTTTTATTGTCTCCTCTGCAATATGCTTCTTGATATCCGTTGAAATTCTTGGATTTTCCAGCATCGCAACATACTGTGTTTCTGAAAACTTGGCTGCAAAGGCGTTGCTTTTAATTCCTGCTTTCTTAAACCATGAAGGGGATATAATGAGGACCGCCTTTCTATTTTTCAAATCCTTCTCAACGCTTGCCAAAAGGGTAGCGTGGTAGAGGGATTGCGTGTATGCAGACCCCAACAGCATCAAATCTATATCCTTATGCTTAAATACCTTCCTTGGATGAAAATCTGTCTTTCTTCCGTGCTGAAATTCAGACGATCCCATTACAGGCATGGTATCTTTATTTAAATTTAATCTGATTGCCTCGTAGGACATATCTTTATATGCATTTATCCATGTGCCGAATTCTTTGCTTTCAACCTTAAGTCCATTGGAGTTGAAAAAATGTATTCCAACTGCACTTAAGAAAAATAGTATCAGCCCAAGGAAAAAGGCAATTATCTTCTTCATGAAAAACCTTGGCTTTCTAGGCAACTCTCGCCATTACCTGCTCTACTATTTTGTTTGGAGTATCCATCTGCTCTCTTGTAAGCTCAGAAGGTGACATTACGATACCAAATTCTTCCTCAAATTGAACTAATAAATCTGTGTAATCAAGTGAATCAATTAAATCATTTTCAAGCAGGTTGATGTCTCCATCTTCAAGGACGATTTCGTCTCCACAAAGCTCTGCAATCATTTCTAAAATTTTCTTTTCCATTATTTTTTCCTCCAATTTATACAATTCCCAATATCTTAGTAAGTCTGCCTGAGAAAATAAAGAAGCCGAACATCACTAAGTTAAATGTTATGAACCATGATACAGTCTTGTACCAGGTTTCCTTCTTGTGTTTTTTATGGAACTTGGATTTCTTCTGATATATTTCGGTCAGCGAAAGTAAAATCCCATGGTAAACACCGTAAATGATATAGTATATATCAAGTCCATGCCAAAGTCCCATTACGGTCATATTCACCATAAAGCCTACAGTTGACATGGTTAACTTGCTCTTAAACCACTTTCCTTTTATAGCCTTCATCATAAGCCTTGAAAAGAGAAAATCTCTCAACCAGTGAGAAAGGGTTATGTGCCATCTGTCCCAAAATTCCTTAACATCGAGACTTATAAACGGCTTATTAAAATTATCCGGAGCCTTTATGCCGAACAAATAAGCTGCTCCCACAGCCATTAAGCTGTACCCGGCGAAGTCGAAGAAAAGATATATTCCATAGCTGTACATGTAAATCAATGCAGCCTTTACTCCGTCCTCTTCACCTAACCACACTACCGACTGATATATACTGGCTGCCATAACCATCTTGTAAAACATACCAAGAAGTATTTTGAACAGTCCTTCTCCTACCATTTCCAGATATTGCTCTCTAGGCAGAATATTATTAAAATCCTCTGAAAATCTTCTGCTTCTATCAATCGGTCCGGAGACTATTGCCGGGAAGAAAATCAGGAAGTTGAAAAATTCAAATACATTCAATTCCTTAATTATTCTATCATATATTTCAATTATAATTTGTACCGACTTAAATGTCATGTACGAAATTCCAAGGAAACCGAGCCAACTCTCTCCTAAGTAGAAATGCGCCAGCTTATATATAACTAAGGGTGCAAGGGAAAGCATCAGTGCCGCATAATAAATATATGCATTTCTTTCAAATTTTTTATTAAGTATCAGGTAAGCCTTAATCAGGAGCATTTGCCACAGACAATAGCCTACTAAATACATCAGCGCCGTTTTGTTATCCTCAATGGCGTGCCAAATAAAGAAAATGCTTACTATCGGTAGATAATACTTTATAGGCTTCTCCAGAATACCTAATAACACAGCCGGAATGGCCAGCAGAGCCAACCATCCAAAAAAGTAAAAATCTCCTAAAATTGACATTAAACCATTGCCTCCAATTTCTTTCTGTCAACCTTCCCGTTAATTGTCATAGGTAGTGAATCTACAAACACAATCTTTTTAGGGACCATATAATCCGGTAGCTGGCATTTGAGCTTGTCCCGTATTTCCTTACGTTTTTGAAATGCTGTTGACGAATCATAGGTCTTTCTCGGAGCATTTGCATCTGATGTCTCTACTACAAAGGCAACCAAATTCCTGATTTTGCCGTCTACTCGTCTTGGAACTACACATGCCTGAGATATGCCTTCAATAAATTTGAGATTGGACTCGATATCACCAAGCTCAATTCTATATCCGTGGAGCTTAATTTGCAAGTCAATTCTTCCTGTACAATAAACAAGCCCATTTGAAATATAGCCCTCATCACCGGTTTTATACATCATAGCCTTCTTTGTTTCATCACTGTCTTTTGAGTCATGGAAGCTGCTGATATTATCTTCAATAAATACCTCTGAAGTCTTTTCCCGGTTTTTAAAATAGCCCTTGCTCACAGTATTTCCGGCAATGGCAATTTCACCCTTCTCACCTTCTTTGGCAATACTTCCATCCTCTGTAAATATATATATTTCCGTGCCTGGCTTAGGTCTGCCGATTGGTAAGTCCCCCTTGCCGAACAAGCTGTCATCGAGCTTGATGCCTGTTACTGCAACAGTTGATTCTGTAGGACCGTAGGTGTTGTATATGCCGGAATTAGGAAATAGCTCCTGAAGTCTCTTTCCTGTATCTGCTCCCAGCTTTTCTCCACAGAATAAAAACGTATTGATGGAATCAAATTCTTCACCGTTAAATTCCTTATTTGCCATAGTCATTTCAGCAAAGGATGGAGTGGATACCCAAACATTTATCTCTCCTTTTCTCAGCTCATCCATGAGGAGCTTCGGATCCTGCTGAGTTTTCTTGTCTATGCTGTATAATCTGCCGCCCATAGCCAGGCAGGTATATAAGTCCATAACTGAAAGGTCAAAGGAAAAGGGTGCCTGATTCATAAAGGTAAGCTGTGATTTCCTTGAATTAATATCCCTCATTTCGTCATGGCAGCCTTCTTGACTGTCCTCAACCAGAGAAACCGACCAATCAGTGAAATTATTTAAGTTTTCCAGGCTTATTTCAACACCTTTAGGCTTACCTGTGCTGCCCGATGTAAAGATAATGTAGTATGTATCCTCTGAAGAAACTCTTTTTGAATAATCAACCGGAGTATGCTCTTTAGATATCCTGTCTATCTCATCAAGGCTAACATAGCCCTTAAGGTTATGTGTATTTTCCTCAGTCCCAAGTATAATATCATTATCCACCGCCTCAGCTATATCGCCGATTCTCTGCTCCGGCATTGAAATGTCCACCGGACAATATGCTCTGCCTGATTTAACACAGGCTAAAAAACAGACCAGCATCATCGGATGCTTATGCCCGTAGACTAATACGGGCTTTTTGGAGTCCCCAAGTCTCTCTGATATCCATCCTGCAAGCCTATCTGATTTTTCCCAAAGCTCTGAATATGTAAGCTTTTCAGCTCCATATTCCATCACAATATTGTCGCCTTGCATTTTACCATGATTTTCAATTTTTTCCAAAATATTCATAGCTTTTTTCACCTCTAATCTATAGGATATATTACCCTTTGCAAATACTACTGTCTATGATTATTAAGGCTTTTTAATCAACCTTAAAACTTTTGTAATAATTGAGAAAAACGCTGGAAATTCAGCGGTTTAATCCGTGCCTCCTTAAACAGTACCACAAGCCGCGGCCATGTTAACAGGAATACTAAAACCCAAAAAATTCTCTGCCTACCTTTAACGGTAAGCAGAGAATTAATACCTAATCTATATAATCCCCCTATAGATTTACACATGCTATCTCTATGCGCCGAACATCTCTTCGTTCTTTTTTCGTCTATCCTTAATAGCCTGTTCAAGCATCATATCCTTGACCTTCATCAGCCTGGTTTGATTTCCTCTTTCATTCTCATCAAGCTTCATTGTAATGTACTTTATGGTCATCTCAAGTCTTGGAATCATAACATATTCCAGAGCATTTACTCTACGTCTTGTCTTTTCCAATTCGGCTGCCAGCAAAGCGGTCTCCTTTTCCTTAGCAGCTAATTCCAACAACATCGGGAACAAATCCGATAGACCCTCAACAGCCATATCCAATTCTCCTGAGGTTCTCGCAAAGCCGTAAGGAAATATATTGCCAGACTCGGAGGTTGTTGTGGTAAAGGAAAAAACGGGAACCTCGACACTCATAATATTTTTTGTATCCACAGATAAGGAAACACCCTGTTTAGGGAACATGAGAGATTCCTCTATTACCTCGTTGGATATTATTGAGCTGGCTACAGTAAAGGCTTTATACACCTCTTCCAGTCCGGACTCAACCTGTTCACGAAGTCTTCCATTTTCTCTTGCCAGTTCCAAGAAAGATTTCATCAGCTCATCTCTCTTATCCTTCATTAGCTTATGACCTCTTGAAGCAGTTTTAAGACGCTTTTTTAGAGATGTTAACATCATTCTGGTTGGATTTACATTCATTCTTTCCATGAATAATGCTCCTTTCCTACCCTATCCCAGGTATTTCTCAATATACTCGTCTTTAATTCTCTTCAGCTCGCTCTTAGGTATCAGCTTAAGCAGCTCCCAGCCAATATTAAGAGTTTCCTCAATGGTTCTGTCCGTTTCATAGCCTTGAGAAACATATCTGTTCTCAAATTCCTGAGAAAACTTGGCATACATAAGATCAACATCGCTTAAAGCCGATTCGCCGAGGATGGTCATAAGCTCCAAGCTTTCCTTACCCTTAGCATAGGCTGCAAACAGCTGATTCATAGTATCGGCATGGTCCTCTCTTGTCTTACCCTCACCGATTCCCTTATCCTTAAGTCTTGAAAGTGAAGGAAGCACATCAATAGGCGGCTTGACATTCTTTCTGTAAAGCTCTCTTGAAAGAATAATCTGTCCCTCGGTAATGTAGCCTGTAAGGTCGGGAATAGGATGGGTCTTGTCATCTTCCGGCATTGTCAAAATCGGAATCATTGTAATTGAGCCTTCATGGCCCCTCTTTCTTCCCGCTCTCTCATACATAGTCGCCAAGTCGGTATATAAATATCCCGGATAGCCTCTTCTGCCCGGAACTTCCTTTCTGGCAGCAGAAACCTCACGAAGAGCTTCAGCATAGTTTGTAATGTCCGTCATGATGACAAGGACATGCATACCTAAATCGAAGGCCAGGTATTCAGCCGCAGTAAGAGCCATACGAGGTGTTGCAATACGCTCAACAGCCGGATCATTGGCAAGGTTCATAAACATTACAGTTCTGTCAATAGCTCCGGTTCTTCTAAAATCTCCGGCAAAAAAGTCAGCCTCTTCATAAGTGATACCTATAGCGGCAAAAACTACTGCGAAATTGCTCTCTCCGCCAATTACCTTTGCCTGTCTTGCAATCTGAGCGGCAAGCTCGGCATGAGGAAGACCTGAACCTGAGAAAATCGGAAGCTTTTGTCCCCTTACCAGAGTGTTAAGCCCGTCAATGGCAGAAACGCCGGTCTGAATAAATTCCGCCGGATAGTCTCTTGCAGCAGGATTCATAGGTAATCCGTTAGTATCCATCTTCTTTTCGGCAATGATTTCAGGACCGCCGTCCTTCGGCCTGCCCATACCGTCAAAAACTCTTCCCATCATTTCAGGAGAAACGCCAAGCTGGGTTCCATGGCCTAAAAACTTAACTGTACTTTCCTTAAGGTTGATACCGGCGGAGCTTTCAAAAAGCTGAACCAGGGCATCGCTTCCGTTCACCTCAAGAACCTTGCAAAGTCTTTTTTCTCCGTTAGGAAGAACAATCTCTCCCAACTCATCGTAGCTTACACCTTCAACATTTTTAACCAGCATCAAAGGGCCAACTACTTCTGATATAGTCTTATACTCCTTAATCATCGTCTTCCGCCCCCTCACTTACTAAAGTTGCCACATCCTTGCGCAGCTGTCCTAAAATTTCATCATAGGATCTGTCAATATCTTTTTCCTCAATGTACTTAAATCTACCTATCTTCTCACGAATCGGAAGGCTTATCAGACTGTTGAAGTCGGCACCCTTACCGATGGCATCCTTTGCCAAATGGTAGTAGCCTAAAATCAGCTTAAGCAGCTTAAATTGCTTGTTCATTGAGGTATATGTATCAACTTCATGGAAGGCATTTTGATGTAAATAGTCCTCTCTGATTGATTTACAAGCCTCCAGCTTAACTCTGTCCTCCGCAGACAAAGCATCCACACCTACAAGCTGCACAATCTCCTGAAGCTCGGCTTCTTCCTGTAGAAGCCTAACAGTTTCAAGTCTAAGAGCAGGGAAATCTCTGCTTACATTTTCCTCATACCATTTAGTCAATCTGTCCACATAAAGAGAGTGGCTGTTTAACCAGTTAATTGCCGGGAAGTGCCTCTTATATGCCAAGGATGCATCAAGAGCCCAGAATACCTTAACAATTCTCAGGGTTGCCTGAGAAACCGGTTCAGAGGTATCGCCTCCCGGAGGGGATACAGCGCCAATAGCTGAAAGTGCACCCGGTCTTCCTTCTTTACCTAAGGAAATCACTCTGCCGGCTCTCTCATAGAACTGAGCAAGTCTTGAACTTAAGTAAGCGGGATAGCCTTCTTCACCGGGCATTTCTTCAAGTCTTCCTGACATTTCACGAAGAGCCTCCGCCCATCTTGAAGTTGAGTCTGCCATTATAGCTACAGAATATCCCATATCTCTAAAGTATTCTGCAATGGTAATTCCTGTGTAAATTGATGCCTCACGGGCTGCTACCGGCATGTCGGAGGTGTTGGCAATCAAAACGGTTCTCTTCATCAGCGACTCTCCGCTTCGAGGGTCTGTAAGCTCAGGGAACTCCATCAGAACATCTGTCATCTCATTGCCACGCTCACCACAGCCTATGTATACCACGATGTCCGCATCCGCCCATTTTGCCAGCTGATGCTGTACGACTGTTTTGCCGGAACCGAAAGGTCCGGGAACCGCAGCTACACCGCCCTTTGCAATTGGGAATAAGGTGTCAATTACACGCTGTCCTGTGATTAGAGGCATTTCCGGAACCAATTTTTCTTTGTACGGTCTGCCTCTTCTTACCGGCCATTTTTGCATAAGGGACAATTCCTTTTCACTGCCATCCTCCAGCTGAAGTCTGCAAACAGTTTCATCCACCGTGAAATTGCCACCGCTGATTTCGGTAACGGTTCCCTTAACTCCGTAAGGCACCATTATTTTTTGTTCAACGACTACAGTTTCTCTAACAGTACCTATGATGTCGCCTGCTTCAACCTCTTCACCAACCTGAACTGCCGGAACAAATCTCCATTTCTTCTCTCTGTCCAAGGACGGCACATTGATGCCTCTTGTAATATTTGATCCAACGGCTTCATACATTCCCACCAGAGGTCTCTGTATTCCATCGTACATGGTTTCAATAAGTCCCGGTCCCAGCTCAACAGAAAGAGGTGCTCCCGTTGTAATAACCGGCGCTCCAGGTCCGATTCCCGCAGTATCCTCATATACCTGTATAGATGCCATGTCGCCACGCATCTCAATAATTTCTCCAATTAATCCATCATCGCCTACTCTGACAACGTCATACATATCGGCATCTTCCATGCCTGACGCTACAACGAGAGGTCCTGATACCTTTACAATTTTTCCTTGACTCATTTACTTGTTACCTCCAAATAGTATGTCTGCTCCTACAGCTCTTTCTACAGACTTTCGCACGCTATCCATGCCTCGTCCTGTAGCCCCGTCCCTGCCGGGAATAGGAATTATTGCCGGAAGCTTTGAGTCATTATACTCATCAATGTCACTTCTTATGGCATAAGCTAAGCCCTCGGTAATATATATTATGGCATAATCCGACTTTGCAATATTGTGCAAGGTCTTTCGTCCCGATTCGCTGTCATCGCAAGGGAATACATCAAGACCCAAGGCTTTAAAGCCCATTACCGATTCTCTATCGCCAATCACGCCTATTTTATACATATGATTCCCTCAATCTTTCTCCTATTTTTTCAGGTGAAAGCCCAATCTTCTTGCCTAGAAGTATTATTCTAAGGTTGTCTATCTCGACCTCCTTAGCTGTCCAATAGCCGGCAATAGGTTCAATGCCGAAGGACAAATACTTGGCTTTCTTATTATATTCCATCAATGCATCTGCAGTCAGCTTTTCCAAAAGCCAGAATTCCCCTGACTCCTGTAGCTTATTTGTGCCTTCCAATACGGCATCCTTGAGTCCATAAGGTGCTAATTTTTCAGCAAATTGTCCATATGGCTCCTCATAGGCTCCTATGAAAAGGCTCTCTGCAATTCGACCGCCCTCAAGAAAAATCTTCTGGAAGAAGGTCCATGGCATTTTCATCTGTTTTAATCTGACAAAGGATTTGATGTTCAAAAGGTCAATCTCCAGCTCTACCAAGCCTACAAGAAAATCTACGCCGCTTTCCCGGGCTTTTTCCGACATCTCCTTGTAGCAGGCCTTATCCATTACAAGATCTATTTCCTGTGGATCATTTCCTCGCCCGAACAGGTCGATTGCCGACTCCATAGCCGCCTTCATATGAGTTGACATATGTATGTAATTTCTTTCCTTGACCATAGCCACTATCTTGTGTCTGTCTATATCACCTGTTGAAACTAAATAATTGTCATCAGGCGTAAGCCCCAGAAATTCAGCCTTTAAGCATACCTTAAGGTTATGATAGTCAAATGGCAGAAGCAGCAGGGATAACTCCTTTCTTTCAGGAAGTGTATCGTATATAAGGTCGAACAGTTTATTTTGTTCACGCCTTATGAAGGTTTCAATGTCCCCTTCATGGATTTCCTTTGCTTCGCCATAGCCGAACTCTCTAAGCATGGCTTCAATGGTCAATAGGTCCTTTGCTTGAGCAGCTCTCAAAAGATCCTGCTTCGTCATCAGATTTTTAACAAAACTGCCAATATATGCATCTGCAAATGTGTATTCTTCCGGCCTGTTTGTCATTTCTATCTCCTATCTGAATAGCTTTTCTGCCACTTCAGTAATAAGCTCTTCCTTCACATCGCTAATCATATTTTCTATTGAGCTGTTAATATAAATCCTGCCTCTCTTTAAAAGGAAGCCGCCCTTTATATTTCTCACCTCTTCAGAAAGCTTCAGACTGCCTTCTCCCAGTTCTTTGTTAACCCTTGAAACCAAAATCTCGCCGATGCTGTCTCTATCCTCTTGATTTAACACCAGCTCACAGCCCTTAGCTTCTCCTTGAATAATCTTCTCAAATAGAAGCCCGGTGTACTCTTCTTTGTCCATGGAAGCTATAATATCCGCCGCCTCTTCAAAAGCCTTGTCAATCAGCTTTCTTTTCTCTGCCAGTACTATTTTTCTCCCATCTATTTCTGCAACCGACTTCCTTCTCCCCATGAGCTTATCTCTCTCAACTTCACCTGAACTTGTCAGGCTCATTTCAAGCTCCTTTGCTTTTTCCCGGGCATCATTTACTATACTTTCAGCCCTCAGCCTCGCTTCATTTAGGGAGGCTTCCGCCTGGTCCTTTGCATCATCTAAAATTTTAGATGTTATTTTTTCAATACTCATGCTTATGCCCCCTGAGTTAAAATTTTCAATGGCTAATACCGTAGCTTACAGACCGATGTTAAACAGCATCAGAATAGAAATCAAAAGAGCGAAAATCGCATAGGTTTCTACCATTGCCGCATAGATAATGCCCTTAACCATCTGATCAGGTCTCTTTCCCATCAGCATAAGTCCGGATGCCGCCGTTTTTCCCTGAGCAATACCTGACCAAAGGCCGATTACACCGATCGGAATACCTGAAGCCAAAATATATAAGCCCTGTGCCATCGTTAAATCAGCAAGCCCATTACCGCCCATAAGTCCTGTCTTTATGAAAATCAAGAAGGCCATTAGAAGCCCGTAAATTCCCTGCGTTCCCGGAATAGCCTGAAGAATAAGGGTTTTACCGAATTTTTTCGGATCCTCCGCTAACACACCTGCTGCTGCCTGACCTGCAATTCCTACTCCGATTGCACTGCCGATACCTGCCAAACTTGCTATAGCTGCTCCGAAAAGCGCCATTACACTACCACTGATCATTTTGTTTCCTCCTGATTGTCATTTAAAATCTTAATATATTTCGTATCTATTTTGAAAGGTGAGAACTCCTCACCACCGTCTTCATAAAATTTTCCAAAGAATTCAATGTACTGAAGCCTGCTGGAGTGAACGAAGGCGCCTAAAACATTAATTGCCATATTAAATGTATGGCCTATTATGCCGACTACGCATAGAACTATGAAGCTGACAATCCCCTGTCCGCCAAGGGAGCCCATTGTATTTACAACCGTTGCAATTACACCTGTTGCCAAGCCTAAGGCAAGAAGTCTGGCATATGAAAGAATGTCCGATACATAGGATGTTACATTGTACAATGCCCCTAGGCCGCCTGTAACCTTTCCGATGCCTTTTTTGTTTCTGCCTCCTGTAATGAGCAAAATAGCCGCACCTACAAGGGCAATTACGATACCGACTCTTGCAAGCATAGGAGATATGCTTCCTCCTGCCAAATACATTATTCCCCCAAGTATTACCCCATACCATGAGAATATATCGAAAACGGCATCTAAGAATTTGCCTCGCTTAATAAGCATATAGGCGTTTATTCCCATACCTACGAACAGATGTACAACTCCAAATCCCAGTGACCAGATTAAAAGTCTGGTCGGATCATCAATCGGATTAAACCAAAGCGGTTTAATGGTAACCGTTGCACCTGTCAGGGTTTTTACGCCAACCTGTATCAAGTCGCCGAACCAGCTTCCGAACATGGCTCCCCAGAATACCGTAGAAAGTCCACAATAAAAGAACATCTTCAGCAGCTTCTTCATGGAACCTTCTATTTCAAATTTCTTCAATATTACGAAGGTCACTATGGAAATCACCAAGCCATAGCCCGCATCACTGAGCATTATTCCAAAGAACATTGCATAAAAAAATGCGAAGATATTCGTCGGATCTATACCGTTATAGTCAGGCAAGGAATACATTTCCATAACTGACTCAAATGGCTGTGCAGCTCCCCTGTTCTCAACCAATACAGGAACCTGATCTCCATCCTCCGGTTCACGATAAATGTAGTAGCAACCATATTTATCAAGAATCTTGTTTACGCTTTCCTTTGCCGGCGCCGGAACCCAGCCCTCAAAATTAAAGGTTTTTTCAGTCCTTCTCATGCTGGACTTGATATGGGCTCTATCTCTCTCCATGGTCAGGAAGTCATATAGGCACTCGATTCCCTTTCTCTTAGGAGTCAGGGCGCTTATCTCCTTCTCGATGGAGCTTCTTTCACTACGCAGCCTGTCAACCTCCTTCTCAAGCCTAAGCAAATTGTCCGTAACCGTTCCCTCAAAGCCCTTAAAAGGCACCTGATTGTATCCGTACTGTTTCAAAATTGTCAGCACTTCATCACTTAGGTCTCTTACAGAAATATTGACTACATAGATGTAGTCTTTGTCTCTATTGATTTCTCTTATGTCGGCAAAATCCGTCGCAGCCTTGATTTTGTCTCTCAGTCCGGTTATTTCTACTGTCGATGGAATTACTCCCAGATCCAAGGCTGTATTCTTCGTTCCTTCTTTGTCCAGAGGAATATCGTAGCCTGCCCAAGGCTTTAGGGATGCAATCTCACCATTGTATTTATTTATCTGTTCATTGCAAATATGCAGTTTAGAATTAAGCTTCAGAACGCTACCGATATCGCTTTCAATTTCAGCCCTTTTTTCCATTATTTCACTGAGCATAGACTTCGATATATGCCTTCGTGTAAAGAAGATCGGCTCCTTTTCAGTGGAATATCTTTTCAAGGTTTCCAGAGCAATATTCGTTCTGTTCATTTCGCCTTCAATTACAGAAACATAGTCCTCATCTCCGTCAGCCTTTGAAAGCTCAAGGACATCATGACCCTTATTTTCCGCTCTATCATCTTCCTTTGAAGATTGGCTAATCTGAACCATACCGACATCCATTAAGTCGGATATCAGTTTTTCCTTCTGTAGATTTAATCCTATGACCGCTATTTTCTCCATATTAACTATGGACATTAGCCTTCACTATCCTTTCTACTATGAATTGCGCAGTTTCATTCAGATGCATTTCCGCTCCTGCGGTCATGACCTGGCATTCTTTGGCAACGCCTTCCAGATATTCCTCATACATGGCATCTGAACGCTCCTTGCCTTCATTTATAAGCCGGTCATACGTAGATTTGCTCTTCTGATTTGCTTCATCTAAAATATCATCCGCTTTAGCTTCTGCCTCATCGACTATTCCCTTGCACTGGGCCTTTGCCCTGCGCAAAATCTCTTCTGCCTGATTTTCACTGTCAACTATTTTCGATAGTTCGTCAGAAAACATTAGCCTCACCTCCCTATTCATCCATTCCATTATATCCTTTTTTATACCCATTTCAATGGATATTAACAAGTATACAGTATTATAGCATATCAAAAAAGGGCAACTTAATTACTTTTGCCCCTTCTCATACATATTCATCAGCTTTTTCATCCTATTATTAACCCCTGACTTCTTTAAAGGCGGAGTCAGCATTTCTCCAAGCTGAAGGAGACTCGCTTCAGGATGCTCAAGTCTGAGGATGGCAATTTCCCTAAGCTTCTCAGGAAGCTTGTTTAATCCGACAGCTCCGTCAAGAAATTTAATGGCTTCAATTTGTTTTCCCGATGCTCCGATGACCCTATCCATGTTGGCAGTATCGCAGTTTGTAAGACGGATGGCTTCGCCCCTCAGCTCTTTTTTGATTTTTATATTCTCAAGCTCCAAAACCATGGTATGAGCTCCCATCATGGTCATTAAATCTCTGATGTAGCCGTAGGACTTGACATAAACCACATATTGGGATTTCCTCTTAACCATCTTAGCGTCCATATCCACAAAAGAGTTGATCAGCTTCAGTAAGTCCTCTGCCAGAGTCCTGCTGGACAGGGGCCATTCCATCTGATAGCTTTTATCAGGGTTTGCCATGGTACCGGCTCCCAAAAACATCCCTTTCAGATATGCTTTTTTACAGCATTTGCTTCTGATTATTCCCTGATAAATCCCATCACTTATGAAATTATTGCCTTGTCTGACCATCAGGATACCTGTTTCTCTCAGAATCTGGTCGCTCCTCATTTCCGGTCCGATAACCAGCTTGTAAAAATATCCCTTATTTATAGCGGCTCCTTCTTCAACATCAAGACGGGAATCCACATCAAAATAATCCTTAAGCAGCTTCTTATAATGTCTGGCAACTGCTGGATTTTCAGTTTTCAAGGCAATATTAAATTTTCCGCCGCCTGCCAGACCTATGCTCCCGGCTGTCCTTAGGAAGCCGGCTATCTCTGCAAGCTTGCAGCAATTCTTTGTCGGATAGGTTCTTGACAGCTCATTTTTTGTCTCCGATGAAAATGACATATTTTATGTCCGCCTTTCGGTATGATAATAAAAAGGCCCTCAAGTCTAGGCTCGAGGGCAAATTCCAAAATCTAAACTATTTCTTTAGAGGTGGCATTCCTAAGATTTCTCTTGCTTCTGTCGGGTTAGCAATAGGTCTGCCTAGAAGCTTTGCAAGCTTAACAGCCTTTTCAACCAACTGTCCGTTGCTTTCTGCCAGAACACCCTTTTCGATGTACAGGTGATCTTCAAATCCGACTCTTACATGTCCGCCCATAGCAATAGTAGCCGCAGCGATTGCCCAAGCATTCTTTCCAAGACCTGTAGCAGTCCAGGTTGCACCCGGCGGAAGTGATCCTACCATGAAAACAAGGTCTCTGATTGTAGCTGTCATCTGTACACCAAGTACGAAATCAAAGTGTAGGGGGTGAACAAGAAGACCCTTCTTGTCTACCTTAAGAGCTGTATCGATCATACCTTTGTCAAAAACCTCAAGCTCAGGCTTGATGCCTCTTTCCTTCATGATTTTAGCAAAGTTTTCAATTGTTGTATCAGTGTTTACGAAGATTTCATCTCCACCGAAGTTGCAGGTTCCACAGTCAAGAGTTGCAAACTCAGGTGTAGGAACGATATCAGTTGAAGCCAGTCTCTCAAGGTCAGTCATACCAACAGCTCCGCCTGTTGAAGGCTGGATTATTACATCAGGGCAGACCTCTCTGATAGCATCAACACATTCCTGAAATCTTTCAGTGCTCTGAGTAGGAGTACCGTCATCCCATCTTACATGTAGATGAATAACTGCCGCACCCGCATCATAAGCTGATTTAGCTTCACGAACTATTTCTTCCACAGTGTAAGGCACATTAGGATTCTGCTCTTTAGTTACCTCAGCACCACAAATACAAGAACTGATAATTAGTTTTTCCATCTCTCTCTCCTTAATAAATCTAATTTCAAATTATAAACTCGTGCGCTTAACGCATGCTTCATATATTGTATCATTTTATGTCTCGATGTTCAAGTGTTACTGTAAACCCTTCTCTTCTAAAAACCTCTGCCATGTGGTTTGCCATGGTAACCGACCTGTGCTGACCACCTGTGCATCCAAATGCCAGGTTAAGATGATTTTTTCCTTCCTTCCTGTAAGCAGGAGCCATTGCCATAATCATATCATAAAAATTCTTGACAAAGGTCTTTGAGACTTGATGCTTCATAACATATGCCTGCACCTTTTTATTATTTCCGGTTAATTTCTTCAGCCCTTTTATATAGTACGGGTTAGGGATAAATCTCATATCCATAATCAGGTCAGCCTCAAGGGGCAGCCCCTTCTTATACCCGAAGGACTTAATGTTTATTCTAAAAGGCTTCTGCTGTGCCACGCCGGAAAGGGTGTTTTGCAAAAAAGTTCTAAATTCAGCCACCTTCATATCCGTAGTGTCAATGACATAGTCCGCCCTTGCTCTAACCTCCTGAAGGGTCTCCCTCTCCTTTTCAATAACATCCATGGTGACGGGACCTTCTCCCAAAGGATGATTCCTTCTGGTCTCATTGTAGCGCTTGATTAAAGCCTTATCCGATGCTTCAATAAACAAAATCTTCAGCTGAATTCTATCATCCTTCTCCAATTGCTCCAATGTAGATATTAAGTCGGCAAAAAAGTTGCCCCCTCTGATATCGGCAATAATAGCGGCTTTTTTGATTGTCGCAGTTTGAACTGTCAGGTCTACAAATGCTCGTATTAAAGACGGAGGCATATTATCAACACAAAAATATCCTTGATCCTCCAGCCAGTCAGCTGCATTGGTTTTTCCTGCACCTGATAAGCCGGTGACCACTACAACCTTCAGTTTATCCATTTTAAGCTCCTTCTATATTGACAATTCTGGAAATAGGCAATCCCGCCTCTATGGCTGCCAAGAGACTCTCCTCATAATTCCCGACTCTGCTTGGATGATGGGCATCGCTGCTGATTACAAAGCGCACATCATACTCGGCACAAAAAGCAATCTCCTCTACATTGAGATGATGGTGCCAAAAATTTATTTCCATAAGAGTTCCCGTATCTTCACAAGCCTTAGCTATTTCACCCAGGTCAAAGGGACCCTTGTCTCCCGGATGAGTTAAAATTTTAATCTTATTTTCATACAACGCCTTTACGGTCATATCCGTATTCTTAACCATCAGCCTCTTTGCAGAGCCTTGAGTTTTTATACCATGACTATAAAGCCAATTGCGAACCATATAACCTCCGGGGATGCCAAAATGATATCCGGCATTGACGAAATCATACTGCCCAAACTCTTCTTTCGTCACATCCAGATAGTTTCCGTGGTTGACAATATTGGCCTCAACGCTTAGAAATATATCAATTTCAGGATATTTAGGTTTTAAGGCCTCGATATCCGCTCTCATTTGAGCTACTGCTGAGCGTTTTATTCCGTAGGTCAAATGCCCCGGACCATGATCCGATATGGCAATGGCGGAAAGACCTTTATCAACAGCCGCCTTTACATTATCCTCTATGGTTCCCTTTCCATGGGAATAGACAGTATGGGTATGATAATCCCACTTAAGCCTGTAATTTTCCAATAAGTATTTGTTTCTCATCTATTCACCGATAATCCTAACTTCAGGCTCCAGCCTAACGCCGAATTTTTCGTATACGGTATCCTGAACTAATTTCTTCAATGCCAGTACATCTTTCGCCGTAGCATCTCCCTTATTAATCAAGAATCCGCAGTGCTTCTCTGAAACCTGAGCACCCCCTACGGATACACCTCTAAGACCCGCATCCTCAATGAGCTTTCCGGCAAAATATCCCTCAGGGCGTTTAAAGAAGCTCCCACAGCTGGGATATGCCAACGGCTGTTTGGAGTTTCTCTTCTCTGTAAGCTCCGCTACCCTTTCTTCTATTTCCTCTCTTTTTCCCTTTTCAAGCCCCAGGGTAATTTCAACGGCAACCTCTCCGGTGTCCTGAATTACGCTGTGCCTATATCCAAAATCCAGTTCATCCTTATATATTGTCCTAAAGCTTTCACCATCCTTGGAAATTACTCTGACAGATTCTACTATATCCTCCATCTGCCCGCCATAGGCACCGGCATTCATAAAAATCGCCCCGCCTAAGCTGCCGGGAATTCCGCTTGCAAACTCAAATCCGGTCAGCCGATTTTCTATGGCAAATCCGGAAACCTTAGACATCAGAGCGGAAGCTCCTGCAATTATTTTGCTCCCTTCACATTTCATCTGTGCAAAAAAGTCGCCCAGCTTCACTACCGTACCCTTATAGCCTTCGTCAGTAAACAGGGTGTTGCTTCCGTTGCCGATTAAAATGAAATCTCTCTTTTCCACAGCAAGAATGTTAAGGACAGTGGCTAAATCCTCTTCACAATCACAAATGACCAGCTTTTCCGCCTTTCCACCTACCTTAAATGAGGTGAAATCTTTCATTTCTGCAGGCTCTATAATCTTCATTGTACATCCTTTCTGTTAATGTCATACTTATTAAAATCTACATATTCAGATGTAGGTAGGGGCATATTTTTCTTCATAAGTTTTTTGTCCACGAATTTTCTGAAGTAGTAATAGATTACAGCGAAAACCGGAACTCCAAGAACCATTCCAAGGAAGCCGAAGAGTCCGCCGCCCACAACAATGGCAAACATCACCCAAAAGCTTGGAAGCCCGATGGTCCCGCCTAAAATCTTAGGTCCTATTACATTTCCGTCCAGCTGCTGAAGTCCCAAAATCATAATGGCAAAATACAGTGCATCCATCGGGTTAACCGTCAGCAAAATTATAATAGACGGTATAGCTCCTATAAACGGTCCGAAGAAAGGTATTATATTGGTTATACCCACAATTGCACTAATCAAAATTGCATAAGGAAGACCTATCAAGGTCATCAGAATGAAGCACAATACTCCTATTATAAATGAGTCGATTATTTTTCCGTTAATAAAGCCGCCGAAGGTCTTATCGGTAAAAGTGGCAAATTCCATAAGGGCGTCAGAATCCTCTTTCTTGAGAGTTGCCATAATCAGCTTCTTAATCTGCGCTCTAAACAGCTCTTTTCCGTTTAAAAGGTATACGGCAACTATAATTGCAACCAAAAGATTAATTACAGTCTTGAAGGTGAACCAAACTCCCTCTGTTATTCTCTGTATGTACATTCCCAGGGATTCCATCAGACCTCCCTTGCTCCACTCAACCAGATAGCCCTGAACATTTCCGAGGGTCTTTCTCAAGCTGTTGGAAAGGAATTCATACTTGCTGTTCTCAATTGCATCCTGAGTAGCCGCAATAAGCTCCGATATTCGCCCCGGCGTTGTTTCCACGATGCCGAATACGCTTTTTATAAGCTCCGGCAATACCATCCACAGCAAGCCGCCGATGATTATCACAAAAAATCCAATTGACACTATGGTCGCTACAAATCTGGAGAATTTCAAAGCACCGCTTCCGGATTTAAAGCCTCCGGCTGTCCAGTGGTAAGTCTTTCGCACAGTGAAGTTATATATAGGGCATAGCAAATACGCAATAACAAAGCCCAGAATAAACGGGAATAAAACATTTCCTAAGAACTGAAAAACTCCAATAAATTTTTCATAATTAGTTACAAATCCATAAAAAAGTATAAGCCCGACTCCGGACAGGAATATTGTCAGCCCCAACTTAAAATATCTGCTCTGAAATTTCTCTCTCACCTTAACCATACCTTTCTGAGTTTTTATTTATTAAATTTTATCACAATTCAATTGATTTTTCCATCAAATACGATTTTTTGACAGCATCAAGTTTTTGGGGTAAGCTGCTGACAATGAACTCTCGGATAAGTGCCGGAGAGAAAGTTTAGAAGATAGCAAAATCCCCCCGACGACTCATCATCGTCATAGAGGGATTTCAGTACCATCTGGTTATTATTTTCGTTATGCTGTGTGATTCACTTTTTATTTTTCGTTTCTTCTCTTTCTGCCAAGCACAACGGTACCGCATGTACCTGCAAGTGAGAGCAGCATCAGAGCAAACCACATACCGATTAGGTTATTGTCTCCGGTCTTCGGCGTGGTGTCTTTGTCTGCCGCTGCCGTAGCAGCCTTGACGGTCAGTGTGGTATCCGCTCTGCCGTCATCGAAGTTTACGGTTAGGGTATGGCTGCCGGCACTGAGCTTTTGCAGGGCAGAGGCTTTCAGCCTGATAACGGTACTTCCCGCCTTGGCGTCATAGTCAGTTCCCGGTGTAAGGACTGCGCCGTCCATCAAAATACCTACAAAATGACTGAAACAGGTGCTGTCGTCCACGCTGCGCTTGACTGTCAGTTCGTAGTTCAGACCGCTGTTCTTTGTCCATGTACCGTTTCCGCCTGTAACTGTCACATAGGTTACAGGTATTACGATTCCGCCGCCGTTATCTTTCCATTTCGCATACAGCGTCACATCCGTCGTGATTGGTGTGTCAAAGTCAAAAGCTGCTGCAAAGGTCGCATCCTGATACCAGCCATCAAAGGTATATCCGTCTTTAGTAGGATCATCCAGTTTGGTGACCGTCGCACCGTCTGCAACGGTCTGCTCAGGAACAACGGAGCCGCCGTTTGTGTTAAAGGTTACAGTATGAGAGGAAATCGGAGCTTCCTTGAAGGTTGCATCAACACTTACATTCGATGCAGGCATCCTGAAGGTGTTCACCGTTTCCATGGTGACAAGGTTTGTCTCATCATCTTTGACGATTATGGATTCCAGAACATAGCCCGGATCCGGTGTAACGATCAGTGTAACCAGATCTCCGGCAGAAATACCGCTGTTCGGACTTGCTGTAACCGTTCCGTTAGCAATAGGTGTAACAATGCTGACAGAGTAAGTGGTTACACCCGATCCGATTGGATCAAAATTCACCCTGACTTCAATGGTAGTGTCATCTACGCGATTCACCTGATATACGGTTCCGTTTTAGGCTGTCGCTGTCACTGTAGGTGCAAAGACCTTGCCCGCTGTACTCGGAATCGTGAAGCGATATGCCGCCGAATATGTCTTGCCGTCTTCAAAGGTATCGGTTGCTGCCATGGAGCCGCCTTGGGCGTTAGCCTGCGGGAAGAACCAATATCCGCCTGCCGCAAGACCACTGTCCGCACTGTAGGTCATATCATTTGGCGTCTTGCCCACCTCCGGTGCAGAATTGGTCAGGTTCACGGCGCTGATTTCTGTGTATTTCCGTGTCACGGAAAAGTAATTGCTGTTGAGCCATTGGTCTGCTCCCGGGAAGTAAACACGGAAATAATAGCTTGTTGTAGAGGCATCATTCTCTGCAGGAATCTTCATCCCTTCCGGAGAGCCTGTTTTGGTGTTCTGGTAAATCGGAGTTGCTATACCCGATTGATACAATTCATAGCGTTCTGCACCGTCCGGCCACGGAATATATATATCTTCTCCGACCGCTGCTGTTTGATCAGGTATTGCATTGATGATTGGTATTCCGAAAACCGTTAATTGCTCTGATGTCTTATATACCGCTGCACCATCAAAGATACTGCCATCATTCTTTCTATATGAACAATCTGTATCCAGAAGTGTGGAAAGATACGATTTTGATCTAATTCCCTTGTATGTGCCGCCTTTTAGAATTACAGTGCTCCCATTCGCAACATAAAGACCATACGCTTCCACTAATGGATCGGTAACACTGCTGTGTAATGAAGATGAAAAATCACCATCTTCCACTGTTAATGTAGCACCATCGTCAACCAATACGGCATCTATATCATTACCTGTTACATTCATCGCACTGTATCCAAAGAACGAACCGCCGCGAATAGTAGTATTGCCACCCTCTAAGCATAATGCCCGCCCAAAACTAACTCCGTTACCATATCCCACAAGTCTTATTCCTTGGTTAATGATCAAACTTCCGCCAGTTTTATGTACAACTGCACCAGAGCCACTGGAATTTCCATGTTTATATTTCAATGTTCCCGTTCCCTGTATTTTAAGATCAGCTCTCGACCATATAAGACAATCGTTAAAACTATTCAATGGTGAAGTAAAGGTATTTGTTCCATTCACAATTAGCGTTTTAGCTGTAGTTTGGGATATAGCCGCAGTAAGAGAGTCATGCATATCGAGCATTTCCTCTCCCCCTGTCCCGGTCAATTTCACAAAGCTAATCTCTGTATTCTCCATAGCGGCCTTGAACTCCGCAAAGGTATCGCAGACGACAGGGATATCTGTGGACGCTCCCGTTCCTGTCGTCCCGGGAATATCGCCTTCCATATAGGCGAACGCCGTCATCGGCACCATCGACAGGCACATGATAAGCGACAATAAGGCTGCCATCACGCGCCCCCATTTTTTTGTTTTCATAACAAGAAAACCTCCTTCCTTAATAAAAATTCATTTTCCTTTTCTACACCGCATCAATGGATGCGGCGAGATAGTCGCTTGAGACAGAGCCGTAAAGGAACTGGTCGATCAGCCCATCCTTTTTCGCCTGCCTCACCTTGTCTGCCAGGCTTTTGCTTGTGTTTTCGTCCACAACGAATACAATCCTGCATTCTGGAAGCTTCGATTTCAGCTTCTCTAAAATTTTCAGTCTCTCTGCAAGAGTCCACGGTGTATACTCCGTAACCTCCATCACAAGCACGTTTGCGTTCGCACCGAAGCACAAATCAAGGGTCTGCGCAGGTTTTTCCGAAGGGTAAACCTCGTAATCGGGATCAAACCGCCTTAGGGCTTTCGCCGCCGCATCCGCAAACAGAAAGCTTTGCATATCTATTACAACTCTGCGCATTGCACATATCTCACCTCCCATCCTCTGAAATTGATGTAAAAGTTGAAATTTCAAATCTTACATGGGAATATTTTTATATTTTCATGCTAATCATATCAAAGTAAATATTCTTTGTACCCCGTAAAAATACGGGTTTTTTTAAAAAATTTCCGTATTTTGTATTTTTTCCTTCAGGCAAAAAATATTGTATTCTTATTTCTAAGTCACATTTCAATCAAGATGATAATTGAAATGCGGAATAAAAAGTGTGGTGACCTATATAAATTATTCGTAAAAAGGAGCGGTGATATGCTTATAGAAGCATAATTGAATAAGCATGTATATTCCCTGTTCTGTAAAGGCATAGGGATTACACGTTATATTACTTCCTCTACCTTTCTCCAAATAAAAACAGACGATAGATTTTACTTCTACCGCCTTGTATAAATTATTGTGTTTCCGGGGCTATGAAATACGACCGCCTCAACTTGATGTCGATTTTTTCGATATCAAGTTTTTGAACTCTTTTTTCTATTTATTTTATTTCCCTATCTGTTTCTTCCTTGATTAAAAAGAGATTGCCCCGCGCAGCCTGTATCGCCAGTGCCGTACGGTTTGGAAGACCTGTCTTTTCCAGCAGGTTTTTCACATGCCAGTCAACCGTCCTGGCGCTGAGCTTAAGCTTATCGTAAATCTGCCTGCTGCTTAGTCCGTTCAAAAGCTCGCGTAATATATCCTTCTCCGCTACGGTAAACTCGTCGCTTTGGATGTAGCCCACGTGTACAGTAGGAGAATTAGCCGGAAAGATGTGTTCTCTCGCCATGGTGCGGTCTATCACATCCATCAGAGACTCTTCGGATGCATCCTTGTACCACATGCTGTCCACTCCCGCTTCCTTTGCTCTGGCAAGGCAGTCCGCATCCAGCATGGATGTGACGATAATAATCTTGATATCAGGTCTGAGCTGCCTGATTTGTGCCGCAGCCTCTACGCCGTCCAAAGAGCCGTTTACGACAATGTCCATCAAAACAAGCTCGGCAGATGCCCTGCGCAGAAGCTGAACAGCTATGTCTGCCGCCGTAACGGATTGAAGTAACTCATAACGTCCGCTGTGCAGGAGCAAATTTTCTATATATTCACGGTGGATACGCTGATTCTCCACTACAATCACCTTAATCATCTCTTGTCAGCCTCCTTTCTCGGTAGGGTCACAGTCAGTTCAAAGCAGGGAATAGATTTAATCTCCGTTCTGCCGCCCATGCGCTCGGCATAAACCATAACATTGATAAGCCCGCCCCGCGGTATAATCTCACCCGCAGGCGGTTTGCCGTTGTTCGTCACGGATAGCACATCCCCCTCCTCCGCCTCGGTAATATCCGCATACAGCTCCGTTGCGTCTGCGTGCATTGCGGCGTTTAACAGGCAGTTTCGTATGGCAAGAATGAACACCTGCTCGGTTTCCTTTTTCGCAGGTAATACACCGCTTATATGGAGCGTGATATTTAACGCACCTGCGTCACGGAAGAGATCTCCCGCCGCATCGCGCCGCTGATTCGAGCTGTCGTTGTCTCTCTGTATTACGGAAACGGCATTGCTCCAGCTTCTGAGTGCATCGTCCGTTTCCTTCTCCGTCAGAGAGGACAGTAATCTTCTGCGTATTGCCGTTAAGCCCTCACCCATCGTGTCATGCCATTTTGTTTTAAAGAAGAGGATTTCTTCCTCTTTGGCAAGCTGACCTACATTCTCCCGAAGACGCCTGTTTTGAGCAGACATCCGCCTCAGCTCTTCGTTTTGAGTCTCCAGCTCCTTCTTGCGGCGAACAAGCTCCGTTACATCGTAGAAGTAGGCAGCTCGAAACCGCTCACCGTCCGCTGTGGCTATTTTCTCCTCTGCATAGCGGCAGAAAGAGCCGTCCGGCAAGCGATAAATATCCTCAGCTTCCTTCCAATCCGATCTTCCATTAAGCATATCCGAAAGCTCGTCATATGTCATCAGCACTTTGCCGCATATTATCTCCGAGATTTCCGCCATACGCCGATTGAGCAGCATGGATACGCCATTTTGCCTAAAGTAGCAAAGCCTCATGGGAATTTCATCCATCGCTTCCTTGATGCTGCTTTCCGTCACCATCCTTTTCTCTCTCTCACGACAAAGCAGGATGGCGTATACGCTTATAAGAAAGATTCCGGCGGTGATGAGCCAGAGCACAGCCATCGGCAGCGGCGCCTTGTGCCCCTGCCAGTTTACGGCATCCTGCGGCACGATGTGGTCGTCCAAAAGCACCGAATATAAGCCGATGGTAAGAATCAATACAGCAGCGCCGGCGATGATGCCGCCTTTGCTGTGCCTGCCAAGAATAAGCTTCCACAGCAGAACTACCAACATCAGTATGGTAACCATAAGAAACAGCATATAAGAAAAGCGCATCGGGTAGCTGCATTCATAAAACAGTGTCATAGCCTTCCGCCTCCCTTCGGGCCGGACAGGGAAACGATCCACGTGTCCTCGTCCTTTGAAACATTTACCTCTTTAGGGAAAGGGGCGGCGGACAAGTCTTGCGTTGAAACGATGCTGTAAATTGCGGTGATGTTTTCGCCCTCATCTCTGATGCGCAAAAATACAAAGCTGATATCCGGCAGAGCAGCTTCTATAGCGGCTTCGTAGCTGTCGTAAAGGCACATGGCGCTCTTTGTTGGCAGCACCGTTCCCTCCGAAAGCTCATAATCCATGTAGCAGTCAGCTTTTAAAAGCTCCGCATTTCCGAGAGATTCGTTAAAACAAAGCTTAAGCTCCTGCGCCGTCACACTTCCGCTGTCTCCTGCGAAGATGAGATTTCCCTTTCTCTTGATATATGCGCCCAGCACAGCGGCTGTGGCAAGAAGCTCCTTCCTTCGGCTCTCGTCCGGCTCGCCAAAATATGCGCCAAGGGTTTTATGCAGCAGTTTGTTCTGCTTTGCCGTAGCCCGCCAAGACACATCGTAAAGACGGTTTTTCTCCTGCGCTCTTGACAGGGCAAGCTCCGTTTTGCGCATTTCCGTCTCCAGCTCGTTTTTGCGAGAAAGCTCATCCCTGTTTTGTTCCAGCTCGGCAAGAACCGATGCAAGGGCGGAAATATCCTCCGCCCAGACCACATGACCTGGATGGATACGACAGCCCTTTAAGAGTGTATGCTCGTCTGTTTGAAGATCGCTGGCTCCCGTTTTTTTGAGAAGCTGAGTATCTCGCGGCATCTCGCCGCCCGAAGAGTAGCGAATGTTCCAGCCGTCATCCATAATGTACACTTCCCTGTCCGTAGCTTGCAAAGATTTTTGCGTAGCCCCTGTTGGAGGGAATCATCCCCGATGCGATACACGCCTGCATCAGCCCGACAAAAGCCATGCAGAAAAAGCTTGTGTAGTCGTTTGAGACAAATTCCCACGTTTTCGGAAAGAAAAACACTAAAATCACATATATGCCTATGACAAGCAGCACAAGAAGCGGCAGAAGCGAGGCCTGTGGCTTTTTCGGAACCTTGGCACGGACGAAGACGGTAACCATTGTCATAAGCATAAGAAGCGCAATCCACCCCATCACGACAAAATATCTGGGACCGTGGGAATACGGCTCGCCGATGCTTGTCCAAAACGGCCTGTGCAGCGGACCGGTAAAGACAAATAAAATGAGCGCTGAGGAGACCATGACAATGGGAATGCTGACTATCTCCGGAATTTTATAGTACTCGCCTTTTCTGGAATGCAGCGAAGCAAGAAACGCAAAGGTCGGCATCAGAATAAAGGGCAGATAATAGCAGTAGGGCAGTATGAGACTTTGGATGCTCCCTGTGTAGGTAAGCTCGTATTTCACGGTGCGGAAAAAAAGCCATAGGATGCAGCATGCAGCCATTAGCTCAAGATATCTTCGAAGCGGTCGATTGATGATTTTTTGAGATACGGAAACGCCCCACGCCGCACAAATCCCCATGTAAATCAGCGGACGCAAAAGCCCGCAAAATGCGCCGATGTACGGAATCACAGAAACATGAAACATGGGAAAGCGGCACATCCACGCAAGGAAGATGAGAAAAGAGAAAATCGCTATACTTTTTGTTCGCTCACCCTTCTCGGTCACGCCGCATCCCTCCTTTAGATCATAGACGATTTCCATCAGGTATTCTATAAAACGCCGCATGTGCGCTGATACCATAGTTGCCGGTCTGTTCCGGCATCGGCTATAAAACATACTATTTGACAAGCTTAATATAAAATATTAATAAAGTCATGTCAAGAACCCCGTCTCTTGCTATCCCTTTTATATATGATATAATGTGCTTATGAAAATATTAGTACTGAGTGACACTCATGGCAAGCTGAAAAAGGCTATTGATGTCCATGAGAAAATAAAAAATGTAGACCTGATAATTCACTGTGGGGACTATCAAAAGGATGGGGAGCTGTTAGAGCAGCTTCTGGATACTCCTGTCGTTTCCGTAAGCGGAAACTGCGATGAGCAAAGGGAATTGGAAAAAATCGTATCCACTCCATATGGCGATATCCTGGCAGTACACGGTCATCTATTCGGTCTTGACACCGACTTGGCAAAAATGTCATACAGAGCCTCTGAGCTTAATTGCATCGCCGTCTGTTTTGGGCATACCCACATACCGGAATATACACTTACGGGCGATATATATATGATTAACCCCGGCAGCCTTTCCCTGCCGAGGGATGGCAGCAATGGCTCCTATGCGGTAATAACATCAACTGAAGATGATTTCTATGGTGCCGTAGTTTATTACGACACGGTATTCCCAAACAAAAAAGATTCCCAAGCGAAAGCCGACAGCCGGCTTAGAAATCTTCTTAATTATTCTGATAGATTTTAATGTCGTATATTTTAGTGTCGTATATGGTATAGCATAATCCCCTTCAATCCAAATCACCTTAAATTCAGATAGCTTCTTTTTTCATCTTCAGGAACCATGCTTCCACCGGTGGCCCAAAGAATGTGGGTCGCCTTTTTAAATTCTTTTTTCCCCATATCACCATAAACCTTCTCCACCAAATAAGGTCCCCTAAAGGTGGCACAGGCAGAGGGCTCAACAAAAATTCCGTCCCCTTCATAAAGCTTATTCAAATACGGGTAGAGTCTTTCATCATCAGCTGTAAAACATCCTTGAAGTCTGGTTTCCATCAGCCTGCCGACTAGTGCCGAAGGTCTCGAAACAGCCAATCCATCAGCAGCGGTCACCCCATCTAACCCGATATCCTTTACTGAAATCTTACTATGAAGCCCCGTCAAAAGTCCCAAAGTCATACAAGGTGCATGAGTAGGCTCGGCAAAAAAGCATTGAACATCTTCACCAAATATTTCTTTCAATCCGAACACGACTCCACCCGGAGCACCACCAACTCCACAAGGGATATACACATATAACGGATGCTCATTGTCAACAGAAATATTCTTTTCCTTAAGCTGCTTTGCCAGCCTGCGTCCTGCCACGGCATAGCCTAAAAACAAATCAACCGAAGCCTCATCATCGACAAAATGGCACTTAGGGTCTTTTGCCGCCAAGGCTCTGCCCTCTTCAACGGCTTTACCATAGTCATACTCATATTCTGTAACTATGGCACCCTTCTCCCTCAGCAAGGCTTTCTTCCATTCCCTTGCATCGGCGGACATATGAACCGTAACCTTAAATCCCAGCTTAGCACTTATAATCCCAATAGACAGCCCTAAATTCCCGGTGGAACCGACAGCCACACTATATTTGGAAAAGAATTCCTTAAATCTGTCCTCAGCCAAAACTGCATAGTCGTCATCATAGGACAAAAGACCTGCCTCCACGGCGAGTTTCTCTGCCAGCTTCAGCACTTCGTAAATACCGCCTCTTGCCTTTATGGAACCTGAAATCGGCAGATGACTGTCGCATTTTAAATATAGGCTTCCGGCAAGCTCCTGTTTTTCATCGGCATTTAACGCCTTCTTAAGCTCAGGCACCTCTGTCAATGGCGATTCAATTATTCCGGCGGTTTTCCCTGTTTCAGGAAACACCTTTGCAATGTAAGGTGCAAACCTTATTAATCTCGCTTCCGCCTCATCAATGTCATTCACAGTAACTGCCGGTGGTGTCTCGTTACATTCCTCTGCATTTACTCCGGGATTTAGCCAAAAAATTTCTCGGTAGTCCTTCATCAGGTCTATCATTTTTTCATTATCACAACTTTTTTTGCCGATTTCCATTTTACTCATAATTGCTCTCCTATATCTTTTCTAAAACTTCCTGTATCCAAAAAGGAAAGTGACTTTGTACTAGGTATTTTAACTTCAAAAGGCAAACCATTTTGCATTCTCTACTACAATCCATGCTTAATCTTCTTCCTGGCAAAGGTGGTCTGTGGCAAGCCAAGAAAATCAGCGGCCTTTCTTGTAGTTTTGCATTTATTAAGTGCATATTCTATGATTTGCTTCTCCTGCTGCTCCATAAGCACATGAAAATCAGTGTTATCCGACATAAGCCCCTTCTTCACATTGAGAACCAGCTCTCCATAGGTGCTTTCCTGAAGCAAATCAGTTACATCCTCTTCACTAAGAACAATATTCCTACTGCTTATAACAAGACGATGAATAACATTCTCCAATTCTCTTACATTGCCCGGCCAATCGTAGTGATAGAGGGCTGTCAAAGCTCCCGGAGAAAGTTCTTTTTCCAGAGAATACTTCTTCCTCCAATTATCAACAAAGGCTTCAGATAGACAAATCACATCCTCTCGCCTCTCTCGAAGCGGCGGAACTTCAATAGTGCAAATGTTCAATCTATAATAAAGGTCCTCTCTAAATTCTCCATCCTTCACCAATTTCTTTAAATTAATATTATTGGCAACGATTACCCTTACATTTACGGAAACCTGTTGGGTTCCACCTACTCTATAAAACTGGCTTTCTTGTAAAACTCTGAGCAGCTTCGACTGCATATTAATGGAAAGGGCTCCTATTTCATCCAGAAATAAAATCCCGTTATTTGCCATTTCAAAATAGCCCTTTTTCCCTGCATCCCTTGCACCTGTAAAAGCTCCCGGCTCATAGCCAAAGAATTCTGACTCTGCTAAATTCTCTGCGATTGTTGCACAGTTAATCTTAATGCACGGTTCACTGCGGCGTTGACTGTTTTGATGTATAATGGACAAAACCTTCTCCTTGCCGACACCGGTTTCCCCTTGGATGATTACATTGCAATCGTACTTGGCAATATTCAAAACCTCATCGACCATATTTTTTGTCACCAGGCTCTGGAACACAAAGTCGTCAGATGCTCCTATTTTGGTAACTCTCATATTTCTGCTCTGACTTTCTGTCAAAGCCTTCTTCTGTCGCTTCTCCCGATAAAGTCTATTCAGTGCCTCAAGCTCATCTCTAACCTTTAAAAGCAGTTTCAATGTAAACTCAGGGTAATCATGGGAATACTGCTCAAAAGAGTGCATAGTCATTTCTTTTCCCAAGGTTTCAGCGATTAGAGATGCCGTAGCATAATGGTTTTCGACAGATGAAAAATACAAGTTCCCCTTTGGCTTAATTAATGCAACGGCAACGGTTTCAGCCCCGAATATATCCTCAGCTACAATTATCAAATCCACGCTTCCCTCATGAAGACTCTTAATCGGAAGATATGTTGTGGAGTGCTCTTCCTTTATATAGTCAAAGGCTTCCATAGGTCTTGTCAAATCGACAAAAAATGTGCTGTCAATGGTTTTCGACATAGCAGAAGCAATCTCTTCGTGAGTAAGCTGATCATTAACATGGTTGTCCATTATGGCTACAATTTTTGCATTGTCACCCTTGGCTTCTTTTATAGCTGCCCCGTAGAGAAGTGTCGTATGAATGGATTTACCGATTATGGCTACAGTATCTATATCCTTTGCCAAGTTATATGAACCGAAGAAAGAACTCGCCTCGTCTACTGCTGCAAGAGCATAGCTTGGATCAATATCTAAAAACATTCTTTTCCGCACCGGAAATGACTCAAAAATAATTCCGTACCCGGTACAGGTAATCTGTCCGTAATCATAATCTATCGCTTCTATGGATTCCAGCTTTATCGGCATCCCCGAAATTGATGTTATACAATAAACACTATCCCCCGGGGCAATCGGTGTTTGGGAGTTAAACTCACTGCCTATAGCATCAACTGTTCCTAACAAAACGCCTCCGCTTTTGGTGAAGGGGTTATGCAGCTTGCCTCTTTTCTCAATTATATCAAATATCTTTGCCTTAATCTTAGCCTCGTCATAGCCGCAAGCACTGCAAATCTGTTGAAAGCTGTCACACTCAATATGAATTACTTCAATTTTAATTCTGGCCTCCCTTGGGCTTATCTCAATACTGTTGTCAATTTTCCAGGCAGCAACAGGGGCTACATTCTTCGGATAAAGGACTCTTCCCATACCGAAATCTCTATCATCAGCCATAATTCTTTCCTTTGTATATCCATTTTTTATATTGCTATTATCACCGCTATTGTTCATAGCTGTATCTTAAGCCTTTTAGCACAAATAGTCAATAGTTTTGACCCATTTTTGGTGCTTATTTTTGCACGCATTCACAAAAGTGGGTCACCATCAAATAGTCATATGGTCACAATGCTGTTCTTGTACACCCGGGGTACCCTCCAGGTCAATTATTTCAACATTCTTAAGAATACAATTATTTTGTCAAGAATTTATCGAAGTTGGCACACAACTTGCTTACTAAGAAATAGTGATGTATTTCACTAGGTTTTTATTTATTCATTAAAAAATTATAAAGAAAGGAAAAACTAAATGAATTTTTTAAAAGCAATTATTAAATTTTTACCGGTTTGCGTATTAGCAGGTCTAATGATGTCCGGTCAGGATGCTCTAATCGCAGCACCAATCGCTTGTATCGTTGCAATCGCTGTTGCTAGATTAGTTGCAGGCATCAAATTCAAAGAGTGTATCGATGTAGCTATGAAGAGCGTTAGCAACATCCTTGTAGCACTTTTCATCCTAATGTTCGCTTATGCTATGGCATCAGCATTCATGACAACAGGTGTAGGAGCTTCTGTTGTAAACCTGGCTCTTTCACTAGGTGTAACAGCTAGAACTATCGCTGTTGTCGGTATCGCGGTAACTGCTATACTTTCAGTTGCAACAGGTACTTCATGGGGAACATTCGCAGCGTGCGCACCTATCTTCCTATGGTTGAACCACATTGTTGGAGGCGACATCGTTCTTACAACTTGTGCAATCGCAGGTGGTGCTTGCTTCGGAGACAACATCGGACTTATCTCAGATACAACAATCGTATCTTCCGGTATCCAGGGAGTTGAAGTAGTAGACAGAGTTAGAACACAGGGTGTTTGGTCTGTAAGCTGCCTAATCCTTGCTGCTATCGTATTCTTCATCGTTGGTACTGCTATGGGTCTATCAACTGCAACTGCTGACACATCCGGCGTTATGGATAACATTCCTCAGTCTGCCCTTGACTATCTGGCAGAAGAAAAGCCGGTTGCTATTGACCTTCTAAATCAGGTTAGAGACGGTGTAGCTGTTTACATGATTATTCCTCTACTTCTGGTAATCGGTCTTGCTATTGCAGGCGTTAACACTTTCGCTTGTATCGGTTCAGGTATCGTATCCGCTTACCTGCTTGGTCTTGCAGCCGGAACTACCGGAAACCTTCAGGAATACCTAGACCTTTGCATGAAGGGATTTGCTGATGCAGGTTCATGGGTAGTTGTAATGATGATGTGGGTTGCAGCATTTGGTGGCGTAATGGGAGCTATGAAGGCTTTCGATCCGATTGCAAAGCTTATCGTTGCAATGTCAGGTCGCGTAAGAATACTTATGGGCTTCAATGGAGTTCTTTGCATCCTAGGTAACGCTATCCTTTCAGACGAAATGGCTCAGATTGTAACAATCGGACCTATCATCAAGGATATCGCTGAAGAAAACATCGTTGGTAGTGAAGAAGATATGTACAAGATCAAGCTAAGAAATGCTACTTTCGGAGACGCAATGGGCGTATTCGGATCACAGTTGATTCCTTGGCACGTATACCTTGCATTCTATGTAGGAATCGCAGTAAACGTATATCCTCTATACAAGTTCACAGCTATGAACTTCATCCAGTACAACTTCATGGCAATGATTGCGGTAGCATCATTACTACTTCTAACATTCACAGGATTAGACAGATTCGTACCTCTATTCTCTCTTCCAAGAGAACCGCAAGTTCAGCTAAAGAAGAACATGGAAGCTTAATCAAGAGCAACCAAATAGATTATACGGGTAATAGAAAAGAGTGCTTCATTTCGAAGCACTCTTTTTAACGGCACCGGATAAATGTCGGGGCATTCAAGATTAAAAAATCCGCTAGAGTGATTTTTTCATTCACCTAAGCGGATATTATAGAACCATATTCGAACCCGGATATATATAGAGCCGCTATTCATAATTCTTTTCTATAAACTTCAGATCCCTATTGCTGCATATGTTTCCTGCTGATAATGCCAACAGCCATGCAAGAATTACTATCGCAAGTGGAATTAGTGAGGTAACATGGAATACAGGTTTCATCTCTGTTTCTACGAAGTAACTTATAACAAGAAACACGCCCATGACCACAAGCCTTATTATTCCATCATTAACATCTTTAAATTGCGGAAAAAAACTGTTTTTTCCTAAGAATATATTGGTTAAGATGAGCGCCAGCAAGGCAGCCGCCATTACTGCAATATTTACATATCCAAAATCGTAATTTGGCGGTTTATTAAACAGGAATACCACAACTGCGGCATATACCATAAAAATATATAAAGCATCTTCCAGGATTCCCCATACCTTTGCTATTTTTGTAACCTTAGGGGCTTCCTTAAGAACTTCCTCCACGAAGCCCTTCTCTCCGCCCTCAAGCGCTCCTACGAAGCTCGAATTACGCCTTTTGGCACTTACCGCCATACGAATCATATCCTCTTTAATAACCTCTATGTAAGCCTTGCTTACCTGGTTATATTTTAACTCGCGCTCAATTCTTTCTATTACTACGCCATCTTCTTTTCTGATATTCTTAAACTGCTGCCTGTTTTTTCGTTGTAGCTGTTCAAACTTATCATTTCCAAAAAGGTTTAATTTCGCCTTCAAAATATTCTCCTATCAAAATTAGATAAAAACCGGACGGTCAGAACGGCCGCCCGGCTATAATACTGCTTAATACTTATTTGGACTCAAGAGCATTATCAAATGTCTTCTGTTGTTCCTTTAGGTATTCATAACGCTTCTTAGCATCCTCTTCAGTCTTAGCAAATAGTTGCTCAGCTCTGTCCGGGAATTTTCTTGTTAATGAGCTGTATCTTACTTCGCTCAACAAGAAGTCTCTAAATCCTTCTACAGGCTCCTTGCTGTCTACTGATAGCGGATTCTTTCCTTCTGCTGCTAATTCAGGGTTGAATCTTAGCATGTTCCAGTATCCGACTGTTACAGCATCCTTGGTTATAGCCTGAGAATCTCTCATACTGATACCGTGATTGATACAAGGTGCATATGCGATTATGATTGAAGGTCCCTTGTAGGCTTCAGCCTCACGAATTGCTTTCAATGTCTGGTTAGGATCGGCACCCATAGCAATCTGTGCTACATATACATAGCCATAAGCCATAGCAATCTGAGCTAAATCCTTCTTCTTAACATTCTTACCTGAAGCGGCAAATTTAGCAACCGCACCCATTGGCGTAGCCTTTGAGCTCTGTCCGCCTGTATTCGAATATACTTCAGTATCGAATACCATAACGTTTACATCTTCACCTGATGCGATTACATGATCAAGTCCACCGTAACCGATGTCGTATGCCCAACCGTCACCACCAAAGATCCAAACAGACGGTTTAACAAGAAGCTCATCATTATCAACAATGAACCTAGCCTTTTCATTTTTATCCGCATATGCCTTAGCGATGTTTAGAAGCTCGGCAGAAGCCGTCTTAGAAGCATCTCCATCATCCATGGAATCAATCCAGTTAGTGCAAGCTTCCTTAGCTTCAGCAACTTCAGCAAAGGCTTCAACAGCAGATTTAACTTCCTGTCTTCTAGCCTTCATTGCAAGGTGCATACCCAAACCAAATTCTGCATTATCCTCAAATAATGAGTTTGCCCATGCAGGTCCCTTGCCTTCCGAATTTACTGTATAAGGTGTGCTTGGTGCACTGCATCCCCAAATTGATGAGCATCCTGTTGCATTTGCGATGAACATTCTGTCACCAAATAGCTGAGTTATAAGTCTGGCATATGGAGTCTCTCCACAGCCCGGACAAGCGCCTGAGAACTCAAGAAGCGGCTGTAAGAACTGTGAGCCCTTAAGAGTGCTTTCCTTAAACGGAACCTCTACTCTCTTAGTTTCATGGAACACGTAGTTGAACTTCTTCTGAGTTTCATTCATTAGCTTATTATTGACCGGTGTCATTTCAAGAGCCTTGTTCTTAGCAGGACAAACTGCCGCACAGGATCCGCAACCTGTACAATCCTTAGATGAAATTGCAATTGTGAAATACTTTCCATCTGCACCCATCATCTTAAGAACCTCACCCTCAATAGGCTTAGCATCCTCTTCATCCAAAGCAAACGGTCTGATTACAGCGTGTGGGCAAACATAAGCACATCTGTTACACTGAATACAATTTTCCTTAATCCAGCAAGGAATGTCCGTAGCAATTTCTCTCTTTTCATAAGCTGCGGTACCTGATGGAATTTGACCTGCTGCATAGTCTACAAAGGTGGAAACCGGAAGCTCATCACCCTTCATAGCATTTGATGGAATCATAATGTTATTTAGGTATTCGGTCATGCCGCTGTCTCTGCCTGTCGGCTCATAGAAGCACATTTCGCCTTCAGCGGTTTTCCAGCTTTCCGGAACATCTACCTTCTTAACATTGGCAATACCTTCATCAACTGCTGCAATATTCATGTTTACAATCTTCTCACCCTTCTTGCCGTAAGTGTTTCTGATTGCTTCCTTCATGTACTCTGTAGCCTTATCAATCGGAATAATGTCCGCCAGCTTGAAAAATCCTGCTTGAAGAACAGTGTTCGTTCTTGTAGGTCCAAGACCGATTTCCTTAGCTAATTCTACTGCATTGCAAGTGTAGAATTGAATATTATTATTAGCGATATATCTCTTAACATTTCCCGGAATCATCTTTTCAAGCTCCGCCTCATCCCAAGTGGTGTTAAGTAGGAAGTATCCGCCCGGCTTTACATCCTGAACGATATCATATCTATGCATATATGACTGCTGATGACATGCAACAAAGTCAGCCTGCTTTACATAGTATGTAGACTTAATTGCCTTGTCTCCGAAGCGGAGATGAGATATCGTAATACCGCCGGATTTCTTTGAGTCATACTGGAAGTAAGCCTGAACCTTCTTATCGGTATGGTCACCGATAATCTTAACGCTGTTCTTATTAGCTCCGACAGTTCCGTCAGATCCTAGACCCCAGAACTTACATGAAACGGTTCCATCAGGAGTTGTGTCAGGGAATTCTGACGGTACAACTGACAGATTAGTTACATCGTCAACAATTGAGATAGTAAACTCTTCCTTAGGCTGTTCTTCCCATAGATTTTCGAAAGCAGCCAAAATATCTCCTGGCTGAATGTCTTTTGAGCCAAGACCGTATCTTCCACCTGCAACAAAACAGTTTTCGAACTTGCTTCCTCTGAATGCCTTGAGAATATCAAGGTATAGAGGCTCACCGATGGAACCCGGTTCCTTGGTTCTGTCTAAAACGGCAAACTTCTTTGCAGTTTCAGGGATTTCCGGTAATAGATATTTAACTGAGAATGGTCTGTATAGATGAACCTCGATAAGTCCAACCTTCTTGCCCTTTCCATTCAGGTAGTCAACTACTTCCTCTGCCGCATCACATACAGAACCCATAGCAATTAAGACCTCTGTAGCATCAGGAGCACCATAGTAGTTAAATGGTTTATAATCTGTTCCAAGTTTTTCATTAATTTTGGCCATATAATCAGCGAAAATGTCAGCAGTTTCGTTGTAGGCCATATTACATGCTTCTCTGTGCTGGAAGAATGTTTCAGGCTGTTCAGCTGAACCCATCAGCTTTGCATGTGCCGGGTTTAAAGCTCTTTCTCTAAATGCCTTAACAGCTTTCCAGTCCACCATTTCCTTCAAAACATCGTAGTCCCAAATTTCAATCTTCTGTTGCTCATGGGATGTTCTAAATCCATCGAAGAAATGAAGCGTAGGAAGCTTGCCTGCAATTGTAGCCAAATGAGCGACTGCTGCAAGGTCCATAACCTGCTGTACGCTGTTGGATGCCAACATTGCAAAGCCGGTCTGTCTTGTTCCCATAACGTCAGAGTGATCACCGAATATTGAAAGCGCATGAGTGGCAACAGCTCTGGCAGCAACGTGGAATACTGTCGGCGCCATTTCTCCTGCCAGCTTGTACATATTAGGTATCATAAGCAGTAAGCCTTGGGATGCAGTAAATGTTGAGGTATATGAGCCTGCTGATGTAGCACCGTGCACTGCACCTGCTGCTCCGCCTTCTGACTGCATTTCGACGATGCTCACTTTTTCGCCGAAGATGTTTCTCCTGTCTTGGGAAACCCATTCATCCATGCTCTCAGCCATTGGAGAGGATGGGGTGATTGGATAAATAGCTGCAACTTCTGAAAAAGCATATGCTACATGAGCAGCTGCAGTATTTCCGTCCATAGTTTTTAATTTTCTCACTAAGTCCACCTTCCTTTTTTTGCATTCTTTGCTAATTGTAATTATATAACATTCCATATTCTTTTTCAAGGAAAAATGGAAAAATTTTACAGAAAATAGGCCCTTTGAAAATGTTTTTTTAAAAAACTTTTTTATACCCCATAGGGTATAACCGTTGAAAAATAGCCGTATACCCCCATAGGTATATGAAAATGGCTGTATCCGTTGAAAAAACTTCTAATTAAACACTTGCTTAATTGTTTTTAAGTGCTATAATAAGGGCATAAAGAAACTGCTTGATGATAACATCGGGTTGAGGATTATGCCCATGGACCTCTCATCAATGCATAGATCATTCAAAGAAAAAAGAAAGAAGAATTTTGGAGGTAATTATTATGGTATCATGTGGAGAAATGAAAGTCGGAGAAGTTTATGTTTGTAACGCTTGCGGACTGGAGCTTGAAGTAAAAAAGGGATGTGGATGTCCCGATGACGATCATTGCCATCCTGTAAAGGAAGATGTTTGCTGCGAATTTGCTTGCTGCGGACAGCCGATGGAACTAAAGAAATAGTTTTCATACAACCAACTTAAAAATAAACAGATATACCGAAAAAGCCTTGGCTCTGTGAGTCAAGGTTTTTTCGTTGCTATATAACCGCTGGCAATTATCATTACCATGCCGATAAAGGTCCTCAAGGTAAGACCTTCAGAAAATATTATAATGCCTAAGACAGGTGACAATACAACTCCGGTATAATCAAAGATTGTAACCATGGAAGCAGCCGCTCCGGTGTATGCTTTTGTAATAAAATACTGTCCGCCGGCAGCAAAAATGCCGATCATAATTAAGTAAAGCCATTCCTTTCCTGTAGGTGCAACATAATTCATTGCCATCGGAAAAGCTGCCGCTATGGTTGAAAACAGTGAAAAATAGAAAATTATTACCATTCCACCGACTTTACCCTTCATCCTCCCAACCATTACATATGCCAAACCGCCAAACAGGGCGGAAAGAATGCCGACCAGCCCCGGCCACAATGCAGAAAAGCCTATCCCCGCACCACCGGGATTTATTACCAAAACAGCCCCGGCAAAGGCTGCAATTGTCGTCGCCAGCCCCTTTTTTGTCAGCCTCTCTCCAAGAATTATAACAGCAAAAATTACAACAAAAATAGGATTTAATTTCTGAAGAATTTGAGCCACGGCTAAGGGCAAATTATTGCTGGCATAGAATACGCACACTACGCCGGCAAAGCCTAAAATGCTGCGGAGAGTCAGGTTTAAACGCTGATTTTTTTCCACATAGATAGAGGCTTTGTTCTTAATCAGGCTGTATCCTGAAAATACAATCATTATTAAATTTCTAAAAAAAACCTGCTGAAATAGAGGAATTCTTCCTCCGGACAGCTTGACCATTACCGCCATCATCGCAAAGGATGAAGATGCAATAATCATGGCGATGACAGCCCTTTTTGTTTCTTTATCCAAACTTTTAATTTCTTTATCTAATGCTTTATTCATTCATACCTCCCTTTTCATTATACCTTAAATTCGCAAAATACTATCATGTAACCTTAGAAATATTGCATTTTTTGTGGTGCTGTGCAATAATACAGTAAAGGATGGAAATGAATATGAAATCAAACTTTAGAGTGCTGAAAGGCGGCTTAGCAGAATCCCCTTCAATAGGCAACAAAGAATTTAAGTCTGCATATGTTACAGATACCCGTTTGATGGGTGTTTTGTCGGTTGGAATAACCTGGACTCTTGACGGCAGCGGAAGTGACAGAGAGTTCCACCAGTTCTTCTATATGGATGTTGAGGAATATGGTTTAGAAAACTACAAGTATGTTTTGGGAACGGATATGGATCACTACGAAGATGTTCAGCGTGAAATGATTGGTGGACTTGGCGCCAGAACTGTTGAAATTTCCCTTAGAGAAGCTATGTGGCTCTTGCAGAAATATGCTCGCATCGCTTTAACTCGCGGATACAAGCTTCCTGACGGGCAAAGTGACTATGAGTTTCTCTTGTCCCCTAAAATCATACTTTCTGACCCTGAAATGTACATTCTTGACAACAAACAGTGCAAATCCGTTTCAACCCCTTACGAGGCCATCAATTACTTTGTTATGAGGGGCTTTGCAAAGGATTTCGATGCAGCGGCGGTTCTCAGCACTTCACCTAAGGTTGTAGATATATTCCCTGATATGCCCGCAGGAACACTGTGCAAAAACACTATTGAAGAAATTCCTGATACAAATAAGTTTTTGTGCGAATCTCTTGTAGAGGCAAAGGATCACTATTATATCGCCGTGACTGAAATTCAAATGGATAGGCTTAATATTTCCGGCTGCGAAAAAATCTCTTCTTTTGATGTAACCTTTGAGGAGGCTGCCTTGGCTTTGAGGCGAGATGAGTATGTGGAGGTTTATGATATTGACCTTACTCAGGTTAATGTTACTGCCCGTTCAACCTTCCTTCTCAATAAAAGCACCGCACATACAGAGGTTGCCGGAAGACTTTTTGTGCTATACAAGCCTGATAACGAGCATGTCAATACCGCTGATTATCGATTAAATGACGATTATTACGGAATATATTTCTTTACATCCTCCGGTCAGCTGATCACCATGGCGAATTCCATAGCTGAGATTAAGTTGTTAAATCAGGATTTAATTCACTCCCCTCTCGGCGAACATATTACCCTTGTGGATCAATTTCTCTTCAATGAGCCGATTATATATGATTTCATCCAGAGCGGACTTTCAGATTTCGTCTCATATGTAGATGTAATTCGCCATAATGATGAGGAATAAAAAAAAATTTTCCCAATAATTTTATTTTCACAAAACTAAGGTTTTTTTGGATTTTATGTCAACTTGTGTTCGTGACTGCGAACAGAATTTCCATATCCCTAAACCCTATGTAAAAACTATATTTGTTGAGTTATCCACAGGCATAATGCAAATCGTATACGATTTTATCCTTCTATAATTGTGGATAACTTGTTTTTATTAAGCTCCAGTATTTGCAAGAGTATTAGCGGATTTATTTTTTTGTCAATAGGAAGTTATCCACATATTTTAGCAATAATTTATTTTCAACTAGGATAACTCTTCAAAAAACCATCACTTATGAAAAGAGGTATAAAAAATGTCATTTGAAGCAGCAAAAAAACATTTGGAAAATAGAGGTCTTGGAGACAAAATTAAAGAATTTACCATTTCCAGCGCCACAGTTGAGCTGGCAGCCAAGGCTTTGTCTACAGCCCCCGCCCACATTGCCAAGTCCATTACATTTACTGTAGACAGTGGTCCTATTATGGTAGTTTGTGCCGGTGATGCAAAGGTAAACAATAGCAAGTTTAAAGCTCAATTTAATACAAAAGCAAAAATGCTTACAGCGGAGCAGGTGGAAAATTTAATCGGACATCAAGTTGGCGGTGTTTGTCCTTTCGGGGTAAAGGATGGCGTAAAAATCTTCCTTGACGAATCACTCAAACGGTTTGAAATAGTTTATCCCGCTTGTGGGAACAGCAAAAGCGCAGTAGCCTTGACCATCGCTGAGCTTGAGTCCTCATGCGATTATGTAGAGTGGGTAGATGTCTGCAATATCCAGTAGCAATCACTATACGCTACGCTTACAGTTTCTTTTCTTATACATCAAAAGCCACCCGCAGGTGGCTTTTGATTAGTCTAATGCTTAGAAGTCAACTTCCGTGTCGTAATAAGCGGCCTTTAGTAATTTTTCCATTTCTTCCTGGCTTGGAATTCTTGGGTTTGATCCTGTACATGCATCACCAATCGCAAGTCTTGCAATCTCAGGAAGCCTTTCAAGGAAGACGTCTTCAGGAACAAATCCCTGTTCTGTCGGATAGCTGTCTGCACCGTAGAATTTAATGCCATGTGGTATATTCAGCTTATCATTCATATCACGGCAGAACTGAATAAGAAGAGCAACCTTCTCGTCATCCGTTTCCCCGCCCAGATGCATATAGTCAGCAATAACTCCATATCTTTTCTTTGCCGTCTCGTCCTTTGCATTGAATGCAATCACCTTCGGCAGATACATTGCATTTGCGGCACCGTGAACTATGTGAGCACCTAAATCAGCAAAAGCCGCTCCTGTTTTGTGTGCCATTGAGTGAACTATTCCCAGCAGGGCATTTGAGAAAGCCATTCCCGCTAAGCACTGTGCATCATGCATTGCAGCTCTTTTGTCCATATCGCCCTCATATGAGCCTGCTAAATCCTTCTGAATCATTTCAATTGCATGGATTGCCAGCGGGTCTGTATATTGGCAATTTGCAGTAGAAACATAGGCTTCGACAGCGTGAGTGAAGGCATCCATACCTGTGTGAGCCACTAATTTCTTAGGCATAGTTTCCGCAAGTTCAGGGTCTACAATAGCCACATCCGGTGTGATTTCAAAGTCGGCAATAGGGTATTTAACGCCGTCGGCATAGTTTGTGATGATTGAAAACGCTGTAACTTCAGTTGCTGTTCCGGACGTTGAAGAAACTGCGCAGAAATGAGCCTTTGTGCGAAGCTTAGGAAGCCCGAAAACCTTACACATGTCTTCGAATGTGCATTCAGGATATTCGTATTTAATCCACATTGCCTTTGCTGCATCTATCGGTGATCCGCCGCCGATTGCAACAATCCAATCAGGTTTGAACTTAGCCATAGCTTCTGCTCCACGCATAACGGTTTCAACTGATGGATCCGGTTCGATACCTTCAAAGATTTCAACCTCCATTCCCGCTTCCTTCAGATATGCCTCAGCCCTATCTAAAAAGCCGAATTTCTTCATTGAGCCGCCGCCTACGCAGATTATCGCTCTTTTTCCCTCAAAGGTCTTAAGTGCTTCTAATGAGCCCTTTCCATGATATATATCTCTTGGTAATGTAAAACGTGTCATATTTCCTCCTCTTTCGTTAGATATTTAACAAGCAGTGTTATTTTACCACATGTTAACAAATAAAGGCAACAAAAAAATTGTCCATATTTATATTTTTAAGAATATAAATATGGACTTTGAATTTTATATAATCAATATAAAAGTTATTTTTCTTTATCTCTTATCTCATCTATTGTATGCCCGTTCTCCGTGCTGTCTTTTTTGCCAAGGCCGAAGGCTCTTTTAACACCTTCTATTATTGCATCCACCAAGCCTATCCAAAGTCTGGATATTATAAATACGACTGCGCAGATTGCCAGCAATCCAATTGCAAATACAACCCAACTCATACTTGATCCTATTTAGCTGCAAACTTCTTGAAGAATTCGTCAAAATCTTTATACTCATCCGGTTGGTAAACATATGCAAGGAATTTTTCATCGTTTTCTTCTAAGGTGGCAAATTGCGTGTAGCCTGCCATCATTCCGCCTTGGTGATATATAGTGTACATTCCGGTTGAAATTTTCGCTTTTTTGATTGAGTCCTTATTGAAATACTCGGCATCACTGCAGCCTTCCAGTTCAGGTGTAGTCTGAAGCAGAGCAATGCTCATATCTGATTCTCTATATCCGATAATCAAGCTTGTATAGGTATAGGTTGTTTTTCTGGCTATGATATAAGAGCTGTTTTTGATATTTAAGCCATATCCATATACAACCTTCCAAGAATCTCCGTCTTCTATGACACCGTTAAACAATTCCCTTATTCTTTTCTTGTTGGCATCTGATTTTGCAGTATCGATCTCTTTCTTCTTTCCAAATCCAAACAAACCCATTGGCGTACCTCCATTTATTTTTTTATTATATAACGAAAATACATTATTATGCAAGCTTTTTTAATCTTTACCGCTTTTGCAACCGGTGACAAGACCGCTGTTACAATCGGTGACAGTCTTCCTGTTAGAAATTATAAGTATGATATGGTATAATATTTTCAGCAATTTACATGAGACATGAATTTATATAGACATATGTAGCTCCGGAGGGAATAGATTATGAAAACAATTAGACTATATCAGAAAGATGTATACCTAAAGTCCTGCACTGCAAATATTGTATCTATCTCTGAATATGGGGGAAAGAAAATTGTCGTTCTTGATAAAACAATTTTCTTTCCGACCGGTGGTGGTCAAAGCTGCGATTTGGGAACCATTTCCATTGATAATCAATATTGGGATGTCGTTGATGTGTACGAATATAATGATGAAATATGCCATTTGGTGGAACCACATATACCGGTTGATGGCAAGGGTATTGATGGCGAGCATGCTGATGGTGGTGGCGCCAATCTTGAGCCGGGGATTGAAGTGACCCTTGCCATCGACTGGAGCCGCCGTTTCGACAATATGCAGCGCCACTGTGGCGAGCATATAATGAGTGGCATGTTTTTCAGGGAATACGGCGGCGTAAACAGAGGTTTTCACATGGGCGACGATTATATGACCATTGATATTGACCTTAGCGGCACGGGGTATGACAGGGTTACTTGGGATATGGCGAAGCATGTGGAGTTTTGCACCAATGTCGCCATATGGGAAAACCTGCCCGTAGTTACCACCCACTATGGCACTCGTTCTGAAGCCGAAAAAGAGCCTCTTCGAAAGGCCTTAGCCATAGATAAGGATATAACCATTGTTCGCATTGGAAGCGCTGAAAATCCGTCAGATGCTGTAGCATGCTGCGGCACACATCCTGCCACATCAGGCCAGGTGGGTATGGTAAAAATATATAAGGTAGAGCCTAATAAAGGTATGACCAGAATATATTTAGAAGCCGGACAAAGGGCATTTAAACGCTATCAGGAGGAATTCGATGTTTTATCGTCTATTTCCGATAAGCTGTCCTCCGGGACAAATGATCTATTAGATAAATACGCTGCGAAGGAGGATAAGATTCAACAGAGCAAGGATAAGCTGTATAATATGGAAAAAAAGCTCCTCAATCTGGAAAGTCAATCAATTATAAGGAGCTTAACCGCCTCTCCTTCCGGAGGCTTTACTTCCTTTACATATTCCGATTATGATGCGGATTTCCTGCAAAGCCTGGGCAAGCTGATTAGCAAAACATGTTCAGCCGCCTTTGTTTTGATACAGCCTGAACTACTAACCTGCATTATGTTTTCAGACGGTAAATCTATTGATTGTGGAAAAATCGTAAAGGAACAAGGGCTTCCATTAGGCGGCAAGGGGGGCGGCGGCAAAAATTTTGCCCGTATAACCTTCAGCAATCTGGATCAAATGAACGCCTTTAAAAATGCATATGACCAATAGGGGCCTTTTCCTTTGACATGGAGCCAAAATAAAAACGGCCTTTGGTTTTCACCTCGATGAAACCAAAGAGCCGTTTAAAGTTATATTTTTTGGTTCTTATTCTTCTTCCATTGGCTTCAGATCCGGGCTGAAGATCAGCTTAACACCTGTAGCCTCCTGAATCTGCTCCTTTGTAAAATCAGGATGAAGTTCAGTTACAACAATTCCTTCCGGAGTAACCTCCATAACACCCATTTCTGTGATGATCTTGCTCACGCACTTCTCAGCAGTTAGAGGAAGTGTGCAGCTTTCCAAGATCTTGTGGTTTCCCTTAGCAGTGTGAGTCATAGCTATGATAACTTCCTTAGCTCCTACTACCAAATCCATTGCTCCACCCATTCCTGCAACTTTTTTGCCGGGAACGATCCAGTTAGCAAGGTCTCCATTCTCAGCAACCTGCATTGCACCAAGAACTGTTGCGTCAACATGTCCGCCTCTTACGATACCGAAGCTTGTTGCAGCATCAAAATAGTTAGCCCAAGGTACTGCAGTTACATATGCTCCACCTGAGTTGATAATATCTACATCCTCTTCGCCGGGAGCAGGAATGCCTTCAAGACCTGTAAATCCGTTTTCTGAATGTAGAGTTACAGTAACGCCTTCAGGAAGGAACTGTCCAACCATAGTTGGAAGACCAATACCGAGATTTACAACGTCTCCGTCATGAAATTCTTTTGCGGTTCTTCTCGCAATTCTTTCTTTTATATCTGCCATTTTTCTTCTCCTTCTACGATAGCGTCAACCATTACGCCTGAAATTGCAAATAAATCCGGATCCTCTGTTCCAACTTCAACAACCTTTTCACTTGCAACGATTACATTGTCAGCTGCTCCGGCCATTACATAGTTGAAAGTTTTAGTTGCCTTTGAGCACATAAAGTTACCGAACTTATCGCAAACAGATGCTCTAATAAATGCATAATCTGCTCTAAGGGGTCTTTCCAGAAGATATTTCTTGCCATCTATTTCAATGGTAATCTTATCTCTTCCAAGCTCATCCTTCTCAGTTTCCATTGGAGTACCAACACCTGTAGGAGTGATAATTCCACCTAATCCATAGTTAGCTGCTCTGATTTTTTCAGCCAAAGTTCCCTGCGGCACAAGAGTGTATCTTAAGCTTCCGTCAGCAAAGCCTTCATTTAGCTTAGGATTAACTCCAATGTGGGATGCGATAATGTGGTCAACCATATGGTGCTCCAGCAATTTACCAACGCCTCTGGCTGTTCTTGCTCCATACTGACCAATGTCAAGTCCACCGTCATTAGCAATTACAGTCAAGTGCTTTACACCTTTTCTTACGAGTGCATCCATCAAGATTTCAGGGGAACCTGTAGCAAGGAATCCACCGACCATGATGGTCATCCCGTCTTTAACGCCCGCAACTGCTTCATCAGCAGTCATAATTTTGTTAATCATTTTCTAAATCACCTTTCTTTTCTATAAAGCTCTGATGTTTATATATAAAGGGAGATAAAAATCTCCCCCCATACGCCTAATTATATTATATACCAATATAAGTTTTAGTCAAGTGAGCCCTAAACAAAACAGCCAAAATTCCAATGAAAATCCACTATCTGATTATAAAGAACCGGGTTCACAAGCAGGAGCTGCTACAGCAGCCCCACTACCAGAAATCCTCCGCAAACTACAATTCCTGTAAAGAATAATGTTATTAAACAATATCCCATAATGTCTCTTGCTGAAAGTCCTGCAATGCCCAAAGCCGGAAGCGCCCAGAACGGTTGAATCATGTTTGTCCAGGCATCACCCCAAGAAATTGCCATTCCTGTAAGAGCCGGATCAACGCCTAAGTTCTTTCCTGCAGGCATCATGATAGGTCCCTGTACAGCCCACTGTCCTCCGCCTGAAGGCACGAACAGATTTACAATTCCTGCAGACAGGAAGGTAAATAACGGGAATGTAACCTGATTTGAAATTGCGACGAAGCCATTGCTGATGAAGCCTGCAAGGGAGATTCCATTCTCAGGATTTGCAGTAGTCATCATAGCCATAATTCCTGCATAGAACGGGAACTGCAAAATAATCCCTGCCGACCCCTTAGCTGCGTCCGTTATTGCTCTTACATATGCAATCGGAGTTTTATGACAAATAATTCCAAGAATTAGGAATATAAAGTTTACAATGTTCAATGTAACATTGAAACCATTATTAATGAAATATGTTACCAGATAAATAATTCCTGCAACAGAAATAATTGCAGAGGTAATAAAGCTGTTCTCAATTTTTTCAGCCGGAGTTTCAGGATCCTTATATTCATATACCTCTTCTCTCAAAAGAGCCGGATCCACAGCGATTACTTCGTCCGGTGACGGATGCATCTTTGCGTTTATAAATGGCAAGCAAACCAATATGATCAAGATAATGATTATATTATATGGTGCAAAAATTGTCATAGACGTTGGAATTACATCAGTTACAGCTCCACCTGTTGCAGCAATAAGCGCATCCTTGCCTGGAGTAGCCAAAGCTAGCGGAATTGATCCTGAAAAGCCTGCATGCCAAATTACAAATCCGGAATAAGCTGATGCAATTAACAACCTGTAGTCAATGCTCTTAACCTGTCTTGCAATTTCCTTAGCCAAAATTGCACCTACAACCAGTCCGAATCCCCAGTTAATCCAGCAGGCAACCAGGGAGAAGAATGTAACTACGATGATTCCCTGTCTAGGTGTTTTAGCAAGGCTTGCAATAGCTGAAACAATGCCCTTTACAACCTTAGCCTGAGCCAAGGCGCTTCCTAAAACAAGGACGAGAGCCATCTGCATTGAGAACATAAGCAATGCCCATACTCCATTACCCCATGCCTCAACCAGCTTCATCGGACCCATTCCTGTAGCCGGCATAGCTGCCACAAAAACAATAACGGTCAGGATGATACAAAATATGAATGGATCCGGTAAAAATCTATTCACTAAGTGTACGCATCCGTTAGATAACTTTTTAAACATCGTTACCCTCCATTTCCTTAATAATGTAAATAATAACTGTTAATAGTGTTATAAAAACAACCTGCATTTAAATAATATACCTCGGTTAAATAATTGTCAACATATGCCTTTGGCTCTTTTCTTTGAAACTTACCTTATAGAAATTTGCTGTACACTTGAAAGGGCAGAATGAGCTATCTCAATTTTATGCATCATAAAACCGGGTACAAATTGCACCCGGCTTTTTTGCTGATTTACTGCAAATTCAGTATGAAATCTTTGAAAACCTGACAGCTTAACGGTCTTCAATGTTAGCTTTCTTCTCCCAGCCTCTCTTCTGAACTTCCTGCATAACATATGACATTACGTGTTCAGCATATCTGCCCGGACCAAAGCCTGCATCATAACCGAGCTCCTGTGCAAGCTCGTGAGAAATACGAGGACCGCCGCATGTTAGGATAACCTTGTCACGAAGACCTTCAGCTTCTACAAGCTCAACCATCTTTGTAAGGTTCATAATGTGGATATCCTTCTGAGTTACAGTCTGTGATACTAAAATAGCATCAGCGTTAACTTCCTTAGCCTTGGCAATTAGCTTTTCGCAAGGAACCTGTGAACCCATGTTATAAGGTACAACATTCTTAAATCTTTCAAGGCCGAAGTGACCGTGGAAGCCCTTCATCTGAATGATAGCGTCAATACCTACAGTGTGAGCGTCGGACTCAATTGAAGCGCCGACAACGACAATATCTCTGCCGATGTTTTCGCCAATCCATTCACCACACTCCACTCTATCCAATACGTTACCTTCAACCTTTGGAACGTGAATAGCTGTGTAGTCAATGGTCTGCTGAGCCGCACCGTACACTACAAAGAAGGTGTAGCCGGGAGCCAACTCATGATAATATGTTACACTCGGTTCATTAAAACCTAATTTTTTTACATACTGCTTAGCACATTCTTCTGCTTCTTCACCATATGGAACAGGAAGTGTGAAAGCCATCTCCACCTTACCGTCATTTAAGGTGTCACCGTAAGGTTTAACCTTGGTTAAGTCAGCGGTTGTTACTGCTGTTTTATTCTCTGCCATTTAAAACCCCTCCTTATTTATGATCCATGAATAGCTTAGTGAACGGGTTGAAGTAGTTTTCACCTCTTGCGGTTACACCTTCAAGACCATGTCCACCGTCAAACGGTCTCTTAACTCCGCCGAATTTACCTTTTTCAATTGTTGCGAATAAGCCTTCTTCTTCTACCTCTGCCAGAAGAATGTCAGCCTTCTTCAAAACTTCCTGTGCACGAGACTGGATAATTCCATCCTTCTTGAATTCAACGTCTTCACCGATGTGCTTGCAGTTGTTGAAGATGTACTGAGCATTTTCAATTGAAAGGTATCTGTCGTGCATATGAGGAGTATGAATAGCCTCAGTAAGCATGCCCTGTAGCAATAGGGACTGATGTGACCAAATTGCAACCAGGTTAAATAGAGCATCCTGAATATGACCCATGAAAATATTACCGGTCATAAACTTTGTAGGAGGCATGTACTTAAGTCTTGCCTTAGGGAAGATTTCTCTCGCCATAATTGCCTGTGACAATTCAAGCAGGAAACCGTCCTCAGTCTTAGGATCCATCTCGAAAGCATGTCCCAAGCCCATCTGCTCTTCAGGAATATTTGCAAGAACAGCGAACTGCTCATTAATAAACTGAGAAGCTGTTACTGTATGTGCAGATTCTATAGCATCATCTGTAGTTAGATAGTTATCCTCACCTGAGTTGAAAATAATTCCGCAATATCCAATGATGACTCTGGACATAAACTGGTCAACAAGAGTTCTCTGCATGTTGATGTCTCTGAAAAGGATACCATAGATAGCGTCATTAAGCATTACATCAAGTCTTTCCAAAGCACCCATAGCAGCGATTTCAGGCATGCACATTCCGGATGAATAGTTACATAATCTAATGTATCTGCCAACTTCTTCTCCAACCTCGTCAAGGGCCTTTCTCATGATTCTGAAGTTCTCCTGAGTTGCATAGGTACCACCGAAGCCTTCAGTTGTAGCACCGTAAGGTACATAGTCCAGCAGAGACTGAGCAGTTGTTCTGATTACAGCGATGATGTCCGCACCCTGTCTTGCTGCAGCCTGAGCCTGCACTACGTCTTCGAAAATGTTACCTGTAGCTACGATAACATATAGATAAGGTTCCGGACCTGAACCGATAGTGTCAAGATATTCCTGACGCTTTGCCTTCTGCATATCGATTCTTTCAAAGGTTTTTTTGATTGACGGCTGTAGAGCTGCTTCAGCTTCTTCCATTGTGCATGTTGGAAGCTTAGTGATTTCAAGCTTGCCCTGAGCTACCTCTTCTGCAATTGTCTGAGGGTCTTTTCCTGTCTGCACAATTGCGTTTCCAACCCAGTATGCAACTCCTGTAGATAGAGCTCCTGCATCCTTGATATGGTCAACAAGTACATTTGGAAGTGGATTATCAACATCGTCAACTCCGTCGACACCCAACAGTCTTAAGATTGTTCTCTCAGTAGACACTGTAGTGTGTCTTGCGATGAAATCCTGCATATCTCTCGCGATATTCCTTGCATGATTTCTGGCGCTCTCAACAACCCCAAAATCAAGATTTAGTTTGCTTTCCATTTTTTTCTCCTTACTTAATATATTTTTTCGCTCCCTCAATTATCTCGTTGCTGATTCCCAGCATCTTGGCAATATTGAGAGCATCCTTTGGCACTTCTCCTACTTTTTCTACTTTACATAGTCTATAATCCATGTATTTCGATATTATATTTATCCTATCACGACGATTAGCATACCTGATTTCTCTATCGAGGAGGTTGTAATCAACTCCGGAAAGTCCCCGAACTTGCATATTTATCACACCTTCTCGTTCAGTAACTGTCTCAAAGTGAGTCGTAATGAGGGAAATATACGGTTTTGACATCAAATAATCCACAATGGATTTTGTCAGAGCCAACCCTTCAACCGGATTAGTTCCACTGGCAATTTCGTCAATCAAGATAATCGAACGATCCGTGCCGTGGTCTAAGATTTCCTTCAGCTCTTCCATTTCCGAGCCGAAGGACGAAAGGCCTCTTTCAACCGATTGGCTGTCTCCTATGAGAATTTGCATATAATTGGAAATTCCTATACTTGCGCTATCAGCCGGAACAAAAAATCCGTACTGAGCTAATATTGCAATCTGACCGGCTAATTTAAGAGAAATGGTTTTTCCTCCCATATTAGCTCCTGTAATGCAAGTAACTCCATCTCGCAATGAAATTGAAATTGGACAATAAACCTTATTTTTAGATTTTAGAATTTCCTCTACCTGAAGGTTCCTTCCATTTTCAAACTCGATAATATGCTCATCTACAATAGCAGGCTTAACAAGTTTTTTCTTTATGGCATATAAGGCTCTGGCAAGGGCAAACTCAAAGTCTCCCATCCTATCGCAGTTTCGCAGTAAAACATCTCTGAAGCCTGCGATTTTCCTTGAAAGAATTTCAGTAATTCTCTCTTCCTCAGCCTCTATTTTAAGGTTAAGCTCTTCCATCTCCTGCATATACCTGAAGACTTCATCATTAGCTTTTAACTTGAAGGTTATGCTCATGTAGTCTTGATCGACCTCTTCAAGCTCCGTCATAGCCTTAATTTTTTCAAAATCAGGGTGAGATCTGGCTACCACAATGTCAAATTTAGGTGTCAGCTGAACTCCCTTATCTCTTCGTAAATCTTCTCGAGCTTTTTTTTGAGCTTTTCTGATATCAAGTTCAAATTCTCTCTTCTTTTTTCTATAATTGCTCAAAAGTTCACTGAACTCATCATAGATATAGAAGGTGTTCATTCGATCCTTTCTAGGATCCAGAATATCAAGCAGCTCTTCCGTATTTTCGAGAATATACTCCTCCGGCACATCTACATCTTCCGCAGCTTGACCGGCTACAGCCTCTGCCTCTTTTGTAGCCTCTCCATCCTCCGAAGAGCTTTTAAAGGCGTCCACACAGCCACAGCTTGTTCTGTAATCGCCTTCCTTCTTATCCTTTGTTAAAATAATCAGCTGTCTCATCTGCAAAAGCAATGATTTAACTTCATATATTTCAACAACGGAAAGGGTGCTGTTTTCACTTTTTCTAATTGTATTTAAAGAGTCCTTGACCTCCATAAATACTTCTTGTATTTTATCCCTTAGGCGTGGATATCGAGTTACGAAGTTAACCATCTGCTCAACTCGGTCAAGCTCTTGTCTCAAAGCATCTTCTTCGCCGGGGAAGAAGGGTTTCATCTCTTTGAGCTTTTTTCTTCCAAATGGGGATATGACATTCATTTGGAGCGCAACATAATCCAGTCCTGTTTCTTTCCTGGTTTTTACATTCGCCAGCCGTTTATTATCAGTTATCCGCATGACTACATCCTTACGTCTATTACAGGTATATCAGGAATAGCCTTCTGCATTTCTTCAAGCAAAAGTCTATTATCAAAGACATATCCTGATGGTGACCATGGATTAACGGTTATCAATGCTATCTTAATTTTCTTAAGCACTGAAAGCCTAAATCCTCTTTTTCTTAGCTTGCCCCAATCCATAGGATTGATGAATATTTTTGTAGGATCCTTAAGGACAAATTTAACTTGTCTCAATTTCTTGGTCCCAATATCTACAATTACGCTGTTTGTAAAGGCTCCCGGAATATAGACAATCCTTGTATCCTCTTTAATAGCTTCATCTATATGCCTTGCCGCTCCAAGACCGGTCACTAAATCCAGCTTGGTAACTTCGCCCTTTTCATTTATGAGCATAATCTTATCATCAAAGTTATTTTCTTCTATAGCTGTCCTGTACAAGCCATCTTCCAGCTCGTCAGTGGAGTATAGTCTCACTACATGGGCGGTTTCCTCAACCATTTTGTCCATTTTTCTGGAAATTACAGCTCCCGTAGCAAGAATTATGGCATCGGATGTATCCGGTGAAGCAATTGTTTTTCTGTCAATAGCTCCGTCTATCATTACCAGGTCACATCCGATATTTAACATATCCTGGCAAAGTTTTTTCTGTTCTGCATTTATTACAGGTCCTGCAACCTGTACATAACCCGCTTCCTTTACTCGACATATGAGCAAGGTTCCTATGGCCGTAGAGTAATTGGTTCTCATGACCACCTCCAGACCTGCATCAGATAAATCGTACAGAAAGGCCGGAACAGCCACAAGAGTATCTACATCAAGGTAAACTCTCGGCTTCTCAGTTCCTGTAACCAGGTCCTGAGTTTCTCCATCTCTTCCTGTAGAAGTAACCCCAAGTCTTATGCCTTCGTCCATTGCCTCCTCAAGTAAAAAATTGAGGGCTGTGGTTTTTCCGGCATTTTTGGACATTCCTACAATGGATAATGTCTTATATTTTTTTGATAAATCGTAAAGCAATCCCATAGCAAATCCTTAAATACCAGCTCGTTCAATATTTTCTAATCCTGTTAACTCACATTCTAGATAAGTGTACCTATAGGGGAAAACCCCTATAGGTACAAATCATGCAACTAGTGCTTATTTCTTTCGTGTCTAGCCAGATGAGCCGGTTCCATTGACTTTATCTGCAGGCCTTCGCCAAGAGCTGATACACCGGAAACCTTGATAGCTTCTCTACCGTTTCTGTAGTTGAAGTTGCACTTAACATCAGGAAGATGTGGCTGAGTGTAAGTAGTAATAACACCCTCGTAGTTTCTAAGAATAATCTTATCAGGAGTCTGTGAAATTACATACTGAGGCATTACCGGAGTCTTTCCGCCACCACCAGGAGCGTCGATTACAAATGTAGGAACGCAGTATCCGGAAGTGTGCCCTCTTAGACCTTCCATGATTTCCAGACCCTTAGCCATTGTAGTTCTGAAGTGCTCAATACCAACGGACAGGTCACAGATGTAGATGTAGTAAGGTCTTACTCTGTTCATTGCCAATTCGTGAACAAGGTCCATCATGATAGTCTTGTCATCGTTAATACCTCTCAGAAGTACTGACTGGTTTCCTAGAGGAATACCTGCATCAGCAAGCTTTCTTAAAGCTTCTCTTGCTGTGTCAGTCATTTCCTGTGGGTGGTTGAAGTGAGTGTTTAGCCAAATTGGGTGATACTTCTTAAGCATGTTAACCAATTTGTCAGTTATTCTCATCGGCATTACAACAGGAACTCTTGAACCGATTCTTACGATTTCTACATGAGGAATCTTTCTCAGTTCGCTGATGATGTATTCAAGAGTATCGTCTTCAACCAGAAGAGCGTCTCCACCTGAAAGAAGTACGTCTCTTACCTCAGGTGTTCTCTTGATGTATGCAATACATGCATCGATATCTTCTCTTGATCTAGCTCCATCAGTTTCACCGGCAAGTCTTCTTCTTGTGCAGTGTCTGCAGTACATTGAGCACTGGTCAGTGATTAAGAACAGAACTCTGTCAGGATATCTGTGAGTCAGTCCCGGAGCCGGAGAGTCAGCATCCTCGTGAAGAGGGTCTGCATCGTCAGCCTCTGATCTGTGCATTTCTAAGATTGTAGGTACAGCCTGCATTCTTACAGGATCTGTAGGATCGTCCGGATCCATAAGTGAAGCATAGTAAGGAGTGATTCCTACTCTGAATCCGTCCATTACCTTCTCGATGTCAGCTTTTTCTTCTTCTGTCAGGTTAACTACCTTGCAGATATCTTCAACAGTCGATAATCTGTGTGAAACCTGCCAATGCCAGTCATTCCACTGTTCATCAGTTACATCCTTAAACAAAGGAATGTCTTTCCAATTTCTAATAGCCATTATTATATCTCCTTAAAATAAAAAATGAATGAAGTGTTTAAATAATATCCAAGTTATTAACAAACTTCTGTATTTTACAATTTTTATCCCACAGAAGCCTGTATCGAAGCTCCTGTGGGAATTTTTCAATTAAATATTACCTACCGGAAATTTCAATATTTAAATTATGCGTACATTTCCTGGAATAGGTTTCTTAGGCCTTCATGCTCTCTTAAGCACTGTAGAGTGATCTCAGCGTGACCCTTAGTGTATCCGTTACCGATAATCATATTAACGTCTTTACCTACGCCTTCTGCACCAAGAGCTGCCTTTGTGAAGCTTGTTGCCATTGAGAAGAAGTATACAAGACCGTCATCCTTACAAGCAAGGATTGAAGCCATTTCTGTGTTTTCAATGTTAACGTTGTTGATTACAAGGTCGCAAAGTTCACCATTTGTAAGCTCTACGATCTTGTTGTACATTCCAACAGCATCAGTAGCATCCAGATGGAAGTATTCGTCAGCCAAGTTCAGCTTTCTTGCTCTGTCTTCTGATTTCTGTGAACCTGCAGCACAGATTACCTTGCCTGTTACGCCGGCTCTCTTCTTTGCTTCGTATAGACAAAGAAGTCCGGACTTTCCGCCGCCGCCGATAACCAGAACAGTCTGTCCGGGTTTAACCAGCTTAGCAGTCTGAGCAGGAGCACCTGCTACGTCAAGAGCTGAAAGAGCAAGTCCTTCCGGCATATCTTCAGGAAGCTTTGCATAGATTCCGCTCTGGAACAGGATAGCCTGACCCTTGATGTCAACCTGGTCAATGTCAGGTCTTACTTCAAGAATTTCTTCAATTACAAGCGGTGTAAGTGATAGGGAAACCAGTGTAGCGATTTTATCTCCAACCTTAAGATCTCCTTCATAGTTGTCACCGATTTCCTTAACTGTACCGATAAGCATTCCGCCTGAACCGGTCCAAGGATTCTTGTGCTTTCCAGCTTTTTCTACGATACCAAGCATGATCTTCTTGATTTCTTCAACCTCTCCGCCTGCTCTTCTTTCGATTTCAGTGAATGAAGCTGAGTCGATGTTTAAAGTTTTAACATCAATAAGAACCTCGTTATCATAGATTTCCATAGTGTTATCAATAACATCTGCCGGCTGTGGTAGTACTCCCTTTGGTGAAATTACTCTGTGTGTTCCGTAAGGGCATCCTTTTTTCATAATTATTTTCCTCCCAAATTACTTAATTCTTTAATATTTGTTTTGGTTGATGAGCCAAGCCCATCTTTTTCTAAGTATATTATATGATTATTATAGTCAAGTGTCCAGTAATGACTTATATAACATTTCTAGTATTATTAAAAAAATAACAACCGAACCGTTTTAGGTTCACATTGGAGTTGTCCCTCCGCTGCCTTATCCGCTGCCTTAGTCGACTAAAAGAAACTTTATAATCAGTTTTTACGCATAAAGCTTTGCAAACAGCTCTCTAATTTTTTCATTTTCTCTGAGAACCTGGAGCGCAACATTTGCATGACCCTTAGTATATCCATTTCCAACAAGCATGTTAATATCCTTGCCCACACCTTCAGCACCCAGAGCTGCCTTGGTGAAATCTGAAGCCATAGAGAAGAAGTAAACCATTCCGTTATCCTTACAAAGCATAATGCTTGCCATCTCAGTGTTAGGAATATTAACTACATTGATAACCACATCAGCTAAAGCTCCACCTGTTAATTCGCTGATCTGATTGAAAAGACCAACCGCATCAGTTGCATTTCCTACGATGTACTCATCAGCGGCATCTACACTCTTAGCTCTCTCGATTGAAGCGTCAAAGCCGTCGACGCAGATTACCTTACCGTTGATTCCGGCTTCCTTCTTAGCCTGTACGCAGCAAAGCATTCCGCTCTTTCCGCCGCCGCCCAGAACGACTACGGTGTCGCCCGGCTTTACAATTTTTGCAGTCTGAGCAGGGGCACCTGCTACGTCAAGTACAGACAGCGCAAGGTTCTGAGGAATATCATCCGGAAGAATTGAATAAATTCCGCTTTCAAACAAAATAGCAGTACCCTTAATGTCTACCTGGTCAATCTCCTGTCTGATTTCAAGAATTTCGTCAATTACCAACGGTGTAAGTGACAGTGAAACCAGGGTGGCGATTTTGTCACCGACCTTAAGTTCTCCTTTATAGTTAGGCCCGATTTCCTTAACAGTTCCGATAAGCATTCCGCCGGAGCCGGTCCAAGGATTCTTGTGCTTACCTGTTTTTTCGACGATGTCCATCATAATTTCTTTGATTTTTTCAACATCACCGCCGGCTCTTCTTTCAATTTCAGTAAATGAAGCCGAGTCTATATTTAAGGTCTGCACATCAATGGCAACCTCGTTATCATAAATGCGTTCGTCATTGTCAAGAATGTCAGCAGGCTGCGGAAGCACTCCCTTCGGGCTTACAACTCTGTGAGTTCCTAACGGATTTCCTTTTCTGTAATTAGTCATAAATAATTCCTCCTGTAATATAAAATATAATTTTTACCGAGACCGCCACATCGAGGTGGTGGCCTCCGTTGTATTTTTACCAACAATTTATAATTAGCAAGAATCATTCCAACTTTTTGTCAGTGCGGCTGTTCCACACAAAGAATTTGCAGTCCCAAGCAAATTCTTAGTCTAAATTTAATGGCTCATCATCATAAACACTGGCGTTAAAATTCTAAATTCCAGCTTTTCCAGTGCATTCAGTGCCAAAACATCTACAATAAAAGTCCCGAGAAAACACTTCTCAGGACTTTTTAATTTTATACCGTCATTCTTTGTTCGCCACAGAATGTCGTGTCAATATACTATCGCAGCCGGAAAATCTTACAGTTTGTCGAACCGTTTTAGTTTCACTCGTTTTATATGTGAACCGTTTTAGTTTCACCCTCGTGCGGCAACGCCATTTCAATCAGCTCCGTTAAATCCCATACTTCTTCTTCTTTCTAACCAGTTGGGTCTGAGAAATACCTACAGCCTTGGCAACCTTCCTTGTAGAGCCAAACTGATCGCAGGCATGCTTCAGTATATTTTTCTCGAAATTTGATACCATTTTCTCCAAATCCATCACCTGCCCGGTAGGTCCGCTGTCATCGTGATTATTAACAGGAGATACCTCAAACACATCGGAATGAAGCTCCTTCATAATGTCCAGCAGATTTATATTTTCACCGGTTGCAGAAATCATAAGTCTTTGTACTACATTTTCTAATTCTCGAATATTTCCCGGCCAATCGCATTGCTTCAAATATTCTATGGCATCGTCATCCATAGTCCTATTGATTTCAAACTTGCGATTATACTTATCAAGGAAAAATCTGACCAGGGCAGGTATATCCCCCGTTCTTTCTTCAAGATTAGGCACTCTGATCCTCACTACATTTAATCTGTAATACAAATCTCTCCTGAAGAGCCCCTCTTCAATAAAATCCTCCAGCTCCCTGTTAGTTGCCGACAAAATTCTGACATTAGTTTTAATAGGTACCGTCCCTCCGACTCGGAAGAACTCACCATCCTGAATTACCCTTAGCAGCTTGGCCTGCATGTCCGGAGAAAGCTCACCGATTTCATCAAGGAATATAGTTCCGTTGTCAGCCAGTTCAAAGAAACCCTTCTTTCCCTTCTCATTGGCTCCGGTGAAGGCTCCCTTATCATATCCGAAAAACTCCGACTCAATAAGCGTAGGCGCTATAGACGCACAATTGACCTTAACAAAGGGATGCATCTTTCTATTGCTGTTCTTATGGATAAGATTGGCGACCTTTTCCTTCCCAACGCCGGTTTCTCCCGTTATAAGCACGTTGCAGTCATACTTGCTCACAGTGAGAATTTCGTCCAAAACCGCCGCCATAGCCCTGCTCTCACAAATAAAATCTTCCAGCAAGCTTTTTCTTTGTCCGCTGGCCTCCTGTAGCCTGGTCTGCCTGTTAATAGGATATGCCGGGTCATCGTCTACAGTTAAATTAGCGGTACTTGCCCCCTCAATATAGGGCATCAAATCCTTAACAAGCTCAATGTCAAAATCATCGTAAGCCTCAAGATATCCATCAGCAGACCTGATATCCAGCTGCCTCGATATGGACTCGGTAATATACAGGGCAATGTTGTAGTTGTTAATTAAATTTGCAAAAACAACAGTTCCACCACTCTTTGTAGCCAAGATATTAATCGTCTCCGCACCGGGTATGTCAGCGCAGTTAATACTGACATCGAACAAAGAATCCGCCCGCAAACCCTTGAGGCATTCCATCGGCTTTAGAATGTCCACATAATGGACCTCCGAAAACACCAGCTTTATGAGCTGACTTATGGACTCTCCCCGCAAGACCATGTCGGTTTTTTTGTCCAGAAGGCACACTACCTCAGCGTCTTCTCTTGCAACCTTTCTAACTGCATAGCCGAACAAAAGATTGGAAAGCAGATTATTTCCAACTATAAGGAATTTTCTCTTTCCTACAGCAGTTGTACTTATTCTATACAAAGTTCCCGACTCATTGAAGGTAAATAAAAGCAGGTTTGTCGGTACTCCCTCCGGCATCCTTACCAAGGGGATTTCTTCCGTTAAAATTGCATAGCCTTCAACATCAATCTGTCCAAAGGCTCTGTCGATGGACACAACCTTATCCAGATAAATCGGCACACTGGCAAGGCTGGCATTGCACACTACAGAGTCCCCCTGCTTGAAAGCTTTTTTGTTATTGAAGCTTCTACCGACCTGAGAAACAACTCCCGAAAAGAGTCCTCCCGTATCCGTTACGGGGTTATGTAGCTTTCCTCTTCTAATGACAATATCAATAATCCTCTGCTTGATTTTTTCTTCATTATTGTTGGCCTCCATACAGATTTGTTTAAAGCTGGTTCCTTCTATATGAATTTTTTTAATATCTACTCTTATTTCATCTTCATGTATCTTGCGACTGTTGTCCAGTCGCCACGCCGATGTAGGCAAAACATGCTCAGGCTCCAAAACCCTTCTGGTTCCATACTGAAATTTAACTTCTTCCATGATTTCCTGCCTTTCTTTTCGTTTTTGTCATGCGGTCACACCACCCTTTGCGGTTCATAAATTTCTTCTGAACCCTTTTCGGTTCGCATCAATATACCTTAATAATAAACTATGGCACTGAAATAGGCAATTGTTATTTGCATATTATAAATACTTTGATATAATAATTGTATATTAAATACAATTTCAATGAGAAAAAGGAGATATGAAATGTCTGAAAAAATCACTTCAACATTAAGAGTAAGAATGTCGGCAAAGGACGCTCATTACGGCGGAAATCTGGTAGACGGAGCACATATGGTACACCTATTCGGTGACGTAGCTACCGAGCTGTTAATTAAGCTGGATGGAGACGAAGGTCTTTTCTGTGCTTATGACAATGTTGAGTTCCTGGCTCCAACTTATGCCGGTGACTATATTGAAGCATATGGCGAAATCACAAAAGTAGGAAACACTTCAAGAAAGATGACTTTCGAAGCTAGAAAGGTTATCGCTACAAGACCTGACATCAACGATTCAGCTGCCGACTTCCTGGAAGAGCCGATTGTAGTTGCCAGAGCTACAGGTACTTGCGTAACTCCAAAGGCTTCAAAAAGAAAATAGTTCTTATCCTTTAGAACACTTTGCATATTTTGCAGGATATGTATAAAGCTAAGCAAATATCAAAAGAAATCCTCGGATTTGAGGATTTCTTTTTTATTACCATATCAATCTAAACAGCTTTTAGAATGCTCCTTTTCCCGGATAAACGCTTCCGTTACCAAGGCTTTCTTCAATCTTCAAAAGTCTGTTGTACTTGGCAACACGCTCTGATCTTGAAGGTGCGCCGGTCTTAATCTGTCCGGCATTTAATGCTACGGCTAAGTCAGCGATGGTAGTGTCTTCAGTTTCTCCCGATCTGTGGGAAATAACCGCAGTATATCCCGCCTTGTGAGCCATTTTAATAGCTTCAAGGGTTTCTGAGACAGAGCCGATCTGATTCAGCTTGATTAGAATTGAATTTCCACAGCCATTCTCGATACCCTTCTGCAATCTTTCGGTATTAGTTACGAACAAATCGTCGCCGACCAGTTGAATCTTGTCACCCATCTTTTCAGTCATCAGCTTCCATCCATCCCAATCATCCTCATCAAGGCCGTCCTCAATAGATGCGATAGGATATTTTTCAACCAAGGATTCCCAATGAGCAATCAAAGTTTCAGAAGTGAACTCTCTGCCTGATTTAGGCTGGCGGTAGAAACCCTTGCCTTTTTCGCTCTTCCATTCGGAAGCAGCTGCATCCATAGCAAGAACAAAGTCCTCACCGGCTTTGAAGCCCGCATTTTCAATAGCCCCAAGAATGTATTCAATAGCAGCCTCATCGCTGTCAAGGTCAGGTGCGAAGCCACCCTCGTCTCCAACAGTTGTTGTTTTGCCTTCGCTCTTCAGAAGCTTCTGAAGTTCATGAAAAACCTCTGCACACCATCTCAGGCCTTCCTTGAAATTCTCAGCGCCTACAGGCATAATCATAAACTCCTGAGTATCCACGGAATTTGATGCATGAGCCCCACCATTTAAAATATTCATCATTGGAACGGGAAGTCTATTTCCATTGATTCCACCAATATATCTATGCATTGGAATTCCAAGGGACAAAGAAGCCGCCCTGCAAGCTGCAATTGACACTGCCAGGATCGCATTAGCACCCAGGCTGCTCTTATCTTTTGTACCGTCAGCCTTAAGCATAGCCTCATCAATGGCATAAATATCCGAAGCATCCATTCCTACAATGGCATCTCTAATTACAGTGTTTACATTTTCCACCGCCTTAGAAACCCCTTTTCCACCATAGCGTGCCTTGTCTCCGTCCCTAAGCTCAAGAGCCTCGAATTCGCCTGTTGACGCACCGCTCGGGGATGCTCCGCTTGCCACCGTTCCGTCCGCCAGGTAAACCTCAGCTTCAACTGTCGGGTTTCCTCTTGAATCAAGAATTTCCCTAGCTCTAACATCTTCAATTTTTAAACGATTCATAATCTCCTCCTAAATCTCTTTTGAACCTAAAATATTGATTTAAAATGTTTATTCAGAAACCTCAATGGTTCTAATAGCCTTTGTTCTGATTTCCTCTGTTATTTCCCCAATGAATTCATCCAGGTTGCGTGAGCCTTCATCACCAAGAAATCTGCTTCTCAGAGATACCTCTCCGTTTTCAGCTTCCTTTTCACCTACGATTATCATGTACGGAATCTTATTGAGTCTTGCTTCTCTAATCTTATAGCCGATTTTTTCCGCTCTGTCATCAATTGTTACAAGAACGCCGTTATCCTTAAGCTGTTTCTTAACCTTTTCAGCGTAGTCCATGTGCTTCTCAGATATTGGCAGAATTCTAACCTGTTCAGGGCATAGCCATGTAGGCAATAGACCTGCATATTTTTCAATCAGCCATGCAAGGGTTCTTTCATAGCAGCCCATGGATGTTCTGTGAATGATGTAAGGTCTTACCTTCTCTCCATTTTTATCTATGTAGTACATATCGAACTGTTCAGCAATTAAAGCGTCCCACTGAATGGTAATCATAGTGTCTTCTTTGCCGTAGACATTTTTTGCATTAATGTCCACCTTAGGGCCATAAAATGCAGCTTCTCCAACATCCTCTACGAAAGGAACTCCAAGCTCTGTTAGAATATTTCTAATTGCACCCTCAGTTTCATCCCACACTTCCTTTGTTCCTATGTACTTTTCAGTGTTGGAAGGATCCCATTTGGATAGATGATATGTAACATCATCCTGAACGCCCAGAGTCTCTAAGCAATTCTTTGCCAATGCCAAACACTTCTTAAATTCTTCAACCATCTGGTCAGGTCTGACAATCAAATGACCTTCAGAAATTGTAAACTGGCGGACACGGGTCAAGCCATGCATTTCTCCGGAGTCTTCATTCCTAAAAAGAGTGGATGTTTCACTATAGCGCAAAGGCAAATCTCTGTAAGAATGTTGAGTTGCCTTATATACATAGTACTGGAATGGACATGTCATGGGTCTCAGAGCAAGAACTTCTTTGTCCTTTTCTTCATCGCCCATCACAAACATTCCGTCTTTGTAGTGATCCCAGTGGCCTGAAATCTTGTACAAATCGCTCTTTGCCATAAGCGGAGTCTTTGTTCTCTGGTATCCCCAGTTCAGGTCCTCCTCATCTTCAATCCATCTCTGAAGAGTCTGCACAATCTTAGCTCCCTTAGGCATCAAAAGAGGCAGTCCCTGTCCAATTACATCGACAGTTGTAAACAGCTCCATCTCTCTTCCAAGTTTGTTGTGATCTCTCTTCTTGATATTTTCAAGGTGCTGTAAGTATTCCTTAAGCTCATCCTTTGTATTAAAAGCACTTCCATAGATTCTCTGCAGCATCGCATTATCCGAGTTTCCTCTCCAATACGCTCCTGATGAGGAGGTAAGCTTAAAGGCTTTAATTCCCTTTGTACTCATTAGGTGCGGACCTGCACACAGATCCACAAAGTCACCCTGTGAGTAGAAAGAAATTACTGCGTCTTCAGGAAGATCCTGAATCAGTTCAACCTTATACGGCTCCTTCTTTTCCTCCATCAGCTTTATAGCCTCAGCTCTCGGAAGAGTGAACACTTCCAGCTTTTCGCCTTTTTTGATGATGCGCTTCATTTCCTTTTCTATTGCATCTAAATCCTCTCTCGAGAAGGGTTTAGCATCAAAATCGTAATAAAATCCTGTATCAATGGCAGGCCCGATTGTCATCTTTGCTTCAGGATACAGGTTCTTTACCGCTTCCGCCAAAACATGAGAGCAAGTATGTCTAACAACCTTCAACCCTTCCGGATCTCTCGCAGTTAAAATATTAAGGTTGCAATCATCTGTCAATGTGGTTCTGAGATCAACTACCTTTCCGTCTACTTCGCCTGCACATGCCGCTCGACCTAAACCATCGCTAATTTCATAAGCAATGTCAATAACTGCTTTTGCCTCTGCATATTCTAAAACAGAGCCGTCTTTTAATGTTATTTTCATCTTTACCTCCTTCTTGGCATTTATTTTACATATTTTTTAAATATTCAATCTCGTCTTTGGTAAGCTTTCTATAGTGACCGATGGCAAGTCTGCCTAATTTCAATTCTCCTATAGCGGTTCTCACCAGACCCTGCACCGGGTTCCCAACGGCAGAAAACATTTTTCTTACCTGCCTGTTTTTACCTTCGTGAATGGTTATATCAACTATCGTTGATCTTCCCTTGACTTTTACAATTTCCACCTTAGCCGGTGATGTTATAAACCCGCCAATGTCAACGCCTTTTCTCAGCTGAGCCTGTCTTTCCCTGCTCAAATCCCCTGCAACTAAAGCCCTATAGGTTTTAGTAACTTTATGCTTGGGATGCATCAGTCTATAGGCCAAATCCCCATCATCAGTTAAAATAAGTAGACCCTCAGTATTGTAGTCAAGCCTTCCCACCGGAAATATTCTGGCATCTACAGCTTGTACCAGCTCCATAACTGTCGGTCTGCCTTTTTCATCCTGCATGGTTGTTATATACCCCATAGGCTTATTTAACAAAACATAGGTATGTCGGGTTTTAGGCTTTATTACTCTGTTGTTTACATGAACCACATCTCCGGGCATGACCTCATAGCCCGGCTCCCTTAATATCTCGCCATTAATCTTAACATTGCCGTCAGCAATAAGCCGATCCGCCTTTCTTCTACTGGCAAATCCGGCAGAAGCAATATATTTATTAATTCGCATTATCAGAAATTTCCTCTCCTGTAGCAATTTCTAACATTATAGCACATTCCATTCTTTTTCTGAATAGCTTGCAGCCATATTCATAAACTCCTTCAATGCTTCCCGATGTATGATATCCATTAGCTGCACAGCCTCCACTGCAATAAAGCCTTGCCCAGCAATCGTCACATTCCTTTCTTGAATATACATTGCAGGCCTTGAAGCTTTCCGAGGCCTCCAGATTGGTAACCCCTGTCCATATATCTCCCATTTTATATTCCTCATCTCCGACGAATTGGTGACATGGATAAAGTTCTCCCCAAGGAGTCACGGCAAAGTATTCTGTTCCGGAGCCACAGCCTGAAATTCTTTTGTATATACACGGTCCGTTAACCAAGTCTATAATGTAATGATAGAATTCAAAAGGTCTTCCCTCTTTACGGCGCTTCAGCATCTCCTCAGCTAATATTTCGTACTGTCTGAACAGTGTCGGCAAATCCTCATCTTTAAGGGCATAGGGTTCATCAGGGCTACATACGACCGGTTCCATGGAAAGCTGGTCGAAGCCTAAATCCGCCATGTGCTTAACATCCTCTGTAAAGTCCAAATTATTTCCGGTAAAGGTGCCTCTCATGTAATAGCCCTTATTGCCTCTAGCCTCTACCAATTCTTTAAACTTAGGCACTACCGTGTGATAGCTGCCTTCTTCGTTTATAGTTCTTCTAAAAGTATCGTGAACCCAAGGTCTTCCGTCAAGGCTTAAAACCACATTGTGCATTTCCTTGTTGGCAAAATCTATAACCTCCTGATTAATCCCTACGCCATTGGTCGTAAGGGTGAAGCGAAACCTTTTATTGTGATGCTTTTCCAGTTCTCTTCCGTAAGCTACCGTTGCCTTCACTACATCCCAGTTCATTAACGGCTCACCGCCAAAAAAGTCGACCTCTAAATTCACTCTATTTCCTGAGTTTTCCACAAGAAAATCAAGGGCCCGCTTTGCAACCTCCGCCGACATCAGAGCCCTCTCCCCGTGAAAATTCCCCTGAGCAGCAAAACAATAGCTACAGTTTAAGTTACATGTGTGTGCCACATGAAGACAAAGAGCCTTGATGTCGCTGTGTCTATTTTTTAGTTCTCCGGCTCCTGGTCTAAAGATATCTTCTGAAAACAGCTTTTTCCCATCTCTAAGTCCGGCTATGTCTTCCATGCAGAGAGTGATTTCCTTCTCATTCACCTCTCCCAGACTTTCATTTTTATTATCCTTGTACTTATCTAATATGAGGCGGATAATTTCTTTCTTTTCGGTTTCGGATGGGTAGCCTTCATTGAGACAGACTCCACCCTTTTCTTTCCCACAAAAAAGTTGGATGATGTCGTATGCCACATCATCCACCAAGTTTATCGAACCACTATAGACATCAAGTACAATATTATATCCATTAAGTTTATACTGATGTATCATAAATTGTATCCTTTAAAAACAAATCAAAATAGTTGCTTTAGTGACTATTTCTCAACATTTTCACAAGGCTGGTTTGCCACGCCGCAGGAAGTCTTGCAAGCAGACTGGCATGAAGTCTGGCATTCGCCACATCCACCGTTTGCTAAGCTCTTTTCAAGATTTCTGGTTTCGATTGTTTTAATCCTTTTCATTATATATCTCCGTCCTTTTGCAGTAGTTTATGTTTAGTATTTATATTAAAATCATTTTAATTAATCTATATCCTTGTATTTGTCTGCTGAGTCGGCATCCGCTCTGTAGCCGGACTGCGAAATTCCGTTAGGTCCGATATATTTTGAGCTGCCAAAAGCCAAAATCAATACAAAGATCGGTGAAAGAAGCCACAATCCGAAGAAAAAGCCTGCACCGTGTCCAAATGACTTTGAAAGCTTATATAACTGCATTAAGCCTACAACAGCATTAACAAATGGAATTAGTAAAAGCAAAAACATCCAGCCGTTGCCCCATGTAATTTTAAACATAACATAAATGTTATAAATCGGAATAAGGGATTTCCAGCCGGCTTCTCCCGCCTTTTCAAAAATCTTCCAATAAGCAATTACCATTACAACCAAGCAAATAAGCATTATAGCTAGATTTGCTCCGGTAAAAAATGCTGCAAAAACTGATTCGGGTTCATTATAACCGTAACTATAGCTCTGTGAATAATCCATAATATTTTACCTACATAAATTTTAAACTTTTCCTATAACTGAATATCACTATATACGATGATTAATTTTACCATATTGCCATATAAAATACAATTACAAGTTGCAAATATTAGCTCATTAACTCTAAAAATTCTCAGATTCGTCCAAGGTTAAGGTCAACTGCTCAGTTCCGTCCGCACCCATAAGCGTATCCTCATCATCAGTTGTCAAAACGCCTTCTAAATCTTCAATCTCCGGCAATTCCTTAATTGAAGAAAATCCGAACTGTCTTAGGAAGTTGTCTGTAGTTCCGTACAAAATCGGTCTTCCAACGGCTTGGGATCTGCCCTTTTCACAAATAAGCTCCTTCTTTAAAAGGCCCTCCACAACTCTGTCGCATCTAACACCCCTGATAGCTTCCATTTCTCCCTTGCTGACCGGTTGTCTGTATGCTATTATTGCCAACACCTCCAAGGCTGACTGGGAAAGTCTTTTTACCTTAACCGGAGTGCATAAGCGTTCAATAAATTCTTCATTCTCCGCTGCGGTAGTCATCTGATAGGACTTGCCAATCTTTCTAATTCTAAGTCCTCTTCCCTCTTCCTCATATTCCCTGGCCAGTTCATCCAGGTACTCTACAGCCTCTTCATTTTTTATTCCGAAAACATCAGCTGCGGCCTTGATTTCAAGCGGTTCTCCCCACAAAAAAAGCATAGACTCAAAGGCTGATTTGATTATTTTCTTACTGCTCATTATTTTTCTCCCATTGCATTTCCAAAACAATTTGTCCATATAAGCCATCTTGATCAGCATCAAGTTCTTTATCTCTCATCATTTGAAGGGCTGAAACAAAGGTCACAACCACATCGTACCTGTCCTGCTTGTCAGGCACAAGATCCATCATCGGAAGTCTTCTTATGCCATGGCTCATAGCTTCCTTGAATCTTGTTGAGATATAGGCAATCCTCGATTCAATAGACGCCCTTTCTCTTTCAATTCTGGTATAGTGCTTCCTAACCTCGTCAACCTTTTGCTTTTTTCTGATAAACTCATCAAAGGCAGCGGCAAATTGGCTAATTTCAAGGCTTAGATATTCATCAGGCTCATCTGTGTATTTCGATATATCCTCCTTCGGCTTCTCGAAAACCCTGAGCTGCTCCTCAAAGGTCTCCTCCAACAAAACAGCCCTCTCCTTGAATTTTTTGTACTCCAAAATTCTTTCAACCAGCTGACTTCTCGGGTCCTCAATGAACTCCCCGCTACCTTCAACAGTAGTCCTTGGCAAGATCATTTTGCTTTTAATTTCAATTAAATTGGCTGCAAGAACCATAAACTCCATGGCTGTTTCCACATCCACAGTCTTTAATTCTTCCACATATTCCAAGTATTGCCCGGTTATTTCAGCGATTTTAATATCATATATGCTCATTTGAGCATTCTCTATTAAATAGACAAGCAGGTCGAAGGGGCCTTCAAACATGTCAATCTTAACTTTATAGCTCACTGCTCTCCCTCTCCTTCCGCCTCAAATTTTTGTCTTCCACGGCTGCATAATAATTATAATATAAAAGCCCGATAATTACTATTATCCCACCGATTACCTGCCAGGACTTCGGCATCTGACCTAGAAAAACTATGCCCAGCCCGATGGCAAAGGCTGACTCTCCGGATTCCCATGCCGACACATAGAGGGAGTCTACATGACCAAAGCACAGATTGAAAACTGCATGAGCTCCGATTTGGCAGACGATGGTCAGGGCAATAATGTAAATATAGTCCATTCTTGAGTAGCCCAGAGCCGCTGTTCCGGTCGCCAACATTCCAATTGAAAAGCAGAGCCAGCAGGCAAAAAACACAAGCAGCACATAGGTTTGTCCTGCAACCTTTTTTCTGACCTCAGCACCAATGGCAAAGTACAGTCCCATAAACACTGCGGCAAGAAATGCCAACACATCTCCTTTGAAGTTGCCTTCCGTAAGCTCTCTGTAATCGATTCCCGTAATCATTATTCCACCTAAAAGAGCCAGAATGATACCGACAATAGGTCTTTTGCCCACATGACGCTTAAATACGAATACTGTCACTGCAAGTACAACCAGCGGATGCAGAGCCGCCAAAACAACTGCGCTGGCAATATTTGTGTTTTTAACGGCATTAAACCATGTGAAAAAATGTCCAAACAGGAAGGCTCCTGCTACAAATGTCCAGAATATTTCTTTCTTGCCCAGCCCTGAAAAAGCCTCGGCTCTCGATTCCTGCCCCCTAAGGGTTTTTATTAAAACGGGAACCGCAAAGAAGGGCAGTCCCAAGGTCAGCCTCCAAAAGCCTATAGCCATTGAAGGCGCCTCTATAACGCTACCGAATATTCCTGATGTTGATCCCGCAGCTACGGCTAAGACTACAATTATTTTTACATATTTTTCTATAAATGACTTATCCAAAATCCCTTTTAACTCACTTTCTGTTCATGACTTCTCTAAGGCCCTTGTCAAAGGGTGGTCTCACTATACCCTTTTCTGTAATTACAGCTGTAATATACTTGTTATCAGTGACATCGAAGGCCGGGTTATATGCTTTAACCCTATCCGGAGCCATTTGTTTTTCATACCACAAATTCTTTATTTCTTCCGCAGCACGAAGTTCAATTTCGATGTCGGCGCCGGCTTTCGTATCAAGATCTATAGTGGAGGTTGGCACAAACATATAAAATGGTATGCCGTATTCTTTCGCCAAAACAGCAACCTGTAGGGTCCCTATTTTGTTGGCTCCGTCTCCATTAGCAGCCATTCTGTCACAGCCCACGACAACTGCATCTATTTTGCCTTCTTTCATAACCGTTGCCACCATGTTATCACAAATAAGCGTTACATCTACGCCCGCCTTTTCCAGCTCCCATGAGGTAAGCCTTGCTCCCTGGAGCAGCGGTCTGGTCTCATCAGCAAAAACCTTAAAGTCATACCCTCGCTCTTGACCTAAGTGAATGGGTGCCAAGCAGGTTCCATATTGAGCTGTAGCAATGGTTCCTGCATTACAGTGAGTAAGTATACCCATTTGGGGCTTTAAGAGCGATAATCCCAGCTCCCCCATGGCAAGACAGCTTTCAACATCCATACGCCTGATTATTTCCGCTTCATCAAGCATGTCAGCCTTTGCTTGAGAAACAGTCCTTGAAGAAGCGATTCTATCTAAAACCCTCTTCAGCGCCCAAGACAGATTAACGGCCGTCGGACGAGAAGAATTAATATAGTCCACCGTATTTTTTGTTAAATCAAGGAACTCCGAAATATCTCCCCTTTGATACCCTCTCATGGACACATATAACCCGTAGGCTGCGGCTACCCCAATAGCAGGGGCTCCTCTTACCACGAGTTTCTTAATGGCGTCATATATATCCTCAGCGGTCTTTATCTCAACGAAAACCTCTTCACCGGGAAGCTTTGTTTGATCAAGAAGAAACAGCCTGTCATCTTCATATTTTAAAGGCACAATGTTCATCATAAGGTTTTCCTCAATTTCATTAGTAATATTGAGTTTTTATTATATATTATTTAACTTTTTTAGGCAATACCTTGCCCGGTACTATGGTAAAATGGCATAATGTTACTATAAACAATAGGGGAGGAAAATCAAATGACAAAATCTTTACTTGAAAAGCAAATTGAGCTTTCAAATATGGTTATTGAAGCCGGAAAATTTCTGATAAAAAATAATCTGGTAGCACGAACATGGGGAAACATAAGCTGTCGACTGCCTTTATCAAATAATTTTATTATCACGCCAAGCGGCAAGGCCTATGAAAATCTTCAACCGGAGGATTTATGCCTTCTCAACGCAGACTGTAAAAGCTTAGAATTTCTAAACTGCAAGGTTTTAAAACCATCCTCGGAAAAAAAGCTCCACAGTATAATTTATCAGAAGAGGTCCGACATCAACTTTATTATCCACACTCACCAGCCCTTTGCATCCGCCATGTCCTTGGCAGGTGAAGCCTCTTCCGGCTACCCTACTGCAAAATACGCCTTGCCCGGCACTGATGAGTTGGCGAATTATGTAGGGAATAAGATTGCTACAGATACGGATGTTATTCTGATGCACGGCCATGGAACGGTAATTCTCGGGAATGATTATCGGTCAGCAATGGAGCTGTCCATGAAATTGGAAAGAGAATGTCGTGCTGCATTTTTAGCCGACTATTTGCCTACAGGCATTACCGATGGAAGCATTGACTTTTCTACAGAACAAATTCATGTGTCAAAAGATAAATGGATAAAAGTTAAATCCCCTATTGTGGACTTGTTCTCAAAACAGTTGCTTCCGGCATACATTGATGACTTTTCACAGATTTTCGGTTCCGAAGTTGAAATTGATAACAGCTCATTTTATTTCTCAAATACCGATATTGAGGAAATACAAGCAGCTGCTCTTGTAGTGTACAAAAACTGTTTGGGTGCTGTGGTTGCTCAGCAGTCCGGTGAGATGCCGATATCCATAGAGGATTGTAACCTGATGCATAATAAGTATATAAATTCCTATTCCAAAGAGATGCTTTCTGATTAAGGCTGACATTAAAATTTCATCTATATTTTTCATCAAAAAGCCAAGATGCCGAAACCTCCCACTCAGAGGATTTCGGCATCTCGGCTTACTCAGAAAATATAATGTTGTTATGAAAGAACGATAACAAGGAGTTATTATCGACTTTTCCTAATAGTATTATTTGGAGAATTTCTTAATGCTGCTCTTCAGAAAATCTGAAACTGCACTATCGTCTCCAAGAGCATCAAGGACATCCGTACTCAAATTCACATTATTAATTGAATCTCCGATTATCCCATTACTGTTGCTGCCTTCCAAGGATCTGTTATTAGCACCAACCATTGATGATTCGCTTACGCCTTTATTGGTCTTAATATACCGTTCATCGGATATGAGATTTTCAATCTTTGCTTCAGTTTCATCTTCATAGGTATGTCGAGCATTGGAATTTCTATATCTCATATAAATCGCTGCGAAGAAGAGTATACCCGGCAGCAGGAATGCCCACTCGTAATCAAAGTCCTCACCAAAATCAACAAAGAGCATTATCATCAGACCTATAATCTCAATTATAGCTGAGATGCCAAACAGTTTCGGCATATGAATAGGAACACTTCCCATAGTTTCTTTGGTTCTTGCATTAACTGCAATGTAGTGAAGCAAGCCCTTGTCCCCCTTCTTTTGCTGATAGCTGTACAGCCAAACCGGTAAGTAAGCCGCCTTCCACTGCTGCCCCTCAACATCCAATCTGTTTGTATCCCATCTAACTCCTCTGTCGAATTTAGTCAATGTATCGTTAACCTTAAATTTGGCAACATCTCGTGACTGTGCCATAACCAGGTTCTCAAGCTGCTCAACATTGGTATCTCTACGTTCTGAAGTATAGCCCTTGATATAGTTGGCATTCCACTTGACACAATTTTCAGTATCAAATGGCATTATGGAATTTATAATGTTGTTTGTTTTCTCTTTGTCAGCTGTGTTCAGCCTATCCGAGCTGGACTCTATAGAAAGCTCTTTGATTGTTATATCAAATTTTCTGCTAACCTCATAAACATCTACATCATATCTGGTTTCTTTGTCATCACCGCTGCCTACTTCATAGCGCCTTTTCTCGTGTTCTCCAACACCCTCCAGAGTAGCGTGACCCTTTACATCGACCAGCATATATGGGAAGTAAACCCCCATAATATTATCTGTGGTAAACTCCTTCTTGAATTTAGGATGTGCAAAAAACTTTCTGCTGCCGACAAATTTTTCTATTTCCGACTTGGCATCATCTTTCTTTATCTTAAATGGAAGAACCACATCCGGAATTGCACCATTTGGTATCTGCTGATTCAAGGACAAAGTATTTCTACACCAGTGGCACCTTGCCTGAGCTGCTGCCGCCGTATCAATTACAACCTCCGCACCGCAGCTCTGACACTTAAGGGTTACCATATCCTTAGTATCGGCAATAATGTCTTGGGCACCTGAACCTACTATCTTTCCCTTCAGGCTGGACAAATCTTCTTCCATTCCCTTAATCTTCTTCGGTTCAAACTCATGTCTACAGAAGTTGCATCTCAGCTTTCCTGTATTTACATTAAGGGATATATCCGTGGCACCGCACAATGGACACTTTTCTTGTCCGTCAACAGCTCCATCTGAGGTGTCCACAATCACAGTTTCATTTAAATTTTCAGCGTCTCCACCGTTCATTAGAGCTTCCTCTAAGATTTCTTTCGGATTCGGCGCTGCTTGAGTCTTTTCTGCCATTACGATTACCGGCCCCTTCTATAAAATTAAAATCCTAATAACTGGAATTTTATCTTATCAAATTCTTCTTGAGAAAGAACTCCTGCATCTACAAGCTTTTTCATTTCAATCAGCTTAGCTGTAACATCCTGACCTTGAGGTGCAGCTTGTGTAGGTTCAGCTGCAGGCTGTACAGGTGCTGCCGCTTCCTGAGGCATTTCAGGTGCAACCTGGGTCTGTGGCTGAGCAGGCTGCTGATCATACGGTTGCTGAGGCTGCTGACCATATGGCTGCTGAGGCTGCTGACCGTATGGCTGCTGAGGCTGCTGACCGTATGGCTGCTGAGGTTGCTGAGGCTGCTGTCCGAATCCTGGGTTATATGAACCTTGGACATTAGGCTGCTGCATACCTCCCATCATATTACCTGCAACTCCCATGCCCATTCCCATGAATGCCATGTTAGCTCCACCACCGTTTTCACCGGCTGCTTGCATTCCACGAGCAACTGACTGCTGCATGAAGGAATTGCCACGAGCTCCTGAAAGAGCATCCGCTCTCTTAACATCCTTCATCATTGCCTTGGTATCTTCATCGTATTCGATTGCCAAAATAGCAGTCTTAACAATTTCAAGACCACGATCCGTTCTCCACTGATAGCCTTCATCTGCTGCCTGACCGAGAGCCTTGGCAAAGCCTATCTGGTCTCCCTGAATCTTACTCATTCTGTTTCCCTTGGTCGGGTCATTCGTATAGTTGGAGAATGCGGCGGACAGAGAGCCTACCACTTCATTGAAAAGCTGCGCTCCCGCATCATTGTCCATATCTCCAAAGTCGAAGACAGGCGCATCTGCAATTAAATACTTAGCCGGAACAAAGTTCTTGATAAATAGTAGAGGATCTACTATTTTTAAGGTATAAGTTCCTCTTGTAACTGCTCCTACCTGAGTTCCGAAGAAGGCATCATCCCAATAAATCTCTGACTGGGTTCCAAATCTGTTGTTTGGAATTTCCTTTAAGTTAACATAGAATGCCAGCTGCTGTGCTCCCGGCATCCCGCCGAACTTAACCTTCTCCCATGTTGAATGAATTGCAGTCTGAATAATATCATCTCCTGCAAAAATAGATTGTGAATTTACATCATCCGAAGTAAAAGTGAATCCGCCAGGTTCAGCAATGAAGCCTGTAATCGCTCCATCCTGCATTGTGACAAGAGCTGTTCCCTCAGGAACTACAATTTTACTTCCGTTAGTAATGATGTTTGCGTTGCCTTTAGTGTTCTCACCTCTCCCGTTATTTGTTCCTTGTGGTACTGCAGGAAAAACAGCTGCAGTTGCAGGTACTCCCGGTTGAGGTACATAAAAATCTTTCCATTGATCAGCTAGGGTTCCGCCTATTGCGCCCTTAAAGGCTTGAATAAATCCCATTGATGGTCTCCTTTCTTTAAGCAAAACATTCTTCCATATAGATGATTATAACACTTTATCCAAATATAGAAAACTACCATTTGTTTATATTTTTTTAAATTTTCATACAAAAGTTGATAAGTATAGGTTCAGAGCCATTAGAGCCTGTTCTGTAGCCATTTCATTTTCCCCTTGACCGAGGTCATGGCAAAAGGCGGAACCGACTTCGTATTCCATCAGACCGTCAAGGCAAGACTTTTTGCTCTTTTTATGCAGCATATTTTTTGTCGGATCTATATTTTGGGAGCATAGCCCAAGAATAACCTGCGCCGTTGCTTCACAGTTGCCGAAGCCGCCATCCTCCTTCTGCATTTCCCCAAGTCTTTCTAATACTTTTTCCACTGCTTTTCTAACTTCCGGTTCGTCCTTATATGCTCCGAGGGCGGACAGTCCCATACCAAGGTAATCAGCCTCTGCCGGGTCTCCGCCAATATCACCTTCATTTATCAGCTCCTCTATTACCATTGCCTTATATTTTTCTTCATTTTCCAGCTTATATCCGCAGTAATTTGCTGTTATAAGAGCATGCATAGGGGCATGAATGCCCTGACTTACTATTTTTTCGTAATTATCCAGCTTCTCAATTAAATTATGGCCATCAATATTTGTCGGATCCTTGCCGATGGCTCTGACTGCTCTTCCTACACGGGCATAGGTAGTATAGTTTTTAGCATCTAAAACACCTTCTCCTACCTTTAAGGCTGCCCTTACAGAATCATAGTATGCGTCAAAATAGCCGTCATCTACTTCTATACCGCTGTGCTTAATGTCGAATACGGCCCAGTCGCCTCCGATAGCTCCAATCCCCGGATTTTCAATTTTTTCGTACATATTTTTTGCGACAGCGTCTCTTTTGCTTTTTAAATCTCCACAACCGGTTAAAGTGAAGACAACAGCCATAATGAGCATGAATGCCGTGAGCCTTTTCAATAAATTTGCAGAATTATTCTTCTTCATTGTTCATCCTTTCAGTTATATTTTTCTATGCTACCACTTTACCACATACAATTTCATTATACAATTCTATTATTTATTGTCATAGCAAGAAAAAAGCACTATAATTTAGTCAGATGTTAAAGATAAATGAGTATTACGGCTTATGTTAAGTTTATCTTGAAAATTAGAAATATGAGGAGATATCTTATGAAATTTTACATTGTAGATGCGTTTACAGAAAGTCTATTCGGTGGAAATCCTGCAGGAGTTGTAATATTAGATGAGGGCAAGGATTTTCCTTCCGATGAGGTTATGAGAAAAACAGCTGCCGAGCTCAGATATTCCGAAACGGCTTTTATTAAGCGGCTTGACGAAATCACCTTCAATATCAGATACTTCACCCCCGCTGATGAGGTGGACCTCTGTGGTCATGCGACCATTGGCTCCTTTGTGTGCCTAAAAGCTGCAGGTCTTGTAAAAGATGGAAATACATATACGAACATAACTAAGGCCGGAACCTTAAATATCCAACTCATTGACGGCAATGTCATGATGGATATGGCAGCTCCTGTGGATATGGGGATAATTGATAAGCAAGAGGACTTTGAGAAATTATACAGGGTAATGGGAGGAAGTGCTGAAGGTGTAACCATGCTCCCAAGGCTTATTTCAACAGGACTTCCTGATATTATAATGCCTGTAAAGGATAGGGCTGCTTTAGATGCATTGAAGCCTGATATGGCGGCTCTTTCTCATCTTTCTGAGAGCCTCTCTGTTACAGGAGTTCATGCTTTCACCTTGGGCAGCAATGAGGAAAAGGGTTCCAAGGAGATTGATTCCCAAGCTCCCATGGCCTATTGCAGAAATTTCGCACCTTTATACGGAATAGATGAGGAAGCTGCAACCGGTACATCAAACGGCGCTTTAACCTACTATCTATATCTTAATAATATAATAAAAGACGGGGATTCATCTCTTATCATCCAAGGAGAAAAGATGCTTCGTCCGTCTAAAATTTTTACTTATTTCAATGAAAATGCTGATTCCCTGCCTCTTATCAAGGTAGGCGGCAGTGGAGTAATTCTCGCCGAAGGCAACATTAATCTATAGAATTCATATAGCATAGGGCTATCGAATTACAACCCTTCAATCACATTTTTAATCCATTTTTTGGATATAAATCTGTATATTAGAAGGCAAAGCTTAAATATCTCAGAAAGCTGCATCATTAAGACTGCGATGTAAATAGGCACCTGTAGCCACAGAGCCGCAATAAAAGCAATCGGCACGCCTATGAACCACACCGAGCTGCACTCTGCGACCATGGCATAGAAGGTGTCGCCACCGGCTCTAAGAACTCCGACAACAAGGGTCGAATTCAACAAATTCATAACCATTGTGCCGGCAAAGATCATGAGCAGCTTTCTGCCATAGCTTAATCCCAAAGGCGTAAATGAATACAGCTTCAACACCGGCAGGGATGATAAAACCAGAAGTCCTGCTAATATTCCCACTACAAAAGAGATTTTAAGCAGCTTTTTTGCCAAATCATAGCTTTCAGACAGCTTTCCTTCGCCTAAATACTGTCCAATCAAAATTAATGCCGCATCGCCTATGCTAAAGGCCGCAAAATAAAATATGCTGTTTATATTTGTTGCTGCCTGATATGCCGCATAAGCGGTAATTCCAATTCTGGCATATGCCGATACATATACCGTTTGTCCAAGAGACCAGAGCAATTCATTCATTGTGGTAACTCTTGCATTCCTCATGACTCTCTTTACGAAATCCTTTGACCAGCCAAAGTAATCCGTTAATTTCCCTTTTAATGAATTTCCCCGCCTTATAGCCATAATAATGATTGTCATTTCTATGAACCGTGAAAAAACAGTTGCCAAAGCAGCTCCTGAAACGCCCATCTCAGGAAGTCCGAATTTACCGAATATAAAAATATAATTGAGCAAGGTGTTCATGGAAAAAGCAATTGCAGATGCCACAAGAGGAATCTTCGTTTGCTGAGTGGCTTTAAGGGCTGATTCGAAGGGTATCGTTATAGCCAGAAAAATCATGGTAATGGAACCGATTCGCATGTAATTAATCGCGTCAGGTATGATTGCTTTGTCATTGGAATAGAACCTGATTATTTGCTCCGGAAATACTGTTACTGCAACAAAAAAGACAAGCCCCACAGCCATTGCAGCTGTCATAGCAAAGCCTACGGTCTTACGTATGTTGGGCTCGTCATCAGCACCGAAAAACTGCGCAACAAAGGTTGCACATCCACTGGTAAATCCGAATAATATCAAATAATGCACAAAGAACACCTGAAGAGCGATTCCTACAGCTGCCAATGCAGTTTCTCCAAGGGCTCCGACCATAATGTTGTCCACAAGGCCCAGGGTCGCGGAAATAACGCCTTGCACCGAAATGGGCAAGGCAATCCTTATCAGCTTTCTATATAGCGATTCTGTCCTTATATTGTTAAGTGTCCTGTCCAATTATTTCTCCAGCATAACAACCTTAAGCCCGGCTTCCGCAAGGATTTCAGTTGCCATCTCATCGGGGTAGCCTTCATCTACAACTATTCTGTTTATTCCGGCGTTAATAATCATTTTTGAACAGATGGCACAGGGTTGATGGGTCACATATATGGTGGCGCCTTCAATGCTTTGTCCCAGGGTAGCAGCTTGAATAATTGCATTCTGTTCAGCGTGCAGGGCTCTGCAAAGCTCATGACGCTGTCCTGAAGGCACATTCAATTTTTCTCTCAGACAGCCCCCCATTTCAGCGCAATGCTTAAGGCCTCTCGGCGCTCCATTGTAACCGGTAGCAATTATATGCTTGTCCTTTACAATAACAGCTCCGACCTGCCTTCTCAAGCAGGTGGATCTGGTTGATGTCAGTTTTGCCATGTCCATAAAATAATTGTCCCAGCTTGGTCGTTTATCCATAATTAAATCTCCATTTCAGGGAATTCGTAGTAAACATCCATTAGGTAAAGCCCTTGAGGCGGTGCAGTATGTCCGGCACGACTTCTATCCAGGCTTTTTAGGATTCTATCAACTTCCATCGGCTCTCTCTTCCCGAGTCCCACCTCAACTAATGTTCCCACCATTATCCTAATCATATTATAAAGAAAACCGTTTCCTATAATGTCAACGATGATTTCGTCATTTTCACGTCTATAAATGTCAACAGAATATATTCGTCTTACGGTCGATTCTCTTGGTGTGCCTCCGGCGCTTTGGAAGGCTGCAAAGTCATGCTCACCGAGGAATTGGTTGGCAGCTTCCCTCATGGCATCGGTATCTAACCATTGATTAATCTGGTATCTGTAATTCCTTCTAAAAATATTTGGAGTCTTGCTGTTTTCAATAATATATCTGTAATGCTTACCTTTTGCATCAAATCTTGGATGAAAATCCGGAGCTTCAACCATTACACCGGCAATATTGATGTCCGGAAGTTTATTTTTATTGTTCATACCTCCGGCAAGCATGTTGTTAACAGCCTTCTGAATGTTTTCTGTAGGAATTGGAAACTCCCCTTTAAAGATTGCTCTCTGGCCCAAGGCATGAACACCTGCATCGGTTCTGCTGGTACCTTCAATTTTAATATCCTGCCCTAAAACCTTAGAAAGGGCTTCTTCCAGAGTCCCTTGGACGGTTCTTCGTCCGGGCTGTCTTTGCCATCCTGAAAAATCAGTACCATCATATTCAATCTTCAGCAAAATATTTCTTTCCATGTTATACACCTCCAAATTTCCCGGTCAGATTTAAATAGATATGTTGTCCCAAATATTCCACATAAACCCTATATATATTGCAAAGGCAATGGCAACATGTGGAACCATGGCTATGGTAGTTTCCTTGCCAATTCTCTTTTTAACAGTCAAATATACCACTTGAAGGGCGCCGATTAAAGCCATCATTATAAATATGCTCAAAACACCCTTAAAGCCGACTATCAGTCCAACAGCCGACATAATTTTTATATCCGCACCTCCGACTCCGACTTTTTTGTACAATAGCTTACCCAAAAATGCCATAGCCATCATCAGAGAAAATCCGCCGATTATGCCTAGTACGCCGTCTGTCCAAGAATTCATAAATGGTATAAAGCCCAGTCCTGAAATCGCTAACAAGATTATTAACTGATCCGGAACTATTCTCTCCTTTATATCGCAAATTGACATTTCAAGGAGGAGCCACAGAGCAAAGGCTGCACATATGAAAAATTTAACATCAAACATCATAACCTTGATGTAGCAGACCACAAGGATTATGGAAAACAAGTATGCCCAAGGATTCCTCTTGATACGAGGAACGCCCCTTGAAAGGAGCGTTTCTTTCGGCTCTTCGCCATAGTCGGTCAGCCACTTTGCCGGCATTTGATTATAGAATTCTACGGCGCCGAAGCCACCTGCTATTCCCAGTAGGGCTGCGCCTATTGACTTAAAAAATATAACTAAGCCTGCTGCCATGGTCTACCTACTTTGTCGGCTTAAAACTGCTCTTTAGGTCAACAATTCTGTTGAACACCTTTTCTGTGTCAGTAGTAAGCTTTTCATCGGCAATATAATATCCGTGTCTAAAGAACTGGAATCTTTCACCCGGCTTAGCGTCGTTAATGGACGGCTCAGCATAGGCAATTTTTTCTTCCACCGAATCTGGGTTCAGTTGATTATCCCCATTTTCATCAGGCAGCATCAGATAATTGTAATTTCTGATTTTAATAGGTACCGCAGTCTTAGCATCTACGAAATGAATGGTACCCTTAACCTTTCTTCCCTCAAATCCTGAACCGCTTCTCGTTGCCTCATCATAGGTGCATAAAAGCTCCTTGATGCTTCCATCTTCGTTTTTAACGACTTCGTTACATGTGATGAAGTATGCACCTTTAACTCTAACCTCGTTGCCCGGGAACAATCTGAAATACTTCTTCACCGGAGCTTCCATAAAGTCTGCCCCATCTATGTACAGCTCTCTTGAGAATGGGATTTTTCTTGTTCCCATTTCAGGAACCTCCTTGTTGTTCTCCAATTCAACTTCTTCAGTTTTATCTTCAGGATAGTTGGTTATGATAACCTTTATCGGATCTTCAATTACATTTTTGCTTTGAACCTTTTTCTTTAAGTCTTCTCTTATGCAGAATTCAAGAAGTCCTATTTCTACAGTGCTGTTTGCCTTGGCAACGCCGATTCTCTCACAAAAATCTCTAACAGCTTCAGGAGTATAGCCCCTTCTTCTTATGCCTGCAATGGTAGGCATTCTGGGATCATCCCAGCCATCAACCACTCTATCGTCAACGAGCTTCTTAAGATAACGCTTGCTCATTACGGTATTGGTTAAATTTAACCTTGCAAATTCAATCTGCTGTGGCTGTGGATTCCACCATCCGATTTCATTTAATACCCAATCGTAAAGAGGCCTGTGATCTTCAAATTCCAAGGTGCAGATAGAATGAGTAATGCCCTCAATGGCATCTTCAATCGGATGCGCAAAATCATACATCGGATATATACACCATTTATCACCGGTATTGTGGTGTTCAGAATGAGCAATTCTATAAATAACAGGGTCTCTCATATTCATATTAGGCGATGCCATGTCAATTTTAGCTCTCAAAACCTTTTCGCCGTCAGCATATTTGCCTTCCTTCATTTCTTCAAAAAGCTTCAGGTTCTCTTCAATGCTTTGATTTCTGTAGGGGCTCTCTTTGCCGGGCTCTCTTAGAGTTCCTCTGTATGCCTTTATTTCTTCCGCCGAAAGGCTGCAAACATAGGCTTTCCCATGCTTTATAAGCTCAACGGCAGCCTCATACATCTTATCAAAATAGTCGCTTGCCCAGAGCCGCTCTGCCCACTGGAAACCCAACCATCTTACATCCGCTTCAATGGATTCTACATATTCCATATCTTCTTTCACCGGATTGGTATCATCATATCTCAAATTGCACTTTCCACCATACTTTAATGCCGTTGAAAAGTTAAGGCAAATTGACTTGGCATGTCCAATGTGTAAGTAGCCATTCGGTTCAGGTGGAAAACGTGTATAAACCTTCTCGCCATACTTCCCGGTTTCCAAGTCTTTGTCGATGATGTTGTGTATAAAGTTGCTTGCAATATTTTCTGTCATTCTATCCTCCATGCTCAAGTTTTATTTTTATTGCTCATGCTCACCTGCGAGCATATGCTCAGGCGGCAAATAGTCATTCATGCTCTTGACTCCAATAGCCAGCGTTGAGCCATTGTGAATCAATGCCGATGTAGTTGGCATAATCACTCCTCCAACGCCAAGTCCAATGAGAGCACCGTTTATCCCAACTATGCTTTTGTAGTTAGAAGAAATTCGCTTCATTAATCCATGGCTTATATCAATTAAGGTTGTCAGCTTAGACATGTCGTCCACATTTATAATAATATCTGCAATTTCTCTTGTGATTTCAGCTCCATCGCTAATTGCAATTCCGACATTTGATGCTGAAAGGGCCGGTGTGTCATTAATCCCGTCGCCGACCATGATGACCTTATGGCCTTTCTCTCTTTCTTTTTCAATGTATCCGGCTTTATCTTCAGGCAAGACCTCCGAATAAAACTCATCAATACCTGCTCTTGCCGCAATAGCTTCAGCTGTATGTCTGCTGTCACCGGTCATCATTACAATTCGCTTGATGCCTCTCTGCTTCAAAGCTCTTATCACATCGGCTGCATCTTCTCTTAAGGGGTCGTCTATTAACAAAACAGCCTCAAGCCTTGAATCGATAGCCAAATAGAGATGCGAATATTCTTTAGGAAGATTATCAAATCTCCTCTTCATACCTCTTCCAAGCTTGCAGCCCTCATCCTCAAAGATAAAATGCCTGCTTCCGATTACAACTCTTTTGTCACCGATAAAGGAAGCTATGCCATGGGCTACGATATAATCAACCTTTGAATGCATTTCGTCATGAACTATACCTCGTTCTGCCGCCTCTTTAACTACAGCTTTAGCAACCGAGTGAGGGAAATGTTCTTCTAAGCAAGCTGAAATTTTCAAAATTTCATCAAAGCCCATCTTCCCAAAGGAAATGATATCTTTGACCTTTGGAGTTGCCTTGGTTAGAGTGCCTGTTTTGTCGAAAACGACTGTATCAGCTTCTGCTACCGCTTCAAAGAATTTTCCGCCCTTAACTGTAATCTCGTGTTTTTGGGCTTCCTTCATAGCCGTAATTACGGAAATCGGCATTGCCAGCTTTAGAGCACAGGAAAAATCCACCATCAGCACCGCAAGGGCCTTAGTTATATTTCTTGTTAAGAGATATGTAACTATAGTCCCCGCTAAAGTATATGGTACAAGCCTATCAGCCAAATGCTCAGCCTTGCTCTCTGAAATTGACTTCGTCTTTTCAGAAGCCTCAATCATGGATATTATCTTATCATATTTATTGGTTCCACAAGCTTCTCTGATTTTAATTATCAGCTCGCCTTCTTCCAAAACAGTACCGGCATAAACGGTATCTCCTTTACGCCTGTGAACCGGTGCAGACTCTCCTGTCATTGAGCTTTGATTTACAAGGGCATCACCTGCTTCAACTTCTCCGTCAAAAGGAATTATATTTCCCATATGAACTCTGACCGTGTCGCCGGGAACGATGGTATCTGCCAGGACCAACAGCTCTTTGTCATCTTTTATCAGCCAAACATGGCTTATATTCAACGCCATGCTTCTGGCTAAATCTCCATAAGAGCGTTTTTTTGTCCACTCTTCCAGAAGCTCACCAAAACCGAGTAAGAACATTACGGAACCTGCCGTGTTGAAATTGCCTCTCATCATTGATGTTCCAATGGCGATACCGTCTAAAACAGGGACCTTGAGCTTTCCGGCTGCAAGGCACTTGATTCCTTCTTTAATATATCTAATTGACTGGAAGGCTGTAATTACAATTCTAATAGTAGCAGGCATTATAGAGGTCATTATAAGGCGCTTGCCTAAGGCTGCGACCAGCTTCTCCTTATATTCTGCATTAAGCCTTCTGCCGGAGCTTTGGAATACATAATCCGGTGCGGTCTCCTGTGTAAAATCAAATTTTCTCAAGGCCCTGAGAACCTTCCTTCTGCCATTTAAATATTCAGAAGCATCCTTAAAGTACCAAGGCTTAAATGAAAGCACCACATCTGCAGTTCTCTCATATACCTTAACACTGTCCAGTTCAGGTAACCTTGTTAAATAGTATTCTAAAACATCAGCCTCATCAAAAGTAAGCCTCTTTGCATCGAGACTTACTCTGATTCTTCCCACAATTTCGTGTTTAAGTTTAAATTTCATCTGTTCAAAGTGTAAATAAGCAATTATTTCTTATCTACAGCTTCCTCTCCATCATACTCTGAACAGTCGCATTCTTCATCATCCCAGAAATCCTCATCATCAAATTCGTCAAAGTCATCCCAGAATTCTTCTTCTAATTCTCTCTCCTCGTTAATCAGCTTAGCCTCTTCAACGATGTCCTCAAAGTTTTCCTGGATATTAGTGACAGCATCCATGGCAGAATCCTTAGCTCTCAAGCCTGCCGCAACACAATGTGTGTAAACCCTTTTTGCATCTCTGCCGGCAAGAACCTTCAGCCCTGCTGAACCGAATAATACACCACCTGCAAAAATCCCTGCTTTTTTCCATGTAAACCAACTCATTATTCTTCCTCCTATTTCTTTATAATAATACACAAGCACATTCTCTGCCGCCTATTGTATTTTCTACTTTCTTTTAACTCCTGTAATCATTGCCAGCACAAAGCAAACAGCTGCTGCCCATGCCCAAAATTTATGTTTTTTCATAGCCTTGTCCTTCCTTAATATACACTTATATTTATTCTCTTAATTATAGCTCCCTATGAATAATCTGTCAAACAAATCGTCTATTCAGAAAGACCGGGTAAACTACGTTTAACCTCTCTAAGTCTCTTGGCTAAAAGATTGGTATTTGCAATTCGCCTAATAACGATATACGCATTTTCTTCTCTGTAAAGCAATATACTATTTAAAGATGTCTTTAAATCATCGAAAACCTGTGCTGCTTTCTGCAAAAATTCTTCTTTTGTCATTGACATACCAAAGGCGGTTGTCTCTTCAATTTCATAAAGATACTCCATCTCGAAAAGCTCCTGAACCTCCTCAGCTACCTTAAGCTTAATCTCATTCAGCTTAATTTCAAATCCGCCCGAACAGCCTTCAGCTTCTTCCTTCATTCCTGCAGCAAGCTCTTCAATAGCATCAAATCGCTTATCCAATTCTGCATATTCCATGCTCATGGCCTTCCTATAAAAGCCCAATTGATTAATGGCGCTATCAATTATATCTCTAAGCTTCAATGCTGCCGACCCCTCTAAAATTTCGTCCGTGGCCTTTTTTCTATCTGTCAAAACAGCCTTTTCCAGTTCTTTAATTCCTTCCCCTGTCTTTGCACTTACAGGGAACATGTTTACCGTATCGGTGCCCATCAGCTGACAAAGAAGCTTTCTGCAGTAGTCCATGTACGCCTTCAGGTCTTCGGCATCGACTATGTCTATTTTGTTCACTGCAAAATAGAACTTAGCTGCAAAATTTTTTGTTCTCCTTAGGAACTCAATTTCAATTTCGTTAATAGGGCTGTCTACCGACAGAAGAAATATTACAGCATCGCTTTCCTTCATATATTGATATGCTACCTCAGTATTGTTCTTATGGAAGGAGCCGACTCCCGGTGTATCAACAAACTCTAAGCCATTCTTTAAGAATTTTGACGGACTGTGAAGCACCACTGAGGATACCCCCAATTTATTATTTTGGTTCTCCTGTTCACTGATGAACTCCGATAGTCTTTCAAATTCAATAGGCTCAATTACTCCATTGTTGAACCTCACCTCAGCTCTTCTTTCGCCGTATAAAATTTTTGTTACTGCTGATGTGATGGGAACTATTCCTACGGGTAAAACCTTGTCTCCCAAAATGGCATTTCCCAAGGTGCTCTTGCCTCTTTTAAACTGTCCGATTATAGACACGGTCAAATTATTATTTTCCATCTTCTCCTTAAGAGCTCCGGCAACCCTTGCCTGATTAATGCAAGCCTCCTCATCCTTAAGAAGATCATATACATATGTTACTTTCTTGAGTGTTTCGCTTTCCTTCATAAGTTCTCCCTCTCTGCTTTCTACGATAATTTTACCATACTTCCGCCGTCTTTTCTATCACATTTCCGGCGACATAAGATTATGTGGCACAGCTAAAATTAACGATTACTGAATGATTTCTTACGAATATGTTAAAACTGCCATTTGAGGCTTCTGATGGTTTGTTTTTAAAATTAAGCTTTGATATAATGAGGTGTCTTAATATTCCTTCAGCCAATTCTCTTACAAGCTGAGAAAAGTCCGGCAGCCGGAAGCTAAGCAATAATTCTCAATTTCTATAAAAGTTATATAGGTGATACAAAATATGACACTAGCTAAAAATAACAAATCCGAAAACCTGAAATGGTTCGACATACTCATATTAGCTTTCATTTTCTGCGGTGAGGGCATTATAAATTCAACAAAGGGCTATATTGCATTGCTCAACGGAGAATTCAATATAGGTGAAGCTACGGAATTCAGCGCTTCAGATAATTATTCCGCATTATTATCTCAATCTGTTTTTCTCGGTATAGCACTGCTATATCTTTTGCTTAGAAATTTCAATTTTAAACAATGGAATGTTAAGTGGAACATCAAAGCAGTCCTCTATGGTGTCCTGATTTTTTTAGGTGGAGCTTTGTTGATGGATTTATATATGATGGTTCCTAACCATTTTTATGACAAGCTGCCATTTCCTATGTCAATTTCCGCATTATACGATAATGAAACTATTTCAACAATAATATATTCCCTCTTCAACGGTGTATATGAAGAACTTTTCTTTTTGGGCATATGCCTTTCCGTAAGTAAGCGTGACCTTAAGTGGGTCCTGCCCTTTTCGTTAGTAGTGAGATTTAGTTTCCACACATATCAGGGAATGTGGTCTGCTATTGGTATAGGCTTTATTTTCGGCTTTTACATGTATATTCTATACTGTAAGTCCGGAAGCAAAAATCTGCTTCCTTTTTTCCTTGCCCACGGAATAGCGGATATTCTGGGTCTTGCAATACTTTGGAGATTAGGCATATAATGCTGCCATCAAAATTATACTCACAGGGACGGTTTCAAATGAATAAAAAATGTATCTTAATCCACTTTAAAAGTGCCATTCACTCCTATATAAATAATATTTGGACATATACAAAATATCAGCTGATTACAAAAGGGGTTTTCTTTCTTGTTGTATTACCCCTGTTTTATAAATTGGCAGATGTGTTAATTAAGGCATCAGGACAGATGGCTTTATCCAGCGGTCATTTTAGGGAGTTTCTATTCTCATTTAGGGGTCTAACGCTCTTCGCCATTGGGGTCCTTATACTTTTACTTGTAATAATTATTGATATTAATGCTTTGATTGAAATAAGTGCATCAATCAAAAGATCCAAAACCCCGATAGGGGTTCATACTGCCCTATGGCGAGGTATTAAATCAATCAGGAATTTTCTTTCTCCCACAGGCTTGTTTTTGATTGTATATATTTTGTTAATGGTTCCTCTTGTAGGAGTGGGGTTAAGGCTCTCTTTGATAAAAAATATACAGATTCCTAATTTCATCACTTCGGTAATAGATGCAAATCCGATGTATTCTTTTATATATTGGTCTGTTGTTGTCTTATTCTCTATTGTCGGCTTTTTTCTGCTTTTGACATTCCATTATATGCAAATTGAAAGAAATAACGCATTTAGCTCAATGAAAAATTCCATAATTGCCGTATGGGAAAACAAGACTTCAATATTAAAAAATTTCTTATTGGTCAATGTATTTCTATTTATTATAACCGCATTACTTGGAATATCCATGCAGCTTTTTATTGATTTTATCGGTAGCGGCATAGTACACAATGTATTATTATCTCGAATTCTAATGATGTTCTTCTTGTTTACATTTGCAGAGTTCATCAACCTTTGGGTTTTTCTAATTGCCCCGCTGCAAATTCATTTGTTGACCGAAAAGTTTTTTGTTATATCTGAGCTATCGACACAAGCTTTCAATCAGCATGCTTCTGTTACCACCCCACCGGCAAAAGCAAGGCGTGGGAAAATATATTTTTATTGGCTAATCTGCGGGCTCATAGTTTTCAATATATTTGCAGGCGCCTTCACCGGCTACTATTTTGATGATATATTTCGATATCGGACTAAGGTAAACATTGTTGCTCATCGAGGAGGCGGCGATCTCGGACCTGAAAACACAATTGCAGGGCTTGAAGCTGCCATAAATGCCGGAGCAAGGTGGAGTGAAATAGATGTCATGCGCTCAAAAGACGGCATCTACATAATAAACCATGATACTACCTTTGAACGTCTCACAGGAAGCCCTAAGAAGCCTTCCGAAATGACCTGGAACGAAATTAAAAAGCTCAAGGTCAAAAATCATTTTAATGAAAAGGGAAAGTCGGACAATGTTGCCGACCTTGATGGTATGCTGAATGCTGCCAAAGACAAAATAGGTTTGCTGATTGAGCTGAAGGGTGCAGATGCAGATAAAAAAATGGCTGACGATGTGGTAAATGCAATTCATGCAAAAAACATGGAAGAGGAGACTGTTATAATCTCCTTGGATTACAGCCTCATTGAATACATCGAGAAAAAACACCCTGAAATAAAAACAGGATATTTGTATTTCTTCGCTTTAGGCGATACCGCAAAGCTCAACACTGATTACCTAATTATGGAGGAGGCGGTTGTAAGCTTAGAATCTGTCGAAAAAATTCACTCAGAGGGAAAAAAGGCCTTTGTATGGACTGTCAACTATAGCGATACTGTTAATAAGCTGATAGACGCAAACATAGACGGCATAATAACGGACCATGTAACAGACATCAAAAAATCCATTAAGATGTGGGATCAGCAGTCCGATGTTGATATCGTTTTGGATGGAATTAAGGGCATGTTTGAGATTTAATTAATTAAGACCGTTCAAAAGGAGCGGTCTTAATTAATATCTAATATTCAGCTTGTCAATAAGATTATGGGAGTCTGAAAATTGAGACTTCAAAACCGGAAATCAATCTTCTATATTTACAGGCTTTTCAAGTAAAACCAGCCTAACATCAGAAATACCGTTAAAATCACACCCTACAATGCCAACTTCTTTAAATCCATAGCTTTTGTACATGGCTCTGGCAACCGTGTTTTTCTCCTGAGTGTCAATTCGAAGGGCTTTGCAATGATTAGCAGCTGCATAATTCTCATACCATAGCAGAAATTTTTTTCCCAGACCGCAACCTGCATATTCAGGAGAAATAGTTAAAGTGTGCATTACCATTATTTGCTCATCGCTGCATTTTCTCTCCCAATTTCCTTCGATATAACAATCCACTTGAATTTGATTGAAAACGGCTGAGCCAACTACATCTCCATTAACCACGCCTACAAAGAGCTCGCCCCTCTGCAATGCCTCACAGGCTGTATTCTTTGTCGGATATACACCTTGAGTCCAGCCGGTTGACAGTCTTCCAAGAGCTTCTTCTCTGTGTATTTTTTCATATATTTCACTAACATATTCAATATCAGCCATGACAGCCTTTCTTATTATCATATTTCCCCTCTCAAATCCTGTTCGTAATCTATAACTAAATTTTCACTTTGCAACGAAATCCTCTGATACCGTAGTAGGATTGTGCACCATTGTAATATATAAATGTCCTGCCATGGCGTTTGTTACCAAACAGAGCATCCCCTGTTTTTCTAAAATCATCATCGACCCGTATCCATGATTGGGTCTTAACATCGAAATCACCTAAGGATTGTAGATAAAGGTAATCCTCCTCATTGAGAATTTCTGCACCTATCCCCTTTGCCATTTGCTCTGCTGAAGACCTCGGTTTATGACTTTTTCGAGCATTCAACGCAGCTTCATCATAACACAGGCTTCTTCTGCAAATTGGTGTTTCCGCCGTGCAGTCAAAGAAAATGAAGCGCTCATTTTCTTTTTTTACAACATCCACTTCCCCGCCGAATTCTTCCATGCGAAGAAGAATATCTAGGTTAGGACTATTTTCTAAGGCTTCCTGAACCTTATTCCAATCCATATCGGGATGTCTCCCCGGATTCTCATTGAACCGCTTTTCTAAAAGCTTTATGAATTCTATATTCTTCATAGTTTTACTCTGCCAACCTTTCCTTCAATTCGTATATAACTTTGTATAATTCTTCTTTATACATATCTTATTGCAATTTTTCTCCTGTACTTATATCAATGGTTATGATATCTTCATCGAATTTTATAACTATGTAATTTTCTCTAACAAAGAAATCTGTGATTATATCATCAGCCACATATTCCCAAAATATAACTCCCGTTTTATCAAAACATATAACATCTATTTCAAATATAGCTAATACATAATCTTTATATTGAATGAATTCATAAAATGGTGCAAGAGTCCTATATGTGCCAACCACTTCCTCGTTATTGATGATATCGACTTCATCATTAAATCCAACAAAAACAAAATTTTCAATCACAACGCACTCTGGTTTAAGTGCATTCTGTGTTATGAGCCCAATTTCATAATATATGTCATTAATTTTAGTTGAAAAAACATATGCACCATTTTTAACTATACTGTCTTTTCCCAATAACATAGTTGTTGTATTCTTTTGACGATAAAAGTTTATATGCTTTTCCAAATCGCCTACAGAGTCAAACTTTTGTAAATTTACCTGCATTTCAATCCCTCTATTTTATTATCGTTTTCCAATTTTGCTTATATAAATTAACGGTAACTAATTTATTACCATCCCATACAGTAGTCATTTTTGCAAATCCATTTGGTCCATACAGTAATGTATCCACTGAAGTTCTATCAGTTCTATGATCTAATACACCTTTATCTATGTTTGCATGGGCATCTTCAAAGGCATTTTTAACAAGTGTTCTTCCTGCCTTGTTGTCAAAAATCCCTATACTATTAAGCGTTTTTTCCATTTCTAAAGATCGCTCTATGTTATGTATATTACCAGTTGCATTCCCCATAATGTATTCTATTTTTCTTCCTACAATCGGTTCTGCAACAACATCGTCAACCTTAGAAATTATCTTCCCTGCATCAGAAACATCATCAATCTTATCTACAGCCTTAGTTACTTTTTTGGTCTTTGTAATCGCTTTTACGGCTTTATCTGCACCTTTCGTTCCCAATAGGGCGATAACGATGTCCGGTATGACGCGCCCCGCTACATAAAGTTTCCCTTTATCCTTTGCCATCTGTTTGTAATCATCTATTATGGCTTTGCCGGTCTTTATAGGATGTTTCACGGCATTAACCATTCCCATAATCGCTTCTTTAGGGTTCTTTGCTATATTGTAGATACCTTCTCCCATATCAAATAAGCTATCACCAATACCGACGACTACCTTCTTTACAGGATTAGAATCTTTGTTACAGGATACTTTTTTCCTAAGCGAGTCATACTTTGCCTTCAGTGTGCTTCGAATATCATTTGCCCTCTGCTCCGCACTCTTGTATTTCGTTGTCACATAGCCTAACGCACTGCGGCTGACTCTTATGACGAAAGCATGACCGAAGAACTGCAGTCTCCAAGTTTAATTTTTATCATAGCACATCATCATCCAAAATTCTATGTTCTTTGAGTAACTTTTAAGACCTCACTTAAGCTGTTACAAGTAGCACATTCTAAGTAAGAAAAATAAGATAAAAATATTTTCAAAAATTATTGACTATAACATAATGTCATAGTTTAGAATATAAATTGTTAGGAGGTAGGTACATGTACATGATAAAAAAAGCAAGTGAGATTAGTGGTGTATCGGTACGAATGTTGCACCATTATGATGAGATTGGTTTACTATCTCCCCAGAAATCAGAGAATGGATATAGATATTACACAGAAGAAGATATTGCATATTTGCAAACAATATTATTTTACAAATATTTAGGATTCCCATTAAAAAAGATTAAATTACTAATGGCAAAAGATGATACCGAACTACTAACTCACTTGAGAAGACAGTTGAACTTAATGCAAAAGGAAAAAGAGAGACTCTTAACATTGATGGAAACATTACAAAAAACTATTGATTATGAAGAAAGGAAAATTACTATGTCAACAAAAGAAAAGTTTAGAGGATTTGTTTATCAAGACAATAAGAAATATGAAGAAATGGCAATTGATAAGTACGGAAAAGATGTAGTTGAAAAATCTATGGAAAATCTAAAAGGAAAGGAAGTAGAATTTACAGAAAAGCTAAATCAAATTTTCCATTCATTTGCAGAAAATATGGCAAAAGGAGTTGAAGCAACATCAAAAGAAAATGTTGAACTTGCAAAGAGTTTACATGAATATATCTGTCGGTATTCATTTGATTGCTCAATAGAAGCTTTTTCCGGGATTGGTTATGGATATAAAGAAACCTCTGAATTCAAAAGTAATATAGACAGATTTGGAATTGGAACCGCCGAATATGCTTGTGACTCAATTCAAAAGTATGTTAGTGAAGTGAAATAACATTTAATAAGAAGTAGTTCAGAAAAAACAGTAAATCAAAATTATGATAGCGCTATAATAAAATATACCAATAAAATCACAGGCTATACTCCCGCCCTTCAGTTGTTGATGAAGCTATGGTCGTGTGCTAACACAGGTAAGAATGCATGATTTAGACCTATAGAACAGAGCTTAAATATGGTATAATGATGCAAATATCGAGTAAGAAAAATCAGAAGTTGTAGGGGTGAAAATATCGGATGTTGGGGGTATCACCCATAAATATATACTAGTAGGAGAAGAAACCGGATTGCATATGTGGAAGAAGCCACAAAAGAGGACTCGGCTTCACCGAGTACCACTACGGTAGCTTTCGTATCGTAGATGTAAAAGAGCGTGGAGATGTCTATAGATGGGAGAAGCATTGCTATTACAAGGGGCGAGATTTTGGTTTATACACCGTTCACGGATTTTTCAGACCCAAAACAATCTCCATCCTGGCATTTAATCTTAAGTCGGACGAAGCGGCTCAATTAGGCTTTGAGCAGGTGAATAAACGAAGAGGGCTTGAACTAATCAGTCCAAGCCTTCACTTCGAATACAAGTGCGAACTCATTCTTGAAAAAGAATAGGGTTCGACGCTTCCTCTTTTGGTGGAAGTGGCGAGAATCGAACTCGCGTCCACAAGCATATTCACAGGGTCTTCTCCGAGTGCATCCGATATTTATTAATCTCGTATCAAGGGCTGTCTATCGGCAAACTACCCTCTCAACAAGTCTGTAATTACCTTTAGGATACCAGACACTCTCCCAAAGGCTTCCTGTATGATTTGATACCTTGCTTCCGGCCTACAGGAGAGCTGAAAGAGGCACGCGGGGCTGATTAAGCAGCCAATGCGAATGAATTATTATTTTTAGCGTTTGTATTTAACGGCCATTTTTAACGTAGACTTGGCGACTACGACTCGCTAACCCGGCTTCAACACCCATGTCGAAACCTTTACACCCCCAAATTATCTATTAATAGAGCTTTTAACAGCTCTGTCAATCTTCCTTGCAGCGTCTTTCTTTGCAATAGAATCACGCTTGTCATAATTTTTCTTACCTCTGCCCAGTCCGATAGCCATTTTCGCTTTACCGGACTCATTAATGTATATTTTAAGTGGAATAAGAGCAACGCCCCCAACCTTCAGGGCTCCAATTAGTTTATTAATCTCTTTCCTATGAAGAAGCAGCTTCCTTTCTCTTAAAGAATCAACATTAAACCTGTTGCCTTGCTCATAAGGGCTTATGCTCATACCGATAATGAACACCTCTCCATCAATTATTTTACCATAGCTTTCCTTGATGCTTGCCTTTCCTGCTCTCAAAGACTTTATTTCAGTACCTGTCAGAACAATGCCTGCTTCATAAGTTTCATCTATGAAATAATCATGGTATGCCTTCTTGTTATTGGCAACCAGCTTGACCTTCTTATCGCCCATTTCTCCCCTTACTTAAATTCTACTGTCGATTTTCTTAACATCGTCAAAAGGATAAAACTTAAAAACAGCCTTTCCAATAATATCCTTTTTCTTTATCACTCCAACAGATTCATATCTGCTGTCAGTACTGTTTGCACGATTATCACCCAGGCAAAAATAACAATTTTCAGGAACCTCAATCCCTTTTATGTCACCTGTAGTTTCCCCATCAAGGCTAACAGTATCCACTAACGGTTTATAGTTTATATATACCTTGCCTTCAGCGATAGAAACAATCTCACCGGGCAAACCCACAACTCTTTTTATAAGAATTTTATCTTTACCGTCATAACTCTTAATTGTAGATCTAAATACGATTACATCTCCCCGCTGAGGCGGTTCCTTATCATAAGCGGTTTTGCTTAGCAATAAGCAGTCCGATTGTTTAAAAGTAGGCTCCATGGATCTTCCCACAACCACCGTGGGTCTTACAAAAAGTGATACAATTACCGTAATTGCAAGAGCAATACCAACTTCTTTTACAACAAATCTCATTACTTCTCTCCTAACGGATCCCGGCTCTTTATCAGTCCAAATGAATCAAAAGGGTATAACCTTACGAAAACCCTTCCCACAATAGCATCCTTGCTGACACAGCCGACTCTTTCACTTCTACTATCCACACTAACGAGCCTGTTATCTCCCATGCAGTAATATGAATCCTTAGGAACCGTAAAGCCTGAAACCTCACCGGCGGTGTAGCCGTCCTTAATGTAAGGCTCATCGGCTTTTTTGTCATTGATATATACATCACCGTCTTTAACATCAATCTTGTCACCGGGTACTCCGATTATTCGCTTAATAAGCAATTTACTGCCCTTAGATAGATCGCTCTCATCCAATGGAATATGAGATTCAAATACAATAACATCTCCACGCGCAGGTTCGCTTATGTTATATGACTGCTTGCTGATCAACAAGTAATCGCTTTCATAAAAGCTTGGCTCCATGGAGCGCTCTTTAACCACCGTCGGGGCAATAAATTGTATTACAATAATTGCGATGATCCCGGCAATTACAATAGTTTTTATCCATTCTAGCAATTCATTTTTCTTCGTCATAATTAACCAAACAATTCTTTCTTTATAACGCTAAACTTTCCTTTAGGCTCTATTTCAATAATTTTTCCCGATAGTCCTGTCAGCCGGTCATTTAATGAGCCGAATTCTAACTTATAAGCACAAAGAAGCTGTCCTTCGGAGTCAGCTGAAATTCCTTTATGCCTCTTGCCCCCATACTTGCAATCACCAAGAATAGGGTACCCTGCACTGCTCAGATGCGCCCTTATTTGGTGAGATCGTCCTGTCAAAAGCTGCACATCCACAAGTGTATAATCTCGACCATTTATCTTCACAGTCTTTATCGGCGTAGCAATCGTTGCTATTTCTTTAGAATTTTCAAGCCTTTTACGAGATATTGTCACCTTGTTTTTCGAGGTGTCCTTGACAATAAATCCGTCTAAATTAAGAGTTTCAACAAGGCTTCCTTCAACAATTGTTAAATAAAACTTCTTGATTTTCTCCTTGTCCTTCATGGCATCGTTTAAGAGGCGCAAAGAAGCCGCAGTCTTACCGAAGATTACAAGTCCTGCTGTGTTTCTGTCAAGACGATTGCAGGAGGCCGGCGTAAAGGTTTTTTCCATCCTCGGGACGAAGCTTCCTTCGTCTATCAGGTAAGATATAACCTGATTGGCAAGGTGGTTTTTCTTTTCCTTGCCATCGCCATGAGTTAAAAGTCCTGAGGGCTTGTATACAATTAGTACCTGCTCATCCTCATAAACAACGGTAAATTGCTTTTTGGCAGTTGATTTCTCAGTCTTTTCTGAGAGGCGTTTTATCTCATCTTCGGAAATATACAGGCTAAGCAGGTCACCCTCTTTTAAGAGCATTTCTGCCTTGCCTCTTTTGTTATTTACCTTAAGGTCTTTTCTTATTATTTTGTAAATTTGGCTCAGGCTCGCCTTCGCCAAGTATTTTCTTAAAAATCTGTCTAATCTTTGGCCGCTTTCATTTGAGCCCACTTCCACATTTACCATGCTATTCATTATACATCAACCGCTTTTATAAAGCAATAAGACTTGATTTTATTAATAGGAAGAATTACAATTATAATATTAAAAACTTATAAAATCAACTAGGAAATGGAGCTTATAATGTCAAATTTTTATATAAAAGAAGCAAGTCCTGAAGAATTTTTTCAGGTAGAAAACGACTTTGAGGTAGTAAATTTTCTTCAAAGCGGAGAGTTTTGTCAGGTACAGCTGAATAGAGATGTCCCGAGAAATAATCAGTGTCTTCTGTTTTACAGGGACAGTCAGATAGTCGGTGGATGTGTAGTGCACTATCAAAGACGATATAAGTTTTTCCTTGAGGCGGTTATCAATCACGGACCTCTGATAAACTATGCCGAGAACTCCAAGGACTCAAACTTTTGGTCAGGACTTCTCTCGGCACTGAAGGAATATTTTAAAAGCAAAAATGTGGCTAATCTGGTAATAGCTCCTTATCTTTCTTACAGAAAAAGAAATGAAAGCTTGGAAATCGTCGTGGATGAAGAGAACCCAGAAATCATACAAGCCTTTCAGAGCTCCCATTTCAAGCATCTTGGAGTTACCAACGATATAATCCCGGTCGCAAACCAAATGTTCATTAAATCCATCGAAGGTATTTCTACCGAGGATGAGCTTTTTGAAACTATAGATGCAAAAACCAGACGCAGCATCAACAAAAATCTTGAATACAATATCCGAATTCAGGAGCTTGGCCTTGAGGAGATAGATAAGTTCTATGAAATAGAAACTGCAACATGTATTAGAAAAGGCTTTGATATCCAGGAATTTTCATACTTTTATAACATGAAAAAATACTTTGGTGACAAAGCCCACTTTCTGTTGGCTACCATGGATTTTGACGAATATACCTCCAGGCTGAAATGCCGACTGGAAGACTTCGATAAGGAAATCGAAAAGTACGAGGCTATGGAACAGAGAGCAAAAATTCAACGAAAGGTCAAAACACTGAAATCCGATAGAAATGACTTCTTCAATAAGCTTAACAGAACCCTCGCATTGAATGATACCGGTGAGCAAATCATTCCCTTATCGGCTATTTTGTGCATTGAAACCCGTGATGAAATCATATATTTCGCCGGCGGAAGCTATGAAAAGTTTATGAGATTTGGCGGAACCACATCAATTATATGGCTGATGCTCAAAAAAGCTCTTAAGGACAAGAAAAAGGCCTTCAATTTCTACGGTACTATGGAGGTGGATGACGCTAAAAGCAGCATTGGTAACTTCTATTTTAAAAGCCAATTCGGCGGGCAGCTTGTTAATTTAATCGGCAGATTTCAATTTACCTATTCACCTTTGTTCAAACTCATAGCGAAGGTTAAGGGTTAGAGGCTTCATCAATCAGCCGGCACTAATCTTCACTTGAGATTAAGCCTAAAATATGGTAAATTATAACTAACAAAAGGGTTATATAGGAAGTATAAAAGAGGGAATTTTTATGAATAAAATAAAAGATATTATCTATGATAAAAATGACATTGTTCTTGCCGTTATAATTCTTGCTTGTGCAGCACTTTTAATTTCATGGAGACTGAACGCCATCATCGATTATCCGGTGGTTCTTGCAGAACAGGCTGCTGCTCAACAAGAGGTGAATAATGAGAATGCTTCAAAGCAGGCAAAAGAAACGGAGAAAAAGGAAACTGCCGTTAAAGAGAATACGAAAAATAAAACTGCCGATGAGCTTTGGGAAAACGGAGTGACAACGAAGCAAATCCAGGTGACGGTTACTGCAGGAGATTTGCAAACTGCAGTGGAAAGTCTGGTTGCCGCCGGTCTGTTTGAATCATATGCCGAATATGAGAAGGTTTGTAACTCTCAGGGCATAGATCCTGCCGGTCTAAAGGGTGCAACCTTCACAATTAATGCCGGTGCAACTAAAGAAGATATTGCATTGCTGGTTACCCAGTAGTACCGGCAATTGGTAAATTATAGCTATTTGACAAGAGTAGGAGGTATTAAAATGGCTCTAATTACAACAAAAGAAATGTTTGATAAGGCTCTAAAGGATGACTATGCTGTTGGTGCTTTTAATGTAAATAACATGGAAATCATCCAAGGAATTGTAGAAGCTGCAGGAGAAGAAAACGCTCCCTTAATTCTACAGGTTTCAGCCGGTGCCAGAAAGTATGCAAAGTCTGCGTATTTAACCAAGCTGGTTGAAGCTGCAATTATCGACACAGGTGTGGATGTAGCCCTTCACTTGGATCACGGTGAAGACTTTGAAATCTGTAAACAGTGTATTGATGATGGATTCACTTCTGTTATGATTGATGGATCCAAGTATCCTTTTGAAGAGAATATAGCCCTTACAAAAAAAGTGGTGGATTACGCTCACGCTCATGGCGTCGTAGTAGAGGCTGAGCTTGGTAAGCTCGCCGGTGTGGAGGACAACATAAAGGTGGATGCCCGTTCCGCTACATTTACAGACCCTGACGAAGCTGCAGAATTTGTGGAAAGAACCGGTGTTGATTCCTTGGCAATTGCCATTGGAACAAGCCACGGTGCATATAAATTCAAAGGCGAGCCATATCTGGATTATGAACGTCTAAAGCAAATCCATAACCTGATTCCTGATACTCCCCTTGTACTCCACGGTGCATCAACAGTTTTAAAAGAATTCGTAGACAGATGTAACCAATATGGAGGCAGCATTCCCGGAGCCCAGGGCGTTCCCGAGGAAATGATCAGAGAAGCTGTTAAATGGGGTATTTGTAAGGTTAATATCGACACTGACCTAAGACTTGCTATGACAGCTGAAATTAGAAGAGTTCTAATGGAAAATCCTGCCGAATTCGACCCGAGAAAGTATCTCGGCCCCGGAAGAGATGCCATTAAGAAGATGGTTCAGCACAAGATTAAAAATGTGTTAAACGCATCAAACAAAAGATAAATTATATTGTTAATGACGATTTTGTAAAGGAGAGAATTAAAATGCTCTCCTTTATCTTTAAAGAAATATTTTATGAAAAAATTAAACGAATTGTTCAATATAGAAAATGATACAGTAATAACCGGAATAAAAACCAATTCCAGAGATGTCACCAAAGGCGACCTGTTTCTTTGTACAATGGGAGTAAAGGTTGATAGGCATGATTATATTGATGATGCCATTTCCAGAGGTGCCGGCGCAATATGCGTCTCAAAGGATGTGGGGAGCAAATCCGTGCCTATTATAAAGGTTAAGGATACAAATGATATAGCACCTGCTTTGTTTCAGAGGTTTTATGACCATCCGGAGGATAAGCTGACGATAATTTCCGTTGGTGGTACGGACGGCAAGACTTCAACGGCTACAATTATTCAAACCCTAATGGGTGATGATATATGCGGATATATCGGTACCAATGGTTACGGCTGTGCTGAATTCTTCAAAGACACTAATAACACAACCCCTGACAGTGATAAATTGTATGGCTACTTTCAAGAGTTCCTGGATGCAGGCTGCAAATATGTGGTAATGGAAACTTCCTCTGAAGCATTTTTCAGAAATAGGCTTGATTACCTCAGCTTTGACAGCGGGGTATTTACCAATATCACCAGTGAACACCTTAATACCCATAAAACCTTCGAAAACTATCTCTTTTGTAAGCAGCAGCAGTTTAGAAAGATTAAGTCTGCCGGGTTTGCGGTGCTGAATAAAGACGATGAAAAATCATATCTACCGATGAAGTCCGCCTCAAATGCGAAATTAATTCTAACATACGGTAAAGGCGATGATAACGACTTGGTAATAAAGAGCTTTTCCTGCTCTCCGACCAGGACAGAAATTGCTTTTGCTTACGGGGGTACTTCCTATGAAGTTATCTCACCTTTAGTTGGTGATTTTAATGTGTATAATTTAGCCGCTGCTGTTTTAACTGCAAGCAGATACGTTCCATTGGATAAATGCTTACGCAACATAAGCAAGATTAATATACCCGGTCGCTACGATGTTATTGATGAGGGGCAGGACTTTACAGTTGTTGTCGACTATGCTCATACACCCAACGGAGTATATAGGTTGCTCAGCTTTGCAAGAACCCTGGTCTCAGGCAGAATAATTACTGTTATCGGGCAAGCCGGTGAAAGAGACGCCGGCAAGCGGCGTACCGTCGGAAAAATTGTTTCCGACTATTCGGATCTATGCTTTTTTTGCTACGAAGATCCAAGAAATGAAGATCCTGTCAGCATTATAAATGATATGATACAGGACATAGAAAAAGACAACTATACCATAATTGTAGATAGAGAGGAGGCTATTAAAGCCGGCCTGAATATTGCTGAAAGCGGTGATATGGTTCTAATCTTAGGAAAAGGTGTAGATAGATACGAAACTATCGGAAATGAGAAAATCCCATTTAATGACGAGGAAAAGGTCAAGGAAGCATTAAAGTCCATCTAGGACTTAGGCTTATAGGACCGAGGGATGCATTTAAAAGTCGAAATCAAAAGGAGATCATGGTTTTCCCATCATCTCCTTTTAAAATACTCATTCAACTCAAGCTTGCTTTAAGATTTAAATCTTATACAAATCTTCTCACATCTACGATTGCACCTGCATTAGTCCATCCGAGCGGTGTAACCTTGATACCATCTGAAGGATTCAGTGCGTGAACTTCCTGTCCACCACCGGCATACATGCTGTAGTGTCCGCTGTAAATGATAATGTCACCCGGCTGCATCTGTGAAACAGGAACGGAAACACCGTTACCGGCGCTAATGCCTATATTAATGCCAAACTGCTGATAAACAGCCCATACAAAGCCGTAGCAGTCACAACCGTTTGTTAAGCTTCTTCCGCCAAGAACATAAGGATTGCCGACAAACTGCTTCGCAAAGGATACTACAGATGAACCATTGCCGGAATAAGATGCCGCACCTGCGAAGCTTCTGCTTGAAGTGCCGGAAGTAGTCTTAACACCGCTAGGTCTTTTCTTAGTTCCCTTAAGCACGATGTTAGGAGTTGCTTCTTTAACAACCTTCTCCTTAAGAACCTCTGTATTCTCAGCTGCTCCATTTACAAGAGTCTGTTTAACAGTTACTTCTCTCTCACCGGCGGTTCCATATTCCTTAACCTCTTCTTCACCCTCGTACAGCTCCTCTGTTTCCTCAAACTGATCTTCCGGTGAAATAGCTTCCGTGCTTGTAACAGTCTGCCTCAGCTCAACGGTTACATATGGCTTGGCTTCTGTAAGATTCAATTCATCTCCCGGAAGGATGAAAGCCAAATCCTTATCCGAATTCATCTTTACAAACTCTTCATATGTATATCCGTTCTTCATTGCGATATCCCATACTGAATCGCCTTCCTCAACGGTATATGTTCTGGTCTCAACATTGCCGGTTAAGATCAGGTTTACTACATCCTTAACCTCTGCAGTCTTAGGTGCGTCCTTTTCTCTTACATTACGCTGCTTAAGAGTGATTTCAGGATCAATTTTAACTGATTCAACCTTAGCGCCTTCAGCTGCATAGTGGTTCTTCACACCGTCGATAACCTTATTAGCATCACTCTGAGAGTTTACTGTAGCAATTACCTTGTCCTTTACCTTAATGTCCCAGTAGTCCTCAGTAGCATAAGCTCTTGAACCATAAAGCATCAGGGCTACAAGTGCAATAACCGCCAGGACAACTCCTGATGCGACGGCATACTTGTTCTTTCCAAAATTAAAATTTTCTAAGTTTACATATTTACTCATATAATCCTTTCCTACTTTCGCAAAAAATTTCGTTTAGGATTCCCGCGAATAACACCTTTTGAACAGGGTAGAAGGTCCTCCTCCAAAACCCATATGTGCATTTTAGAGTATATGCATACTTTTGTCAACAGCATTTCTAAGATTTTCACATAAACTACACAAAGCAAAATCGGGATAAACCGCTATTTTTCAATGATTATCCCGATTTAAGATTTCTTAAGGATTCTTAAGTATTCTTAAGCATTTGCTTTTTTGAGCAACATGTTATTCGCTTTTTTGAATATTAGACAGGCTTTTTCTGCATATTTATGCATTCTCACCATTCCTATCCTTTAAAAGCTGGTCTTTAACATCCCAAAGCTTCTGTGATAAGTCTACATAATAAGTCTGCGGATTTTCAAATCTTAAGGTTTCATCCCAAAGAGTTTCTATTTGAGCTGCACAGTAATCTCTAATCTCTTCAATAGGCGGACAATCGTAAACCTTCCGCCCCTTTTCAAACAGCGGAACTCGTATGTTCTTTGCATAGAAGTTATTGAGAGTCTTTCTCTTCCAGACAGCATTAGGGTCGAAAATCTCATAGCCGTCATCCTCAGGAATAACCTCCCCATCTAAGGTCATAACATCAGCCAGAGCCTTATGATTGTCCTTGTCATAAAGTCTGTATAGGGTCTTAAAGCCCGGGTTGGTAATCTTCTCTACATTTTCCGATATCTTAATCTTTGGAATGATTTCGCCGTCGACTTCAAGGGCTGATAGCTTATATACTCCACCGAATACCGGCTCCGACTTGGCGGTAATCATTCTCTCACCAACGCCAAAGGCATCAATTTGAGCTCCCTCTAAAAGAACATCTCTAATAATATACTCGTCCAGACTATTGGAAATGCTGATCTTACAATCCTGCAAGCCTGCATCATCAAGCATTTTTCTTGCCTTTTTTGTCAGGTAGGTGATGTCACCGCTATCAATTCTGATTCCCATCTTTTTAGGCTTAACTTCATTAAACACCCTGATTGCCGCAGGAACTCCTGATTTAAGTACATTATATGTATCAACCAGAAGAACGCAGTTTTCAGGATAAATTTCAGCATATTTCTTAAATGCCGTATATTCATCCGGGAACATCTGCACCCAAGAATGAGCCATGGTTCCCAGGGCAGGTATTTTGTGATCTCTATCTGCAATAGTACAAGCAGTACCAACACAGCCGGCAATATATGATGCTCTTGCTCCATATACGGCAGAGGCTGTGCCATGGGCTCTTCTGGTTCCAAACTCCATAATAGCTCTTCCCTGAGCCGCTCTAACAATTCTGCTTGCCTTAGTAGCAATCAGGCTTTGATGATTTATGAACAAAAGAATCATAGTCTCAACGAATTGTGCTTGAATCACAGGTCCCCTAACGGTTAAAATCGGTTCGTGGGGGAATATAGGCGTTCCTTCCGGTACTGCCCATACATCACATTGGAATTTAAAGTTTCTCAAATAGTCCAAGAATTCTTCGCAGAACATTCCTTTTTCTCGAAGGTATTCTATATCCTCTTCAGTAAACTCTAAGTTGTCCAAATAGTCCACAACCTGCTCGACACCTGCCATAATGGCATATCCGCCGCCATCAGGCACCTTTCTGAAAAACATATCAAAATAACCTATGTCTTCAATAACTCCTGACTCAAAATAGCCATTGGCCATAGTTAGCTCATAGAAATCTGTGAGCATAGTCAGGTTTTCATGCTTTTTCATCTTTTTTCCCTCATTTTCTTTTTCTTGCTGCACCCAAAGGCTTTCTTGCTTGGGCTAAATTTTTTGTGCTCAAACGCCTTCATTATACTCTAAGGAAGGATTTTTTTCAAGAACTCCCCGGTTCTGGACTCTTCCACCCCGGAAATCTCCTCCGGAGTTCCCGTTGCCACTATATTTCCACCTCGGTTTCCGCCGTCCGGGCCAAGGTCGATAATATGATCCGCCCTTTTGATGACATCCAGGTTATGCTCTATCACTACGACCGTATTGCCTGCGTCAACCAGCTGCTCCAGAACCTGAATAAGCTTATCGACATCGGCAAAATGAAGCCCTGTAGTCGGTTCATCTAAAATATACAGCGTTTTGCCTGTGCTGCGTTTAGACAGTTCCGCCGCCAGCTTTACTCTCTGAGCCTCTCCTCCTGATAGCTGCGGTGAAGGCTGTCCCAGCTTAATATATCCAAGACCTACATTTTCCAAGGTTTCCAGATGTCGTGTCAAAGAAGGAATGTTTTTGAAAAATTCCAAGGCTTCAGAAACAGTCATATCAAGTACCTGGAAAATATTCTTTCCTTTGTATTTAATCTCCAGAGTTTCCCTATTATACCTTTTCCCCTTGCACACCTCACAAGGTACATATACATCCGACAGGAAGTGCATCTCAATCTTTATAATTCCGTCACCACTGCAGGCTTCACACCTGCCGCCCTTAACATTGAAGCTGAACCTCCCCTTTTCATAGCCCCTGAGCTTAGCCTCCGGCAATGCTGCAAAGAGGTCTCTAATATGGGTGAACATGCCCGTATATGTGGCCGGGTTGGATCTTGGAGTCCTTCCTATAGGTGACTGGTTGATATCTATCACCTTATCAATGTTCTCAAGGCCTAAAATCGCCTTATGACGTCCTACCGGCTCCTTAAGCCCATTGGTCTCAGCTGCAGCTCCTTTGTACAAAATCTCGTTAATCAGGCTGCTCTTGCCGGAACCTGAAACCCCTGTAACACAAACCAACTCACCAAGAGGGATTTCTACATCTATATTATTCAGATTATTCTCCCGGGCGCCGACAATTTTTATGAATTCTCCATTGCCCTTTCGTCTCTCCGCAGGAACCTTAATCTGCTTTCTTCCGGATAAATACTGTCCCGTTATGGATTTTTTGTTCTTCTTAATTTCCTCCACTGTACCTTGAGCCACCAGTTCTCCGCCGTGAACTCCTGCACCGGGGCCAATATCAATTATTTGATCAGCTGCATACATCGTATCTTCATCATGCTCAACTATCAAAAGAGTATTGCCCATATCCGTAAGCCTTCTAAGGGTTAAAAGCAGTTTTTCATTATCCTTTTGATGGAGTCCGATGCTGGGCTCATCTAAAATGTACAAAACACCCATGAGTCCTGAACCAATCTGTGTTGCCAGCCGTATTCGCTGCGATTCACCACCGCTTAAGGTCCCTGAGCTTCTCGACAGAGTCAGATATTCCAAGCCCACATTCAAGAGGAACTTCAGCCTCTCTCGTATTTCTTTGAGGATTTGCTCACCAATGATAGCTTCCTTCTCCGATAGCTTCAGCTGAGCAAAAAAGTCGTATGCCTCGGTTATGGACATATCGCTTACTTCCGATATATTCTTGCCCCCTACTGTAACTGCTAAAACTTCAGGCTTTAGACGCCTGCCTCCACAGGATGTACATGGTTTGGTTGCCATATACTTTTGAATTTTTTCCTTCATGAAGTCAGAATTGGTTTCTCTATATCGCCTTTCTACATTGTTTATTACCCCTTCAAAGGTATGATTCATATTGGAGGTTCTTCCGGAGGTCTTGCTTACATAGGTATATTTAAGCTTTCTGTCACCTGTGCCATACATCACTTCATCTATGAAGGCCTGCGGCAATGTTCCCAGAGGTTTATTTATATCCACCCCATGCTCACGGGCAAGGACATCGATAACCTGTCTATAGTATCCGGAAAATTCCATAGAAGCAAAAATTTTGCTCAAAGCTCCGTTGGGAATTGTCTTTTCCAGGTCAACAATTAAGCCTGGGTCTATTTTCTGTGTGAACCCCAGCCCGTTGCACTCTTCACATGCTCCAAATGGGCTGTTGAAGGAAAACATCCTCGGCTCCAGCTCTTCGATGCTGACCCCATGGTCAGGACAGGAAAACTTGGTGGAAAAGGTTTTTCTGATTGCGTCCGAATTATCATCCGATGCGACGGTTTGACACACTACAAGACCGTCTCCATGACTGATGGCCATTTCAACCGCCTCTGCAATTCTGCCTTCCTGCCCCTTTTTCACAATTATTCTGTCTACGACAATTTCAATAGTATGCTTGAAGGTCTTTTTCAGCTTGATTTCATCCTCTCCAAGAATTTTAATCTCGCCGTCAACATTGACCCTGGTAAAGCCTTCCTTCCTGATTCTTTCAAGAAGCTTCTCATGCTCGCCTTTTCTATCTCTTATTACAGGCGCCAGAATCATAATTCTTGCACCCTCTCCCGTCTCCATAATCGCATCTACAATTTGATCCACAGTCTGACTTGAAATCTCTTTTCCACAGATTGGGCAATGAGGCTTGCCTATTCTTGCATATAGAAGTCTTAAATAGTCATGTATCTCAGTCACTGTTCCCACTGTAGACCTTGGGTTTTTACTTGTAGTTTTTTGGTCTATTGATATTGCCGGGGAAAGTCCGTCAATTTGCTCAACATTGGGCTTGTCCATCTGCCCAAGGAATTGCCTTGCGTAGGCGGAAAGGCTCTCTACATATCTTCGCTGACCCTCTGCATAGATAGTATCAAAAGCTAATGATGATTTTCCTGAACCGGACAGACCGGTAAGAACCACCATCTTATCTCTGGGAATTGTCACATCTATGCCCTTTAAGTTGTTTTCTCTTGCCCCTTTAATTATAATGTTGTTTTCCATTCAAATACCGTCATTTTCTATAGATTAGCCTTGTACTGAAAAACCAAGTCTCTAAGCTCGGCAGCTCTCTCAAACTGCAAATCTTTTGCTGCCTGCTTCATTTCCTTCTCCAGCTTTTCAATGTAGGCTTTCAATTCTTTCTTTGTTAATTCACCGGGCTTCATCGCCTTGTAATCAGCTTCCTCATCGTAGGTTTTAGTAGCCTCGATGACAGCTCTGACAGATTTTCGGATGCCCTGTGGTGTAATGCCCTTTTCTTTGTTGTATCTGTCCTGAAGCTGACGCCTTCTATTGGTTTCATCTATGGCAACCCTCATAGCCTTGCTTATTTTGTCAGCATACATTATAACACGACCGTCTACATTTCGTGCGGCTCTTCCTATGGTCTGTATCAAAGAAGTTTCCGTTCGGAGAAAGCCCTCTTTGTCTGCATCCATTATGGCAACCAACGAGACCTCCGGCACATCAAGCCCCTCTCTCAGAAGGTTGATTCCAACCAAAACATCGAAAACTCCCAGTCTTAAATCTCTTATTATCTCCAGTCTCTCCAGAGTATCCACTTCGGAGTGGAGATAACGCACCTTGATTCCGACGCCCTTAAGGAAATCCGTCAGGCTTTCAGCCATCTTCTTGGTAAGAGTCGTTATAAATGAACGCTGCCCCTTTTCTGAAGCAATCTTAAGCTCCTTTATCAGGTCATCTATCTGCCCCTCTGTAGGTCGTACATCAATTGGAGGATCTAAAAGCCCTGTAGGTCTTATAATTTGCTCAGCGGAAATTCCCCCGGCCTTATCCTTCTCATAAGCTGCGGGAGTTGCACTGACATATAAACAATTCTTTGCCAATTTCTCAAATTCAGGAAATTGAAGAGGCCTGTTGTCAAGGGCGGATGGAAGCCTGAACCCATAATCCACCAGCGACTGCTTTCTGCTTCTGTCACCGGCATACATGGCTCTCAGCTGCGGAAGCATTACATGAGACTCGTCTATCATAATCATAAAGTCATCAGGGAAATAGTCTATTAAGGTATAGGGTCTTATGCCCGGAGGCAATCCGTTTATATGACGAGAGTAATTCTCTATGCCTTTACAATTTCCTACCTCTCTGAGCATTTCCATATCATAGCGGGTTCTTTGCTCTATCCTTTGTGCTTCAATCAGCTTTCCTCTATCGGTGAACCATCTTATTCTATCCTCCAGCTCCTCTTCGATGGTTACAAGTGCCTTTTCCATATTTTCAGCGGATGTGACATAGTGGGATGCGGGATAGATTGCCACATGGTTTCTCAGTCCATAAATTTCACCTGTTATGGGGTTCATCTCCTTAAGGCTCTCTATTTCATCTCCGAAAAGCTCTATCCTTATTGCCTTATCTGAGCCGGCAGGGAAAACATCAATTACATCCCCTCTCACTCTAAAGCTTCCTCTGTCGAAGGCCATATCATTTCTGGTATACTGTATGTCCACCAGCTTCCTCAAAATATCTCGCCTTGATTTTTCCATTCCCGGCCTCAAGGACAGCATTTGATTTTCATAATCAAAAGGACTTCCCAGGCCATATATACATGAAACGCTGGCAACAATAATTACATCCTTTCGTTCTGCCAGGGCAGCTGTCGCCGAGTGACGGAGCTTTTCTATTTCCTCATTGATGTCCGAGTCCTTTTCAATGTAAGTATCTGTGGATGGAACATAGGCTTCAGGCTGGTAATAATCATAGTATGACACGAAATATTCCACCGCATTTTCAGGGAACATTTCCTTAAACTCTCCATGGAGCTGGGCTGCAAGAGTTTTATTATGAGAAATAACCAACGTGGGCTTTTGCATCTGCTCGATGACATTGGCCATGGTAAAGGTTTTTCCTGAGCCTGTAACACCTAAGAGGGTTTGATAATTTTTTCCGCCTCTAAAGCCTTCAACAAGACGGGAGATAGCCTCAGGCTGGTCTCCCGTAGGCTCATATGTCGAATGTATTTTAAACCGTGTCATTTTTTCACTCCACAAGGGTATCTCAAAGACGAGTCATAAGCCCTTTCTGAAATAAGGTACTCATAAAAACCATATCCGCCGGATAGATTGTAGCAGTCATATCCCTCGCCTGCCAGTATTTTGCAAGCAATATAGCTTCTGAGTCCTGAGTAGCAATTTATGTAAAGCTTCTTATCCTTAGGAAGCTCATTCAATCTTTCTCTAAGCCGGTCAACCGGAATATGAATAACCCCCGGAAGGTGACCCTCTGCAAATTCTTCATCAGTTCTTGTGTCAAGAAGGCAAACATCATCTCTGTCAATTAGAGCCTCCACATCTTCAGGGAAGAATTGCTTTACTCTGCCGGACAAAACATTCTCAATGACGTAGCCTGCCATATTTACCGGGTCCTTTGCCGAAGAGAAGGGTGGTGCGTATGCAAGCTCTAAATCCTTTAAATCATCGGCTGTCATCTTTCCGTGTATTGCTGTTGCAAAAACATCAATTCTCTTGTCTACACCGCTGCTTCCAATAATCTGAGCCCCTAAAATCTTACCTGTCTTATTTTCAAAGATTACCTTTGTAAACATAGGCTCAGCACCGGGATAGTAGGAAGCATGGGATTGGGAATTCAATACTACCTTCCCGTAATCCATACCCAGTTTTTTTGCTGTAGTTTCATTTAGACCTGTGGCTGCTGCCGTAAGCTCAAATAGCTTCAGTATGGATGAACCCTGTGAACCTCTGTATGTGCTTGGGATACCACAAAGGTTATCAGCTATTATTCTGCCCTGCTTATTTGCCGGACCGGCAAGCGGAATCAACACCTTCTCACCACTTACATAATGCTCTGTCAAAACGGCATCTCCTGCTGCATAAATGTCAGAATCCGAGGTTCTCATGTGCTTATCCGTGACTATGGACTTTTTAGGTCCAAGCTCCAAACCGGCCTCCTCCGCCAGCTTACTTTCCGGTGCAACACCCGTTGCCATAATTACCAAATCAGCTGACGCTGTAGCCTTGGCATAATCATCCGGACTTTGATGAAGTCTGAGATCGATGCCCTTACCTCTCATGTAAGCATGAATGATAACAGCCATATCATGGTCAAAAGGTCTCATAACCTGATTTCCTCTTATTAGTACGGAGACATCCACTCCGATTTCTTTTAGATTTTCCGCCATCTCCAGTCCAATGAAGCCTCCTCCAATAATTACCGCAGTCTTGGGCTTCTTCCTGTCGACGAAAGCCTTAATGGCAAAGGTATCTTCAACAGTTCTAAGAGTAAAGGTTTTGGAGCTGTCCAGTCCTTCTATATCTACCCACATGGCCCTTGCACCAGGGCTTAAGACCAGCTTATCGTAGGACTCCTCGTAAACATCGCCGCTTGTCAAATCCTTGACCACGACTTTTTTATCAGCACGATCGATTGACAGAACCTCATTGGATGTTCTAACATCTATATTAAATCTGCGCTTAAAGCTTTTAGGTGTCTGTAGGGTTAACTCTCTCTTATCAGTAATAACATCGCCTATATAATAAGGAAGTCCGCAGTTTGCGTAAGAAACAAAGCCGCTTCTTTCCAGGACTATAATCTCGGCCTTTTCATCCAACCTTCTAAGTCTGGCTGCTGCGGTTGCACCACCGGCAACACCTCCAACAATAACTACCTTCACTTTATCACACCTACCTTTCTATTTCTCCCTTGTATGAAGCAATCCCTCCAATATTAGTAGCATCTCTGCCGACTCTCTTCAAATAATTACACGCCTGAGCGCTTCTGCCGCCACTATGGCAATATATGAATAGCTTCCCCTTAGGGATTTTGACCCTGTTAAGCTTATCCAGCGGCACATTTATACTGCCGGGGATTCTACCATTCTGAAATTCCTCTTCAGTTCTAACATCAATAAGAACGCCATTTTCACATTCTCTGTATTCCCTGAGACCCTTTTCAATATTAGGTCCGAATAGTCCAAACATATTTTTCATCCTTTCCTATATATACTTTAACCATTACAACTTTCGCTGATTTACCAACGCCAAATGTTCCTTGCCCGTCATATGCTCAACAGTCATCTTGTAGACCATAAAATTGTTAAAATCCAGCTCGATTTCCTTCTCTCTGCTTTCCTTATATTTGTCCCCGGGAGCAAACTTATAGGCAAAGATTTCAATCGCTTTACGCTTTTCCACATCGTCTTCAATCAGCTCAATGGTGCCAAAAGCAATTACACTTCGAAAATGAGTGGTGTTGGCCTCCGGAATAACACGGTCTTGATCAATGACAGAAAAAGAGACTTTATTGTGCTTTCTCATAGCGTCTACCTTGTGTCCCACCTTGCTGCCGTGAAAATAGAACACCCCATCCTTATACAAAAAACTGATGGGCAACGAGTATGTATACCCGTCATCTCCCATAAGAGCCAAGGTTCCCGATGTGCGTTTTTCGAGTATTTCTAAGGTTATCGCCTCGTCAAGAAGCTGTTTTTTTCTGCGCATTTCTCTAAACATATTTTATTCCTCCAAAAGTTAAATTACCTTATTAATTCACTATAAGACATAGAACTAAACAAAAAATAAATATAGATTGAGTTTATCCTTACTTTAATATATCATAGTCTTGAAAAGAAATGAGAATGGAGGCTAACCAATGAATTTTGACTTTTCCCAAGAATTTGAAAATGGCCACATAATAAGACCGCTTCACCCGGGTGATATTCATCAGTACATAGAAATATATCTTAACGCCTATCCCTCCGGTAAGGACTTATCTGCGGACGGAATACGATACTACACAGAAAAGACCCTAAAGGCTATGTCTGACTTCGATGATATCAATTTTTTCGGATACTTTCAGGACAACAAGCTTGTAGCTACCATGAAGCTCATTGATTTTTCAATGAATTTATATGGAAAAATGGTTCCCGCAACCGGTCTTATGGCATTGGGGGTGCATCCAATCTACAAGAAGCAGGGGATTGCCGGAAGGATGGTTGAGTTCTTCGAGGACTACACAAAAAAATCGGGTGCCTTAGTATCTCTACTACTGCCTTTTAGAGTGGACTTTTATAGGCGTCTAGGTTATGGCTGTGGAACAAGGATGACAAGATTTCATATTCCTACAGACCAACTGCCGAAAAGCGCCACGGACTCCGCTTTAACCCTTGAGCTTTTAGACAAATCCCAAATAGGCGATGTGCTTAGCTGCTACGAGGATTTCGCTGAGCATAACCACGGTGCCCTCAAAAAATTCAGTGAGGAAATAAGGGATATAAAGGAAGATTGTGACACAAAATACATCGGCTGCTATGATGATGAATTTCTCGAAGGCTACGCAGCCTTTAAAATTATCAACGACAGCTCTGCCAACTACACCATAAATCACATAGAGGTAAAGGAGCTGATATATTCCAACAGCACAGTTCTCAGAAAACTGCTTCACGGACTTAGAATGCAGAGTGACCTTGCTTCATCGGTGATTTTAACTACGGGAGAAGAGGATTTTTATCATATCTTGACCAGTCCTCAGGATGTTACAGGAAACTACTACGACTTCGGATTCCTACAGACCAACACTCAGGCTCTCGGAACCATGTATAAAATTCCGGACCTGCCCAGATTCATAGCTGCATCCTATTACAGGGAGTTCCCTCATTACACTCTTTCAGTTGGAATTACCGTCACATCAGAGGATGGCGGCGACATTGAAAAGCTTGGTGTTTTATTTCAGCCTGATGAAGGTAATAGTAAGGTGAGTCGCATGTCCTGCGAGCCCTTCAGCTCCGGTTCAGATGTATTTATGAGAATCAAGCTGTCAGATTTATCCGCTGTACTCATGGGAAGTGCTCGAATTAATGCCCTGGTTAGACTTGGAGCCGTAACCCTGTCCGACGACTCTTTTGTCGAAGCCTTGGATAGATTATTCCTAGCTGAACAGATGCCTTACACAAATACTGATTATTAAAGCTTATAGGAGGTTTTATAATATGGAAGAATTAAAAAAGAAAAAGGGTTTTATTATAGATATGGATGGAGTTATATATCACGGCAATAAGCTGTTACCCGGTGTTACAGACTTCGTTGATTGGCTCTATAAAGAGAATAAGGACTTTCTATTTTTGACTAACGCCAGCAATCTTTCTCAAAAAGAATTGGCGATGAAGCTGGCTCGTATGGGCATGGAGGTTGACCCCGGTCATTTTTACACCAGCGCTCTTGCAACAGCTAAATTCCTTGATAGCCAGGCGCCTAATTGCAGTGCCTATGTAATAGGGGACGCCGGACTGACCAATGCTCTTTATGATGTTGGAATTACCATTAACCCGATTGACCCTGATTATGTCGTAATTGGTGAAGGAACCGCCTATAATTACGAAAGCATCTTGCTGGCAACCAGGCTGGTGGAAAAGGGAGCAAAGCTTATCGGAACAAATTCCGACTTGACCGGTCCTGCTCCCGACGGCTTCATTCCCGCTTGCAGGACCCTGATGGCACCCATTGAAATGACTACAGGAAAAACTGCCTACTATATCGGTAAGCCAAATCCTCTTATGATGAGAACCGGACTTAAGCTCCTGGGAGTTCATTCTGACGAGGCGGCTATTATAGGAGACAGAATGGATACGGATATTGTTGCAGGCATAGAATCAGGTCTTGATACGGTCTTAGTCTTATCCGGTGTATCAACTATGGAAACAATCAAGCAATTCCCATATCGTCCTCGACTTATTTTAAACGGTGTTGGTGATATTGCAAAATAAAAGCGATTGCCCTGATAGGAAATAAATAAATGCAGACTTTAACTACAAAAGCCGGATGCTCCCTCAGAGCCTCCGGCTTTTTTGCGTCAAAGTATTTCGATTGTTTTATAGCTTTATCATTAATTGAACCAGCCCAACTTGAAGAAGCTGTCCAGCTGACCAAGTAAAACCAGGAGCATTACCGGTGGAGCTACAAATCTTAAGCAGAAGTAGTATACCTTTTTCCACTTGAATTCACCGTTCAGCTCAATTTCATCATCTAAATGTCCTTTTCTAAACCATCCGAAAAGCACCGCTGTAATTAAAGCGCCCAACGGCATTAGGAAGCCTTCTGAAATTAAGTCAAAGCTGTCAAGCCAAGTTGACTGTCCCAAAATCTGCGGGAAGTTATGTGTTCCAAGTCCGTCCATGGATACAAATACCGCCTCTGCCAAAATAACAGCACCTACGGCGAGAACTATATTTTTCTTGTTGTATGGCTTATTATCAGCTTCCTTCTTATCCACAACTACAGCAACAACTGTCTCCAACAGAGAAATTGAAGATGTTATAGCTGCAATGAATACTAGGAAATATAGCAAGAAGCCGAATACCGGACCTGCCGCTCCCATAGAATCGAATACGGTCTGTAGAGTTACAAACAGAAGTCCCGGTCCACCGGCAGGATCAAGTCCTGTAGCAAATACCGCCGGCATTACCGCCAATCCTGCTAAAACAGCAATTAAGGTATCTGCAAATGGAATTACAACCGCATTGAATTTTAAATCCTCTTTCTTCTGAACATAAGAACCATATGTAACCATTATGCCCATTCCTAAGGACAGTGAGAAGAACATCTGTCCGCCGGCAGCTGCAAGGACGCTTAGCCAACCGCTACCCTTAAACACTTCAAAATTAGGCTTAAACATAAACTCCAATCCTGCTCCGGCTCCCGGAAGGGTAACGCTTCTAACGATTACAGCAAGAAGCATAAAGAATAAGGCCGGCATTGCGATTTTGGAAAACTTTTCTATACCCCCGGATACTCCGCCTCTTACGATCAAAACCGTAAGAATTACGAATACCGCTGTATACAATGAAGTCTGTAGCTGATCGGTGAAGAAGCCCTGGAAGAAGGTTCCGCTGTCCACACCGTTTACACCCCAGCCGGCGCCAAAGATGTCTCCAAAATTTGCAATTGCATATTTAATTGTGTATCCGCCAAGCATCGAATAGAATGATAAAATCAAGAATGGTGAAATAGTAGCAAACCATCCCAGGAAGGAATATTTCTTGCTAACTGATCCATATGCTCCAATTACACCCTTTCCGGACTTTCTTCCTAAGCTGAGCTCTGTTAATGTAATAATAATACCTACAAAAATTACTAAGACCAAATATATCATTAAAAATGCAAATCCGCCACTTTTACCCATCTTGTACGGGAATCCCCATAAATTCCCGAGGCCTACCGCGGATCCTACTGCTGCCATCAGAAATCCAAATTGGCTGCCCCACTGTCCTTTCTTTGTCTGTTCCATATGAACGACCTCCTCATAAAATAATGTAATGTCAACATTATACACGCACCAAAAAATTTGTCAATAAAAATATAAAAATTAAAAATAATTTGTTTTAAAACACAAAATATTTTTATGTATAGACAAAAAAATTGGGTAGAAAGGCTCTCCCATCTACCCGAGCATATATTCTGGGCTATAGCAATGCCAAAATTTTCAGGCTAAAATAATCCCAGCTTGAAAAAATCATTTATCTGTCCTATAAGGATAAACAGCATAAATATCGGCGCAATCCACTTAACAGCACCATGGAAAAATTTTTGACTTTTAAAGCTTGAACTCAATTTGACCTCATCATCCACATAAAAAGGGTGAATCCAACCGAGCAAAACAGCCATAATCAAACCGCCTATAGGCATCATAAAACCTTCCGCAAACAAATCAATAGTATCAATCCAATTGTCGAATCCAAATAAATGAGGTAAATTGCCCTTTCCCAGTGCATCTGCAGAAACAAGGACAGTTCCGGCTCCTGCCACAGCTCCTATTATCAACACAACCCGCATGCGGTTGGCTTTTTTGCCCTTTTCAATCATTCTATCCATAAAGGCGGAGGCCGCTCCCTCTATCATGCCGATGGACGATGTCAGCGCTGCAATGAACACCAAGAAATAGAATATAAAGCCGAACACAGCTCCGGTTGTACCCATTGAATTAAATACGGTTTGTAGGGTTACAAACAAAAGACCCGGACCCGCAGCCGGGTCAAGGCCGAAGGCAAATACTGCCGGCATAACGGCTACTCCCGCCAATAGGGCTACAATTGTGTCAGCTATAATAATGATTGCTGCATTTTTTTCAAGGCTTTCACTCTTATCAAGGTAAGAGCCATATGTAATCAAGCATCCTGAAGCTAAGGATAGGGAGAAGAACATCTGACCGCCTGCCAAGGCGAGGACACTTATCCATCCCGTTCCCTTGAACACCTCAAAATCAGGCTTGAACATGAACTTTAACCCTTCCACAGCTCCGGGAAGAGTTGCGCTGCGCACCACGATTACTAAAAGCATGACGAACAATGCCGGCATTGCAATTACCGAAAATCTTTCTATTCCCCCGGATACTCCGCCCATTACAATCAGAATTGTAGCGATTAAAAACAGCATTCCGTAAACTAAAGCTTGAGAGGTATCCGTAATAAACCCGGCAAAAAAGGCTTCGCTGGGTACTCCTGTAGTTCCAAAGGATGCTCCTATCAGTTCACCAAAATTTGCGACGGTGTATTTAAGGCAGTAGCCTCCCAGGGTGCAGTAAAAACAAAGGAGCAGCACAGGTGTCAAGGTGGCGAACCATCCGTTAAAAGTGAACCGCTTATCCATCTTGCCATATGCACCTATTGACGCCTTACCGGCCTTTCTTCCAATGGAAAGTTCACCAAGCATGCAGCAATATCCTACAACTACAGCTAAAATTATATAGATGGCAAGGAAGGCGAATCCTCCGCCTCTTCCCATCTTAAATGGAAACCCCCAAATATTGCCTAAGCCTACCGCTGCACCGATGGCAGCCATCAGAAATCCGAAATTAGACTTAAACTTGCCTTTAGCATCGGTTTTATTATCCATATTTCATCTCCTAGCATTTAATATCTTAATATCTACGGCTGCATATTTGTTCTGTGCAGCCATATCGCTTTATCACTTGTTGGTGATAAAGCGATACGCTAATTATACCACTTTGAAAAAGGCTGTCAACTAAATTTCATAAAAAACTTGATTTTGTAAAATTCATATTACATTATCTTTTAGCTGTGTTATAATAAATTTTGTAAATTGGAGGGAAAAGGATGCCGAGTAAATTTGCCAAAAAGCACCCCGCTTATAGAGTCGGAAAGAGATTCCTGTTTGTGGTGTTAGGTGCCGTAATCATTGGATTTAACATTAAAAGCTTTGTCAGAACGGGTGGTCTCTTCCCCGGAGGGTTCACCGGAATGACCCTGCTGATTCAGCAAATCCTGGATAAGTACGCAGACATCAGGCTATCATATACGACAATCTACATACCTCTTAATCTGGTGCCGGTGTATATTGGAATAAAGTGGCTGGGTAAAAAGTTTACCTTCTATTCACTTTTTGTCATTTTACTTAGCAGTATCGTGGTTGATTTATTGCCTGATATAGTAATAACCTATGATGTATTGCTCATATGCATCTTTGGAGGTGTCATTAACGGCTTTGCTATTTGGTTATGTCTAATAGTAGGTGCCAGTGCCGGCGGAACTGATTTTATATCAATATACATGTCGGAAAAGCATGGAATCGATGCTTGGAACTATATTCTTTTAGGCAATATTTGCATCCTGTTTATTGCAGGTGTTTTGTTCGGATTTGACAGGGCTATGTACTCCATAATATTTCAATATTGCACTACTCAGGTTATTTCAACACTGTTTAAGAGGTATCGCAAGCATACCCTCATAATAATTACGGATCAGCCGAGTGCCGTTTATGGTAGAATTAAAGAGGTAACTCATCATGATGCCACCCTATTTACAGGGACCGGATGCTATCAGGGCACTGATAGAAACATGCTTTATTCAGTTGTTTCCAGCGATGAGGTCGATAAAGTAATAAACGAAATTCAGGCCGTAGACCATAAGGCCTTTATAAACGTATTGAAGACCGAGCAGATCAACGGAAGATTTTATAAGAAGCCTCATGACTGATTTTAATAACAATGTAAATTTCAAAGCCCCGTGTCAGTTCCACGAGGCTTTAATCTTACCTATTCAGCTTCTATCTCTTTTATGAGAAATTCCATTCCTTGTAAAAGCCAAGTCTCTTGGCTGCCACATTCAGGGCAAAGCTTTCCATGTTCAACAGTTGAATATTCCGCTCCACAGCTATCGCAACGGGTAACGGCGTCTATTTTTTCTATTATGAGCTCTGCTCTTTTAAGCAACTCATTTTTTGCAGCTGCCCATTTCCAGCAGCTGCTTAAGTAAGAAGGAATGACCGTAGATACCTCTCCCAATTGCAGGGTTACTGAATTTATTTTAGACACATTGTTTTCTTTTGCCACCTTTTCAAGGCTCCTAATAATGTGAAATACCACTCCAAGCTCATGCATAGCGCTACTTCTTTCTTCCAAGCTTAATATTTATTGCCTGCTTCGCCGCATAAGGAAGAATATACTTAAGCTTATCTTCCGCTTTTCTCATAGTGGAACAGTCCGGATTGTCTCTGTAAAGATGGATAGCATCGAATTCGCATTTAGTTGTACACAGACCACATCCGATACATTTGTTCTCATCTACGACAGAGGCTCCACAGGACAAGCATCTGGATGTTTCAGCCTTAACCTGCTCTTCTGTAAATGGCAAATGAGCATCTCTAAAGGACTTCCTATGGTCAATGCTGCTGTCAAGCCTAACCTCTTGTCTTCCTGCCTTGTCATAGCTCATTATGCTGATGTCTTCCTTGTCGATACTGATAAACTCATACCTGTTTCTTCCTATTGTTAAGGATGCCTTAGGCTGAACAAATCTATGTATAGATATCGCTCCCTGCTTTCCGGCAGCAATTGCATTGATTGCAAAGCTTGGACCGGTGTAGACATCTCCGCCTGCAAACACATCTTTTTCATCAGTCTGGTAAGTAAGGCCATCTGCTATTACACCATTGCCTTTTCCCAGCTTCACCTTAGTGCCGGCTAAAAGATTTCCCCATATAATCGATTGTCCTACTGAAAGGAATAGATGGCTGCACGGAACAGTTATGCAATTGTCATCATCATAGACCGGAGCAAATTTTTTGTTCTCATCGAAGACGGATATACATTTTCTTAAAACAACCGCCTTTACCTTTCCCTTTTCAGAAATTATTTCCTTTGGACCCCATCCCGGATTGATTACAACGCCTTCTTCCTCGGCCTCCTGAATTTCTTCGCCGCCGGCAGGCATAATCTCTCTGGATTCCAGGCAGAACATGCTGATATTTATGCTATCCTTTGCACATCTTGATGCAGTCCTCGCCACATCAATGGCAACATTTCCGCCACCGATTACAACTACATCACCTTCAATATCAAAGGCTTCTCTCTGAGCAGTTTCATGCAGGAAGTCTACTGCAGTCATAACTCCCTCTGCATCTTCACCATCGAGGCCAAGACCTCTGCCTCCCTGACAGCCTATCGCCACATAGAATGCTTTGTATCCTTCTTTTCTGAGCTGATCTAAAGTTATATCTTTTCCGACCTCCACACCGGTTTTAATGGTAACTCCCATCTCCTTTATTATGTCAATTTCTGCCATAATAACATCCTTTTCCAGTTTAAATGTAGGAATTCCATAGGTCAGCATTCCGCCGGGTCTTTCATTTTTTTCAAATACAGTTGGGGAATATCCCATCTCTGCCAAGTAAAATGCACAGGACAGTCCTGCCGGTCCTGCTCCTATTATGGCTACCTTTTCATCAAAATAGCCCTTAACAGCAGGAACTACCTTCTCAGGAACAAATCTGGTTTCCTCCCTCAAATCCTGTTCAGCTATAAACTTCTTTACCTCATCAATGGCAACCGGCCTGTCTATAGCTCCTCGGGTGCATTGGTCCTCGCAGGCTCTATTGCAAATTCTGCCGCATACCGCCGGAAGCGGATTGTTTTTCTTTATTAGAGCAAGGGCTTCTTTATACCTGCCTTGAGATGCCATATTCAAATAACCTTGGACTGCAATATGAGCCGGACAGGCTGTCTTACATGGCGCCGTGCCCGTATCATGGCAGTTAATTCTATTGTTGTCTCTGTAATCCTCATCCCACATTTCTTTGCCCCATTTTTTCTCACTAGGCAAAATCTGTTTAGGATATTCCACCTCGGAACCGTCTTTTTTACATAGCTTCTGTCCCAGCTTTACCGCTCCTGCCGGACAATATTCTACACATCTGCCGCAAGCTACGCAGTTCTCCTTTTTTGTCCTGGCAACATATGCAGACCTAGACATATTAGGTGTATTGAAGAGCTGAGAGGTTCTGAGAGCATAGCATACATTGACATTACAATTGCAAATAGCGAAAATCTTATCCTCTCCGTCTATGTTCGTAATTTGATGAACGAAGCCATTGTCTTCAGCCTTTTTAAATATTCTAAGGGCCTCCTCCTTGTCGATGTATCTTCCGCCTTTATTGGTCTCAACTACATAATCTGCCATATCTCCCATGGCAATACACCAATCGTGATGATCATCTGCGCAGCCCTCATCATAGGTTTTTCTGGACATACGGCAGGAGCATGGGCTAGCTGCATACTTACCATCATATTTTTCAAGCCAATGGGAAATGTGTTCAATTGATATGGATTTTTCTTCCATAGAAATCGCCTTTTCTACAGGAATTACGTGCATTCCAATACCTGCTCCCCCGGGAGGTACCATTGGAGTAACCTTTTCCAAAGGAAGCTTTGTCATTCTCTCAAAAAATCTGCCCAGCTCAGGATGCTCATCTAAAAGCTCCTGATTCATATTAGTAAATTCTCCGATGCCCGGTACAAACATCGGAAGCACCCATCTCTTCTCATTATCAGGATTTTTTCCGTCAAGGTTTTCCCAGTTATATTCTAAAAGACCTGTATAAGACATGTGCTCAAGCATAGCCTCCAGCTTGTTGGCTTCTATCCCTGAAAGCTTCTGTATTTCAGCAAAGGTTCTTGGCTTTCTCACGCCCAGTTTCAATGCCAAAAGAGCCTCTTCATCAGTGGCTATTGCTGCTAAGCCCCAGTATTCCGGGTCATCCTTAGTAATTTTAACGAAGGGCAATTTCTGCGGGATTCTATCTGTAATAAGCTTTGCCAGCTTGGCAATCGGCTCCCTTATCGGCCCCTCATCTTTAATATAGTCCGGCTTATTTATTGACATATTCTTTACCTCATATTTTCTATTTCTTGGCTAAGCCACTCTGTAAATTCCTCTATACCTTCACCTGTCTTCGCCGAAATCGGAATTATTACAGCATCCTTGTTGCGCATAAGTATATTTTGCCTACACTGTTGAAGGTCAAAGTCAAAGTGCTCAATTACGTCTATTTTGTTAATCAAAACAACATCGCATATGGAAAACATCAGCGGATATTTCAGAGGCTTATCGTGACCCTCCGGAACGGAAAGTATCATGACATTTTTAGCAGCTCCCGTATCAAATTCCGCAGGGCAGACCAAATTTCCTACATTTTCTAAAATTGCCAGCTCAATCCCGTCTACCTCCAAGGCTTCCAGACCTTGCCTCGTCATGTCTGCATCCAAGTGACACATGCCTCCTGTATGCAGCTGTATGGCCTTCACACCGGTTTCAGCTATAGCCACAGCATCCACATCCGAATCAATATCCGCCTCCATAATGCCTATTTGGTACTTATCCTTCATAGCAGCAATAATTTGCTTCAGAGTACTTGTCTTTCCTGAACCGGGAGATGACATTAAATTCATCAAAAAAATCCCTTTTTCCTTAAGCTCTCTCCTGAGCAAATCAGCCCTTTCATCATTATCGGCATATACGCTTTTTTTAATTTCAATTACCTTTATGTCACCCATAGGTCGCCTTCCTTTTTATTCACCTGAATTAATGATAACCTTATCGCCCTAGTTATAATTTAGGCTTCTTGCCAAGGCTTCATCATAATCCTTTGTTCCTGCCCAAATCTCATGCTTATATGGATTAACTCCCAGCTTCTTTGCCTTCTTAATAACTGCCCCTAAGACTGCCAGATTAACAAGAATAGACAGAACAGCAATAAATCCCATAGCCTGTGGAGCAACTGCCTGAGGGTGAACATCCGGGTTCATAAATCCGTCTGCATACATCGTCGGTAATACGGAAAATACACCGGCATCCTGGAACAACGGAAATACCTGAGCAAACATACACCAGGTAGCAAGGGTATTCGCACGATTTTGAATCCATCCGCCCTTATTCCAGAACATAGCTGCAACGGTTGGAGCTAGCAAAAGAGCCAAACCGCAGTACCATGAATGAGTTGGCAGATTCAAGTATGTGTACTCAAAATTCCACACATCGTATGCTAAAATATACATCCAGGTCATATCAGGCCATAGCATGTCATCCTTCTTCTTGGAAGAATAAATTCCCCACCAGCCTGTCATGCAGAAAATATTAACGATTCCGGCAATACCGTTAGCTATATTCCACCATCCGCCATATAACCAAACGCCTTCAGATGATAGCCACCATCTGGATCCGGTTTCAGCAAGAGCCATGCTACCCTTAACAGCACTTTCAAAGTCAGAGCCTACTGCAATTAGAATATTAATGGCAACGATTACAAAAGGAAAGGCTTTGAACCAATCCAACCTGCCGATGCCCTTCTTGTACTTAAGAAGCATGAAACCAATGCATCCTGCTGTTGCTGCATAGAGCTTAGCATAGTGGAACCAGCTGTTCATATGAGTATAGGTTTGATTGTTCAAAGCCCACTCAGCTCCTTGTGCAGCTCCAATGTATATAGCGATAAAATACACCGTTAATGCTGCCGGAAGTGCTAAAAAGAACGCATAGCCCCCAATCTTGCTTCTTCGCTGAATTTCATTGGTGATTATTAGCCCAGCGAAAACTAAAATCCATCCTAGAACCTGATAAATCGACAGGTCGCCATAAATTTGAAAAAGCATAATGCCCTCCTCATAAAATAAAACTAATAATTTCTATAGATTCTATGACCTCCGCTAATGGTCTCTCTTAAAATTATATTTAACCATTCTACAGCCTGCTCATAGTCTCTTTCCTCAATAAATTTAAAGGCTCTTGCAGTATTATCATAAAGGGTTTTTACTCCATACAGCCTTACAAATCTCTCCCACAAAATAGTCGTAGGTGCCTTAAAGGAGGATATAATCAATGGCAAAACAGTATTACGTCCTATTGTTGCCAAGGTCATCTGATACTCAAAGGAAAGCGTTGCTGCCTCTTCAGGACTCTGTGCGGCTCCCAGCTTTTTTACAATCTCCCCCAAGGCAAGGATGTCGGCATCGGTAGCATTATCTATGGCGTTTTTTATTGTCAAATGCTCCAGGCCCCATCTAACCTCAAGAATAGAACGTATCTCTTCTTCTCTTAAGTCCTCTCCCTTATAATCCATAATCGCATTCAGTGTGTTTATGTTGCCATCCACCCTAAAGTCGGCAACATAGGTGCCATGTCTGGGCACAACCTTTATAAATCCCGCTGCTTTGAGCTCATCCATACCGCTGTTGATAACCTGTCTGCTAACATTCAATTCTTCAGCCAGCTGTCGCTCCGTAGGCAGCTTGGTTCCCACAGAAAGCTCTCCTGAAAGGATTTTATGCTGTATACTTTCAACAAATTGCTTCCTTAAACTATTCTTTTCTTTAGGTTTGCTCATTTCTTGACTCCCTTCCCTTCACTCTCAGTCTTAGAAACAGCCGGTGGTATTACCACCACAACTAAAATATAGCATATTGTTATTTTATTGTCAATATCGCTCAATAAAAAAGAAGCTGAAAATTAAGGCTCACTCTCAGCTTCTATCAATTTCTATTTCTTTTTTGGATTTCTATAACTCACGCCTTCCTTCAACAGCTTTAAGAAGGGTAATTTCATCTGCATATTCCAAATCTCCACCTACCGGAATCCCGTGGGCAATTCTCGTTACCTTTATTCCTGCCGGTTTTAAGAGGCCCGCAATGTACATAGCCGTTGCCTCGCCCTCAATATTTGGATTTGTTGCGACAATTACTTCCTTCACCGGATTATTCTGCAATCTGACAATCAAATCCTTCAGATTCAAATCCTCCGGACCTACTCCGTCCATAGGAGAAATAGCCCCGTGAAGAACGTGGTATAACCCGTCGAATTCTCTGATTCTCTCCATTGCCATTAAGTCCTGTGGAGTTTCAACAACGCAGATTACATCCTGCCTTCGCCCTGCATCACTGCATATGCTGCAAGGATCTTCATCGGTAAGATTTCCACAAACAGAACAAAACTTCATCTTCTCCTTGGCTTCTATAATGGCATTGGCAAAAGCCTCAGCTTCCGTCTTGTCCTGCGACAAAAGATGAAAGGCAAGGCGCTGGGCTGTTTTGTTCCCTATACCGGGAAGCTTGGCAAACTCACCTATTAATTTAGCAAGGGGTTTAGGATAGGATTTCATTAGAATAAGCCCGGAATATTAAGGCCACCGGTTAGCTTGTTCATTTCATTATTGGACATTTCCTCAACCTGACGAATAGCTTCGTTTACTGCGGCAACAACTAAATCCTGAAGCATTTCAACATCATCAGGGTCAACAACATCCCTATCTATTTTAAGGTCTACAATTTCTTTCTTTCCATTCACGGTTACGCTTACTGCGCCGCCACCGGATGTAGTTGAAATTTCCTTTTCTTCAAGCTCAGCCTGCATAGCCTCCATCCTTCTCTGCATAGCCTGCATCTGCTGAAGCTGCTTTTGCATTCCGCCGCCACCCAGGACACCCGATTTACTTCCGCCTCCGGATTTTTTGCCTGCTCTCATTCCTTTTCCCATTTATATTTCCTCCTAAAATTCCAATTTCTCACGTATCTTTGGTGGACTACTTCACATTTAAAGTATCGCCGAACATCTTTGACAGAGCTTCCATCATGGCCTTATCTCCCTCATCTTCATCAGGAGTGTCATTAATATGACATTTCATTCTAAGAGGTCTGCCTACAATCATGGTGGCCGCTTCTGACAAAATCTGCTCCGCCTCTTCCAATCTGCGCTTTGTCGCACCTGTGTCCGCTTTCAAAGTGAAGGTGTTTTCCCCTACCTCCACTAAATCCGCTTTCTTTCTCAAGGTTCCGACAGACTTCCTCACTTGACCGGCTCTATCACAAATCCGGTTCCAAAGGATAACCCTGTCTTCTTTATTCGGAACTACATTTTTTTCTTGTGCTTCTTCCTCGACTATGGGCTTCGTTGCTGACGCCGGTGTCTGTGTTGCCGACTTGGCTTCAGCCACAGCCCTTGCCTTTTGTTCAGCATCAAATTTAATAGGCTCACTGACAAAATGGCTGTCCATGGTCGATAGCTTGACAATTGCCAGCTCTAAAAGTATTCTTGGCTGTGTTGAGTATCGCCCGTCATTAATAGCCTGTGCCAAGGTCATAATAGCTTGATTTATATTTCCCATCTCCATGTAAGAGCTCTGTTTTCTCAGGGCCTCTACATTCTCAGAGGATAGGTTCAGCATGTTTTCCGGATTTTCAATGTATTTTACCAGCATTAAATTTCTATAGTGTGCCAAAATATCTTTAGTAAGCTGTTTCGTATCCTTACCACTGTCAATCAGCTGATTTATGCCTAAAAGGGCTTCACCAACCTTGTTATTAATGATTTTATTCACCAGATCTATGAAGAAGTCTTGAGATGCGACACCCAAATACTCCAAGGCAAGCTCTCTTGTAATTTCCTTCTCACCTGTAGCCAGACATTGCTCAAGGAGGCTTAAGCCATCTCTCACAGAGCCGTCTGCATTGGCAGCCAATACTCCCAAAGCTCCCTCGGTAATGTTTATGCCTCTTTTTTCGCAAATTCCCTTCATATGCTCCATCAACAGCTGATGGTTCATCCTTCTGAAATCCAGTCTTTGACATCTGGATAATATGGTTTGAGGTAATTTCTGAGGGTCCGTAGTGGCAAGAATCATAATCACATCTGCCGGCGGCTCTTCCAAGGTTTTCAAAAGAGCATTAAAGGCGGCTTGAGTGAGCATGTGAGCCTCGTCGATTATATATACTTTTTTCCTGCCTGCTGCAGGTGCATATCCGGTGCTGTCTCTTAAATCTCTGGCGTCATCAATGCCTCGGTTTGAAGCGGCATCCATTTCATAGACATCCACAAAGGTCCCGTTTTTTATCGCCTGACAGCTTGCACACTTTCCACAAGGTCTGCCGTGAACATCCTCATCCGTACAGTTAACCGCCTTCGCTAATATTCTGGCTACAGTCGTCTTTCCTGTTCCCCTTGTACCACAAAAAAGATAAGCATGGCTTACTGTGTCCGTGGCAACCTGGTTCCTCAGAACCCGTACAATATGTTCCTGACCAATGACCTGTTCAAAGGTTTCCGGTCTTTCTGCCCTGTAAAGTGCTGTGTACATTACAAACCTCTTTTTTCTAATAAAAATTGCCTTCAAGCAGCCTCGCATACCCTAGAGAAGGCGAAACTGCGGCACATAAGAACTTCCGCTTATTGCTGCTTCCTTCCGGACCTGACAAGGTTCACGGCATCCTATTGCGCAGGACCCAAACCATGTATGCGAAGCTGCTTAAAGGCAACCGCTTGATATATTATATTGTTTTTTGGCTATCTTGTCAAACCTAAGTTGTTATTTCTGAAGCTACGAGAACAGTACCTTCCGCCCCAAGACCTGTAACCTTTTTCCCTGAAGCTTTCAAAGCGACTAAGTGATTTATCACCTCTTCAGTTATCACCTCTCCCGGACAAATAATCGGAACTCCGGGGGGATATGGAGTCAGGCAAGTTGCGGCTACTTCTCCTGCCGAATCTTTCAGGGGAACAGATTTCTTTCCTTTTGGAAACCCGACACATTCAGCGCCGCCTTCAAGCTCATAAGAATAATTTTGGTATTCATCGGAAGACAAATCCTTTTCGTCCTCCAGTGCCTGAAGACTTTTTTCTATTTCATCCAATTCCACTTTTGATTTAGCCTGAAAAACTGCTGCCTTAAGCCTGTCTCTTCTCTCATCGAACTCAGCCCTGAGAGCCTCTCTTTTGCACGCCCTGTCTATGGCTTCGTCAATTCTCTCCTCAGATATTTCGGAAAGCGCCATTAACAGCCTTTCATAGTCATATCGCTTATTGCCGATTCCTGTCATACACATTACTATAGGCCCATCGGACAGCTCTGTAAAAATGCCTCTTTTCTCCAGCTCATGTGCCAGTCGGCTTCCCGTAAGATCCAGGTAGCTCATATCCAGAATAATCTTGGTCCTGTCCAAATTAGGGTCATCCATGGTCATCAGCCCGCGAATCCACATAGCCTCATCATAGAAAAAATCCAAGTTTTTTTGCCATGCCATAAACAAGCCCTGACCATAATTTTGTATAATATCTGCATTTACATCAAGGGATGCCATAAGTAAATATGATGGTGATGTGCTCTCCAGAAGATGAAGATGATGTGCGACAGACTCCTTGGAAATTCTGTCACTGCAAAGATTCAATATTGCCGTTTGAGTAAAGCTGGCTAAGGTTTTATGAGTACTGTTTATTACAATATCCGCCCCCAGATTTTCTGCCGCCATGGTCTCCTTCATAAATTTCAAATGTGCCCCGTGAGCTTGATCCACTATCAGCAGGGCTCCATGGCTGTGACTTATATCCGCAATTGATCTGATATCACTGCAAATTCCATAATAATTCGGACTTGGCACAATGACAGCCTTAACATCAGGATTTTCCTCCAAGGCTGCCTTCACATCCTCCGGGCTGATCTGACCCATAAGGCCGTACTCCCGCGTCGGCTTAGGATAAACATAAACCGGTTCTATTTTCCCCAGCTCGAGTGCGTTATATACAGACTTATGACTATTTCTGGCCATAAGGAGCTTACCTCCGCTTTCAAGGCTTGCAAGAATTGCGGCAATAATACCGCAGCTGCTGCCGTTGATAAGAAGAAAGCTCTCTTCAGAGCCATATAGCTTCTTATACTTATCCATAGTTTCTCTAATGATACCTTCAGGCTGGAACAAGTTGTCCGCACCGCTTATTTCCGTAATATCCATATCAGAACAGTCTCTATCAAAGGAGCCCATCCCCAGGCTTTCATAGAAATCCTTGCCCTTGTGTCCCGGCATATGAAATGATATCGGCTTGCTGTCCCTGTGTTCTTCCAAAAAACTTAAAATCCCTTTCACTTTGGATTCCGCCCTCCATCTAAATATGTTATACTCTTACTATATTATAACAGAAAGGGATGATTAAATGGGCAAAAAAAATACCAGAAACACTAAGGGAAAAATAATTTCTGCTGCTTGGAAGCTGTTTTACGAGCAGGGCTATGATGATACAACCGTCGATGAGATTGTTGAAGAGTCTGCTACTTCAAAAGGTTCCTTCTACCATTATTTTGAAGGAAAGGATGCTCTTTTGAGTTCATTATCCTATATTTTCGATGAAAAGTATGACCAGATTAGAGACTCAATTCCAGCCGGCTCCGCCATAGAAAAACTATGCTATATTAACCAGCAGCTGTTTCTTATGATTGAAAACTCCATTTCCGTAGATCTTCTGGCGAGACTTTTTTCATCCCAGCTTATAACCCGTGGCAACAGGCACCTTCTTGACCAGGACAGAACATACTACAAGCTGCTCAGAGAAATTCTTCAGGAGGGACAGAGTGACGGACAGCTTCGTGATGATATTTCGGTAAACGAAGTAATCAAGGCATATGCCCTTATGGAGAGAGGAATGATGTATGACTGGTGCCTATGCAACGGTGATTATTCCCTTGCTCAATACAGTAGAATTTTATTGCCTCAGTTCTTGGATAGCTATAAAAAACAGGGTGAAAATTCCAATTAAGTTTAAAATTTTTGAAAAAATTTTATATTTTATTTTTCGTTATATTTTTAGTATAGTTTTTAGTTTATTTAAAATTTAGGTTTTTTCAAGGGGTTTACTCATTATATCTACATTTATTTTTATATTTAGTTCAGACTATATTCTGTGTTTCAGTCTACTATATTTTATGTTATAATGCCTTCAAGATTTGTTTAATCATGGAGGTATTTTTTATGACATCTTATGAAATTTTGATGATGTTATCCATCGTTATATATCTGGCCGCAATGCTGGGAGTCGGCATTTATTTTTCAAAGAAAAATGAAAGTGCCGGTGACTTCTATCTGGGAGGAAGAACGCTGGGTCCATTTGTAACAGCCATGAGTGCTGAAGCATCTGACATGAGCAGCTGGCTGCTGATGGGCTTGCCGGGCGTTGCATACCTGTCCGGAGTTGCTGATGCAGCTTGGACCGGCATAGGGCTTGTAATTGGTACTTATGTGAACTGGTTGATTGTAGCTAAGAGAATAAGAAGCTATTCTCATCAAATTGATGCCATTACAATTCCTGAATTTTTCAGCAAGAGATTTGGAGATAGCAGGAATATCCTCAACTTCATAGCTGCCCTTATTATCATAATATTCTTCATTCCTTATACTGCATCCGGCTTCGCTGCATGCGGTAAGCTGTTCGGAACCTTATTCGGCATCAATTACTTTACAGCCATGGTTGTCAGTGCTGCCGTAATCGTCGGATACACAGCCTTAGGCGGCTTCCTGGCAGCCAGCACGACCGACCTGATCCAAAGCATCGTAATGACCATCGCTCTGGTTGCAATCCTCGGCTTTGGCACCTATGCTGCCGGCGGACTCGATGCAGTAATCGGCAATGCGGATTCGATACCCGGATATTTAAGCTTTACCAAAACCTTTGATACCGCAACAGGGACAGAACAGCCATATAACTTCCTTAAGGTGCTGGGTACATTAGCTTGGGGACTCGGATACTTCGGTATGCCTCATATCCTTCTCAGATTTATGGCAATTGGAGATAAAAACAAGCTTGCGCTTTCCAGAAGAGTTGCAACGACTTGGGTGATAATTTCTCTGGGTGTTGCAGTAATGATCGGTATAGTTGGAAACGGCATGACCAGCGCAGGTGCAATTCCTAACCTTGCCGGCTCTGCATCAGAGACAATTATAATAAAGGTTGCCCATCTTTTGAGCACCAACGGGGCAATCCTGGCATTAATTGCCGGAGTTATACTTGCAGGAATTCTTGCCGCAACTATGTCAACTGCCGATTCTCAACTGCTGGCTGCATCCTCAAGTGTAAGCCAGAACATATTCAGAGATTTCCTGAAAATACAGATGAGCGAGAAGAAATCAATGCTGGTTGCCAGAATTACAGTTCTTGCCATATCAGTAATCGGAGTTGCTCTTGCGTCTAATCCCAACAGCTCAGTATTCGAAATAGTTTCATTTGCCTGGGCAGGCTTCGGGGCAACCTTCGGACCTCTAATGCTTTGTTCCTTGTTCTGGAAGAGGGCTAACAAAGAAGGGGCTCTTGCAGGACTTGTAGTAGGTGCTGCTACCATATTCATTTGGAAGTATATGGTTCGACCTATGGGCGGCATTTGGGATACATATGAACTCCTGCCTGCATTCCTGGCTGCTCTTATTACAATCATAGCTGTAAGCTTGCTCACTAAGGAGCCTGAAGAAAAAGTAAAAGAGAACTTTGAGCAATATCAAAAAATGCTTCATATGTAACATAGAAAACCGACATCCTCCGAGATGCCGGTTTTTGATTTATATACTTTATTTGTATATGATAATTTATCCTTCAGTTATTTCTTCCGGTACCACTATTTCTTCCGGTACCAACTTAATAGAATACATTCATTAAGTTTATCATTATCGGCAGTATGACTATAAACATCACCGTACTTGTTGTCACCAGATCTGTAGCGTATTCAGAGTCCGCATTATACTCAGCAGCTAATATAGGCAATACCACCAGCATAGGTGTCGACGCCTGAATCCACAGCATCTCTTTAAGCATCACATGAAGATTCATTCCTATAACCTCTGTACATATGGCCAACATTGTAAAGGTTACTGCCGGCGAAACGATAAATCTGCAAACAAGGGGTACGGACATATCTTTGTTAAATCTAATATGCTTTAGTCCTGATTTTCGCAGCATAATCCCTATATACATGAGGGAAAGTGGCGCCACCAGGTTACCGACATAGGTGAATGTATCTCCCACAAATACGGGTATATCAATTCCTATAAACAAAACTGCAACAGCCGACAAAAATCCCACCAGGGGCGGTGGCAAAAGGCGTTTTAAATTAATCTTCATCTCAGCTCTCTCATCTAAATGAGCCGGGTTATCTCTTGAAATTAGATAAATGCCCAATGTCCAAGTTGATAAGGTATTTATTATATAGCAAAGAAGATAAAAGGGTAAGCCTTTATTTCCAAATAGAGCTACGCTTAGGGGCAACCCTATAAAAACCATATTGGAGTTTGCAATTCCATTAATGAACACCCCGCGTCTCTTTTGTGAAATATTTAATGCCGCTGCAAGCAGCCATCCTATCAGGTACAGCACTATGGTTGAAATAGCCGGTAAAACCAAGCTCCCCGATAATGATAGTAAATTATCCTTATCCAGATTTGTCACAACAGAAACAAAAATAGATGCCGGCAAGGCAATTTTGGTTATTATTGCCGAAATTGTCTCGCCGAAATTATCATCCAACCATTTTCTATATTCCAGATAGTAGCCTAAGCCTATTATAAGAAATATGCTTATTACACTCTGTATTGAGTTAAAAAATTCCATTTTTAATCTACGTCAGTCCTGCTCAAAATAGCTGCAGGGGTCTTTCTTAGAACGCTCCATACAGGCATCAGTCCAAAGATTATATTGCCTGCATATATAATTCCGAGCGCAATAAGTCCAACTATAGGACTCATATAAAGGGTGCCTTCAAGCTGTTGAATTTTAGTGAGCTGAATCACAATATATGTCATAAAGGCAAATCCCGGAATTGCAGCCATTGAAGTGATTGCAAAAATCTCACCGAGGAACATTCTGTATATATCAAGCCTTTTAACGCCAATAGCCCTATACACACCTATCTCCTTTATTCTTGACAGGAATGAGGCTCTTATTATTAGATAAATTTCAATTAACGAAATTATCAAAATAACACATCCCATGATAACCGCAGTCTTGACATTGTCTTTGTTCTGCCTGTCATAATCAGCTCTGCTCTTGTCGTAAAGACTATATATATTATAGCCCTGGTCTTTCAGATTAGATAAGTTTGCCTTCTTTTCGGCAGCGGTACCGCCTTTCGGCATAACTATAATATCTGATGCTTTTTTGATTACATTGTATTTCATGGTTTCAGGGCTGACAACCTTAATATCCCTGTCATAAGGGTCAGTGAAATAGCCGACGGTCTTTAGCTTGACACCGTTAATCTTCGTTGGTATTTCTTTATTTAAAGGATATGCTTCTCTCTTATTGTAGTTTACGGAAACCTCATAAGGATTTTCCGGCCACTTACCGCTTTTCCAAGATATTTCCCCTTTAGATTCCGCTATAGCCGTTGAAACAATATCATTTCCGCCGGTATGCTCATCACCCGGCATAGCTCCGCCGTCCTCTTGCTCTGTAGTTTGAGAAAGAACATTTATGAATTGGGCTCTGTCCATATAAATATTCGGAGCATGCTTATCTGTTATACCTACAATTTTAAAATTAGGCAAATTATGCATTTTGATTTCTCTGCCGATAAATTCTGAGGCTTTGAAAAATCCCGCTTCTTTTGCTGAACCATTTTTAAGAGCTTTCTTCAACACCAACTCATCCAAGACAATTTCATAAGGTGTAGTCGGCAAGCTTCCTGCCTTAATATCTTTTTCAGTTAATGCTGCTGAATCAGTAAGTGAGCCCGAAATTGAGTCGTTGCTAATGCTTGTTTGAAGAAAATCTGTATAGTTAATCTTAAAATTGGCTTGTCCGTTTCCCGGAATCAAATATTGAACATCAGGATTCGATTCAAGCTGCAAATATTCATCCACATCTAAGGTTTTATCTTTAATTATCAGGTAATCCTTATTTGCGGTAATAAACCTTTCGTCAGGAACGTTCAGCGCTCCAGCTATACTTGATACACCATATACAATAAACATGGCAGAAATACAAAAGCCGAAAAGTAACAGCTTCTTCAGAATTGAGTAATTCATTACTTTTGTAAATCCCGCCTTAATCATCGAAAAAGAATTTAAGATTGATGAATGCTTAGGCGGTTTGTTAGGCTCAAACTTGGACATATCAAAGCCCTGCTTCAAATATTCGTCCTGGCCTATTCCTTCATAGTGAGCATCAATTAAATCAACAGTAGAGTTTTCATCTACAATCTCCAATCTGCTCAAATAATCATCTGTTTGAAGATATATGTTTCCATTTTTAATTACAATATTTAAAGTAATATTACTATCACCGGCATCATATATATTCAGCTTATATCCGTTTTCCTCGATAACCTTATGGTTAGGGAGATCTTTTAAGTAAATGTCATTATCAATTCTGTAGTCCAGGTCATTACCATGCTCATTGATTTCGTCAGAAATGATTTTGCCATCCTCCAGCCTTATAATTCTGGATGCATAGAAATTTGCCAACCTTTCTTCATGAGTAACAAGAATTACCAGCTTCTTTTCGGCAATCGTCTTAATTATATTCATTACATCCAGGGTATTCTTACTGTCAAGATTGCCTGTAGGCTCATCGGCAATTATAATTTGAGGGTTTTTAACAATCGCTCTTGCTATACCTACCCTTTGACGCTCGCCGCCTGAGAGCATGTCTGCAAATCGATTTCTATATCTATACATGCCGACCATTTCAAGGGCATAGTGAACCTTGTCTTTGATTTCTTTTTCGTCCTTCATGCCCTGCATCTTAAGTACTAAGGCAATATTGTCAAAGACGGTCATATTGTCAATCAGGTTGTAGTTTTGAAATATATATCCAACCTTTAGATTTCTAATCGCATCTTTTTTGAAGGTAGCCCTCTTGGTTATTCTTTCATCATCCAGATAAATTTGTCCGCCATTTACTGTATCCAGCCCGCCAATTACATTCAGAAGCGTTGTTTTACCACATCCTGACGGACCTAGCAAGGCTACCAGGCCTGCACCTTCAAGAGTGAGGGTAGTATTGTTAATTACATGTATTTGATTTTTCTTATATCTGTTAAAGTACTTGTTTATACCTTCTAATCTAATCATTTACTGTGCCCCCTCTCTATAAGAATTCATGGCTGAGCTCTTGAATAATGCTTTTGCAAATTTTCTGGAAATTATCAACGACATTGCTATTACAATAATGTAAAGAATTATATAATCGCTCAGAGCAAAGAATTTAACCATATTCTGTATTGTTGTGACATCCACAACTTTTATTTTAACCAGATAAGCGAAGCCCATGAACAATCCGTAGGCTATGTGTATAATTGTCAGCATTTCAATATCCAGCACCTGCTTTATACTCTTCATATCTAATCCCAACATTCTTAATATTGAGAAATAAACGCCTCTTGATTTTAGAATCAGCTTTATTACAAAGTAACAAATAAAGAATATTGCAACTGTCATAATCACAAACATCGGCACTCTTATAAGATTGATTATTGAAAGCTCGTCCATTGAAGTTTTCGCTTTCTTGAGGGAAATTGTCTTATATCCCAGCTTATCAAGCTCTTTCTCCACCGCAGCAAGCTTATCATCATCTGTATCCTTTATAAACACACTGCTCTGATAGTCAGGCTTCTCAAAAATATAATTGTAATCCTGAGGGCTTATATAAATTTTTCCAGACACCATATCGTATTCGTCTTCTGTGCCGAGAAGCCTCTTGTAATTAGATTTATTGTAAGTATTCTGTGATGTTACAGTAATTGTGTCTGTATAATATATATTTTTAGCTTGAATATCTATTTTCTTGCCCTTGGAAACACCATTGTCATAGAAGGCATCTACTTCCTCTGTAACAAAGGCATTGCCTGCAGGAACTTTCTCATTAGCAACCAGCTGCATTGAGCCTTCAGATGAAGGTGCTTTCTTGCCGTTAATTGTCAGCTCAACATTGGTGACTCTGCGAAGAGCGCTATTTTTAATTGACTGCAGCAGAGCCTCACTCATATGCAGAGTTGATGCACCGGAAAGGGATATGGTATTGGAGTCCTTAACTGCTAGTCCTACAATTTTGCATTTTATAGTTCCTCCACCATCCAGGTTTATTTTAAGATTATCATCAAAAATAGCCTTAGGCTCCCCTTGCGGTTTATTGAAAGAGTAGTAGCTCACTACAATTTCATCATCAGCTTCAGGAAGTCTTCCTGCAACCAGCTTCTTTGGCATATTTTCTCTTGAAGCAGGATAGCCGTCTAAATTTGTACTCTCTCCTTCAATGTAAACATTGGTATCCAGGATTAAATCGTTTTTCTCTATTCGTGCAACATTTTTCAGCTTTTTAACCTGTTCGTAATCGGCATCTGTTAAAGGAGTGTTGTCCTGTTTTTTGAATACGATTCTGTCATCCGTTCCATTCATAAAGAAGCTATTGAAGCCCAAATTATTTAATGTGTCATTCTGTGCCTTATAGCTGGTATATTGGCTGGCAACGGCAAAAACCAGGAACAAAAATACAAATAGTGTTAAAAGAAACTTCGGTATGAGGTTAAAAGTGTTTCTAAAGCCCAACTTAAGCTTACTTGCAGCCTTAATCTTATCAAACTCTGTAGGCTTCATATCCTCGCTGTTTTCAACAGCTTTTATCTTATCATCTTCGTTAAGCTTGCCGTCATTAAGCTTAATTCTACGTGTAGCATACTTTTCAAATTGGTCATAATTGTGAGTGACAACAATAACCAGTCTATCCTTTGACAGCTCGCTTAAAAGTCTCACGACAATTTCCGCAGATTCACTGTCCAAATTCCCTGTAGGCTCATCAGCGACTATAATCGGAGTTTCCTTTGCAAGGGCTCTTGCAATAGCAACCCTCTGCTTCTGTCCGCCGGAAAGCTTGGAAACCTTCGTATTCCTATATTCTGTTAATCCAACCTTGTCAATTATGTCATTCACCTTGTCCTTAACATCAGCACTTGACCTTCCTTCAATGAGAAGAATCAATTCAATGTTCTGGTAGACGGTATAGCTTGAAACGAGATTGAAATTCTGGAATATATTAGCTATATACTTCTTCCTGTATTCCTCAAAATCTCCTACAGAATAATGACTTGTCTCCTGCCCTTCAATGTACATCTCACCTTCTTCGTAGGTGTCCAGTCCTGATATAACATTGATTAATGTGGATTTTCCTGATCCGGATTCTCCGGTGATTACAACAAATTCACCCATTTCAAGATCCAGATTGATTCTGGATAAGCCGCTGGCGATTATACCTTTGCTGTAATAAAATTTGGATAAATTTCTTAACTTAATCATTTCTTTTCCTCTAAATTCAATAGACTGTCTCAATTGCATCTAAGACAGCCTAATTATACCATATATGCTTAATGTAATATTAATGCTGTAGATTAAGAAAATCTTACTATTTTATTACATCTATACCCATGTATTTCCTCAAAGCTTCGGGAACCTCCACAGTTCCATCTTCTCGTTGATAATTCTCAAGAATTGCAGCAACCGTTCTTCCTACTGCAAGTCCGGACCCGTTAAGAGTATGTACAAATTCCGGCTTTGATTTTGGTTCCGGTCTAAACCTTATATTGGCTCTTCTGGCTTGGAAATCTTCAAAATTGCTGCATGATGAAATTTCAACATATCTTCCATAGCTTGGCATCCAAACCTCTATATCATAAGTCATCGCTGAGGAGAAGCCTAAATCTCCTGAAGATAATCTAACGACCCTGTAAGGTAGCTTCAACAGCTTAAGAACCTCCTCTGCATCTGCAGTCAGCTTTTCAAGCTCATCATATGATGTCTCCGGTTTCACAAACTTAACCAACTCTACTTTGTTAAATTGATGCTGCCTAATGAGACCTCTCGTATCTCTTCCCGCAGACCCGGCCTCAGCTCTAAAGCACGGTGTATATGCCGTATAGTAAATCGGTAATTCTCCTGCATCCATAATTTCTTGAGCTCTCATATTGGTTACAGGAACCTCTGCAGTAGGAACTAAGAAAAAGTCTTTTTGAGGAATGTAGAACATATCTTCTTCAAATTTAGGAAGTTGGCCTGTACCCCTCATGGCTGCTCTATTAACCATAAATGTTGGCAAAATTTCAGTATAGTCCTGATCAACTGTGTGAAGATCAAGCATAAAGTTGATTACAGCTCTTTCCAGTCTGGCCCCCAGACCTTTGTAAATGGTGAATCTCGTGCCGGCAATTTTAGCAGCACGTTCAAAATCCAATATATCCAGGCTCTCACCTACATCCCAGTGAGCCTTAGCTTCAAAGTCAAACTTAGTCGGCTCGCCAAACTTTCTTAATTCCACATTGTCAGAATCATCAACGCCAAATTGTACATCCTTGTAAGGAGTATTAGGAACATTCAAGATTGCATCTGATAGCTTTTCTTCGATTTCCGAAAGCTTACCGTCAAGCTCCTTAATCTCCCCTGACAAGGTTTTCATTTCAGCCATTACAGCCGAGGTATCCTTGCCTTCCTTCTTAAGTTTAGGAATTTCCCTGGAAACAGTATTTTGTTTGTTCTTCATAGACTCTACCTGAGCGAGAACAGCCCTCCTCTCCTCATCTAAAGCCTTTACCTCCTGAAGTCCAAAATCGCCTTTGCCTCTAAACTCTACCCGTTCCTTAACATTCTCGTAATCTTCTCTAATTCTCTTGATATCTAACATGTTATTTCCTCCTTACACCTACATTAAATTCTTCTTATAGGTAGTATACATGTTGGCAAGTATCTTAACCTTTTCCTGAATTTCAAGCTGCAGCTGCGATGCTAATTCATATTCTTCATTATCCAAGGCATCCTTTGCTCTGGACAAAAGAGCCTTCTCCCCTATGCTGTCTTTTCCTATCTCATGTCTCAGCTTGTCAATGGCTAGCCAAAGCTTTATATCATAGTCAGAAAAATCATTGTCGTCATGTCTTTTCTTGCACTCCCTAATATAATTCATAGTATTAGGGATTATTCTGTCGTGAAGCTCGTTCTTCCACTGAGAAATAGTTTGAGCTATATATGACTCAATTACAATAGGCGGCATTACACCTCCCTCGTGAAAGATTTTCAGTCGGTCCGCATACTTTTCAAAAGCCTGCAAATTCTCCCAGACTGTAGATGGTGCTTTTCCAAACAGCTTATTTCTCTCATCCTCGCTATAGAACTCAAATACATTGTGCTCGCTTCGATACTCTCTATCCGTTTCAAGATAGAAATCCTCTTCTCCACTTTTCTTTGAAATCGATTTTTCTAAATCAGACGGAGTTTTATTGGCCTTTAAAGCTTCCTTGATACCATCCAGTATGGCAAGATATGAAGCCGCAATTACTAAATAAGTATTGCTCTTAGGATTTGGCGATCTAAGCTCAAATCTTGTGGCTATCGGCTTCTTCGGATCTCTTATCAGGCCTGCCAGCACGGTTCTGTTTCTAGATGGCTCCTCCAGACTTCTACCCAGAGAAGTAACGATGCAGACCGGTGCTTCATAGCCCGGCTTCAATCTATTGAAGGAGTCGTTGGTTGAGCTTACAAATGGATTGACAATTTCATAATTTCTCAATAATCCCATTAGAGCACCGAAGCCTACCGGATTCATAAAGTCTTTATTCGGATCCGCCGGTGCAAACAAAGAAACGGTTTTCCCATTTTTCAGCTTTGCAGCCAGTCCAAGATGCGTATGCTCGCCTGATCCGGCAACACCTTCTATAGGCTTTGCCATAAAGGTAACATCAAGACCATATCTGGTAAAAATATCTCTAACTACATATTTTACATGATTTTCATTGTCTGCGGCCTGAAGAGCATCTGCATATTTCCAGTCTATTTCCAGCTGCTCCATTACATGATCATAGCTGCCGCCATGGCTCATTCTCGCCTTGACGCCGCCGACCTCCTTGTGACCCATTTCAACTTCGAATCCATATTTGTCAAGGATTATCAAGGTCTCCTCAAGAGCCGTTCTAACTTGCCCATAGGTTCTCTTCCAATACTGCTCCTTTAGCATTTGAGCTGTAAACAGCTGCTCTCTATCGCCCTTTTCATCGGGGGTCTTTACCCAAAACTCCAGCTCTGTGGCACTGGTCATAACCAGGCTGTCAATGTCATCCACTCCGTCTATCCCATCAATATACCTGAATACATATGGATTTTCTCTTAGGATTTCTAACAGCTCCTTCTTGAACAGATTTAGTGCGTCTCTGAGAATCACTCTTGATCCGCATTCAAAATCTTCATTATGTATCAAGAATGACGGAATTCTTAGTGTGCCGACAGGTAAGCCTGTCAAGTAATCCAAATATCTGAAGTTATAATCTACATACCAGTGAACTCCTAAATCCGGAATAATATCAACCTTGGCATTGTTCAGCTCTGCAATCTTAGGCAACGCAACGCTGGAGCCATCAGTCTGCACCCCTCTGGAAAGAATATTGTCAATATCCTCCAAAAATGCCTTCACAGGTATTTTTTCATCTGTATCGTGTCCGCCAATATCTATTCCAACCAGAGAAACAAACTTGACTTCAGGATGAGATTCAAGAATATTTTTGATCACCTCTGCAGAGTGCTCCTCTGAAGAAATTCTAAATAGCATTTTATTAATATCGTAATCTAGCATACAACCTCCTTTTTTGTGTTATTGTGCCAGCTCCTTAAGATAGCTCTCCAGCTCGCTCATTTTGTTTCCGTAGGTAGCCCAGTCTCCGTCCTTCAGAGCTTTTTGTCCATCTTCGTATGCCTTATTCGCCTTTTCAATAAGCTCTCCCTTGCTATTTTTTTCGCCGCCTTCTTTCTTGCCGGCATTGCCGCTATTGCTATAGCCCGATGCAGCCCCTTCTCCAAACAGTGAGTTTAAAGCCTCACCCAGGGTCGCCTCGTATGCAATAGTATCATTGTATGCAACAATTACCCTCTTAACCTCCGGAATTGCAGAATTTGATGCCTCCAGATAAACCGGCTCCACATATAGCAAAGATGTTTCCAAAGGAATAACAAATAAATTACCTCGGCTATACTTTGATCCGGAAGAGCTCCACAAGGAGAAGTCCTGAGAAATCTTAGTATTCTGGTCTATCTGTGCCTCTATCTGCATAGGACCATAAATAGTTTTGTTCTTAGGGAATTGATAAACCAGGAGCTTGCCATAATTTTCTCCGTCGTTTCTGGCAACCATTAGGGCTGTCATATTCTGCTTGCTCTTCGGCGTAAATGGAAGTGAATTTATAAATTCCGCTTTTTCCTCACCCGGCAATTTAACAACGAAATATGTAGGATCCATTTTAACCTCATCAGTTCCGTATATCTCGTGAGCGATGTCCCAAAGATCTTCCTTTTGGTAGAAAACTTTAACATCATTCATATGGTATCTGGTATAAATTCCTGCTTGAATTTCAAACAGAGAATTCGGATACCTTACATGCTCTCGCAGCTCCTGCGGCATAGCATCTACAGATTTAAAAAGCTTAGGATAAATCTTTTTAAAGGTCTGTGCTATCTGATCATCTTCATCCACCACATAAAAATCAACATTTCCGTTATATGCATCAATAACAACCTTAACAGAATTTCTAATATAGTTGGTTGAACCCTTAACACCGCTGTAAGGCTCGGAATACGGATAGTATGGGCTTGTGGTATAGCCGTCTAAAATCCAATAAACCTTCCCATTTGCAGTAACTGCATATGGGTCCTTTTCGTAGGACAGATACGGCATTATCTTATTTACACGCTCAATTATATTTCTGTATATTACAATCTTTGAATCGCTGTTAATGTTGGAAGACACCAGCATCTTAAGACTTCCTTCTCTAATTGCAAACAATAATCTGTTAAAAAAGTTCATCTTAATCCCGGCAGTGCCCTTGTACTGGGCATATTTATTTTTATTCCCGTCCGGATAGTCAAATTCCTCTTCGTTAGTATTGGTCAGAATATAGTCATTTGATAATTCACCGAAATAGATTTCAGGTCTCTTGACGGTTATATCGGCTATTGCCGATTCCGGCGGAATGTTTTTAATCAAAACATCAGGCTGCCCGCTTGCAGTAATAGTGTCGACTCTTGAAAGGGTTACTCCATATCCATGAGTGTACTTAAGATGTCTGTTTAACCAAGTGTCATTTATTTTAGACTCGTCAATTTCTCTTGTAGCCATGTAGGTCTGAGTCAGCTTGCCGTCCACATTGTATCTATCAATATCAACATCATTGAAGGTGTAGTATTGCCTGATACTTTGCGTTTGGTTATAAAAGGTCTTTACCGGTTTATAGTCATTAATCCTGATGTTGCTGATGGTTTCATTATTGCTTTGAATATCATCTGAAGTCAATTGATTATCTGCTGCAAACGGCTTTACCTCAACCTTGTCAAGGTCATAAGCCATCTGGGTATATTTAATATTTCTCTCTAAGTATTTCGCTTCTTTGTTAATCTCATCAGGAGAAACAACAAAGTTTTGAACCACCATAGCTATTCCTGAACCTGCCAGTCCAATGATGATCATTGCTACAGGTATTCCAAGAAGCTTTTTGAAGTTATTCTTCTTCACAAAATATCCAACGCTTATGGCTCCAAAGACAGCCATAATCATTAGTATTCTATATAGCCAGAGGTTCACAACTACATCTGTGAATCCCGCCCCGTAAAGAGCCCCTGTATGCGAATGAAGCAGCTCAAACTGTTTTAAGAAGAAATTGCCTGCAATCATCAGGAAAAAGACTATTCCTAAGAAGACTATCTGATGAGAGGCAATATCCAAAAGCTGTCTGAAATTGCTTCGGTTGAACTCCTTCTTCGGCTTCGGTTTTCTATGCTCAAATACACCCTTCATTACCTTGTCAAAAGGGTTATTTCCGTTAAAAGCTCCGGCAAACGGATTTCCGGTTCCATTAAAGGGTTCACCTGCAGCGGCCTCTTCAAATATCGGTTCTTCTCTGTCATAGATATCCGGAGTATGCATGGTCAAAAGAATCAGGTAGTAGATTACGGTCACAGCCACAAACAGGACTACAAGACCTATTACCATTTCATTTAACTGCTGTAGGAACTCTAATTTGAAAATATAAAAAGATATATCAGCTCCAAACAAAGGATCCTTGACCTTGAAATCCGTAGCATGAACAAATTGCAAAATTTGAAACCACAATCTGCTGACGCCGAAAACAGTTACAATTAATCCGAATCCGGCTGCAATCAGATTTGTGAATTTAGACAGCTTCCTCATATCCGTGTTTTCAGAGGATGCTATCTTAGTGAAATATCCCCTTTTTAACCTATGAAGGTAAAACTCCCCGATTAGAGTTACAATTACGAAGCAAGGTATGCCGAACTTAAGCTGTGTAACCAGTTTAGTAAAGAATACACTTACATATCCCATTTCATCAAACCATAGCCAATCGGTTATAAAGTTAATTCCCAGCAAAAACGCTCCAACGACCACCACAAATCCTAAAACTACAAGGCTTAAATTGCGTTCGGAATTATTATTTTTAGGTTTCAATTATAAATCTCCTCCCTCAAAAGGCTTAACCTCCTGAACAGACATTTCCTTATCTCCCACAACTATCTTCACAGTTTCTGTAGTTGTTACATTTTGGCCATTCTCAGTCTTTCCGGTTTTTACAAGAACAAAAAACCCGAAGTCTCCTGTCCTTATCTCGCCTATTTCCAGCTTGTCCAGTGTATTGCCGCTTTCGTAATTTCCGGCTTCGTCAGAGTAGTATTTAACCAATGTTTCTACGATGCCTCCACCATAGTATACATGTTTCTCTATGCCATTATTCTTTATAGTGTACCAACTAGCATTCTCAAAAGGCTTGGCATCTGCAACCTCTTTGAAACCATAGTCCTTTTCATTTACAAACTTAAGCTCCTGATTCGGAATTACCGTGCCAATGTATTCATTTAATGATTTGGCATCTGCAATCCAATTTTCTATAGTTTTCGCACTGCCTATGTCATCTACTTTCATTTCCGGTTTGCCGGTATCATTGCCGGTGAGCTTGGAAATAATGTAGTCGTAGCCGGCATCCATTTTCTTTGTTACAATGCTGTCCTTTGCAAAATATTTAAAGCCTAATGCTGCAATCGCCAGAATTAGAATTAAGTAAAACAGTATTTTAACAAGGATGCTGACTTTTCTGCCTTTCCCGGATTTTTCTTTTCTTGATTTTTTCTCTACAGCATCATCATTTTCATCTTCAGCGCCATTGAAGATATCATCCAATGTGAGCTTCTTCTCCGGTTTTGCAGCACCGATAATTGAGCAAGGCTTTTCCTCTTCTTCGGCTTCTTCAGCCGCAGTTTCTTCAGTAGCCTCATTTACAGCTTCTGTCTCAGCCTCTGCATCAAAGGACTCTGTAACAGGCAAAAGTACCGGCTGTGCTACTGATACAACCTCCTCCCCTGACGAGCTGAATTCCGGCTCTGCTTTTTTTCCCATTTCACTTTCAGAGACCGTCTCAGCAGCTTCTTCAATCGGCGTTACAGGGGTTTGAATTTCAGGCTCTTCAAATGACTCCTCTTCATCAGCTACCGCTTCTTCAGCCTCCGGGTTCGCTTTAGCTTGGTTGCTCTCCTCCAGCTTTGACAGTCTATCAGCCAGATTTCCGGCAAATGTCATCTTGGTTACAGGTGCGTCCATAGATGTATCTTCACTTCTGAAGCCCTCTCCTCTTGACATTTTCAGTTTCTCGTACTCTCTATCTAAAAGGGCTTGGAATTCTTCATTTTTCTTGTTGAAGGTATAGAACTTGTCCACCTTTTCTTCATCTGCGGTCTGAGCATCATTTTTAGCAGGCATGGTCAGACTCTTATCTTTAAATAAAAACTCTTCTAAATTCTCTTTTTCAGGTTGAACATTTTCGCTTCCGGTAAAGGGGGAAAGGTCGGTAAAGCTCTCCGGCTCCTTATCCTTGACTTCTTCGTTAACAAAGGCAGCCCTGCTGTTAAGTCTCATCTTTTCTTCCATTACGGAGTCCCAGTTGAAATCCACTTCATCAGTTTTCTTTACCTCTGTGTCAGGATAGCCTTCCAAATCCCAAGAAAAATTCTCTCTCTTGTAAACTCTTTTCGGCTTTGCTTCCACCTCATCAGAAAATGTTCCCGGTACACTACCGCCTACAAATGCCTTATTCTCTACATTTGTAACAGATGCATCACTTGATTCTTTTTCAAAAAGAGAAGGAGCGACAGAGCCAACAATTCGCTCTCCGCAATTGCTGCAAAACCTGTCATTATCTCCCACTAAATGTCCACACTGCTTACAATACATAACTGCCTCCAAACCTTAATCTTTCTATATCAATCTCTAATTATCGCTTCTATCTCTTCAATGGTGTAAGTCTTGCCATGCTTATCCGTACCTTCATTCCTTGACAAAAACTTATTAAATTTATCTTCCATGTCCAGGACCTGTTCTCTTTTGTCAGAAGCAGCCTTTAATTTCTCGACGATTTCTTCTTGGCTGTAGTACTCCTTACGGGAAGGTATGCTGTCTTCATCAACGGCCTTATCCGCTTGCGATTTTGTATCAGCGGAATGTTTGCCATTATCAATATATATCACATCACCTTGTCTTGTCATATCAGAGATATTAGCATTAATCTCATCGAGAGTATCGGTGATTTTATCCATACGCCTATTGCTCTTTATAGCAAATTTAATAAGCCTATAAACTATATAAATCATAAGCAGAATGCCTGCACAAACCGCAATCCACTGAATTGTGTTCTGGTGATCAATAATAAACTTTCCAATTAGGCCGAAAACATTCATAATTATTTTCCCTTCAAATAAACATATTTCATATAATTATACAACAACGGGCTTGCATTTGCAAGTAATGTAGGCTTTTCTTGCCTTCAGTTTGTATGAAGTTTTTTCACAGTTTACCTCATCAAAATCCCTTTAAAAGATTTTGCAAAAATGCTATACTGATTCTTAAGTTTTTACTCATATTTAGGAGGCCAAATGTCAAAAAACAGAACCCGAAATCAGCAAAAAAATAGAAGCCGTTCCCTGATACTGAAGTCAATAATCCTTATCTTCATTCTAGCTTCTGCGAAGTTCGGCATATATGATAATTTTCGTGAAAACCCTTCCGGAGCATCCAACCTTGAAAGCCGGGACAGCTGCCGGGTCACAAGAATTGTAGACGGTGATACGGTCATTGTAAACAGGTCAGGAAAAGAAGCGAGGGTTAGGCTGATAGGCATAGATACACCCGAATCAGTCAGCCCGCAAGAAGAACGGAATGTGCCTCAAGGGAAGATGGCGGCTAAATACACTGAAGAAAGTCTCCTAAACAAAGAAGTCACTCTCGAATATGACAAGGAGGCAGAAGATAAATATGGCCGCACCCTTGCCTATATATACGTCAACGGGGAAATGTTCAATAAAGAGCTCTTAAAAAAGGGCTATGCCAGGGTTATAAACACATATCCAAATGTGAAGTACGAAGATGAATTTAAAGAATTGCAGAAAGAAGCAAGAAATAGCAGAGCAGGCTTTTGGGGTGATAAAGGCTTTCGCTGGAAATAAGAAAAACGGTTGGAACTTCAATAGCTTCAACCGTTTTATTCTGGTACAGCATATAAAAATGTATCCGAACATTTTTATATTGAATGAGTATTTTTTCGGCTATGCCACAAAAAAGAAAGTCCGAAATTAAAAGGCTCTTAATTCTAAATTTTGAATGTCTTATATTTTTTTAATGTTCGTTTTTAATTCTAAAATTCAGCAAGTCCACCACATATTCCGGCGGTACTCTATCTCCGGCTTCCCAGCTGCGGATTGTTCGGATCGGAATATTATATTTTTTTGCAAATAAAAAAAGGGGGCCGAAGCTCCCTTGTCTCATTGCTATGCTAATAGCTGATTTACTCTTGCCTGTACCGCCTGTACGTTATATCCTGCCTGAGCCAATCTATTAAATCTGTCTTGGCCGTTACCCCAGTCGCCACGGATAACCTCTCTTGCTACCTCATCAAGAGACTTGCCTGGTGAGACTGATGTTACACCGCATAAATCGTTGACCCTAGCTTGTACAGCTTGGTAATTATACCCTGCTTGAGCCAGTCTTGCTGCTCTATCAGATCCTACACCCCAATCGCCATTAAGCACTTCCCTTGCTAACTCATCCACACTCTTGCTAGCCGGTGTTGGTGTAGTAGCCTGTACACCACATAGCTCATTTACTCTTGCCTGTACTGCATAGTAGTTATATCCAGCACTTTCAAGGTTTGCCTTCCTGTCGTCGCCATTGCCCCAATTGCCAGCTAATACTTCTCTAGCCAATGTTTCGATGCTCTTTCCGGTTGTCGGCTGTGCTGGTTTTGATGGTGCGATCGTTGGCTTGCTATTTGTCATATACTGTTCCGCCATTTTTTCTAATTTTTTAAGCTGTGCATACCATCTGCCAGGGCAAGCTGTAGGCTGTACATCTTTATGCCCTCTCAGTGGTAGTCTCCCATAGGTTTTCCAGATGTCAGCGATAACCTCTGCAACCGTCTGCATGTCACCGTCACTCATTTCCGGTCTGCACTCTATCCCGATTGAGTGCATATTTACACTGCCATCTCCAGCATGCCAAGCAGCATTTGCGTAATCCACTAGGCATGCAACCCTGCCAGCCTCTACAACTAAGTGTGCTGACGATCCACCGCCTTTACGGCAAAGCCAGTTTACAACACCCCAAAAACTGGCGCCATCAGCACCCCAATGATGGATTATAATTTCTTTTGGCTTGTTTTGTCCCTTGGTGCCTCTGGGATATCCGAAATTTAAGCTATCATGAGTTGTTATAAATTCATATGCCATTATTTACTTCTCCTCCTTAACCTCAACCTCTGGTAATCCTGCAACGCTTGTTAAAATTGATAAAATACCTGCTAATGCGCTCGCACTGCCTACAAGCACCCAGTTGACCTCTCCAATTGCCATTGCTGTGCCAATTGTCGCTACTGCTGTTTGTGCTGTAGTTTTAACTGCTCTTACAGCTGCTGCTTTAATCCATAATTTGCTCATAACTTTAATTCCTTTCTTTTGTACAAAAAGCACACCCTTATTGATGTGCTAATTTACTTTATCTTCCAAATCCTCTATGCGATGATTGGCTACCTTGATTTTTTCTGTGCAAGTTGCACAATTTTTTTCTAATCCATACACTCTGTCGATTAGGTTATTGTGCTTATCTTGCTTTTTTTCCAGCTCTTTAAGCCGATATTCCATTAGTGCCATAATCTTATCTTTGCTCTTATAAGAGCCGTATGCCGAGCCTGCAAACGCTAGCCCGGCTACTACTATATTTGTCCAATCCATATAGTTGCCTTTCTTTTTATTTCCACCTGCCTACTAAATAGAGGTGAGCGGTCTTTTGCAGTGGTGCCGACTCAGGTTCTTGTGACCCGCAAGCATAAAAAAATGTTGCAGTTTTGCCTTGAATTCTATTGCACTCGATAAAGCACAATCCGTTACCGGTTGAAAAATGTCCATATGCATCTATCAGTTCAACTGGCTGAGGTATGTCCGATGGTGGTGTGCATGTTCCGCTACTGTAATACAGATTGCCGCTGCGAGTGGGAAATGCAAAACTATCGTTATATATAAAGTGATACACAATTTTACCGTTCTTCCACTTCTCATAACTAAAAGTCGGATATGTGCTTGATTTTCCACGCTCTATAACAAAATCAGCCCGTATTAATAGTGACGCTATGAATAATAATATTTTATTTAGCATGCAATCACCGCCCTTCTGTAAACTAGTGATTGCAATGCATTAAGCACTCTAGTTAGTACCCCCCCTATTTTGTAATAGTAGGCATTTATACCGTTACAATTTGCTTCTGCGATAGTTCTATATTCTTCCCCCTTAATCACCGGGAATGTTGCTGTCGCAGTGCTGCCTCTGCCTGCACCGGCTAATGCTCCCACATAGTGCCCCGACTTATCCGCCACATATACAAGGTGATAAGCGGCACCTGCTACGCTGCCTGCATCTAAGGTTATAAACCCATCAGCCGGGCAAATCCATTTGTTAGTACCCCAGTAAACATTCCCTGCAAAGATTAATTTAGGCGTTGTATTTTTTAGCTGCTTTAACATATCCGCTATAAAGCTTAATAATTTATTTATAATTTTATTGTCCATTTTTTTACCTCACAAATCCCAATTGCTCAAACTTTTGTATTGTCGTCTCAGTAATTTCAACCGTTGCCTTATCTGCTTTGGTATTATTAAGCTGCGTAATCTGCGATTGCAGCTGTCCTGCTGTAGTGCCTTGCAAGGCAGAGTTAACGAGATTAACGCCGTCTTTTAGCTGTAGCCATAAATCTTCTGATTGTGCAGTATACGGGATAGCTGGTATAACTATGCCACACACAGATGTATCAGGTCGTCTGTCCGTAATATTAGCATTAGCAATATCCGTTGCCCTTGATGGCACATATATATCTGCTAATGCCAGCTCATAATAGTTGGACTGTCTAATAAGGTCCTGCGGGCTTGGGCTAGTTGCCGGCACGCCCTCTTTAAGATATATATCTATATTTCGCTTGTCCTCTGCAGTATCAAATCTTAAAACGACTCTATCAATTCTAGGCAGCGTATTAGATGCTGAGGATAGGCTAATTTGACGAGTGTTAGATTCCCAAAATCTTGCACCCTCAATGTGTGCTCCTCCCGGCTTTATATTAATTTTCATTCCGCCGGCAGCTGTAACCACAAGCCCATCGACAGGGCTCGGAAAAACTCCATTTGTCCAGCAGAGTCTATTAAAATCACGCTCATCCTGAGCCGTTATTGCTCTGTCCCATACCGGAGCTGTACTGCTCCCTGTGTTTTTGCTCTCAAAAGGGAAACTCTTTGCCATAATTTATACCATAACCTTTCTGTATTGTTGTTTTTGAGGAGTTCCAAGCACAATCTCAACATCAACTTTATTTTTTGCCCAAACCTCTCTAACCTCGACAATCCTGGCAGTATACATCTGCTTAATCTCATCAATAACCACCGTACATATATCGCCTAAATCATAATCTTTAAGATATAAAAAACGATTCTGTAGCACATCAGCCGAGATATGCTCAATTTTATAATTATTGAGCATGTCCAGCTTCATAGCCTGCTGCATTTGACGCCGTACATAAGCTTCTTTATCAGCCTCGATGTTCGTCGCATTTGTGTAAATTACTTTTGTCGGGATGCATTTGCCAAGATTGTTAGGGCAATTATGCTCATACTGATAAAACTCAACAATTGCCTTTTTGAATTGCCCCTCATTATTTACAAAAATCATATCCGTGTAATTAATTTTGTCATCCAATATTTGCACTGCAACATATTTAGGGTACATTCTACTCTCATCAATTACATAATCTATGTTTTTGACGGAGCTCCAAGCTTGACCAAAAAACACCTTATCTCTTAAGTCTCTACCTTTATATGATTTTAATTTTAATCCAAGTAGAGGCTTACTTTCGTCTTGCTGCCATTCTGGCAAACAATAATAGCTGTAGTTGTATCCTTGTAGTAGGTTATACAAAAAACTGCCCAAAGGCTTTTCTGCCGGCGCAGTCTGTGATTCCAGCACAAAAAATTCTGATGACTCATCTATGACTGTGCGATATAAACAATCTGCACTGCCTAACCGAATATGTGACGGCAATTGCCCATTGTTTATCTCCAAATCTAAATCGTTAGTGTATTGTCTAAAACCCATCCAGAGCAGCATTTTTATAAACTGGGCTGTAGACTCTGCTGTTGGTAGACCGGTCCGCAGCACATCTGTAATGAGCATGCCGTTATCCAACTGTTTTTGTACAAAAAAACCTGATAGGGTAACAAAATCTCCATTAGTCTTTTTTTCGTATACAACTTTTTGAACCATACCGGTTTCTGGTCTATCTTTAAGCTGTATATACTTTATATCCGGATTATAATCCTTTGCCGCCATGTATAGCACAAAGGAGCCGCATTCATGGTATTTGCGAGTCCATTGCAGCTCTATAAATTCGACATTGCGAATTTCGGCCCCATATTTATTTAATAATTTAATCACTTGTTACAGTCCTCCATATCTACCCACAAAACTTATTTCTGCAGTAAAGGCGGTATTGCTGTTTTTAGAGACTTTTACAAGATTGTCTCCATAGCTTAACAGCATCTCCATCAGCTCCCATGCATCATAATCTGCCACAGGTACAGGTGATCCATTTTTTGTCACAGCTCTTTCTTCACAGTCCACTATCAGCGTATCTCCGGAGCTTAATATAGTCTTAATGCTCGTTTTTTTGTCATCTATGGCTATGTCTATACCAGGCACATATCCAGTGGCTCTCACCGTTATAACAGGTGGTGCCGGCTCACTTCCAAGATAGTTTATTATTTTTTCAGTTGTTCTTGCCATCTCGCTGAATGCCAATTTCCCTGCAGCCCCTTCATATATTCTTGTGTCATGCCATAGTGCTTTAGTGGATGTGAAATCAGTAGTTGCACCTGAAGCAGCAAAGAGGTCTGAATAAGGCGAAAGGAAAACAATTTCGAGAAATGCATTTTTCCCATTCCTTTCGCTCGGGAACGAATTTTCTTGAATTATGCAGTCTTTTGCAATCATAGTTTTTCCGATATATGTGATTTCTAAGTCAAAACTATAATTATTATTAAAAAAAGCAATAGCATAATCTCTATTGTTTCTATAGTTCATCCCTTTATAAATCCCTGAAAGAGCTTTGATTCCAATCTCTCTACTGTGTTTTCTTTTACCTGTAATGATGTCACCATTGCCAAGGCCTCTGGGTTCTTTGAATATTTCATTTGGCACAAAGTCTATTCCTGTTACTTCTGTCAAAACAAAATCTGAATCAAAAACAAAAATCTCACCATCGTTTCTCTTAATTCTTATTCCGTACTCCATTATGCACCTGCTAATCCTAATATACTCGCTTCTTTTCTAATTGCCTTGGCTGTTTCCCACGGTGTGGTTACAGGTTGACTTATGTTAACATATTGATTAATCACGGCAGCTTCGCCCTTTTTTTCTCCTTGGCTATATCCTAGCGCAAGTTCGTGAGTCATTCTTATGTCATTTACAAAATGATCATTGACAACTGTATTTAATCCATCTACAGCTCTTGATACTACACCCAAATTATTATTTATACCTTGAGCCAATCCTTCGTCTATAAAACTTCCGATTTCAGCAAAGACTCTAGAAGGAGAGTTTATTCCAAGGGCTTTTTTTACTGCTTTAACAACATTTTTTGCAGCGTTTACAGCTGCTTTTACAAGTCTACCAATGCCATTAATGATGCCTTGTGCCATGCCAGAGATTATGTTTGCACCAACATTGATAAATTGCCCTATGCAACTTCCGAAAGCACTTATAAGTGCACCTATTATTTGTGGTACTGCCTTTACTACTGCTACAATAATTTGTGGTGTGGCCCTGACTAAAGCTGTAAATAATTGTATGCCAGCATTAATGAGTAGAGGTATATTATCTATAAATGCCGTTATAACAGCGTTTATAATCTGTGGTAATGCATTAACTATTGTAGTTATAATTGTTGGTAAGTTTTGAACCAGTGCTACAAACAATTGAATCCCGGCAATTGATAATTGCGGTAAAAAAGATATAAAAGCTTGGATTATGCCTGAAATGACAGCAGGTAACGCTGCAACGATACCATTTATAATCTCTGGTAGCGCCTGTACCAATGAAGTTATAAGCGTTATACCAGTTTGCACCATAATTGGCACATATGTGATTATTGCATTTGCAATACTTGTGATTATCGCTGGTAATGCTGAAATAATTGTAGGCAGCGCAGCTATCAATCCGTTACCTAATCCCAAAAAAATATCATTTATATTTTGTAAAACTACCGGTAGGCTATCTGCCAAGCCTTGCGCTAATCCAACTACCAAGTCTGCAATCATTGGCAGTAATTCAGGTGCCAACTTAGCCAATGTGCCTGTAATAGCTTGAGGTAGCGCAATTATAATATTTTTAACTGCAGGCAATACATTTTTTGCTACAGTTACAACAGATTCTACTAAATTTTTAACATTTCCACTGATGTCATTTCCCAGTAGCATATTACCAACTAAATCTTTATATGCAGCCTTCATACTTGAAAACGAACCGGCTAATGTGCTTGATGCCTCTTTAGCAGTAGTGCCTGTGATATCAAGCTTTTCTTGTATAGCGTGGATTGCTTGGTATACGTCCGATAAGTTATTGATGTCATATTTCTTGCCAGTTAATTTTTCTGCGTCGGCAAGGAGTCTTTCCATTTCTGTTTTAGTCCCGCCATATCCCAGTTTTAAATTATCTAGCATTGTATAGTTTTGCTTCGCAAAGCCTTGGTATGCCAGTTGGATAGCACTCATATCTGTGCCCATCTTATTTGCATTATCTGACATATCTCTAATTGCCATATCCGTGATATCTGCGGCTTTTGCAGTATCTCCACTAAGCCCCTGTAACAAGCTTGCGGAAAAACTGGTGGCCGTTTCCATATACTGATTAGCAGACATTCCTGCAGTCTTCCACGCTTTTTCTGCATTAGTTATAACTTTGTCACTAGCATCTTTAAAAAGTGTTTCTATTCCACCTATAGACTGCTCAAGAGCTGCACCTTCTGTAAATGCATCTTTTATCGTCTTGGCTATTGCCGCTCCTATAGCTAGTTTGCTTATTGCACCTTTAAATCTAGCCCCAAATGAATTACCAGAATTTTCTCCGGCTATGCCCATTTCTTTTTCAATTTTCTCCTTTATTCCCTGAGCCGATGGAATAATTTGGATGTAAGCCTTTCCCAGTTCCATTCCCGCCACTATGATTTGCCTCCTTTCATTATTTTCTTTCTTTCAGCTTCAAAGGCTTCTGCTGTATCAAATGTTGTATAATCATCCCTTTTAAAACTTCTTAAAATCTTATCAAGGAGACTTATTGGTCGATTGGATTTTCGCCCTCCGGAGTTTTGCCATAAAAGAAGATTGAGCTTGTCATAAACTGCAGTTTGAATAATCTGAGTATAATCCAGCTCAACCCCTGAAAGTTTTAATTTGATTCTCGAATTATCCCTTAAACCGGCAGCATATATAGCTATAAGCCTTGCAGGAAAACTGTATACATCATAAATTCTATAAGTTTCTGCCATATCGCAAAGCAAGGCGGCCTTATCACAGCTAATCATGCCGGCAAGGGCAATTAGTTTTTTCCATCTTCTCCCATTTTGGTCATTATTTCTATTATAGTTTCGCTTACTTTTTCAATTGGTACTCTGCCTTTTTCCCTTAAATGGTTATATAGTTTTGACTTTGTTTCTGACCCTAATAGTTTATCCACCACAAATGATACTGCCAGCACATCGCCCGAATCAGCAGCAGCGATTTTATCCACCAGTTCCATATCATCCAGATTTTCTTTATTGACCTCGCAAACAAACCCGTCATTTAGTTCTATCTTCATATTTACTCTCCTTTGGTAATATATTCATAATGTGTGTTACCATCTGTATCAGGTAGTGCTGTCAATTCCGTTTCATATCCTACAGGATCATTGTCTGTATATGTAATCTCCCCTACCGATGTCACCTTTCCATTGGGGATAACAATTCTTTTAAGGACACCACCTTTTAGGATCATATCAATTGCCCAAGCATACTCTTTCTGCTCCTGGGCATTGGCCTTAATTACAATTCCCGTATCTAAAGTGCCTGTTACATTGCTGTCGCCGTATACCGTTTTAAGCACTTCCAGATTAAGTGCCTCTATTAATGTAAATTTAAATTTGTCCGGTTTTTCGCTTTGAATGGTTAGCACTGTCTGACCGCCCCAAGCCTTCGCTTCATCGCTTGATGCACTATTCTCGTTGGACATCCCATCATCTCCAATATATCCAAGATTCATAAATGCAACATTAAGATCTGTTTTTGCATCAGTCGGTAACTCTGTTCCAATTGGAGCCCTATATATTGCTCCTGTGATTTTAGGTTTACCTGCTGTTACATTTTTTGTATTTGCTGTACCTGCCATTTTTTACCTCCATTAGTAATAAACTATATTTACAACCGCTTGATAACGATATGTTTTTGTCGTAGGATCTGTGTAATTATAGTCTGAGTTAATTTCTACTTTGACTATTGAGTCAAGCTCAATAGCATTTTTTATTATTTTTTTAATTTTTTCATTGAGTTCTGCGGCTTTAAATAAAGTAGGCGCGATTGATTGAACTGCAAATGTTGCTTTGCCAATATGGCCTTTTTCGCCGCCGCCAATTTTCTCGAGCAATATATATGTGTCATTATTTTGGGGCTTTTCCATACAGGCTTTAACTGTGGAATTTTGGTTAATGTAGTCTAAAAGTATTTTCTCAATCATTAGTGGACCGCCTTTAATAGAGTGTTATTCTCAAGATTATCCTTAATGCTTTTTCTTGTACTGGCTCTTACTGTTACATTACTTCTGTTCTTTCCAGTAAAAGAACTGGTTTCGTATCCATCTCCTCCGCATTCTGCAATGATGGCATTTCCATATTCCAATAAGATGCCTTCCATTTCTTTAGATTTAAGTAACTCTTTTACTCCCGCTCTGTTAAGTTTGAATCTTGTCTTACTCATATCTGACCACCTTAATTTTTTTATGCCATGAAAGGGGAATATTTTTTTCTATCCCCTCTTCAACAAATCCAATAGAGCTGAAATCTTTACCGAAAAAACTTATTTTTCTGTCTTCCCATACATGACTATCACCTTTTGGAATCCCAAGTATATACTCAATTTTTTTGCCATAAAGATTAAGAGCCGTGGAAATATCATCAGCGGTGGGGCTTGCGATAAGTACATTTTCAACTTCAATTGGGATCTCTTCATAAGTCGGAGCTCCAAATCCATCAACTCCTATCTCTCGCTTTTCCCATATTATTACTTTTTGACCTTTAATCTTGCCCATATATCTCCATAGCTCCATACCTTTGAGTTTTAAGACCTAATCTTGACAATTCCGTATTCTTGATAAAAAGACCGCCTCCAGGAACTAAATATGTTCCTGACCATGTATAACCTAGCGCTGATTGGCTCTCCTGAATCATAGGTTCATTTTCTGTCGATGTCATTAGAGTTCTTGCAACTATATCTACTACAACTGATCTGATTACATTTAGATAAACTTTATCCTCGGCAAGTTCGTCTAAATTTTTGCCTACCTTTTTAGCTTCTATTCTTAAATTATCTGATATAACTTCAATTAGTTTATCTGTTCTTTCCAGTTCTTCGTTAGTTAATGGTCGCCAAAGCTCTATTACATCCTGGCGGGTTGCAAATTTTATCATATAACAGTCCCCTACTTATTAGCTGCCTTTCTACCTCTCTTTTTAGGTAATTCCTCTTCTAAGGTTTCAGAAATTTCAATGCCTCCAGAGATTGCATCAGAATCACTAGAAAAACTTTCCTCTTCAACCTTTTCCCAATCATCTCCAAAAATTTCACAAGGGCTATCAATGATAACCCCTGTTTTTTTATATATGTACTTCATAATTAAGCCTCAACTATTCTTGCAAAGCTTGCAGCATCCATAATGCCCCAGCCAAGGTAAACTTCTGCTCTTAGGTATACCTGGTTATATCCTTTTAAGTCCTTTCCGGAGTTATCAGGATCACCATATTTAATTACTTCAAATGGGATTTCTTTTGAATACCCCCATTTGAACATATTCACAAAATCTCCAAGCACCGCATGGTCCTTAACTGTAGCATTATATACAGTCTTATTTATGTCAACTGCAAGACCATTGATTGAACCCGGATTTGCTCCCCACGCTAATTCAGGATACTGTTTAACTCCGTTAACTTTAAGGCCGGCAAGAGCTCCTGAGAAAACTCTATCCATTGCAATACCTGTTACATCACCATCTGCAGTCTGAACTACTGATACAGCAGCTTCAATATTAGCTTCTGGATCAGCTGCACTATATGTAACAGTCTGTGTAACCTTGCTGTCAAAGTGGTTATTCCCTATTACAGTTGATGCGGATCCTGTTCTTGGGTTAATTCCGTGAAATGCCATTAAGTCGAAACCTTTTGCCACTTTTTTTGCAAATCCGTCATTAAATGCCTTTAGGATGTCAATTTTCTCTTCGTCTGATGCATATAGGAACTCATCAGATACTCTTGCACCGTACTCAACCTTGATAGGTACAATTACAACCGGTTCAACTGTGGCCCCACCATGTGTTTTTTTGCCATTTTCAGCAACTACATCAATTTCTGAGTCCATCGAAAATGTAAACTCTTTCTGTCCGTTGAATGGAATCGGTTCCATTTTTGATAGCACAGCAAGGGAGCTGTGTCCTTTAACTTTGCTAATAAGATCTGATACAATCTTAGCTTCAAATAAATTTCCTCTTGATAATTCTGTAGCCATTTTTTATTCTCCTTCCAATTTTAAATTACTTATTAAATTCAAATAGCTTGCGTTTTCTTCATCGCCTTTTTGTTCAAATTTTTTTAGCGGTGGCGATGGCTGACCGCCTATTAACTCCGACATTTTTTTGGCATCTTCAATTAAGCTCGCCTCATCTTCGCCTACTAACCTATTTGCCATATCGTAAGGAATTCCATTTTGAAGAGCAATTTTTATCTTCATATCGGACATTTCATACTCCTTTATTTTTGCTCCTGCTTTACTGTAATTCTCTTCCAGTTCGGTTTTTTCGGAAGTAAGTGTTTGAATTGTTTCTCTTAGATTATTATTCTCGGCAGTTAAGGTTGCATTATTATTTTTTACTTCTTCATAGTCTGCATATTTTTCTGCTGTCGACTCTCTTTCTCTTGTCAATCTTTCATCGATTATTGCATCTAATTCTTCTTGTGTTTCAATTGTTTTGAATGCCATTTTTTGCCCTTTCCCTGTTTTCCCGCACAGTTGCGTAATTTATAAAAAAGAGGCATAATTGCCCCTTTAATAACTTATTCTTTGTTTTATTGGTGGTTTAGCCTCTGCACATAGCCAATGTGCTAATAAGCAGCTATCCATAAGTGCAATTTCATACTCTTCAAATTGCGCCTTATATCCAAAGCCGCCATTAGATCCTATATTTCTTTTTTCGCAGTTGGTAACTACTTGTGATAGGGATAATTGCCCTTTGTGGCAAATATTTTTTTGATATATTGCGTTTTCAAAGCTTGCATTAGCAATAATTATCTCTTTAACAGTTGGGAGAATTGGGGCTTTTAACCTCGTATCTTTCATATCCGCCGCAAGTAACGCTTGACCGCTTGCACCATCTACTGCCACAGACTGTATATCTGCTGCTTTAAGAAATGATATAATCCAGTCATTGCCTGCCCTTACTGACCTACAATCAATACTTTCAACAAATATTTTATCCTCTGTAGTTTTTACAGCTATGCTTAATGCTACATTTGCTCCGTCATTTCCAAATTTGATTCCGGCAAATAATTTGCCTTTAAATTTAGGAACCTTAGATACTTTCAATTCTTCCCAATCTGTTACACTGATTGCTGATTTTTGATTATATCTAATCCATAGCCCAAGTCTTTGAATATTGAAGTCAATTACATCGCTACCGATTTCATCCGATACAGACCTTTCTGTAAAGATAGTGCCAAGGGATGGATTAGTAAGATACCATAATTCTTTATCACGAACATCTGACTCTTCATCAACTGACCACTCGGCCCACCCTGTATTTTCTTTATTACCCGCTAATACATCATTCCTTAAGTTAACAAAGACCATACCACTCGAAATAGGTGTGGGTGGAGTGCCGCAAAATATAGTTTGCGGATTATCAGAATCCGTAACTACATATTTAAGCGCAGATTCTTGGTCATCTGTATACTCTTGAGCTTCATCTATTACAAGTAAGTCAAATCCTTCACCAAGACCACCTGTAGATGTCCTTGTTCTAAATTCTACCCTTCCACCGTTTTTAACTTCTATTCGTTCTCTTCCTGCTGCTCTTAAGGATTCATACGGTATCTGAGCTTTATCAAGCAGTCTGCACAGCCTTTCCCATGCAGAATGCGAAGTGGTTGTTCTATGAGCTGTATGTAGAACTTGTTCAGCTCTTTCAAGGGCCAACATTTCTCTTGTGGCAACTACTTCATTTTTCCCGTTTCGTCTTGGCAGCGAATAACCGAATTTGGTATGCGTCCATAGTCCTTTTCTGTTCTGTGCAAGTATTGCCTTAAGTAAATTAACTTGCCATTTTTGCAATTTATTTCCTGTTTTCTCATACAAAAAAACAGCCTCTTTATATAGACTGTTTCTTGTTGATAGTATGACTGATTTTGTAGGATTTTGATTTCCTATTCTTTTCCTTGCCATTTCCTTCTACTTTTACTGCTTTTAAAAAGTCTTGAATGTTATAGTTAATTCATTATTTTTAATTTCCGGGATGCACCAAATTAAAAATTCATCAAAGGTCTTTAGGATATCATTTTTTTCAAATGCTTTTTTAAACTGCGGTGCAAATCTATTAGGTATTAACCAGCCGAACAAATCATCTACAACCATATCTTTAAATTCAATATCTTTACATTCTCCAAAATTTAAAAAAAATACCGAATTCTGTTTCTCTGCTTCTTTCTGCACTTCTTCAAAAAATTTTTCAAATTTACTACCTTCTTTTGTTCTTAATCCTTTCATTTTCAGCGCCTCCCTTCATTATTGTAATGAATTCATTGTTTTTTGTCGCTAAAACAGCATCCCCATTCTTTATATATGCCTTTACAGGTTCTTTGAAACCACGCCAACTGATATCATCTACTGTATAGTCGGGATTTTTAGCAATGTTGTTTATTACATGTTTAAATACAATTCTATCATCTCGGCTATTTGCATCAAGGCCATAATCCATCATGTGTTTGCCTGCCTTTTTGCCGAACTGTACATCGTTAATACTTAATTTTTTATATACATTTGCAATTTTACGTTGCTCAATTCTTTCACTTTCTTCTGGATTTATCCATTTTTTGGTATGGACATTTTGTTTTTTTCCATCACCCGGATTGTATTCTACTGTACATCTGCAAAATCTGTGCCTACGGAAAATATCTTTTGGCACATCCGGATAAGCATACTTGCCCGCTAATGCGATACACCAGTCACAACAATGACCGGCACTAATTCTTTCAATTTTAGGCTTCATGCCCAGCTTGTTATGAAAGTCTGCATTAGCCTTTATGGTATCATCTACTATGCTTTGACTAAAATTGACTACCGGTTCATCTAGTACCCATGCTACTTCATCATAATTGTCAGCACTTGCAATTTTATTTATTATGCCATCGATTTTCTCTTGGTTTTTAATCGGTTTGACCGCTTTGAAACTTATTCCTGATTGTTGATTAAGCTGATTTTGCACTTTTGCAGCGTAATCAGAAATTAGTTTATAATTCTGACCGAGAGTTTCATTAATTATCCTATCAGCTATATTATAATACATTTTTCCGCCTGGTAAAGCTTCAGAAGATAATTTTTTTGCAAAAGATTGAGACAATATATCTCCTAAAGCCTCTGCAAATTCATTGGAATCAGTATGAGTAGCCGTGCCTTTTTTGATTTTTTTTAATGCATTTTTTACTTTGCTGTTATCTTTATATGCCTCTTCAAAATCCTTTTGAATTTGCGCTAACAGTTCAGGCACTATATCATTCGCCATCTATTTCTCCTAATAAAATCTTCTTTGCATTTTCTTTTATAGCTTGTCCCTCTGTTAAAATACCGCTTGCGAACTGGCCCATTATAGCAATTAAGCTTTGCGTTTGCGCTCCGTTTAGCGATGTAATGTTTTGTCTTTTAGGATTTTGCTGTTCGGTTAATTTTAGAGGAGTTTTAATTATTTGCGCTCCCCCCCAGCATCAATCCCTGTAAGATCACTTAAACTCTTTTTATCAAAATATCCATCGACGGCTTGATTGATTTTAATAGCTCCATCGCCCACGGCTGATAATGTAGCTGCATCGGGTTCAAAGACCGGATACCATTTAGGTTTTACGTTATAAAACTGATTTCTCAGGTAAGGATAATCGTCTCTTATGCAAGCAGCAAGATATCCAACATTTAAAAATCCACTTCCGAAATTTCTTTGAGCCTTTCTAGCCATCGCTCTTAGCGTTTCATGACTGGCTTTAATGGCCTCACTAGAGCTTGGATTGTCTGAAACAAATCCTAAATCATCTAATGTCAACCCTGTTTCTCCTGCAAATCCAGCTGCTGCAGTGCGGAGCTGTTCGGTGAATGGGCTCATGCTAGGCATGTTGAACTGCCCTAATGTTGGCTTATCTCCCTCTTCATCTTTATCAAATTGCAACATGCTTGAGATAGTAGCCTTCCATCCATCCAGTCTCTCTGCATCTGGCGAAAGTCCAACAACATATTTTTGTGGGAACGAATAAAACTCAGCTGTAATATCAGCTCTTTCCAGGGTTCTTTTTGCATATTTTTGATAGTACATAGCGGCACGAGTTATTCTTGACCTTCCAAACGGCCGAACTGCGTCAGGTCTATGTACAATTGGCACCAATAGCGGGTAATGGCAATGGTACTTATATTCCTCTTGTAGTTTGTTATTATAATATATTTGAGTTTTTCCAGGTATAAAATATGCTTCCAGCTCAGGATTTCCGTTTTTATCTCTTTCAAGGACTGCATATCCTTCATCAAGCAATCCTGTAATCGGATTGATTACTCCGGTTGCATTGCTGCCTTCGATAATCTGAAGCCTTGGCATATTCTCATCACCATGCGATATATAAACAAAACAACATGAAGCAATCAGAGATGACAAAACCGCTGAATCAAAGAATGTATCAGGATTATTCATGTTGAAAATTTCTGTAAGTTCAAATATATCATCGTCAAAACCCTTAAATATAAGCCTATCAGCCAACGAATCAACCGCTTTTGAGCACCATCCTAATGTCGCTCTATAGCGCTGTCTTAAATTTGCCGGTATCACCATACCAGGATCTATATCCTGGTATTTCATGTCATATTGCTTGTATCTTAAATCAACTCTAAGCTTTCTTTGGTTTAATTTGCTTCTCAAATATTCAATTCCATTTAATTCTGACATTTCAGTTCCTTTCTCGTGAGAAAATTTGTACAGTGACGGCGTGAACCCCTGAGCACATGGTAGGGAGGGGGTTATGCCCCCTATTTAGTTTTTATAACATATATATACTTATAAAAATTTCGGTATTTTTTAGCTACTGTAAATCTATAACATTTTGTCAAAAACTTGTAATTTAAAATATAAAAACGATATTAAAAGTTACCGTTTTTGTAACCAAAAGTATTATTTTGATTTATAATCAGTCCAATCCATGCTTTGTGGAAGATTTCTATTTCCGACAGGCAAATTGCCTTTAGTGCTGTCTTTAAATAATTTATCTGATTTCTGCCGATTACAGCTCCAGTGTGCGAGTTGCAGATTGGCAATATCTGACGGGTGGCCTCCTTTTGCTATAGGAATAATGTGATCTATACATGGAGCCATAGGGTGGGGTGTTTTTAATGTCATATCAACCGGTTGTCCACATATCCCACAGGTATTGTGAGTTGCCATTATTTTTCTTCTATTTCTTTCAAAGTTAGATCTGTGAGCCCCCGTCTTATCTAGTCTCATACTATTACCTCTTCAAAGCGATATAAAAATACACGGAGTTTCTTTGTGCTCCCGTGTATTTCTCTATCTACACTATAGCACTGGGGGATAGTGTCATTCAATGCCATCTTTTATTAATATTTTTTCGAGCTCCTGCAAAGCTTTGCCGTGAATCCTGTGTGTATGTCTTAGATAGTGTCCAATTTCAACGCTGATTTGTTCCCACGTTTTGAGCTTTATATATCTGAGATAAAGTACAGTTATGAATCTGGCATCTTTTAGCTTGCATAGTATCTTTGTAATTTCTGCTCTTTGAGTAATAAGCCGTGAACGATACTCCATAGCTTCAAGTTTTAAATCCGCAAGGTTAGCAGCTATATCCCCAATTCGATCTATTGTTTTTGATGATTGCACTATAACAGAATCCGTCGCTGTTGTTATATGTCCAGCCATCGTTTCATAGTTTATAATTTCATCCTCAATCAAGCTCAATTTAACTTCTATTTCTTTGTATTGTTTTAAATATTCTTTTGCTGTCATTTTTGTACCTCAAGATTGCCTTGCATATCTGCAAGGCTTAATTGTCTCTCTGCAATTATCTGCTTAATACGCTCTCGCTTATACTTTTTGCGTTTGCCTCTGCAATACTTTTTACACGGTGTATCAAGTGCCACCTGGACAAATTCTATATATGGCTTATCAGTGTCAGGATTTATGCCTTTGATTATACTGTCTTGATCAATATAATATCCCTTTGTTGCTTTTGCTACAAACAATTGTTCTGTGCTTACCTCTTCAACTCTTACTTCCGGCATGACAACATTTCTTGATTTTGAGTATCGTTGCTTTGAAAATGCATCTGGATTTCTAAATGTTCTACTTGTCTCTTTGATTAAATAATTTCCTAACTTTCTCCAGTCTCCACTCTCATCTAGCAATGCTATCTTTATAAAGCCCTCTTTCCAGCAATCGTAAATTATCGCTGGATCTATGTAGCTTAGTACAAAGTGATGATGTAAATTATTGCAGTTTTCATATTCTGTTACATGGACCCATTTAAGTTCTACTTCTGCTTTTTTATATCTCCTCTTCAACTTTTTTATAAAACTAGTTATTTTTTTATTAGCGTAATCTTTATCAGGATTATTTCTATATGTCAAAGTCACATATAGATCTCCGGCTTTAAAATTGTGATGTAGCAAGATATTGAATTTTTTCTCTGCATAATGCTGATTCATTTTTTCCACTGACATTGGCGTGGGATTGCTTTTTTTTGCTCTCGTTTTTATTTTGTCATTTTTTCTGCGAGTTGTGATTTTATTAAAAATTAAATTCCCTGCAATAATTGTTTCTCTTAGTGCTAGTTTCATTTTTTGATGTACCTAAGTTTAATACTCTTTATCAAGTCATAAGCGGACTCTCTTCCACCGCTTGTAGTTATGCCCTATAATTATTCCCTGCAGAGTTTTTTCTGCAGGGATCTTTATGTTTTTTCTTTCCTTTATATATGAAGGAAGTTTTTTATCTTTCAGCGCTGAAAGTTTTAACATCTTTTCTTTCGATTTTTACCTTATCATTTGCCCTTTTAATGCTGATTTTTGCACCTGCGATTTGCAGGGTTATTTTATTTACTCGCCCCTCAAAGGCGGCCTCTGTTAATGATAGGATCATATTTGTTTTGTACTGCTTGTAATGGGCTCGTGGCTCTTACAATCACAAAATTAAGTTTACATCTTCTTCTTAAAGCATAATGCTCTTCTTCCAAAAGGACAGGATTTTAATTCATTTGCCACGTTATACTAACCTCCTCGACCATCTTGTTTTCATTTCGTGAGGATAAGACTGCCCGGTATCACGAGTACCGTTCCACTTAACGCCCCCGGCTTTTCCTTCACAAGTAAAATTGCTTGCTTTAAGGCTCGCACCGTTTTCAGATTCAAGAATATAAGTAATGATTCTCTTATAACCCATTTCTTTAGCTACTCGACAGCACGCACCATATAACATAGAGCAGGCATTGTATGTACCATCAGTACATACCCTGTTGATTTCACAGGTTAATCCATCGTCAAGGTGTCGGCTAACAGGTCTGCCGCATATCGCAACACCTACGAGATTGTCACTGTCATAAAGTCCTACACAAAACTTACAACCAACCGTCGGTCGATGGTGTCGGTGGTGTTGCGATACAAAATCACAGGCTTGTCGGAAGGTTATCGGTCTGATTTCCATTTTCTCTCCTGTTTCTAATTGTTGTAATTAATATATCTCCTTTTCCATTTCTTCAAGGTCTTGTTTGTATGTTTTCAAAAGCTTGTTCAATATATCTCTACTCACATCATCAATGCTGTCGTCCTTTAACAGTTTCTCGATATTCTCTATTTCTGAATTCAAAAAATTGCTTGCATAATTTATTAATTTAGCTTGTGTAATCATAGTTATACCTCCTGTTCCTACCTCCTGTCATTAATGTTAAAAGGGTCTTTGTACTTAACATAGACTTCTTCGTCCTGAAATAATCCTTCGATTTTAAATTTGTCTATGCCCTTGCGTTCGCTCACAATCCAGTGAGCCTCCTGCATTATAGCTGCAAGATTTTGGGCAGGTACGGTCAATATGCTGACGGGAATTCCTAAAATCCCAAGGATAATTTCTTCCCGAACCGCCTTCTTGAATTCTCTGTATGCTTCCGTATTGGTTTCAACGCCCATTCCGAATGTGGTTTTGTCAAAGTAAACCGCGTGTAAATGTTTCATATCTCCTCCATTGTCAGACACGGGCAATTGGGGAAATCCCTCTTACACCCGCTGCTGTGTTTTCCCTTCTTCATTTTTTATACTTGCTCCTCTCTCAGCTCTTCTGCGTTCTTCTCAAGTTTATATTGTTTAATCCCCGAAAATTATTGCTTTACCAAGTTTTAACGCACAAGCATATTCAATGCATGCTCCTGGACTGTCTAGCCAATTATCTAGCATGTAGATAGTATCTGCCTTTTTTAAAAGATGCAGACATATGTGCATATAATCCTCCCAATCGCAGACATCCGGTAATTTTATTTTTGACGGATTTATAATCTTTGCTCCTGGATATTGATTTTGGAGTTTTTGTTTAGCCTCTCCAAATTTTTGTTTGTAATTTTCACATCCCGTTATTTTCCCGCTGATATAAATAGTCATTTTGATTTCTCCTTATTTTTCCTTTCCCAAAATCTTGCCTGCCTGTCGCCTATGTAAATATTCGCTTCGCTGAGTTTCTCTTTTTTTACTTTTTGATTGCGCTTTGCTAGAACATCCTTCCAGATGTTATAAGCAAAGCATCTGCCGTGACATCCAATGCTTCTTTCGACGCAATCAAGACAAGGTTTATCACTTATCCCCATAAGTCAGTCACTCTCTCTTCAATTTCATCCTCTGCAACTATAGCTATGCAAGAGTTGTCATGATCCATATTAATTACATTTCTTGTACCTTTAATATCTGTTAGCATTTCTTTTGTTTCGATGACCACTTCTTGATCCGGCTCATATGCTTTTAGCAATTCAATAAGCTCTTTATTTTTCATTTTTCTCTCCTATTTTTAATTGTTGTAATTAATACATCTGCTACTAGGATTGCTCCTATTATTGCCGCTACAGCCATTGCGCCTGTGGCTATGTTAAACGCTGTCATTATCCCCACATTAAACTCCTTTACAATTCTTCCAATTCTGCTAACAAATCTGCCAAATAATCCTGCATTGCGCTTTTGATTTTATCTTTCAATTCATTCGATGGATTGTATGTCTTAAAATCGTAGCCCCCCCAAAGAGGTATGGGCGATTCAAGATCTGTTTTGATTTTGAAGAATTTATGTTTCCATCCATCATGACTTAAAAATGCAGATAGTTCATCAATTTCACATTGCAGCTTTTTTGCTTTTTCTAGTTTTTGTAAATCCATGCTATTCCTCCAAAAAATTGTTTAATTTTAGATAATTTTCAACAAGCTTTAGCAGTTCTATACGATTGAGTTTCTTTCCGGAAGTGCCTATTTTATAAGCTACGCCCTTCTTTTTATTAATTGCAAATATTTCTTCTTTGTCTGCCGCCTGCTCAATTGACCAGTCATTGTCTATTTTTGCTCGCATTATAGCTCTCCTTTTACTTTATCAAGTACCGCTCTTATAAAATTCTTCATTTTTTCTGCAGTTTCTGGCTCGGTCTGCTCTATAGTTTCTTTAATTTTGTCAAAACTATTTTGGATAGTTTCGGCATGTATTTTAATTTGGAGCAGCTTTTCATTTCCGGAAGCGCTTAGCTTTTTTTCTGCCTTAGCCAATTCTTCTTCAAGAGTTTCAATTCTTTTTCGATCCTCTGCACGCTTAGATTCCAACTCGTCTTTAAAGCTTTTTTCAGCTTCCGCCTTTGCTTCCATTTTTGCATGCTCTTTTTCAGCAAGCAGCTTGTCTTTTTCTTTTTTTATGAGTTCTTTCTGCTTCGCTTTAGCGTCTTTAATCTCCTGCTCTTTTTTCTCGAGTTTTTCTTGTAATTCTTTCAGCTCTGCCTCTAATGCTTCTGTAGACTCTGACCGTGTAGCCGGACCTTCTAGTTGCTTTTTTAATTCCAGAATTTCAGCTTTGGCTCGCTTGGCTTCAGCTTCAATCTCTCTTCGATCTGCTTCTATTCTGTCATATGCGGCTTTAGTTACTCTTATTTCTTCACGTAGCTCCTTTACAGTCATGTCCTCTAAATTTTCATTTTCAAGTACTGTTTCTGCTACCTCTTCTGTCGTTGAGAGGAGCTCCCAAACCTTTGAAATTCCCAAATCGGCAAACGTTTGCCGATTTGAAAATATACTGTCATTTCCCCTGGATTTTTCCGCCAGTTTAATCATATTGCTGGCTTTTCTTTTTGAAAATTTGCAGTTTTTATCGACCCAATCTTCCCACGACCCATGAGGCACACGGTTTTTAATCTCAATTAGTCTCATACCTGCCTTGACTGCCATCATAAGTCCAAGATTGCCTATAGCTTCCATTTGCTCCCACAGGGCATTAGCCTCTGCGGTTAGTTCTTCTGTGCTTCGATTGCTAAAATCTGTTATTTCTTTAAATTCTACATCTATAATTTCATTCATTTTTATGCTCCTTTTTTTATTCTTTTCGTTTTTGCAAGCCATTCTGTCCAGTCGCTTACAAACTTTTTAGCATCTTCAGGTGGGGTGCTATTATATCTCCCCCTAAACTGTTTAATTTTGTAGTCAGGGCTAAGCTCTATCGTGTACAAGGGGTTATTTGGCTCGGCTGATAGTCTTACAAATAAGATTGCACATCTTTTATCTGCCATTTTATTTATATAGGTGCCTACACAATGTCCGAGAACATCTCCTTCTTTTTGCAACTCTTCAGGACTGGCTGCCGGTCTTATTAAATATTTGTTGTCGTTATACTCCAATCCGGCAGCTATATCATTTTCTAAAAACTTTTTTAGTGTAATTTCATTTTGTAAGGCCACAACCTGCTTTGCTCTTTCGGCATGAGCTTTTACAAAATCCTTAGGTCTTAATATTCTGCGATTGGCTAAATTAAGTTGTAATTTTTGCAAATCTGAAAAATAATCCTGGTAATCGGTTATTGGGATTTTGTTTTTACAAACATATTTGTACAGCGTTTCTATAGTCATATATTTAATAATTTCTTCTATTTGGTTTTTATTTATGCTATCCCATCTAAAAAGATGTATGTATTTAAAACTTAACATTAAAAATATTTTTTTGATTTTTTTGTACTCCTCAAGTGTATAGATTTCCCCCATATTTATTTTTCTGAATTCCGTCAATTCGCCAGCATCCAGTTTTAATATTTTTTTTAAATTTCTCCCTCTCCAATTAATTGCTCGTGATCCGACGTTGTAAAAGGATTTTTGTTTAACGATATGTAAAAATCCGGATTTTTGTAGAATCTCAATTGATGGATATTTGAGAAAATTATTTATGTAGCCAATTACATAGTCAGGAGGGTATTGACCAAGCTCATCCATGCAAATGCTGAAATCAGCATACCTCAGATCCGTTCCGGTCTCACTAATTGACGGGTTGTAAAATATAGTTTTTATATAGTGGCCTTTCCAGCCAAAGCCTCTAAAAACATCTGTTATTTTAACAGTTCTTGCTTTTTCCCAGCACCATTGCCATGTGCCGTTTACATATAGCCGAACATATTCATATCTTTCTTGAACTTCCTTATTAAGTTTATATACATCAGACTCAGCGTACAGGACTGTTGGAATTGTTGTTGTGTAGTCAATTGTGTAATGCAGTAATTCTGCGTAAGTGGTAGCACTATATTTTTTTAGGTATAATATGCGACCTCTTTCTTCTAGTTTTTTTCTGCCGTACCGGCTCTCTTTAACAATTACCGTTCTGTTACAATGTGCGCAACATGCTGTGTCATTATGTTTTAATCCGTATATTTTTTGCGGTCTGCCGCAACAACTACAAGTTCCTATTCGGGTTTTATTGTCTGTAATCAGATATCCTTTATCCGCATGCATCAGGATGTATCTTTCTAACCCTTTTGGCGGTTTTAAAATTTTGTATGGTTTTTCTTTTTGCATTTTGCCACCTATAAAAAATCGCTGATGTCTATAGTCTCGGGTTTGGAGTTCAGCTCAATGTCATAATATTTTCTTATAATTTCAAATCCTTCTTCCGGCGGTATATATGCAGCCTGGTTAACTGCTCG
>FONK01000001.1 GCA_900112915.1 Peptostreptococcaceae bacterium pGA-8 | reverse complement strand
TTATACCTTCCATCTGTCTTTGATGGATATTTTCTCTTTCTATCTGAGCCACATAGGATAATATTTGCAAAACTATATCCGATAAAAATTTCCCAGTCAGGTTATTAATTTGGTTTCTTGTATCAAGTAGCGGGAAATCAAGAACAACAATGTCTGCATTTTTCTCTTTGGTGATAACATTCCATTCCTTGATAATTTCATCATAATTTCTGCCTAATCTATCTATGGACTTGATATACAACTCATCTCCCTCTTTGAGTTTTCTGATAAGCTTTTTATATCTCCTTCGATTAAAATCTTTGCCACTTGCTTTGTCGATATAGATTTGCTTCATCTCGATTTTCTCTTTTAGTATTGCTGTAAGCTGTCTATCGATATTTTGTTCTTTTGTCGACACTCGTATATATCCATACTTCATTCATCTTCCTCCTTAAAAGCTTTATTTCATTTATTAGATGTTACATTGAAACCTTGGAAAAAGATTCTTATTTTGTACAATATTAAAGACCCTGAAACTTTTACGGTTCCAAGGTCTTCAATCATTACTTTTACCTATATACTAGTTGCTGATATCATCATCCAAAACTATTCTGACTGCATAATCCGGAAAGGCCTTTTCCACTTCCTCAAGTATAGCTGCAAAGGATGCCTCTCGGTCATTAGTATCATAATCGATAATAATGTCAAATCTCATAGTTTTCTTTTCTTCATCCACATAGAATCCGTGAAGCTGGAGCACATCATCATGAGTCATAACCAGCCTGCGCACCTGAGCCTGCAAATCTTTTGCCATTTCGTTTTTGGTGTTATATGAATAAACGCTTATTCCTGCCATAATTACCTGATTTTCTTCATAAACCTTATCGGCAATTTCACGTTCCAGCCGGTCCAGCTTATCAACAGTATAGGTATCCGGTACCTCAATATGTACAGACCCAATGTAGGTATCCGGTCCGTAATTGTGCAAAATCAAATCATAGGCGCCGTAAACATCAGGAAACGAAGTTATGGTTTTCTTTATAGAGTCGGTCAAATCACTGTGAACTCGCTCACCTATTATTTGAGAAATTGTATCTTGAAGAATGTCATATCCGGATTTAACGATAAACAAAGAAATCAAAACTCCAAGGTATGCCTCAAGATTCAGTTCCCAGATTATAAATATAACGGCCGCCAGTAATGTTGAGGTTGAAATCAGTGCATCCATTGTAGCATCTTGACCTGAAGCAATCAAAGAACCGGAGTTCAGCTTCTTCCCTTTAGATTTTACATAGTAGCCGAGAATCAGCTTTACCACTACCGCCACAGCTATGATAAAAATACCCATGACGGAGTATTTAGGCAATGTCGGGTCAATTATTTTTTTTATGGATTCCACTAAAGATGTAACTCCGGCATAAATTACAATTATTGAAATAATCGCGGCACTTAAATATTCAATTCTTCCATGCCCCAATGGATGCTTTTTGTCAGGTTTCTTCCCTGCCAGCTTCATCCCAATTATCGTTATGATGGAAGATAAAACATCACTTAAATTATTAACCGCATCTAAAATAATAGCAATAGACCCCGCAAGAATTCCTATTACAGCCTTTGCCCCTGCCAACAGTATATTAGTTATTATTCCGACTATGCTGACCTTTATTATTTCTCTATCACGCATTTTCCTTCTTCCTTGTACCTTTTATTTTATTCTGTTATTGAAAATTCTTATTTGAATTTTTTGCTTAGGCTTATCCTTACCCTTTAAGTCCCTACTTGCTTAAAATATCAATAAGCTCCAGTTTTTCCTCGTCAAACTCTCTCTTCATCGACATAGCCGTCTTTAACGGAATGGCTTCGATCTTTTCGCAAAGCTGCCCCACGGCAAAGCTTTCAGATTCATTGATTTTCAAAATATCAATGGCCTTCGCACCACACTCCGTTGCAAGAATTCTGTCCTTAAAGGTCGGTGAGCCGCCTCTTTGTAAATACGACAGCACTACAAGCCGTGCTTCCCTTCCGGTAACTCTGGTAACCTCCTCAGCCAAATCAGCTGATTTTACAGCAGCTCCCTCACAAACAATAATTAGGCTGTGAGCCTTGCCCTTGGAAGAATCCATGGCAATTTTCTTGCATATCTCTTTAATATCCACAGGAAGCTCCGGTACAAGAACTCTTTCAGCGCCCCCGCTTAGACCTGCATAAAGCCCTATATCACCACAGCTTCTCCCCATAACCTCAATTATAGTGGTTCTCTCATGGGATGATGAAGTATCTCGAACCTTGGTTATGGCTTCAAGAACAGTATTAACCGCCGTGTCAAAGCCTATGGTCCAGTCTGTATATCCCAAATCATTATCTATGGTTCCCGGAAGGCATATGGTCTGAATACCCGCTTCACTTAAAGCAACGGCACCGTGCATGGAGCCGTCGCCGCCGATTACAACAATTGCATCCAGTGAAAAAGCCTCTGCCATTGCTACAGCTCGATTAAAACCGACCTCTTCCATGAATCTTTTGCTTCTGGCAGTCTTCAAAATAGTCCCGCCACGCTGCATAATATCTCCAACACTTCCTCGGTGCAGTTCCTCGATTTCTCCATCTATGAGACCCTCATAGCCTCTTTTTATTCCATAAACCTGAAAGCCTGCTTCAATTCCGCATCTAACCACAGCCCTTATTGCCGCATTCATGCCCGGTGCATCACCACCACTGGTTAAAACCCCTATTTTCCTCATTTTACACCATCCTCTGAAAGTCCATTTATATAAATATCACTTATTGCGGTTAAAAATTTCAGCATCTACAGCTGCAAAATCCGAAAAGCCCTTTACATTATCCTCGCCTAAAAGCTCCTCCAAAATTTGTCTAAGCACCAAGCTCGCCTGAATGCCCCTACCATGGGGAGTCTTAATTATTTGTCCCGACTGAAGATAAATGTACACCGGGCTATCTCCTCTGTTTGCAGCAAGAATTCTTTCCAGCTCAGACAAAACAGCTACTTCGTCAAGGTGCTTACCTATCCTCAGCTTTACCAAATTTCCGGGCTCTCCGGTTGCCATTTTCGCCATTTTATAATCATTATTTTTTCTATATCCGTCGCTCTGAACATCAGGCTGAGCTTCTCTAAGCTGTTCATCCTGCCTATATTCATCAATTTTGCTTATGGAATCGGCAAGAATAGATGGAGCTGAGCCCTCTCTAAAGCTGAGCTTTCCCTTAACTACAATCGGGCTGTCACCTTCAAGAAGCTGGTGACTCCTTTCATATACATTAGGGAAAACCACTATTTCACAAGTGCCGTAGAAGTCTTCCAGGTTTACAAAGGCCATCATTTTGCTGCTCTTTGTAATCAAGCTCCGCTTTCCCGAGACCATGCCTGCAATGACCACCCTATCCTGATCCTTAAATTTGGAGTTGCCGGCAACATCCTCTTCCTCATCATCTGTAGTCAACATTTGAATGACTTCACTGGTAATAGTGGAGTATTTTTCCACCATATCCTTGTATCTGTCCAATGGATGTCCGGAAATGTAGACGCCCATCATAGCCTTCTCCATAGAAAGAAGATTGTCACTGCTAAAGTTTTCCACATCAGGAAGCTCAGTGAACAGTCTTCCTTTAGACATCTCTTCACTGTTGGTCTGGAACAAAGAAATCTGCCCCTCAAGATTTTTTCTTGAGGTTTGCTGAGCCGACTCAATTAGGCTTTCATATATTGCCATATGAGCAGCTCTGTTGGAATTCAGACAGTCCAGAGCGCCGGCCTTTATCAGGCTTTCTATGGCTTTTTTGTTCACATGTCCTATTTCAAGATTTCCAATAAAGGTGAATATATCCTTTGGAATTCCCTTTTCATTTCTGGCTGCAACTATAGCATCTATTACACCTTGTCCTACATGCTTAACGCCGCTTAATCCGAACCTGATGGCACCATCCTTTACGGTAAACTTGCCTAAGCTGTCATTGACCGAAGGCGGCAAAACCTCTATACCCATTTCCTTACAGTTCATTATATACTTTGAAACAGAAACGCTGTCATCCATTACCGAGCTTAACAGCGCAGCCATAAACTCCTTTGGATAGTATAGCTTTAGATAGCCGGTTTCATAAGCGACTACAGCATATGCCGCAGCATGACTCTTGTTAAAGGCATACTGAGCAAATGTTTCCATATCATTAAAGATTTCCTCTGCAGCCTTCTTGGAAATTCCGCGACGAAGGCATCCCTCTATTTCAATGTCACCATTTTCCGAGGTCTTGCCGTGAATGAAGTACTCTCGGTTTTGAACCATTTCAGCAGCTTTTTTCTTACTCATGGCTCTTCTTACCAAGTCAGCCTGTCCGTAGCTATACCCTGCCAGCTCTCTGACAATTTGCATTACCTGCTCCTGGTAAACAAGGCAACCGTAGCTGACTCCCAAAATATGCTCCAGCTCCTTGGTTGCATAGGTTATCTTTTCCGGATGCTTCTTGTTTTCTATATATTTGGGAATTGAATCCATAGGACCCGGTCTATACAAAGAAATACCCGCCACAACATCTTCAAAACAGCCGGGCTTCAAGGCTTTCATAAACTGAGTCATTCCCTGTGATTCCAGCTGAAATATTCCCTGAGTATTACCCCCGGCAATTAGCTTATATACCTCTGCATCATCGTAACCCATTGCTGAAAAATCAATTTCAACCCCATGATTTTCCTTGATTAAAGTCAGAGCATCACGAATTACCGTAAGATTTCTAAGTCCCAAAAAGTCCATTTTCAAAAGTCCCAGCTCTTCAATGGTAGTCATGTTGAACTGAGTCGCCAGTCCCTTTTCAGAATTGTATAGTGGTACATATTCGTCTAAAGGTTCCTTGGAAATTACCACGCCGGCAGCATGGGTAGAGGCATGACGAGGCATACCTTCAATTGCCTTTGCCATGTCGATTACCTTTTTAACATCCCTATCGTTCCTGTACATATCAAGAAGCTCAGGATTCATTTCCAAGGCTTTATCAATGGTCATTCCCAGAGCCGCAGGTATTGCCTTGGCGATTTTATCCGTGTCCGAATAGCTTACATTCAAGGCTCTCCCCACATCTCTGACAGCTGCCTTCGCCTTCATGGTACCGAAGGTAATAATCTGAGAAACCTTTTCTTTCCCATATTTTTCAATTACATAATCGATAACCTCTCCACGTCTTTCAATGCAGAAGTCGATATCAATATCAGGCATGCTGACACGCTCGGAATTCAAAAATCTTTCAAAGATTAAGTTATATCTTATCGGATCGATGTCCGTAATTCTGAGACAATATGACACCAGGGAGCCGGCAGCACTGCCTCTTCCCGGTCCTACCATAATTCCCTTTGATTTGGCAAATCTTATAAAATCCCAAACAATTAAGAAGTACTCTACAAAGCCCATGCTTTCAATAACATCCAGCTCCATATCAAGACGCTCTTCCAAGGCTTCAAGGTTTTCATTTCCATATCTGGCAATCATACCTTCCCTGCATAACCGCCTCAAATAAGCTCCCTTGTCCATCTTTGAGCATTCTTCATCTTCAATTTCAAATTCAGGCAGATGGTAATTGCCGAATTCAAAGCTGACATTGCATCTCTCAGCTATAATTGCAGTGTTTTCAATGGCTTCCGGTGCATAGGCGAAAATTTTCCTCATTTCATCTTCGCTTTTCAGGTAAAACTGGTCGTTAGGAAACTTCATTCGCTTTTCATCGTCTATACTTGTAGCTGTCTGTATTGCCAAGAGCACATCATGAGCCTGCCAGTCTTCTTGATTTACATAGTGTACGTCATTCGTAGCAACAAGTCCTATCCCGGTCTCTTGGGACAGCTTAACAAGAAGAGGATTAATCTTGTGCTCCTCCTCCAGCCCCTGATCCTGAAGCTCTAAGAAGAAATTGCCTTTTCCAAAGATTTCTTCCATTTCCAATGCTTCAGCCTTAGCTCCTTCATAATTTCCCGCCAGTAATAGGTGCTGAACCCGTCCTGCCAGACAAGCAGAAAGCACTATAAGCCCTGAATTATATTGCCGTAAAACTTCTTTGTCCACCCTGGGCTTATAGTAGTAGCCCTCAGTGAAGCCGCGAGATACAATTTTAGTCAGATTCTTATATCCTTCATTATTGGATGCAAGCAACACAAGATGACCGTGATACTTATCCTTATCCGGCTCCTTATCAAAGCGTGTTCTTGCTGCTAAATACACCTCGCAGCCTATAATCGGCTTGATGCCTACTTTTTTGCACATCTTATAGAAGTCTATAACCCCAAACATAACGCCATGGTCGGTAATTGCAAGGGCATCCATGCCCAGCTCCTTAGCTCTGTGACAAACCTTATCAATTCTCGCCATACCGTCAAGAAGGCTATACTCCGTATGCAGGTGAAGATGAGTAAAGCTCATAGTGTCCCCTATTTTTCATACTTAATCTTGATATTTTCAAACATCTTGTCAATTTCAGCAGAGCGGTCAGTTGTCCCCGAGTTCATAAATGTAATAATATAGCTCTTATCTGCATCTATCATTAGCTGTTTCATTGTAACGGTCTTCTTTTCAAAGGAAAACTCTGCTGTAGCGTTGATGGCTCTGAAACCGCTAACCTCACATCGGTCAAACTTGGTAACCTTGACCTCAGCCACCTTTCCATCCTGCTTTATCTGTCCGTCAAAGGTGCTTTTGTAGTCCTTCTCTGTCATATCCAAGAAATTTTTGGTTTTCTTACTTTCTGTCATAACCAGCTTGCTGGAATCTGCCGGATAGTCTACAGTCACATAGACCTTGTTTTCCTCATCCAAAACCTTGAAGTCCTCAGGAATAGCATAGTCTATGGAAATTACCTTTACCTTCTCATTATCGCTGAGACTTTCAGGCTCTCCACAAGCTGTAAGGGCAAAAATCAATATTAATCCGAGGATTAAAGCACTGCACTTCTTCAAATTCATATTTTCAAACTCTCCTATACTTTTATCTCATATTTTTATCCTTTAATTATAATTTAATTGGCTCTAAAGTGCAATACTCCTAAAATCACATTGCGCCTTGAAAAAGCACTGTCAAAACTGTATAATACTTGGGAGAATATGTATAATTGGAGGACATAAATTCTATGAATAAGCAAATAGCAGAATTGCTTTTTCCACATATTGAAAAAACAGAGGCTGATTATGAAGCCATGTACCCGGCACGAAACCTGCCGGAGGGGGCAAAGGTAACCCGTCTCGGTCCAAGTCCTACAGGCTTCATTCACCTGGGAAACCTATATGGCGCCTTCGTAGATGAAAGGCTCGCCCACCAAAGCAACGGTATATTTTACCTAAGAATAGAGGATACCGACGACAAAAGATTCGTACCCGGGGCTGTAGACACTATCATAAACAGTCTCGGTTATTTTGGTATAAACTTCGATGAGGGTGTAACCAAGGACGGAGATGTTGGGACTTATGGAGACTATACCCAGAGCCACAGAAAGGAAATCTACCAATGTTTTGTCAAGAAGCTGGTTGAAGAAGGCAAGGCCTATCCTTGCTTCCTTACAGAAGATGAAATTACAGATATAAGGACAAAGCAGGAGGCTGCTAAGCTTACTCCCGGTATCTATGGAGAATTTGCTTTAAGCAGAAACCTGTCCTACTATGAAATAAAAGAGAAAATCGATGCAGGAATGCCCTATGTAGTCAGACTTGCTTCCGGTGGCGACTGTAGTCAGCGAGAAGACATTGTAAGAAAGGTTAGGGTCAAGGATGCAATTAGAGGAGTCCTTGAAATGCCGGAAAACTTTCATGATGTTGTAATTCTAAAGGCAACCGGAATTCCAACCTACCACTTTGCCCATGTAGTGGATGACCATCTGATGAGAACTACCCATGTGGTAAGAGGGGCTGAATGGCTTCCTTCCCTGCCTACTCATATTGAGCTGTTTGAAAAATTAGGCTGGGAATCTCCAATATATTGCCATACCGCACAGCTGATGAAATTAGGTGAAGACGGCAACAAGCGTAAGCTTTCAAAGCGCCATGACCCTGAGCTTTCCTTAGATTTCTACAGAAAGCAGGGCTTCCACCCCACAGCTGTTAGAGAATATCTTTTGACGATATTGAACTCCAACTTTGAAGAATGGCGGATGGAAAATCCTGACGCACCAATTGATGATTTCCCATTTACCACGGAGAAAATGAGCAACTCCGGCGCTTTGTTCGATATTAACAAGCTTATGGATATCAGCAAGGATGTGCTTCTTCAGATTTCAGCTAATGAGCTTTATGACTTCCTGAAGGACTGGTCTGCTGAATTTAGACCTGAGATTATGAATATTTTCGATGATAAGGCTTACATGCTACAGATTTTGGATTTGGGTAGAAACGACCAAAAACCAAGAAAGGACTTAATATATGCAGAGCAGATTATTGAGTTTATAAGCTATTTCTTCGATGATATGTTTAAGGTTGAAGACGCTGTACCGGCAGAAGCAGAGGCTGATCAGAGAGCTATTTTGAATGCATATCTTGAAGGCTATGACCATAAGGATGACCAGAGTCAGTGGTTTGATAAGATTAGAGCTATTGCAACAGAGCTGGGCTATGCAGCTAAGCCTAAGGATTTCAAGAAGCATCCTGAAGAATACAAGGGCCATGTCGGTCATGTAAGCACAGTTATCAGAATTGCATTAATGGGAAGAAGCCAGTCTCCTGACCTGTGGGCAATTCAACAGATTATGGGTGAAGAAATGACGAAGAAGCGAATTGCCAACTTTGCTTCAAGAATATAGGATTTTCCGTGATGAAAAAGATTTTACTAATTACTACAGGTGGAACCATAGCCAGTAGAGAAGGCAAAAGCGGCGGATTAACTCCGGAGATAAGTCCGAGTGAGCTGCTTGAAAATGTGCCGGAAATTGCTCAGGTATGTGACTTTGATGCCATAGGAATAATGAATCTGGACAGTACCAATGTGGGCCCGTCCCACTGGAGCGAAATGGCAAGGGTCATCTATGAAAACTATGATAAATATGACGGGTTTGTCATTACCCACGGTACAGATACCCTGAGCTATACGGCGGCAGCTCTCAGCTATATGATTCAAAACAGTCCGAAGCCGATTGTATTAACAGGTTCCCAAAAATCTATTTACTTAAGGGATACTGACGCCCGCAGAAACCTGACCGAGGCATTTATCTATGCAGCTTCCCCCTATGCTGCCAGCGTTAAGGTAGTTTTTAACTCACAGGTCATACTGGGAACAAGGGCAAGAAAAACCAGAACTCTTAGTTATAATGCCTTTGACAGTATAGACTATCCTGTTGTGGCAAGCCTGCAAAACGGTAAGGTTATCAACTATATAAAGCCTAACAGAGAAATTTTTGAATTGAAAAAGGCTCCTGTTTTTTCAATCAAAATGGAGCCTGAGCTTTTCGTATTAAAATTAATTCCCGGCTTAAATCCCAAGGTTATATCAAGCCTTAAGGAAATATACAGAATTCTGATTATTGAAGCCTTCGGCGCCGGTGGCCTTCCTAATCTCAGGGAGGACTTCCCGGAATCCATCAAGGAAGCCGTTTATGACTTCACCTCCGCCGGCGGTCTTGTGGTAATGACTACCCAGGTACCCCATGAAGGAAGCAATTTAGCCACCTATGAGGTTGGAAGCATACTTTCGGACAATCCCGGAATATTAGACGGAGGCAATATGACCCTTGAGGCAATAACCTGCAAGCTGATGTGGATTCTTGGTCAGACTCATGACCCTAAAAAAATATCTGAGCTTTTTTATACCCCCGTTGATTTTGACATTCTGTAGCTCTTGCAGAATGTCTTTTTTATAAATCCGTCAGGCTTCATCCTTAATTATGGTCTAACCTCCCCACCTGAAAGCTTATCGTCATATACAGCTCTTCCGCCGCCAATAAACTTAGGTCTGGTTCTCGCACAAACAAGATTTGCCGCACCTATTTTCTTGATTTGAGTTCTGACAGGAACCGCAACATCCTTCAGATGCATTCCGATCAGAGTATCTCCAATATCCATGCCGGCAGCGGCCTTAATATGCTCAACAGCTACGGGATCCTTAGCATTTTCATAAAGAGTCACAGAAAATGAACCTCCTGCATGAAGCTGTGGAACTGCATTGCAGATATCAGCTCCCACCGGAAGAGCCTCTCTTTCAAGAATAACAGCTCTATTTAAGTGCTCACAACACTGTGCCGCCAGGAATACTTTCTTCTCATCTAAAAGCGGCTTTATTCCTTCGTATACCGCTTTAGCAGCATCAATATCCGATCCCTTGCCTATATGCTCCCCCTTGATTTCACTCGATGAGCAGCCCAGGATGAAAATATCACCCGGCTTTAAATCAGCTACGGCAAGCAGCTCTTTTGCGGCACTCTCTACAGCAGTCCTTATTTCCTCATAGAAGTTCTTTTCTGTCATGACCGATTATACCTCCCAAGAATTCAAATAGTCCTCCTGCTCCTTGGTAAGCTTGTCGATTTCAACACCCCAAGCAGCAAGCTTTCTTCTTGCGATTACTGAATCAATTTCATCGCTAACATCTATTACTGTATTTTCCAGCTCTTTGTGATGATCCTTAATGTACATTGCAGACAGCGCCTGTACGGCAAAGCTTAAATCCATTATTTCTGCCGGATGTCCATCGGCAGCTGCAATATTAACGAGTCTACCCTCTGCAACTACATTGACCCAATTTCCTGAGGTCAATTGGTATCCTGTAATATTTTTTCTAGCCTCCTTAGTTGCAACGGCAGCCTCCTTCAGCCCTGCCATATCAATTTCACTGTCAAAATGACCGGCATTGGACAAAATAGCTCCGTCCTTCATCTTCATCATATGCTCAACGGTAATTGTCTTGCAGCAGCCTGTTGCGGTTACAAAGATATCTCCAAGAGGTGCAGCCTGACGCATAGGCATTACATCAAAGCCATCCATTTTTGCCTCTATAGCCTTTATCGGATCTATTTCCGTTACAATTACATTTGCTCCTAAAGCAGCTGCTCGCATTGCAATTCCTCGAGAGCACCAACCATATCCTACTACGACAACCTTCTTCGCCGCAATTATAAGATTTGTGTTTCTCATAATGGAATCCCATGTAGACTGTCCCGTTCCATATCTGTTATCGAAGAGATGCTTACAGTCAGCATCGTTTACTGCTACCATTGGGAATTTCAACACGCCCTGTCTTGCCATCGCCTTTAGTCTTATTACACCTGTTGTGGTTTCTTCACAGCCTCCCCAAATTTCAGCTGCCAAGTCCGGCCTCTTTGTATGCAGCATTGTAACCAAGTCTGCACCGTCATCAATTAGGATGTTAGGCTTATGTTCAAGACACATTTCAATATGCCTGTAATACTCTTCTTCAGTGGCACCGTGATATGCAAATACCTTCAAGCCCGCATCTGCCAGGGCAGCCGCCACATCATCCTGAGTAGATAGAACATTGCTTCCTGTAACACTCATTTCCGCCCCACCGGCAGCAAGAACCAAGGACAAATAAGCTGTCTTCGCCTCAAGATGTACAGAAAGGGAAATCTTAATGCCTTGGAAAGGCTTTGTCTTAAGAAATTCCTCTTCAAGGCCTCTTAGAAGAGGCATATTGTTCTTTACCCAATTTATTTTTTGCCAGCCCAACGGAGCTAAGCTAATATCTCTAACCTGGTATTCCATCAATCTATATCTCCTTTACTCGACTGTAACGCTCTTTGCCAGATTTCTAGGCTTATCGATATTTTCTCCCTTTTCTCTTGCTACGTAGTAAGCAAATAGCTGAAGCGGAATTGCAGTAAGAAGTGGTGAAACCTCGTCTGCACACTGCGGAATGTAGATAACTTCATTGCTTTCTCGCTCGATAGTAGTATTGCCCTCCTTGGCAACGGAAACCACATGAGCCATTCTCGCTTTAACCTCCACTATGTTTGAGAACATCTTTTCAAACAGGAAGTCCTGAGTTGCAAGGGCTATTACAATTGTCTCCGGCTCCATCAAGGCAATGGTTCCATGTTTAAGCTCTCCTGCCGCAATGGCAAATGAGTTGATATATGAAATTTCCTTTAGCTTCAAGGAGCCTTCATAGGCAACAGCTGCATCCATACCTCTTCCAATGAAGAAAACCTGAGTTCTGTTATATAAAGTCTTTGCAAGCTTTTCTACATCCTTCGATTTCTCCAAAATCTTTTCAATCTTTCCCGGAATCGCCTTAAGCTCATCCAAAATTTGATTATAGTATTCCTTAGTGATTACACCGCGAAGCTCTCCCATATAAAGAGCAAGAAGGTACATACAAATTAGCTGTGTAGTATAAGCCTTAGTTGAAGCAACGGCAATTTCCGGACCTGCCCAAGTGTAGAATACATCATCAGATTCTCTGACAACCGAGCTTCCTACAACGTTTACAACAGATAGTATTCTCGCACCCTTTCTCTTCGCCTCTCTAAGAGCCGCTAAGGTATCCAAAGTCTCTCCGGACTGTGAAATTGCAATGAATAAAGTCTTATCGTCAATATATGGATCTCTATATCTGAACTCAGATGCTACATCTATTTCAACCGGAATCTTTGCCATCTTTTCAATGGCATATTTTCCTACAAGCCCGGCGTGATATGCGGTTCCACAAGCTACAATGTAAATCTTATTGATATTTTCCAGATCCTCTAAGGTCAATGAAATTCCATCCAGCTTAATTTTACCGTCATCGCCGATTCTTCTCATTAAAGTCTCGTTAATAGCCCTTGGTTGCTCGTAAATTTCTTTGAGCATAAAATGGTCGAAGCCGTCCTTTTCAGCATCCTCAAGGCTCCAAGTCACATGAAGAAGGTCACGGTCTACAGGATTTTTGTTCTCATCAAAAATCTGAATTCTATCTGCTGTACAAACAACCATTTCTCCATTTTCAATCAAATAAATTTTATCAAGATACTTCAAAAGAGCCGGAATATCCGATGCTATGAAGTTACCGCTGTTTCCAAGTCCCGCAATAAGAGGTGCATCCTTTCTGAATGCCACCAGCTTATCCGGCTGATCCTCTGCAACAACTCCAATGGCATAGGCACCCTTCATCTTCTCAACAGCCTCATAAACGGCAGCCTCCAAGTCGCCTTTGTATAGTACTCCGATTAGCTGTGCAATAACCTCCGTATCTGTTTCCGTATGGAATTGTACCCCATAGTCCTTGGCAAGCCATTCCTTTAACTCTACATAGTTTTCAACGATGCCATTATGAACAACCGCTATATTTCCGCTGTTACTCATATGAGGGTGGGCATTTAAGTCTGAAGGCGCTCCGTGAGTAGCCCACCTTGTATGACCGATACCGATAGTTCCTGTAATCTTTTCATTTTTTATAAATTCCTCAAGATTAGCTATTTTGCCTTCTTTTTTTCTTACTAAAATGCCGCCCTTTTCAACAATAGCAACTCCGGCAGAATCATATCCTCTGTACTCAAGCTTTTTCAATCCTTCGATTATGATATCCTTGGCATTATCCCTGCCGACATATCCTACTATTCCACACATAAAATTCAGTTCCTTTCTATCACTAAGCTTATATATTTCTAAGCGAATTTTTCACTGATCAGGTCTGCCAGTTCAACAGCAAGCTCATGAATTCGAGAAATATCTCTGCCTTCAAGCATTACTCTTACAACAGGCTCGGTACCTGAAGGTCTGATTAAAATACGCCCCTGACCTTCCAGCTCATCTTCAATTGCCTTAATAGCCTTTTTAACCTGCTCATCCTCCATAAATATTTTCTTATTATCATTGGAAACTCGGGCGTTTTCAAGAACCTGAGGGAAAAGCTCAACCTCCTTTGAAAGCTCTGAAGGCTTCTTTCCTGATGCCAGTAGAGTCTTTACAAATTGAAGAGATGAAAGAGTTCCATCTCCCGTCGTTGTGTAATTTAAGAAAATTATATGACCCGACGGTTCACCACCTATTACCCCACCGGTTTCAAGCATTGATTCCAGAACATATCTGTCACCTACACCTGTAACCTCAACGGCGGCACCAATTCCTTCACAGAACTTATGGAAACCTATATTGCTCATTACGGTTCCGGTTACCAGGTTTCCACTTAGCAAGCCCTCTTCCTTAAGCATTCTGGCACAAAGACAAATAACCTTATCTCCGTCAATGATGTTTCCTTCTTCGTCTACCACAATCAATCTGTCCGCATCACCGTCGAAAGCAAGACCTATGTCCGCCCGGTTTTCTACTACAGCCTGCTGCAGCTTTTCAGGATGGGTAGAACCGATTTTGTCGTTAATGTTAATTCCATCAGGCTCATCACCTATTACAATAACATCAGCCCCCAGCCTTCTATAAACCGCCGGAGCTGTTTCATAGGCGGCACCGTTGGCACAGTCGAGAACTATTTTCATTCCATCCAGTTTTTTGTCCATAGTTGAAATTAAAAAATCCTCATAGAGCTTTAAGGCATCATCCTCCGCTTCCAGACACCTTCCAATGGCATCACCTGTTTTGTGCAGGTTAGGGTCAACCTCGCTTAAAATTAAATCCTCTATTTTTTCTTCGATTTCATCATCTAATTTAAATCCGTCGCCGTTGAAAAACTTAATTCCGTTGTACTCAAATGAATTGTGGGATGCAGATATTACGATGCCGGCATCCGCCTTATAATGCTTTACCAAAAGAGCCACTGCCGGTGTAGGTACAACGCCTACCTTGATTACATTTCCCCCAACGGCTAAAATGCCTGCTGTCAAAGCGCTTTCCAGCATATCTCCTGAGACTCTCGTATCCTTACCGATGACCATAACAGGTCTTTGATTTTCTTTTTTCAGAACCGCTGCTCCGGCCTTTCCCAATTTAAAAGCCAGCTCCGGCGTTAATTCTGAATTGGCAACTCCTCTAACACCGTCTGTTCCAAATAGTCTGCCCATTATATCTATACCTCCAAATTTATTCGATTTCAACGGTTACATAGGTCGGATCTAAAATTAACGAGCTATGCTCCTTCCTTAATGAAGCCTTAACCTCTACGGAATGAGTGCCTGTACCTAGTCCGGACAAATCTACCGTCAGCTCAATGTCGCCTTTGCTGATGGCATTAAGCTGCTTTTTCTTTCCGGACACAGTTACACCTACCTTTCCGGTAACCTTGCCTATATGTCCGTTTTCAGTTCCAACTATTTTTATTTCATCATTTTCATATGAGAAGCTCTTGCTTTCTAATTCGATTACATTGACTGTTGCCTTGAGCTTTTTGGATTTATCGGAAATTTCAACGCCCTCAGGCAGTATCGGAATAATGTCTACATTTGTCGTCTCTGTAATACCTGAGACATCGATGGACTCTGCGGTAATTTTGCTTATTCCGTCAACAGTTGAGGCAAGACCTTTAATTGTAATGCTCTTTGGCGCACTTACGGATTTCTCCTTCACGCCTGAGTCCTGACCGGTTACGGGAACCTCCAATTCAACATCCTTGGTTTTGCCGAGAACAGCGCTGATCTCTGCAGTATTCACATCAAGACTGATATGCTCTACCACTTTTCCGGCTGAATCTACAGGAAGAAGCTCAACCTTAAAGCTTGCGGCAGTGTTGCCCAGCTTCTCAGAATTTATTTGTGCACGAACATATTTTACCTTTTCCACATTGCTCTTGGCACCGCTAATCTGAACCGTTTCGGTATCATTGGAAAGAGTTATGCCTTCGTTGCCCTCATTAAACGCTCCACTATAGGATACTCTTACATCTCTCTTTTCGGAAATCAAGGTTTCTATTTTTACAACGACCTTGCTGATGCTTCTATTTTCAACAGTTACATTATCGGGAACCTTAACGCCTATTTTATATTCATTGTCGCCCTTGGCAGCATCAGAAAGGTCAACGCTTGGAACTACATCCCCGTTGTCCATCTTGTGAATTCTTGAGCGTTCACCTTTAACGGTTATATTTACCTTCTCATTGCTTATGCTTGCAACAGCCATACCCTTTTCAGCAAGCTGCCCCTCGTTGAGATAGTTAATAGGCAAATCCCTAAAAGTCTTGCTGATCTCCGGATTAATTTCTCCCACAACATAACCCCAAAGAACAATGGCAACCAGCAGAGAAATTATCAGGTTAACTTTTTTATTACTGAGCATCCTTCTTCCTCCCCAGCTTATCCAAAATTCTTCCAAGATTGTTTATGGCAAAAGAGTCGGACTCCTGACCGCCTATGTAAAGGCTGAAAAGAATCTCCTCCAAGTCTGTTCTCTTAAGATTTCTCGTCAGCTTTCCATGGTCAGCTAGGGAAATCGTGCCGGTTTCTTCACTGACAATTATTGTTAAAGCATCAGAATTTTCAGTGATACCAATCCCCGCTCTATGCCTTGTGCCAAGCTCCGGATCAAGATCCTTGTTGCCAGTTAAGGGTAAAACACACCCGGCTGCAAAGATTCTCCCGCTTCTGAGGATAACCGCACCGTCATGGAGCGGTGCCCCCTCGTAGAAAATATTTCCCAGCATCTGAGCTGAGATATATGCGTTTATTATAGTCCCGGTATCGCTGAAATCCTTAAGCGGAGTTTCCCTCTCAAATACCAAAAGTGCCCCTGTATTGGTCTGAGAAAAATACAAAACGGCAGTTATAATGTGGTCGATGATTTGCTTAGCTTCGTCGCTGTCAATCTGACTGAAGGGCTTTACGATTTTGCTCTGCCCCACATACTCAAGGCCCCTTCTGAGTTCAGGCTGAAAAACTACAACCAAAGCAATTACCCCCAAGGTTACGGTTCCCTTTAAAATCCAGTGCAAGGTGTATAAATGCAACCAGTCGGACGCAAAGAAGGCAACCACAAGAACCAGCAAGCCTTTTACCAGCTGCTGGGCTCTTGATTCCTGTATAAATCCGAGTATCTTATAGATTACAAAGCTGACAATTAAAATGTCCAAAGCATCTGTAATCCCAATATTCGAAGTTATGTTATCTAAAAAACTCTCCATAGTAATCCCCTGTACTTACCATTTGATATAAAATTACAATACGCTAAGGGTATTTTACCCTAAAAGTTGTAAAATTTCAATAGTTTTAACTTATTTCAAGCTCCATGGAGGCATCAAAAAGATACAGATATTTCTCTCTTACCTTAAGACCGTAGCCCTCCTCCAACGCCTTAGAATAGTATTCCATCTGCACCTTATAAAGCTCTCTGAGTCTATGGCTTTCTTCAGCTATTTTCCCCATATCGAACCTGTTGGTTTTATAGTCCACAAGGACCAGATACTCCTCCCCTTCATCTGTTCGTTCCTTAAAGAAGCAGTCAATTATACCCTGAGTCAAAACCTTTTCCCCATCCTTTTCAAACTCAAGAACAAAGGATTTTTCCCGTTTCAGCTCCCCTCTCTCAAAAGCCTCTGCCATTCGCTTACCTAAGCCCGTCTTCGCAAAGGCTGCAATCTTGTTTTTATCTATCTGAGAAATCTCTTCCTCAGTGAAAATTCCCTTCTCCACAAAAGAGTCGCACGCCCCGTTAACATACTCTAAATCTCCCGCATATCTAAGGTCAAGCTTCTCCATAATTCCATGATATATTATTCCTCTCTGAGCAGAATTCAGTTTTGCAGATTCTCTCATGAACTTCGGCATTTCAAGAATCAGTCTGGAAACAAGCTCACCCTGTAGAGCCTCCTTCTCCGCCCTCTCCTGTGAAGCTTCAGAATTAAGCTCTGAAACGGAGTACTTTGATTTCAGCTCTCCTGCTTTAGCATAAGGATATCTATAGCTCATCCGTCTATATACTTCTTCCATGACTTCCTTTGTGGGCTGTCCTTCATAAATCCCATCGTCTAAAGGTTCAATATATCTTCTATTATTGCTTCCGTCTATATGGGAATCAGCCCTGTCATCGGTCTCATACACTAAGGCCTCTGCCGGGATTACCTCTCTTTTTCCCGGCCAGCTGACCATTTCATAAAAGGAGTCGGTACCTTTTTTATTGCCTATCAGGGCTGTAGCAAAAAGAAAATCCGTAGGCCTTGTGAGGGCGACATATAAAACTCTGAGATTTTCCTCATATTCCTCCACTCGCCTTTTTTCCTCAATTAACCTTGTCATCAGAGTTTTCTTGCTCCAACCCTCTTTTCCGTCAACAAGGTTCAGAGCAACTCCAACATCCTTATGAACCGAGATACCGCCGCCCTTTTGTCCCTTACGGTTAAAGCCGGCAATGATAACCATCGGGAATTCCAATCCTTTGCTCTTATGTATTGTCATCATGCGAACTAAATTATCGTTCTCACTGACGATTTTTGACTCTCCCATAGAGAGGTTTTTATTCTCTTCAATTTTCTCTAAATATGAAATAAAGCTATATAAAGTTCCATCGCCAGTAGATTCAAAGACTCCGGCTTTTTGAACCAAGGCTCTCAGATTTGCCTGCCGCTGTCTTCCCCCCGGCATAGCTCCTGCAAAAATATAGAATCCTGATTCCATGAGAATATCCCAAAGCCATGATGAAAGGGGTGCTTTGCAAAGCTTGTCCGACCAATAATCCAGCTTATCCATTGTATCCCTAACCTTATTTTTCAGGTCCAAGCTTTCACCGTTTTCCCCATAGTAGGTCATAGCCTTATAGTAGCTCATATTGGATCCCGCCTCAGCTCTTATTCTCGCCATTTCATCAAAGGAAAAATTAAATATTTCCGAATGAATTACCGATAAAAGCTCAACATCCTGCCTTCTATTGTCGATTATCTTCATCAGATTCAGAAAAATTCTAATCTCCAGAGTATCAAAATACCCGTCGCCGCTGTTAATATAGGCGTCTATGCCTTCATTCATCAAGACATTGTAAACTTCAGCTCCATAGGTTCTCATTGCCCTTGAAAGTATCACGATGTCCTTCAGCATCAAAGTCCTGGATTGCTGCTTTTTTGTATCGTAAAATCGACGCCCTAAATTCTCCTTTATTATTTTAGCTATTGCCAAGGCTTCTATTTCAGCATTCTTTAACTCCTCAAGGGCATCGGGCTTCTCGTCGCCGTCATTTTTAATTTCATATAAAACCGGAGCATTTTCAATATGGTTTTCGTATTCAAAGCCCGGATAAAGCTTGGCACTATTATCATATCCCGCCATTACGCCTTGGAAGGTTTCATTTACGCAGTTCAAAATTTCCGGCTTGCTTCTGAAGTTTCTGTTTAAATCTATTTTTACAGACTTCAAATCAGCCCCTGAAGCGTATTTTTCATACTTGTCTATGAATATTTCAGGCTCGGCATTTCTGAATTTATATATTGACTGCTTTACATCTCCAACCATGAAAAGGTTATTATCCCCGGAAATAAGGCATATTACTTCCTCCTGAAGAAGGTTTGTGTCCTGATATTCGTCGACAAAAATATACTTAAACTTGTCTCTGTAGTAGGCTGCAACCTCCGGATTTTTCAGCATTCCAATGGAGATATGCTCAATATCGTTGAAATCTATCAGACCTTCTTCCCTTTTGTAGCTCTGAAAAATTTCGTCAAATTCCCAAATCAGTTTTCCAAAAAAATCTATAGTCGGCTTCAGCCGGCTCATTTCCTCCAGCTGCTCATCCAAGCTCATACCCCTATTGACATCTGAGCCTCGCCCTTTCAGATCTGCCAGGAACATTTCGCCGATTTCTTTAATAAGCTTTTGTCCTGCATCTCTAAGACCTGCAACCTCATCCTTAATTGCAGCGTATCGCTCCGCCTCTTCAGGACGACTTTTTTTTGCCACTGAAAATCTGACATCCTTTAAAAAACAATTTTTGCAAATTCCATCCCAGTCTCTCCGGTCCGCACAGCTGATTATGTTCATGGCATTATCAAGCCTATCAGACTGAAGCGCCTCAGGATACTTGGCAATCTCACTGTCCTTTAAAATATCAATCGCCTGACCGAACAGCTCCGCTGCCTTTTCTGCCCTTTTCCTAGCCATGGAAAAGACAATATCCGCAATGCCGCTTTGCAGAAATTCTTCCTTAGACATATTTAAATTTCCTGCCATAGCCTCAAACTGCTCTTTATAATCAGGAAGGTTTCTCAGATACTCGTGGTATTCTGTAATTAATCTTTCAACCTCATGAAAATTTCTGCCATTGCTATAGCAATCCATGAATTCAATAAATTCATCACTCGGATCTTCAAAATGCTTTTCTATCAATTCATTAATGGCCTGTTCCTTCATCAACCTTGTTTCAGCTTCATCTGCCAGGGTGAAGCCAGGTTCAAGGTTTTCCGCCAAATGAAAGAATTCCTTTATTACTGTAAGGGCAAAGGAGTGGAAGGTGCTTATCTGCGCTCTCGGCAGAAGCTCAAGCTGCTCCTTAAGAATAGCTGTTTCCGCCTCGTCATGAGAATTATTAATAGCTTCCTTGATGGCCTTCCTTATCTTCGCCTTCATTTCCGAAGCGGCCGCCTTTGTGAAGGTTACAATTAACATCTTATCAATAGGCGTTTTCTCAAAGGACTCCCCCTTATCAGGATCGTATCCCAAGATGATTCGGACTATCCTCTCGACAAGAACTGCTGTCTTGCCTGAGCCCGCTGCAGCAGCGACTAATATGTTTTTTTCTCTCGTATTTATGGCCTGAGCCTGCTCTGTATTCCACTTCATTTTTGCACCATTTTCAATAAAATACTAAATTTCGACACTGAAATATCTAAATCCTACAAGCTAGAATTTCTGCACTTTTATTATATCAAATTCTCTGCTATAATTGAACAAAATTGTGGAAGCACAAGTTTTCAAGAAAAGGAGAAGCTTTATGAATACAAGAAAAAAACCTACAATGCTAATGATTTTAGATGGATTTGGAATTAACGAAAGCAGCTATGGCAATGCCATTGCTCAAGCTAAAACACCGAATATTGATGAGATATTTAATAAATATCCTCATACAAGACTCCTGGCCTCCGGACTTGCCGTTGGTCTTCCTGAGGGGCAGATGGGCAATTCGGAGGTGGGGCACCTGAACATAGGTGCCGGTAGAGTAGTCTACCAGGAGCTGACACGAATCAGCAAGGAAATTGAGGATGGTGACTTCTTTAAAAATACCAATATACTTATGGCAATGGAGCAGGCTAAGAACAAAAACGCCGCTCTTCATCTAATGGGTCTGTTGTCCGACGGCGGCGTTCACAGCCACATAGATCATCTTATTGCACTTTTGCACCTGGCAAAGCGTAAGGGACTTGATAGGGTCTATGTACATTGCTTTTTGGATGGGCGTGATGTTCCTCCTACGTGTGCCGGAGGGTATATTGCCACTCTTGAGGATGAAATGTCTAAGCTGCAGCTTGGAAAAATTGCCACCATTTCCGGTAGATATTATGCCATGGATAGGGATAAGAGATGGGACAGAATTCAACTGGCCTATGATACAATGACTCTAGGGGAGTCCATGTCCAACGTATTGGTTTATGACAGCGCTGAAGCCGCTCTTAAGGATGCCTATAATCGAGGTGAGGCTGATGAGTTCGTTAAGCCGAGCTTTATAAGCGGCTCAGAGACAATTTCTTCTGATGATTCTGTAATCATGTTCAATTTTAGACCCGACAGGGCGAGGGAAATTACCAGAGCCTTTGTAGATAAGGATTTCATCGGATTTAAAAGGATCAAGACCTGTAACGACTTGTCTTATGTAACCATGACCCGATATGACGCTACTATTGACGGAGTCAGTATTGCTTATCCGCCGGAGACCATAAGCAATACTTTCGGCGAATACATCTCTAAGCTGGGATTGAAGCAGCTTCATATCGCCGAAACGGAAAAATACGCCCACGTGACCTTCTTTTTTAACGGGGGCGTTGAGGAACCTGAGGTGGGTGAGGATAGGATTTTGGTGCCTTCGCCGAAGGTTCCGACCTATGATATGCAGCCGGAAATGAGTGCACCCGCAGTTTGTGAAAGGGTCATTGAAGCCATCGAATCGGACAAATACGATGTAATTATATTGAACTTTGCAAACCCTGATATGGTAGGACATACAGGAGTTATGGAAGCAGCTGTTAAGGCCATTGAAACCATGGATCGGTTGGTTCCAAAAATTGCAGCCGCTGTTCTTGCAAGGAACGGCCAACTTCTTTTAACAGCTGACCACGGTAATGCGGATGTAATGCTTGATGAAAATGGCAATGTAGTCACTTCCCATTCATTAAACCAAGTTCCTCTTGTGCATATTTCCAATGAGCCGAGAGCTCTGGCAGATGGTGGAAGGCTATGTGACATTGCGCCTACTCTGCTAAAACTCATGGGACTTCCAATACCTGCGGAAATGACAGGAAAAAGCCTTGTATAAGCTACAAGGCTCCTCTTCAACAGACTTATTATTAAAAAACATTATATTTTCTGATTATAGTCTCAGCTGCTTTGATTCCATCACAAGCGGCTGAGATTATTCCACCGGCATAGCCTGCCCCTTCTCCGCAAGGATAGAAGCCCTTTAAAAGGACCCTCTCATTATCCGCACTGTCGATATAACCTTCCATACCTTCATTTCTATGGAATCTTACAGGAGATGAGCTTCGTGTTTCAACGGCTGTAAAAACAGCCTCATCCATATCAAAGCCCTTTAATTTCCTTCCTAAATTCGGCATTGCCTCTAAAATGGCATCTACAGCAAATTCCGGCAATGAATTTTTAACCCTTACAGAATTATCACCCTTGCCCTTAAACTCTTTCCATGTACATTTAGGTGGCAAATAATTTCCTCCGCCATTTTCAAAGGCGAGCCTTTCATACCTTTCCTGAAATTCAACACCGGCTAAAGCATGGTCACTTTCAAAATCTGAAGTTCTCACATCGCACAAAAGACCGCTGTTCGCAACTCCACTATCCCTGCTTCTGTTGCTCATCCCGTTGGTTACCACTGTTTTGTCCTTAGAAGCCGCCATAATTACATGGCCTCCCGGGCACATACAAAAGGTATACACACCCCGTCCATTTTCGCATCTGTGGTTTAATTTGTAGTCAGCCGGCGGCAAAATACCTGTGCTGCCATACTGAGCCATATCAATAATTTCTTGAGGATGCTCAATTCTGACTCCGATAGAAAAAGGCTTTTGCTCCATTACAACACCCTGGTTATAGAGATTGCTGAAGGTATCTCTGGCACTATGACCTATGGCTAAAATCAACTCATTACACAATATTTTTATTTTTTCACCGGATTTGATATCAATAGCCTCAATGGCATTAAGCTTCCCATCCGTCCCAAATTCCATATGCTCAAAGCATGTAGAATAAAGTATTTTCCCCCCTAGAGAAGTTATCCTTTTCTCCAGATTTTTTACAACCTCTCTCAGCACATCAGTTCCAATATGAGGCTTTCCCTTGTACAAAATATCCTTAGGCGCTCCAAGCTCCACAAAATCCTTAAGCACCTTTCTAATTCGTAAATCCTTGATTCCGGTAGTCAGCTTTCCATCAGAAAATGTCCCTGCTCCGCCTGCACCGAACTGAACATTGGAATTTTCATCCAGAATTCTCTCATTCCAAAATCTCTCCACATCTTCAGCTCTCTTATCAACGGATTTGCCTCTCTCAATTACAATCGGCTTAAATCCCCTCTCAGCCAACAAAAGAGATGCCATCATGCCACAGGGGCCGAAGCCTACAACCAGCGGTCTATGCTGACAAGCTTCACTTCCATAGGGAACATCCTCGTATACCCTCTTCGATGCTTCCTTTAGCTTTTTTGCTGTAAATCCCAAAGAAAAATCCACTGTGTATGTGAAATTAATATTATCTTTTTTTCTCGCATCTATTGATTCCTTAATGAGCTGAAGGTCAAAAAGCTTATCCTTGGAAATCCCAAGTTTTTTGCTCAGCTGCCCCTTAAGAAAATCTACTATTCTAGCTTCTCTATTGTCATCGTAGCCGGCCTCTAACCACTTGTTAACATCAAGCTTCAGTCCGCTGACGGTATACCTGTATCTTCTAGTCATTAGCCACTGCCCTTCCTGCTTTAATTCCTGTAAGCCACGCATGATTTAGATTATATCCGCCGCATGGAAAATCTCTATCCAAAATCTCTCCACAGAAGTAAAGCCCTTTAACGAGCTTGGATTCACCCGTTTCCTCATTTATCTCCCTCAAATCGACACCGCCTCTTGTAAGCTGCGCCCTATTCCAGCCCTCAACCCTCTTAGGAGAGAACTTCATCGCCCTTAAATTAACCGGTATCTCCTCCGCCCTTCCTCCGGACCTTGCCAAAATCTCCGCTCCGACAGCTTCCTTCACAAGAGCTCCAAACTGCCCTTCCTCACATAAAGCTAATTCCTCTTCATCAAGAGTCAAGTCAGGGATATAATTGACGGCAATTGAATACCTTCCCAGAGCTTCAGCAATTGACTCATCAGCATCCTTAGTTAAAAACCTGCTGATATTAAACACGCAAATCCCCGAAAGTCCCTTATTCGTAAATTGGACTTCCCCATTTTCAATGACCAGCTCCCTGCCGTCCTTGAATAGGGTCAACTTGGCCTTCGCTCTAACTCCCGCCAATCTGCCCATGTCTTCATAGACCTCCACAGGTGCTAAAACCGGAATTAAAGGATTAACCCTGTGACCTAAGCTCCTTGCCATAACATAGCCATCTCCCGTTGTCCCTAAATTCGCCATAGATTTTCCACCGGTGGCGATAATAACCACGGCTGCCTCCAGCTCCATTCCATTTCCTCTGACAAAAAAGCCGTCCTCCTCAGGCTTTCTCTCTACAGACTCTACCCTTACGCCCGGTTTAATATCAATGCCCAAATCACATAATTTTTCTGTCATTACCTTAACTACAGACCTTGCGTCCTCATTATATGGATAAAGCCTGCCTTCTTCACTTTCCCTAAGAGGGATATTGCATCCCTTTAAAAAATCAATTACAAGAGGAGCTCCAAAGGCATTCAAATTGCTTATATTGCACCTGCCATTGCCTGAGGCTGCGACTTTTTTGCCGAGAACATCCAGCTTTTCCAGCATAAGAACCGACAGACCGGCATTTATTTTTTTTGCTGAAATTGCAGCTGCCATGGCTGATGCACCGCCTCCTACAATTATTAAATCATATTTTCTCATATGTTCACCTAAATTTACTTCTTTCATATTTCAATAATATCCTCTATAGATTAACAGTGCAAGAAAAACTTATTTTCGTCATTTACAAACATATGTTCTTGAGTTATAATTTGGTTATGGATAGAGTAATTTTACATTGTGATATGAATAATTTTTATGCCAGCGTCGAGCTTCTGGAGCATCCTGAGCTGAAGGATTTACCTGTGGCTATCTCAGGCTCCCAGGAGGCCAGGCATGGTATTATATTGGCAAAAAATCAGATTGCCAAATCCTATGGTGTTGTCACTGCCGAAACCATATGGCAGGCGAAAAGAAAATGCCCGGAGCTTATTCTGCTTCCGCCTCATCACGAGAAGTATTCTCATTTTTCAAAGAAAATTAACGAAATATATTTAAGGTACACAGACCTGGTGGAACCATTCAGTATAGATGAATCTTGGCTTGATGTTACAGGCAGCCGAAGATTATTCGGCTCCGGAAAGGAAATTGCCGACTCCATAAGAGAAACCGTATATAGGGAGCTGGGGCTGACTCTTTCTGCAGGAGTTTCCTTTAACAAGATTTTTGCTAAAATGGGCAGCGAGTATAAGAAGCCCTTTGCAGCTACAGAGATAAGCCGAGAAAACTATAAAGAAATTCTATGGCCTATGGCTGCCAGGGAGCTGTTTTTTGTCGGAAGAGCCACTGCGGAAAAGCTTAATTCATTGGGGATTTATACTATAGGCGATATCGCCAACTCCAGAGAGGATGCCCTGTATACAGCTCTTGGAAAGCATGGAATTCAGCTATTTAAATATGCCAACGGCCTTGACGACTCTCCCGTATGTAAATTCGGCGAAAGAGAGCCTATTAAGTCCATAGGTAACGGTTGGACTCTTCCCCATAACCTAACGGAAAGGGATGAGGTTCTGAGTGCGGTAACCTCTCTTTCCGAAACCGTTGCAGCCCGCCTTAGAAAGCATCAGCTGAAAGCCTTTGGTATCAAGGTTGACATTAAGGACCCGAACTTTGTCACCATTTCCAGACAGAAGCAGCTTGATAATCCCACAAATTTAACTTTAACAATAAAAAAAGCCGCCATTGAGCTGATTGAAGCACAATGGGGCCTTAAAGACACCTGTCGTCCCATTAGACTTATTACCATTACAGGTATAAATTTGGTTCCTGAGGATGAAGAATTCCAGTTCTCATTTTTTCATTCAGATAAGGATGAAAAATCCAATGAGACAATGGAAAGAACGATGGATCAAATCCGGAAAAAATTCGGAAAAAATTCCATAAGCTTTGGAAAAAGCAGCTTACGCTAATTTATCCAAAGCTATTTCAGCTTGCAGTAGATTATTACTCCTGTACCGCCGATTTGGTCTTCCTTCTTAATTTGAAAAAGTCCAAGGGCTTCCACGAATAGAGAGAATTTCTTGTATCCATAGTTTCTTACATCAAAGTCCGGAAATCTTTTCTGAACCTTGTTACCCAGGTCACCTATATTCATCCATCCATCTCCATCGGAATTCTCTTCAACAATATCCACAAGGGCTTTTCTCAGTTTCTTTCGTCCAACCCTTGAAACCGCATTTGTAACCGGCTTGTTTTCAATAGCCTTTTCCTCTTCGTCAGATAGAAGGTCAAGATATCTGTAAACATTACAAGCGCTCTTAAATGCTGCAGGAGTCTTCACCTCACCCATTCCAACCACATCCATGCCGGCTTCTCTAAGCCTTGCTGCAAGTCTGGTAAAGTCGCTGTCACTGGTCACTAAACAAAAGCCCTCCACGTTGCCTGAATATAAAATATCCATGGCATCTATTATCATGGCTGAGTCGGTGGCATTTTTTCCACTGGTATAGCTATATTGTTGTACCGGCATAATGGAATTTTCAAGCAGGACACTTTTCCACTTGTTCACATTAGGCTTAGTCCAATCCCCATAAATTCTCTTATAGGTTGCGACTCCGTAATTGGATATTTCCTCCATTATTATCTTTATGTATTTCTCTGATATATTATCTGCATCAATTAACACAGCGTATCTGTTATCTGCCATTATTTTCCCCTTAAAACTTTTTATTGCTTAAAGCTTTTTATTTCTTAAAGCTTTTTACCGCTTAAAGCCCTTTTCTGCTGAAAGCTCCTTACTATGAAATAACACCCATGTGTTCAAGTAATATCTTTATACCTATTAGGAGGAGAATCAACCCCCCTACTATTAATGACTTCTGCTGTAGCTTAATTCCGAACAGATGTCCAAGGACAACTCCGATAAAGGATATTACAAAGGTTATAATTCCAATTATAGCCGCCGGAGAATATACGCTGACCTTTAAAAATGCCATTGAAATTCCAACTGCCATTGCATCTATGCTTGTAGCTATGGCAAGTAATGTGAGCTCCTTGAAGTCCACATCCCTTGCCGGACTACAGACTCCTCCTTCTCCTTTTTTACCCTCCATAATCATCTTAATTCCAAGACCGGAAAGAAGAAAAAATGCTATCCAGTGATCAACATCAGAAATTATATCTGCAAATTGACCGGCTAAAAGCCATCCCAAAATCGGCATTACCCCTTGGAAAACTCCAAAGAAAACAGCAACCCATGCAGCATATCCATATCTGACCTTCTCCATTGACAGCCCCTTGCAAATCGATACTGCAAAGGCATCCATGGATAACCCGACGCCAATTAGCAACACTTCAATTATTCCCAAACTAAACCTACCTGCCTTTCTTTTTTATGTAAACCATACCTGAAATCAAAACTGTCAAAGGCGCGGTAAGCAAAATTGCTACACTGCCTGTAAGTGCCTGAAGTATCTCAACTATGACCAATTCTCTATTTAACAGCACATCTATGGATGCCGAATATGTTATTAGGAGCATCACACTGCACAGTGAGCTTCCAATATACGCAAGCACCAGAGTATTTGCCATGGTTCCCATTATGTCACTTCCTATGCGCATACCACTGCTTACGAGTTTTTTAAAGCTTATATCCGGAACATGCTCAGAGAGCTCATACAGGGATGAGGATATATCCATTGCCACATCCATAATTGCTCCCAATGCTCCAATTATTATTGCCGCAAAAACTATTGCCACCAAATCCACCGGCTTATTAGGGTTCACCATGGTTAAATAAACGGAATGCTCATCTATAAATCCGCTTAGGTGCAGAAAATAGTTCATGATGTAGGTTACGCCCGCTGCAACTATGGTACCTGAGGCACATCCTGCCATTGTGACGAAGGACTTTTTTGTTGCCCCGTTTATTAAAAGCAAGGTCATCACTATGGTAAACAGGCAGGTCCCTATTACTCCCAGGTAAACATTATATCCATTCATTATCCAAGGTACGAAGACAAAAAATACAAAGCCGAAAGTAAATCCCAAGGACACAATGGTGTTTATTCCCTTAATGCCTCCCAGAAGCACCAACAGCAAGGCGAAAGCTCCTGCCAACATGAAAATCTTGTCCATTCTGTAATAGTCCATAAATTTCCATTCATTTTTCTCCGTTCCCGGGATATTGACCTCCATCAAAAGAATCCTATCCCCTTCCTTTACTTCCCTAATGGTATCAGCGCCTGCATACATATTATTTAATGACTGGGTAGCCATCACCTGCTTGCCCTTGTCTTTTCCATCGCTTATGACGGCAGTAAATCTAATGGTTTCCGTTTTGTAATTTCCAAGGCTTCCTCCGACATTTTCAGTGGTTTCTTTCCCGATGATTTTAACTACATTCCCCCTGACATTGTCACCTGTACCGTTAACGAAAATATTGAGACCGTCTGCCGAAAACCTGTTTCCAAAGAATATAATTGCTGAAGAAATTGCAACAACTACAATCCATAACACAACTCTTTTTAGCTTGTTTTTTTTACTGCCCATAATTCCTCCCACACATATTTGCATTTCTATTATACTAGAAATATTGGGATTTTAAAACCTCTTGTTTTCATAGAAAAATTGATGAACTTCATAGTCCTTCTCTTTCAAGGAAGAATGGCATAAAAAAGGACATTTTCCGCATGAATCTCAATGCGAAAGATGTCCTTTTACTTCATAGTCACAAGCCGATAGTATAGCTACTATTTAATCATCTTAAATACACTTATTCTTAATCTAAAATAGAATCCCTATTGATACTACCCCTACTAAAATTAAGGAAATAATAACCAAAATGGATGTGATAATCATCTGCTGGAGATTAATCTCGTTATTTCTCCAGTCAAAAACGATTTTAATGCAAGCCCATACTAAAAAAAGTAGTAGCGCTATTATAACTATTTTCATAAACAATAAATTTTCCAAAATTGGAATTGATGGCTTCATAATCTTTAGCAATATACATAATACAGCTATAAATAATAATGCTACTCCATACTTGTTTATTTTCATTGTGTACACCTGTCTTAATTGCCTTGCTTTAAATTACTTATCAATATTTTAACATTTATATTGTTGCTATACAACAAAATGTATATAGTTGAAATTTGATATTTCTTTCTTCAAATATATTCAATTCTCTCTTTAGCGTATTATAACGTACTTATTTCCTTCTAATTTATTGCGCTCTATGCCTTCAATGTATACTCCGGCATTATCTTCCTCTTTTAATTCATCAAATAATTGCGGCTCATGCTTTTCATTATTTCCGTATAATTCAAGTACTTCTATGTCTTTGAAATAAGTCACCTCTTTGCCGCTTTCAGGATCCTGTCCGATAATCTCAATTTTGTCGCCAACTTTTATCTTTCCCTTTTCAATTCTTCCGGCAAGTGAGATACCTTCCGTTCCTCTGTACGGGGATGTCCAGCTCATAGGAATTTCTATAGGAATGACCAGTTTGTATTTTTTGCATATCTGGTGTTTAAAATATACAGGGTCATTGCCGTAGTCAATATTTTCATTGTCCTCGGTATTTGTCCCGCTTTCGTTGTTTTTCTCATCTTTACAACCGGTTAATATTATGCTCTGAGTCAATAGCAGCATCAGAATAACGGTTATAATGGTTAATTTACGCCTTTTCATAATTAATTATATCCTTTCTATTATGAATTTATGAAAATTTTTTATTTCAAGACCCATATGGACCTTTAAGCCTATGTTCTTGACAATAGCGCTACTGTCTCTATATTCCTTGAGACACCATTATGAATGTCTACCGTAAAGGGAAATAAATCTAAAATTATTATAGTAATAGGAAAAATATCACTATGTATATTTTATCATAGAAATACAAAAAAGCCCGTAGTTTCTATCCTACGGACTAAAAATATTTATTCTATATCTCAACTTCAGACTGAAGTCCGGATTTGAATTCAACAACTACCTTATTATCATATATAGTTATTTTCTCAATAAGCCTCCTAACCAGCGTATCTGAATACTCTGTAATGGCTTGTGTCTGCTCTTCCAAAAAAGAAAACATATCATTTATTCTTTCCTGAAGTTCTATATTTTTGGCGGCCTTGGTCATAATATCGTGTTTTTCTTTTCTAAGAGTTATGATCTTATCTCCGATTTCATCGATTATTTTTTGTTCCTTCCCTGCTTCAAGAAGTTTTACCTGTAGATCCTTTATCTTTATATCTAACTTTTCCAAGCTTTCCTGTGAATCCTCATTTATAACGTCCTGAATAATCTCCATTAATATAGGAATAATTTCTTCTTTTTTATTAAATGTATCATTTACAGCAGTAAGCACTGCCGCCTGCAAATCTTCCTCTCTGATTGTCTTAGCAGGGCAATCAATTCCACTCGTTTTTTTCAAAACTCTACTCACGCACCTCCAAACCGTTGATTTACATCCTCTATTATTCCATTTTATTCTACGAAATATATCTCCACAGTGACCACAAAAAACTATACTGGATAAAGCGTATTTTGAACTGTAAATTCTCTTTTTACCACCGTTTAATATATTTGCTCTTCTGCTAATTTCAGCTTGCACCCTTAGAAATACATCTCTATCAATGATAGCCTCATGACTCTCTTCAACATAATACTTTGGTGCAATTCCATTATTAGCTACCCTCTTCTTTTCCAAAGTATTAAGTGTAAATGTTTTTTGAAGAAGTGTATCACCTATATATTTTTCGTTTGTAAGTATCTGTCTTATATTGCTTTCATGCCATCTTTTATTATGTGCTCTATTTAATATCCTATCTTTCTCTAAACTTCTTTTTATTTGTAAAAAACTTCTACCGTCCATATACTCAGCATAAATGCGTCTTACGATTTTTGCTTCTTCTGGAACTATAACAAGGTTACCTTCTTCATCCTTGGTATAGCCAAGAAATCGATTATGATTTATCTGTACTTTCCCTTGCTGATTACGGAATTGTATTCCAAGCCTCACATTTGCTGAAAGAGATTCTGATTCTTGCTGTGCAAGTGCAGCCATGATAGTCATCAATACTTCTCCCTTGGCATCTAAAGTATTGATATTTTCCTTTTCAAAAAATACAGCAATATTAAGATCTTTAAGTTCTCTAGTATACTTTAAGCAATCCACTGTGTTTCTAGAAAATCTGCTGATGGATTTGGTTAGTATCATATCGATTTTTCCATCTCTGGCATCCTGAATCATACGATTAAACGCTTCTCGTTTGGTTGTACTGGTTGCAGAAATACCATCATCCGCATAGATTTCTACCAGTTCCCATTCTGGATTGCTCTTAATGTAAGAGGTATAGTGTTCTATAGAATTATTTGTAGAAGAACTTAATAATTTAGGACTATGTGATACACTTGGAGAATTAGTTCAATTTGATATTGCAATTTAATGTTATATGGATATATCTAGTAAAAACATGTTTCCTCCAAAAAAAGAAGTCTTTTAGATTTTATTTATCTATAAAACTTCTTCTTGTGAATTTTTCCTGTATATTAATTTTTTATTACACTGATTGACTTCTTTCTGATATTTTTTAACAAAACTAAACTTACTGTTAATTCCACTATACTAAGAATAACTACAATTATATCTACAATTGGATAAATCTTGCCTATTCCACTAAGAGATATATAGTCCCATAGGCCATGATAAACTACAAGAAGCCATATATTTTTTGTATTTCTGTAACTAAGAGCAAGAAATATACCTGCTATAAATGTAGTTACTAATTGTGTAGCAACCTGACTAAACGATAATCCTCCCAAAATGTTAACTGTATGCAACAAGGAAAAAAGAAATGCAGATATAAAGATTCCTTTCTTAAGTCCTTTTTCTTCCGTTACATTGGTAAAAATTACCCCTCTATATATAAGTTCTTCGTTTAGTCCGACTAATAACGCTCCTACTAACGGGATAAAAAACAAATTAGAAAACTCAAATTTTTTCATTATTGTAAATAAGCTTATTAATATGACGGGCGTAAACAATAACATAAATATCGTATGTTTCGACTTATGATTTCCTACATTTTCATTATATTTCTTATAGCATATTACAGAAAATGGTGTTAATGCTATTAAAAACGGAATAAATGTGTTAATGAAATTTGAATCCAAATAAGATACATTTTTAAATTGCTTGCATATAAAAATACCTATCGCCATGATAGTTGTGTAAATTACCGCTGTGTTATAAATCCTTTTCATATTTACCATGTTTGAAAACTAAACATTCCCCTCTCTTTCAAATTCATATTTGTCGTAAATTCAGTAGTTTGTGTTGTGTTCAAATCTTGCAAGTAAAATTGACAATATTGATAAATATATATATTATACGAATATTGTGACATTGATATATTATATCGTCTTAAATAATTTATCTTTTTTAATTATCCATTTTAGCCTCCATAATCAATTTGTGTTTCTATATAAAATTTATTTAAAGTATTCATTTTCTATTTTATAAATAAGTCATGTCGAGGCCATACTATATGGAAAACTTTTACTAATACGCTTAATATACTTCCCTCAACTCCAAATTTGGTCAATGTGTTGTAACATTTATAAATACACATCCTACATTTGTTATGCTTCCTCAATGTTTCTCGTTCAGTGATTTTATATAACAATTTAAGACAATATATTATCTTGATATTATATCATTTATTTTTTCTCAAATTTTCTGTTAGCTATCAAAAGATCTATAGCTCCTTTAGGGCAAGCATTTCTGCAATTTCCACAACGAATGCACTCCAAGTGATTTGCATCCTTTACAGGATCCACATTCATCAAACATACCTTTGAACATTTGCCGCAATTTATACATTTATCAGAGTTTACATGATATCTGTAAAAAGAAACCTTATTAAATAAAGAATATATAGCTCCTAATGGGCATATCAGTTTACAAAACGGTCTATAGACCATAATTGATAAAATAATTGTGATAATAAGTATTACATTCTTCCATGCAAATAAAAATCCAATTGAGCCTCTCATTGCTTTATTTAATAATACTAAAGGTATACCACCTTCCAAAGTTCCTGCCGGACATATAAATTTACAAAAGTATGGATATCCGTTTCCTATATCATTTACCAAATACATGGGAAGGATTATTACAAATACAAGTAAAATCAAGTACTTTAATTTCACAAGTATTTTTTCCTTTGGTAATTTTCTTATCTTTTTCGGAAAAGGTATTTTATGTAGTAAATCCTGAAAGAAACCGAAAGGACATAAAAAACCGCATACAAGTCTTCCAAACAAACTTCCTATAAGAAGTAAAAAGCCGACGACATAAAAAGGAAATCTCCCTCCGCTTTTTCCTATGACAGCCTGCAGGGAGCCTATGGGGCAAGACCCCAAAGCTCCTACACAAGAATAACAATTAAGTCCGGGAACACAGGCATTTTTTATATTTCCTTTATATATTTTCCCTGAAATATAGCCGGCTACATTTCCGTTTGTTATTAATGTCGCCAGAGTTTGGATTTTATGCCTGAAAGAATTAAGTTTATTTTTCTTTTTCATAAAATACACCTATCCAATCCCTATACATTCCATACAAATCCTGATAGCCTTATTCAATACTATAAGATTTTCATCTTTTGCAAGTACTCCATATAATAAAAATCCTATTCCCGTTAAAAATATAGCTGAAGATATTACATTTTTTCTTTTCATATCCTCACCGCCTATTTATTTTTTGGAAATATTTTTAAGTTCTTTATCAATTATTTTTGCCCAATCCTCTTTTGAACGATCTCCCAAATATTCTTCTCCTACAATATTTCCGTTTTTATCTACAAAAAATGTATAAGGAATAGCCTCTGTTTTTTTCATCAAATTACTTATTAAGTTCTGATCCATAAAAATAACTTTCATATTATTCTTTTTCTTGCCTAAAATTTTTAACAGTGCCTTTTTCGAATCTTCATCAGGATTGCCTTTCGAATCCATATCAATATTAACACCTAACACTCCGACTTTTTTATCCTTATATTCATTAGATAATTCAGCTAAGTGCGGTACTTCCTCCATACAAGGATTACATGTTGATGAAAGCAGATTTACTAAAGTTAAATCATTTTCTTTAAATATGTCTTGTGTAACCTTGTTATTTTCTAAATCTGTAGTTTCAAATTTTCCTATGTTTCCACCGGAACTTTTCTTTTGGGGTTCACTTGCAACAGATGACTTGTCGGATGAAGCTTTTTTATCATTTTTTTGCCCACAAGCAGCCAGCCCAAATACCATAATCCCTATCAAACAAAATACGAATACCTTCTTCAACATAAATTTTTTACTCATAATATGACCTCCATTGATTAATTTAATATAATTTTATCACTTGAGATGTTAAATCCATGTTAAGAAAAACTTTACTTTTTCAAAAAATAACCTTCTCCTATTTTATTAATAATCGGATTATACCCTAAAACCTCTTTTATTTTTTTCCTGAGAGTAGCTAAATGGACTCTTATGGAATTGCTGAAATAATCAACCTCACTGTCCCATGCGTGTGCTAACAGATCTTCTGTCGTTACAATTCTTTCTTTATTAAAAAGCAGATATTCTATAATAGCCGTTTCTTTTTTTGTTAATTTCAACTCTTCGCCTCTAACATAAAGAATTCTTTTTTTCGTATCAAATTCAAGCTCTCCGCAAGATATTTTCACATCTTCTAAATTAAAATTTCTTCTGAGAAGTGCCTTTACTCTCATTTCAAGTTCTTCAAAGTAAAAGGGCTTTGTCAAGTAGTCGCTTGCTCCAAGTTCAAAACCTTCCACCTTTGATTCTATATTTGAATTTGCGGTTAAGATAAGTACTTTGGAATTTCCCCTTTCCTTATTTAGATACTTTAATATATCAAAACCTGTCATATCAGGAAGATTCAAATCAAATATATATAAATCATGCTCTTCTGCCAAGATATATTCCAATGCTTCCTCACCCGAAGATGCTGTATCTACATAATACCCTATTGTACTTAATCCTTCCGCAATTGATTTTAACAGTTCCGTTTCATCTTCTACAAGCAGTATTTTCATTACAAAACCTTACCTTTCAAAATATATTTCTACAACCGTCCCCTTTGGTTGATTTTCCTTAATTTGCATTTTCGCCCTATGATGATCGAATACTTTCTTAGAAAAGGACAGCCCCATTCCTATACCGTCTTTTTTTAACTTTTCAAAATCCTCTCCTCTGAAAAACGGTTCAAAAATATATTCTCTATCTATGTCTTTAATTCCCATTCCTGTATCGGATACTTTTATGCAAATATTATCTTTACAACCTTTCAAAACTACTTTTATATTTCCTCCTTTGTAGCTGTACTTTATAGCATTATCTATTAAATTAAAAAACGCTTGATATAAAAGTGTATAATTTCCTATTACATTAAATTTTTTATATTCCTGATTTTCAATTAAAACTAAATTTTCAAACTCCAATTTTATATTTTCTCTTTCTGCTCTTTCTTCAAAATCCACAAGTAAATCTTCAAGTAAAATATCAAGAGGTATATCTTCTTTTAACTCCATTCTTTCAATATGAGACAGTTCTAAAATTTTACCGATAATATTATTGAGTTTACTTACCTGAACAGACAGAGTATTCAATAACTCTTCAACGTCTTCTTTTTTATGTCCATTTTTATTAAATACCTCTATTCGGGTTTGAAGCACAGCAAGGGGAGTTTTTAGCTGATGGGCAACATAAGATGAAAAATCTTTTTGCATCTCAAATGATTTTTTAAGTTTACTCATTAAATTGTTAAAAGAATTTACTAAACTTTTAATCTCAATTGCACAAGATGAAATCTCTACAGTCTCACTTAAATTTTGTCTGTCCATACTGTCCATATGTTTTGACAACTTATTTAAAGGAGATAAATATCTGCCCAAGATAATATATGTGATTAATGTGCCTAAACTTGTCGTGGAAAAAGCAAATATATATCCATACATTTTTAACTTGGCGCTGAAATTGTCAATATTGTATATTTCAATTCTTGTATCTCCGATTGGAATAACCAAGTCCTTTAAAACCAACGACAGTGAATAATTAAGCAGTGCTATCAAAACTAAATTACAAATAAGTAAAATTACTCCTACTAATAAAGTTAATTGCTTTTGCATACTACTATTTTTCAATAATCTCTCCCCTTCTTTATATGATATATACTACTCTATACACCTTAATTTTATCCTACATTTTTCAATAAAGCATTTTTAATTCTTTCCATAATCTATAACATCTATAACTTTAATGAAAAAAATATTTTTTTACAATAAACTCTCAAATTTTTCATAAGAACTAACATAAAAACTTGGAATTCCTTTTAAGGATATATTATTATATCCCCCTTTTAATTAACTAATCCCTACTCTTTTTTTCAGTTCTGAAATACTAAGGGATTTTTCCATTTTCATGAAACAAATCAAGAGCCGTTTCCATAATATCTTCTTTTATTTTAATCTTCTCTTCTTCTGTAAAAGCTTTTGCCATTTTAAGCCTCAAAATATTATAAATACACCTATGGATTTTTATTATTTATTCATTGACTTTCAATTTGCTATAATTAAATTTTTCTTCATCAAAATCACAGATAACAGTTTCATAGTCTCAATATCTACATAACCACCTTTGACAATATTTCTGTAGTCTCAATATACGCAAAAAGCAGTTCCATAGTTACAACCCTCTATTTTCCAGTGGTTAGAACTGTTGTCAAACGGTCTAAAAAAAGGAATTCCTGCAATCATTCAAAAGCATAACGATTTGTCGAAATCCCTTGATTTCAAGTCTTTTCTATACTGTTTAGTCCTTCACTCTCGACATCAAACAGATAGTCTCAACATGTGTTAAGTTATTGAATGTATTGATTATTTCAATTCACGCACCCGCAAGGGGTGCGACTAAAATAATGTTGTATTGTGGGTGCCGCCCTCAGATTTCAATCCACGCACCCGCAAGGGGTGCGACCAATGTTTGGCTTCGGAACCCGAAAGTACAGCTTTATTTCAATCCACGCACCCGCAAGGGGTGCGACTGCTGCTAAATGTAACATTGGGGGCCATTGCTACAAATTTCAATCCACGCACCCGCAAGGGGTGCGACATCACCTCGTCTTTGATTTAGAGTAGCCTTAAATATGTTGCGTGCAGTCTTTTTAGTATTAACAACAGCCAAAATAGATTTATCACCTCTATCAATAATGGCTTCCTTAACTTCTTCAATAGATGCAAAATCATTGGCATTTTCATTATCCTTGAACAGCTTGACATTACATCGCTTAAATACTTTCAGCTCTTCATGCCTAAGTTTTACAATATCGCAGTTGTCATTCACCTCTTTACTGCCATATGACATCCTATGCTTTATACCTTGATAGTCATACAAAGGCTGAGTTGCTGTGCACAGTATTACATTGCAATTCATTACATTTTTCAGGAAATTCATAATTAGATTGAAAAAATACATTACCTCAATTGGAAGTGACTGCACTTCATCAATTACTATGACACTATTTATCAAAGAAGCAAATCTTCTTATATTTTCAGACCTTCCTTTTAACAATGTTTGAAAGAATTGCACCATTGTGGATAATACAACAGGACTATCCCATGTATCTAACAAATATTGATGCTTCGCATAATCCAAGTCTTCCATGTCCGAAGTCTCAAGCTCTGCACGGCCATCCTTATTAGAGCCAATAATATTTGAGTGATGCTCAATGACCCCTTTCTCTCCTAAAATTGCCTTAATTTCAGATGCATTCTGCTCCAATACAGACAAAAAAGCCGTAATGTAGAAGAACCTGTCCTTCGACTTATTTGTCATCTGATGCATAGCATACCTAATAGCACTTTTAGTTTTTCCGGAACCGGTCGGCACATCCAATTTGTAAATGCCGGAATCATCGCTCATACCTCGATCCTTGGCTGATTCTGCAATTTTATTTCTTATACAATTAATTGGATTATCACAATTATCTAAATTGCTATATTTTTCATACTCTAACTCTATTTTTTGCAAATACTCCTTTTTCAAGTCACTAATTTTGCTTTCATCTTCGTCTAAAATAATCATATCATATGCATTTATTGTATCTTTTATATCTTCCGTTTTAAGAATAGAAAGCAGCAGGCGTATAAGCATTGCATCGAAAAAGTTTCTTTCCAAGAACTTCAATATTACGGTTTCATCTTCAGAGCTGTTAAATAAATCATTCTCCGAACTCTCAATTGATAACCAATATTTCTCAAATATCTCTTCAAAGCTTGCATACTCATCAAAGGCAGAAATTACAAACTGTTCCATATCGGTGAATTGGTCGTTGAATTCTTTTGCAATGGTTGGTTCAACGATATTCTCAAGAAATTCTTCAATTTCCTGATAGGAATACTTCTTGTCATTAATATAGTCTTCAAGTCTGCTAAATATAGTATTAACAGTACATTCATATACGTGCTTTTCTTCTGTCAGCTTTTGTTTTTTGCCTATAATGTCGAAGAGTCCATGGTGAGCCTCTATGACATACATGCATATTTCTAAATATCGTCTGAATGATTGCATTCTGCCTTTATCACTCTTAAATACGTTTATTTCGTCGATGTTTTTCCAATATTTATATAATATGCACGCACCTACTGTGGAATGAACAACCCGCATATTTTTCTTCTCGCTTTGTAAATAATCTTGAAAGAGCGGATCAGCCTTTCCTATATCATGCAGTATTCCAAGCAAAAATGAGGTTTTAGCAAAATTAATTTTTTGTCCGATAGACCTAGATGAATTTGCTGTATTAACTAAATGTTCTATTAAAGGTTGAGATGAATTAGTTTCTTTATCAAAATGAGCAAGTTTTTCTGTTTTCTCAATAGTCACCATTTAAATATCCTTTCATCGGTACATAATATTCTTTAAATCCTAAAGATGTAGGCTAATTTCAAACCCTTCCATCCAATCGGACTCCACTTCAATGTCTATTTTCAAAGCATCCGCTAATTGCTTTACCAGATATAGTCCCATGCCGGTTGATTTTTTTCTTGTGGCTCCCGAATCTCCTGTAAATCCCCTTTCAAATAAATGCGGTAAGTCGCAAGCTTTAACACCGCAGCCATTATCCCTGATGACAATAACATTCTTTTTATCATCTTTTTTCATTGAAACATATAGCTCCGGACTCTCTGAACTATATTTAACCGCATTAGAAATGATTTGAGAAATAATAAACTCAAAGCTGCGATAATCGGTATAAGATGTTCCATACACATCATTTACAACGACTTTGAAATTCTTTTCTTCCAATAAAGGCCTAAAATTTTCCAAAACCTCATGTATGCTTTCTTTTAAGTCAACATCTTCAAATAAGAAATCTGTTTTATCACTTTTTACCCTGTAATAGAACAATATCTGCGCTACATTCCCTTGAAGCTGATTTTTTACATAATCCAGCTTGAAAGCAACTTCTTTTGGTATATTGTCACTTTGATTTTCCAGAACCAGAGAAAAAAGGGAAATGGGCAATTTTATTTCATGGGCCCACATTTCAACATACTCTTCATATTCTAATAACAGTGAATTCGCCTTTTCTACATCCGCCTGTTTTTTATGAAAGGCATCTATGACTTCTTTAACGCTCTCTCGTTCTGCTGTGTTGCATAATCGAAGCAACTCCAGTTCAACACTTTTATCAGGGTTAGATAAAAATTCTTTGTATGCATCGGCTTTTTTTCGCTCTTTCCCTATAAGTATAGATGATATACTTAAGAATAATATTACGGTGGTTGAAATTAAAAGAACAAAAAGTGCCTGAAGCGCCCTCATATCTGAAAGCCAAAGCAGAATGGCAGTGAATATATCGAATGCACAAAGAACAAGTAACCAAGGCATATAGGCGTATAGATATTTTATATTATTTTTCATATTTGCCCGCCTCTTCTAATTTGTAACCTATACCTCTTACAGATTGAACCTGAATAGTAATCCCGGCATCCCTCATCACTTTTTTCAATCTTGCAATATTAACTTGAAGAGCGTTTTCATCGATAAATTCAGTGGTGTTCCAAAGCTTCATACTAAGCTTTTCTTTTGTTACTACAGTACCACCCGCTGTCAACAATGCCTCCAGCAGCTTTCCCTGATTCTTAGGGAGCAAAATTGAATTCCCATTTATATAGAGAGTATATGTATTCCTGTCAAGCAAGAAATTATCCCTCTCAAGCAAACTGTTTCTGCCCTCGTAACGTTTTAATAGATTTTCTATACGCACCAAAAGCCTCTCTTTTTTGAAAGGCTTTGTCAAGTATTCATCTGCTCCCAACCTCAAAGCAAAGATCTCATCCTTTAGCTGTTCACGAGAGGTAAGAACCAATATGGGCAAAGAAGTTTTAGACTTCAAGTTTCGACAAATTTGAAATCCTGTTTCTCCCGGTAAATTTAAGTCCAGTATAATTAAATCTACTTCATATTCCAATGCTTGCTGTGTTGTCTCACGGAAATCAGTTATTTTATCAACCTGGTATTCGGATTGTTCTAACAGTAGCACAATCTCGTCTCTAATCAACGGTTCATCTTCAATTACCAAAATACGCTTCATATCAGTTCCACCTTCGCTTAATTTTCTGCTTTATTCTTCTCTTTGAGGTTCCATCAACGACAATAAATATTTGTTGCTATTCCGCTTTACAATTCCCATATATATAACTTCAAATATTCCTAATAAAAAAATCATAAGCATTGCTATAACAAATACCTGCGATGCGTTTGCCCGTACAGTTGATGGTAAAATGCCCGTAAACAATGATCGAACCCCAAAAAAACTGTTTGCAAGTGCAATAACTATTGGTAAGCCGAAATACCAATTGATTTGCTTCCTAGATGACTTGCAAATTGTCTCATAGGTGGCACCAAGGTGAATCAAGGTTTGATACCGCCTGTAAGATTTTCTTTGTGCCATCAAGAACTGCACACCTATTATTGTGTTTGCAACCACAAGGAAGATAATCGCAAGATAAATAGTAATATAGCTTGCTGATATGATGAAAAATAACTGTCTCCCCATATTTTGTATGTAGCTTTCATACCCGATATAGCTCTGATCAAGTTTTTCATTTGTTTTTGAAATAGCCTTCATCAATCCCTTTTCTTTAACGAGGTCGGAAGCCAAAATTCCACTTACATAATTTGAATACTTGCCGCCCGTATATTCTATGAAAACATCGTCCGGAACTATCATTGCCACCGCAAGTGTTATTTCACGATCAGTCACGATTGGTAAAGATTGAACATCGCCGATAATTTTAAAAGCTTTTCCCATAACTTCTATTTGCAGATTAGCTTTAACAACATCATTCATCAAATCTTCATCAAGCATAAACTCCTTATCCATGTATAAAGAAGCTTCATTCTTTTTTAACTTAATTGGTTTTAGATCTGCAGCCTCCCTTAATTCGTTATACCCGGAAAGAGAAATCAACTTACAATCACTATATTGCTCCAAGTTATGAATTAAAGTTTTTCTGTCTTTGCTATCTTTAAAGCCTTTTAGAATGCCTAGAAGATTTTCAAATGATATTTCCCCATTGCCCTTTAGATCCCCTATCTTAATTTCAACTATTTTTTCAAACTCAGACTCCAAACCTGCTTCTTTAAGCTTCCTTATTACTTTGTCCGCATCAATTTTCTCATCTGCTTCAAGATCATTGTCCTTAAATGTGTAATCCAAAATATGCACTTGTTTATTTGAACTGTTAGCCGAAATTGCAACTCCTGCTCCAAATAAGCATAAAGCGGAAAAAATCAAAAGTGAACATATGGCAAGTATAGTAGACCGATGGATAACTAATTCCTGAATCTGCCTGAAATTATAGGCATGAAGCTGCCCTTTCCTTCCAAAATTCACTAAAATATCTATGAACAGACGCATTCCGAAGAATAGCAAAATTGTACCTGATGCTCCCAACAGAACTGTGATTCCCATATTTCTTGTACTGTCCCATGCTTCACCACTGATTCCATAATGATATGCTTTTACAAGAAGCATACTCCCTACAATAGAGCCAAGCAAATAAATGCCTTTCGGAAGCCTTCTTTTAACTCCGGAAGGAGCCTGTGTAAGAAGCTCTCCTATTTCTTTTCTTGCTGTTCTTATACTTAAGAATACAAAGGCAATAAATTTTACAACCATAAATCCGATTATGGTAAACGCCACAGCCGTCAATGATAGTGAAAATCTATGACCGATAATACCCAATCCCACTATTTTTGCTGTTACAAGGCTTATCAGTTCTGAAATCATTATTGCAATGGGAAGCCCTATTCCAAGAGCAGTTATGTTACTTCTCAAATCTTCCAGCAGGAGCATTGAAAAGAACTTTTTTCTGCGCATTCCTAATGTGAGATAGACACCAAACTCATGGTTTCTTCTTTCCATCTGCATGCTGCTTGCAAAATATACTAAAAAAAACAGTATTACCAAGGTCGCCACATAAAAGATCGGAACTATGGTAAGAAGTCTATTTACCGCATCGCTCTCCATTTTCTTCAAAAAAATCATAATGTCCTGATGTGATAATGAAAGAATAATATAAAAAGCAATAATCGATATAATCATCGAACCGAAATATAGTCCATTATTTTTCCTATCTCTCTTGCTGTTTCTTGCAACTAATTTAGAAAACATTAAGTTCACCTCCGGCAAGTGTGGACATAACCTTCAGTATCCTATGATAAAAGTCTTCTTGAGTTTCTCTTGGATAATCTCGTCTTATTTCATGAAATAGTTTCCCGTCCTGAATAAACAAAATCCGGTTGCAGAAACTTGCCGCCACTGAATCATGAGTAACCATAAGAATTGTTGTGTCCTCTATTTCATTCATTGCCGACAGCTTTTGCATCAAAACATTTGCATTTTTTGAATCTAACGCCCCTGTAGGCTCATCGGCAAATACAATCTTAGGGTCTAAAATTAAAGCTCGTGCAGCAGCTACTCTCTGTCTTTGTCCTCCTGACATCTGAGAAGGAAATTTATTTAGAAGCTCGGAAATATCCAGATATCCTGCAAGCAGCCCCAACCTCCGCTTGCTTTCTCTTTCATTCACATTATGTAAGGATAAGGGTAACAAAATATTTTCTTTTGCTGTCAGATTGTCTAAAAGCTCAAAGTTTTGAAACAGATATCCAATTTCCTTGCCTCTATAATCAGCCAACTCCTTTCCTTTCAATTCACTTAAGTCTTTATTCTGCATTTGAATCAAGCCGTCGGTAGGCTTGATTATTGTGGCAAGACAATTCAGAAGTGTAGTTTTCCCTGAACCGCTGCTTCCCATAATACCTAAGAATTCACCTTTTATAACCTGAAATGATATGCTGTTCAATGCCCGTGTTATATTGGGTTCTTTTCCATAGTGCTTTTTTAATGATTCTACTTTTAAGATTGTTTCCATATGCGACACCTCCTCAGTTTTGTTATTCTTATTTTATTATGGAAAACAGCAGAATAACACTTACGGATGATGTAAGAATTCAGTAAAGCTGGTACATATCAGGTATACAATGCAGAGGGTGCATATCAATCGGATTTCTTAAACTCAGTTAGGCTTTTTCCGGTCCAGATTGCGAAAGCCCTCAGGAGGGAATTTACCTCTGCATAGCCCAGAAGATATGCTATATCATTTGTGTTCATATCCGTATTTTTTACATAATGCAAAGCCATAACCTCTCTAGTGCTATTTAGCTGTTTTTGAAAGGTAGTCCCTTCTTCAGATAATTTTCTTTGCAAAGTTCTTTTGGTAGTGCCAAGCTTTGTCGCCACGTCTTCAATGCTTCCGCTGCCACCCGGCAACAGCTCCGCCAAAGCACTTCTGACTCTTGCACTAACTGAATCATCTACATCAAGCTCTGATAGCCTTTTATTTAATTCCGGTTCAAAGTATGACCACATGGATTTGTTGTAACTGACAAAGGGCTCGTTCAGGTCCACTTTTGAAAATGAAATAGCATTTACATTTCCACGAATCAGCTCTGTCCCTGCAAAGTCTCTGAAAGCATTTGAATCGGGAAGCTCTTCCATAATAATTGATGTAGGCTTTATATCTAACTTGGTAGCTTTTCTAATTATGCCAATCAAAAAGGCAAACTCTGACTGTACAAGAAACGCAGGCAGCTTTAACCCTGCTTCACCGGATTCATATAATACAGTAATTTGGCTGTCTTCAATTTTACTTATCATTGACATCGGTCCTACTAATTTCTTATATTTAGAAAGTCTATCTATGCAAACTGCTCCGTTTTTACTGCAATATGAAGCATAAATAGGAGGCGAGAAGGATTCGATTTGGCTCATTGTTGCCATTTTAATTGGTAATTCAGGGTCTTCAGAAATTTCTTCAACAGCCGTCAATAACTGATAATACTCTTTTTCACTTATTTTTATTGATTTGTGATTTAGAACATCATAACATTCCAATCAGTAATCAATTCGTGCCATTGATTTTCTAAAAATAAGCAGGCTTAGCATATACCTCAATTAAAACCATGGACTATCCTGTATAGGCTTATAGTTTCAATCATCTGTTATAATTTGGTTTCTCCAAAGGAATCGGATCCGGATTTGACCGCACCCATAAAACAGAGAGCTCGCACAGTCGATCCGTGATAAAATCCTCATCTTCGCCTTTTGCATTAATCGCCGATGTTAATTTTTTTGCTTCCTCTAATTCTATTTTGGAAAGTGACTTCCCTGACGCAAAGAATTTCACAAGTTCTATAAGCATTTTGCGATAATTCCTATCCCAATTTACGCCGCCGTTTCTGTATAATTCATCTCGTACTCGACCCGTTATACGAATGACCTCTCCCTGTACGGTTTTTGCCGCTCCTTGGGATGGAACCAAAAAGTCCCAAAGCATCTCATATTGTTTTTCCCAAGGAGAGTCTTCAACAATAATAGGAGAAACCCCATCGTGAATTTTGCGTTTTGCAACAGGCTCCACGGAAAACAATAAATAGAGCTTTTTAAGTCCTGCATCCGTTTCGGAAAGATAATCCTTATTAAAATTTTCTCTGTGGAATTCAAACTCTTGACCAATCCTCTTAACGCTTTCCATCATATCAGGTGTAACTTTATCGCCCGCCTGCAACAATATATCGGCAATTTTAGCGACTTTAGGAATAGCGAAATTACTGCAACGTGAAAGTGAATAAGCAAGCGGTGTTTCACCCATATCATTTTTCAATTGAACATTTGCTCCATTTTCCACCAAAAATTTAACGGTATCCGCGTGAAAAAAGCTTGCCGCCGTATGGAGAGGACTATTTCCATAACTATCAGTTTTTCCAATATCGCTACCTAGCTCAACGAGCAATTTCACTGTATCATCTCCTAAAGCGGCATGTCGATCTAAAGCTGTCCGCCCGTAATAATTCTCAGTGTTGATATCTAAACCCTGCTCAACAAGCCAACGAACAAGTTCATCGGGTACATCATAATGATGAAGTGCTGTATTTTTTCCATAGCGATCGTCATATGCATAAAGCTCACACTGTTCATAAACCTTTTTCAGCATTTCCATATCGCCGGCTGCAACAATTTCTTTAAAGGTTTTAGGTAATGTGACTCTTTTCTTTTTTCCCATGAAAGTTCCTCCTCAAATTCTGCTTTATCTTGCTGCTTTTTTGTTCTTACTCATTCAAAATCGACAAATATAAATCCATCCTTTTGTATTATATCATTTTACCGAAGTAATGTTAATCACCATAACGAAATGATAATTTTTTCATAAGCAAAGTTCCTCTGCTGTCGTATACATTCTCCGCATTTGTGTTGTCGAATAAGGAAGTGGCAGTTATAATAGAACTATAAATCAGAATTCGACGAGGAGTAAACCATTAATATGAAGGACATAAAAAACATTTGTAAAATCGCACTGGTACAAGCAGAACCTATAATGTTTAATAAAAACGAATCACTTAAAAAGGCTCTTCAATGCATTAGCGAGGCTGCAATACAAGAGCCGGATTTAATTGTTTTTCCCGAGCTATTTATTCCCGGATATCCTGTTGGGATGAATTTTGGCTTCAGTATGGGGAAACGAAGCGAGGATGGACGAAAGGATTGGAAACGCTATTACGATGCGTCTATTATTGCCGGAGAGACGGAGTTTCAACAGCTTGCAGAGGCAGCTAAGGAAACCGGAGCATATATCAGTCTTGGCTTTTCCGAGAGAGATGCTGTTAATGGTACACTTTATAACAGCAATGTCATTTTTGAGCCGGATGGCTCCTATAAGGTACATAGAAAATTGAAACCGACAGGCTCAGAACGTGTTGTGTGGGGAGATGCCAATAAGGGATACTTCCCTGTTACGACAACGCCATGGGGACCGATTGGCAGTCTGATTTGTTGGGAAAGTTACATGCCTCTTGCTCGTGTTGCTCTTTACGAAAAAGGGATCACAATTTACATTTCACCAAATACCAATGACAATCCGGAATGGCAGGCTACCATTCAACACATCGCAATAGAAGGCAAGTGCTACTTTATTAACGCTGATATGATTATCAGACGCAACTCATATCCTTCTGATCTATATGAAGGGGGTATAGTATCACAATTGCCGGAGTTCGTTTGCAGGGGAGGAAGCTGCATTATTGATCCATATGGACATTATTTGACAGAACCGGTTTGGGACAAAGAAACCATCATCTACGCCGAGCTTGACATGAGCTTGCCTGCTTCGTGCAAAATGGAGCATGACGTGGTTGGTCATTATGCACGTCCTGACGTACTTGAACTGAAAATCAACGACAAATAGTGCACAGATTACTATTCTAATTCAACTTTCAAGCCTTTTATACAGTTTTTAGTCTTTGGTTTTTACAAAAGAACTATAGGTTCAATAGGTTTTATAAATCAAAAAGTCATGATAAGAACTATCTTTAAGGAAAGTCCCACTTGCATGCGTCGCTCCTGCTCAAAGCCTAAGGCCTGCTTGTATAAAGCAGAAACTTTCACTTGCATGTGGTACCCCCCTGATAAAATATAGTTATATTAGTATCTCTCATACAGGCCATGTGTTTGCATCAGAGAAATCATTTGCAAATTAAAGGAGAAAACTTATGAAAAAACGAACGTATCGGACAGGACTATGGAAAGTTCTTAGTGTAGTGTTGGCCTCTTTGTTCGTGCTGGGACTCACGCCTATGCACACATATGCGGAGAGCTTACAGCCAGGAGACTACAAAGCAGACAATTCTCTATCGAGTTTGCTTAGTAATGGGATGACATTTTTATCACCGGATGAAGTGATAAGCAACACATACTGGGCAGACCTCGAGGCCGGAAGCCTCACAAATAAGGCCGGAGCAACTTATTACGGCGTATTTCCAAAGTACCTCTTAAGGCCGAATGAAACAGCTATAAGCAGTATTGGCTTTGACGAAAACACCGGCATCGCAGCAACGCCAAATGTTGGTATATCACCTAGCGGATTAAGTTTAGCCACCATTGATATGTCCAGTGTGCTAGATGAACTGGGCGCCTATCGCTTTGGCTACTTAGTTGGAAATGACACTTACGGCCCTCCGAATACAGGACTTGCAAAAACCGATCCCATTCCGGATTATGTGAATCCGTATGGATTTAAGGAGAGCGATCTTCTTACACAGGCTGAAATCAAAGACATGGGATTGCTTACTCCATCTGCGGATTTGAGGGCAGCAAACAGCACTGACTCTAAATCTATTGGAGAATACGCACCCGGAGATGCGCTCAACCTTGAATTTTCAATGGATATCTCCGGTTTCAGACGATTCATGAACGGTTTGACACTTAATTACACTCGAACCGGATACATGAGCACCGAAAGTATTCAGCGATTCTATGCCGAGGCAAAAGGGCAATACGACGCTCAACTGGTTTTCACCATTGATATTCCCGAAGGCATTACTGTCAATGATCCTGCAGCAACATTAAGCGGATTAAACGGCGTTACTACGACTACGCATATAGATGGGCAAAAGCTGATCATATCTGCCCGTTTGAGTCAAGAAAACAAGACTTCTTGGCAGGATGTAGTCAAGAAAATAAATGCTTTTGATGGTAAGATTCAATTGACCATTTCCGGTTTATCTATTGATAACAATGCGGAAGCCGGGAAAGACATCCAGCTGCGAGGCACTGCTTCCGGACTTTTTGATTTTGCCGTATCAGATTTTAAAGACAACGATCCGGTTACATCACATGCGTATCTATACGCAGTTGCCCAGCAGAGCACTGCCGGTCTTGACCAGGGAGCCGAAGCAAATAAACCGAAGCAGATCTCTTATTCACTGAAGGTAGTCGATCCGAAAGTCTACGATGCAATCTACCGTTTCGCTTCCGACACGGATGGCCGGAATCTCCCGGCGGATGTGACCAAACTCCTGCCTGCTGCAAAGACGGGACAGAAGGACGGCTCCACCGTTGTAACAGAGCCGAAAACCTTTGACGCTGTCAAGGTAAAGGGCGGCACTTGGACCTTCACAGGCTGGGATAAAGAAAGCGTAACGCTGAAGGGTGCGACGGAAACGGTCACCGGCACATGGACATATGCGGCTGATCCTGTCATACCTGAAACCAAAAACACCACAACAAATATCAAGAAGGAGAATACTCCTAAGACCGGCGACAACAATGCTTTTCTCCTATATAGTATTACAATACTGTTGTCTGTAGCTTCACTCATTGTTCTTCGTAGGGAAGTGAAACCAAAAAATAAATCCAATTTGGATCGTCAATATTTTCAAGGGGCTGTCGCACTAATTTCTAATCGTTAGAGTAACAGCCCCTTATAATTTTATGAATCCATCATTTGTACCATAGCACCACACTAGATAAAGTGAAAAAATGAGGCTAGTTAGTTATTTATATCAAGGTATATATCATTTACTTTTAACAATTTCTCATAATATTCATTATAACTCTTGCTGAATTTTCTAATAAGGGGAATTGCTATTTCATAATACTTATTGTCTTGCATAAACTTTTGTAACTTATCTTGAATTTGCTTCATCAGGCTATCTTGATATTCTGCACTGTTTTTATACGCCTCATATTGTGAGATATTATTATAATTTGCTTTTATCCATTCTTCAGCATTTTCAACCACATTTATCTTATCTTCATTAGCTTTTTTCAGCATCAACATATCAAAAGTTGAACTGACATCATCGATATAATTTTGTTCGTCCTTGCTCAATTCAAATGTTGGTAAATTATCTAAATAATTCACAAACTTTTCATAAGCTTCTTTCCCATCTTTGTCCAATGGTTCATTCAAAAATGGTTGGTATGCTGCAAACATCATTTGTCCAAAATAGCTGGGAAATGATTTCTCTAATCTTTCATAGATTGATTCTTCTGCTTCAATCAATTCGATCTTCTCATTTATAATTTCCTGATTTTCATCTTTTATCATTAATTCAAGAACTGCTTTTCTTTTTTCTTCAATGCCTAATTGATGTTGTTTCCTTCTTAAAACTGAAGATAAGGAGTTTCTTTCAGAAAACAAATAACTTTCTATTTCAGCTATATTCATTCCAATTTTTCTAAATAGAGATATTTCAGTTAAAATCTCCAAATCTTTATCGCTATAATCTCTATAGCCATTTTCAGCTTTTTTAGGACTTACAAGCCCTTTTTCCTCATAATACTCGATTGCTTTTCTTGTTAAACCTGTTTTACTTTGAATTTCATTTCTTAACATAGTTTGCTACCTCCTTTAATTGAAATATAGCATTGTCCCCAACGGACAGGTCAATATATTTTGAAAATTTTATTCTAAAAATTCTAATCTAATATACTGATTTAATTATAGCATTTTCTGAGGTGCTTAATGGTTGTCTATAGAGTTAAACTTAACATCAATTTGTTATTACGGATATGAAAAAAATTATGAATCATTTGAGACTTTCTCAAATGCGATAGATGAATATATAAATTATTACAACAACGATAGAACTCAATTCAAAACAAAATGGATGCTTCCTGTTAAATATAGAGATGCATCCATGTGTTCAGCTTAATCCGTTAATGAAGGTGTCCAGGTTTTTGTCCGCATCCCCCCATGTCCATGCGGATAATTCATGGACACCAATTTATATTATATTAACTTCAAAGTAAGAATAGTTGTTATGAATCCATAGTAATTACTTAATTTTAACAATTTTAATTTTTATTTTCTTGGCAATAGTTCTATAGTCACATACCCATAAGACCCGCTTTTGACAATAGCACTGTTGTTACACCAAGCAAAACAAGCAGTTCTATTGCTACGACCTGCAATTTTCCAGTGGATAAAGCTATTGTCATAACACAAAAAAGCGAGTCTGATAAATTTTTCATTTACATGAAATCCCTTAATTTCAAGGCTTTTATACGGTTTTAAGCCTTTGTTTTTGACAGTAGAACAACAGGCTCAACATGAGATTTTTAGGCTATTTCTCAACTTATCGCTACACTTGTAAAAATGCTAATTTTACTTATGTTACATCTATTCTGTACACTCAGTCTTTGCAAATCTCAATTAGGCTATTTTATAAAACCATGCCCTCATTTTAGCATTTTCTAAAAGTAAGATTCTATTGTATTTCCTTGTTGATCTTTCATATCGCGGATTTTATTTTGCAGAATATCAATATTCTATATTAATTCTATCCAATTCATAGTTTCTTATCCATTTCAAAAATTTTAACTAACTCTCCTCTAATCCCGTCGTATATATAAATCTATATCCCATCGACTTAATTCAGCAATTTCTAAAGTAAAATCTATCAAATACACACGAATCTTATTATACTCATTAATTTTTTTTATTTCTTTTAAATGTTCCTGTGAAACACCAACCACAATAATATTACATTTCTGCTCAAAATTTTTATACTTGTAATCTTCAGCCAATTTTTTACTTGAAAATAGTAAAATCTTATTTGAGAATACACTGTTTTTTTCTATAGATGTTTTACCATCTGTATTCATTAGCATCCAAAAAGGATCTCCTATTGTATTGAAATCTGGTTTTAAGTACTCAGTATATTCAGACATAGCAAAAGCATCAAAATCATCATATTTTATCAATTTAATTCCATTATACTCCGATACCTTACAAGCACCATTTTGAAATTCACTTTCTGCAGAAATAAATATCCCATTAATTCCACCAATATGTTTCAGCTTGTAATCGAAATTTCTTAATTCACTAACATTTATTGTTTTTTTCCAATTTTTACATTCTATACCAACTTGATAAAATACACCAAAGTGCTCAAATGAATAAAGAACATCTATTTCATGAGTCGCTCCATCATCACCCACCATTTTGACTTTCGTTTGGATTTTTGCATTTATTCTCTCTTTCTCAGAAAGTAGTGAATAAATATCTTCAACTACTTTTTCAAAATCATCACCTCTTCCCATATCTTCACCTCACATATACTTCTCTAATAATGTTATAATCTACGCTATACATTTTTACATTATAGTCTATTGTGGAAGAGCTTTGTTTACTTGGTTGAATAAGACCTAATTTATATGGCAAAAGCCCACACTCTGCAAGAGAAATCAAAAATACTAAATGACGTTGTGAAATACCAAATACAGCGTAACCCTTTTGTTGTTTACAGCATACATCGGCGAGCTTTTTTGATGTAAAAAGTGGTAAAGAATTCCCTGTAATAAAATAATTTCCTGTATTATTTTTTGTTCGTTCATCAATTTGCATTAACGTCCAAAAAGGATCACCAATAACATTTTCATCAGGTAAAACTTTACTTATAGATTGTAAAACATTTGTTCTTATTTCTTCCATAATATCAAAATATATAGCTTGAATATGTTTGTCATTAGCAATATTCAATGCTTTTTCATCTATTTTATCGTTATAATATAAAACTCCTTTAGGGAAGTAACCTAAATCTTTTAAGAGGTTATCGAACTGCCATACATCTTCATCTTTTACAATTTTGTTATCTATTATTTTTATAACCGTTCTTTCTAAATTATTCATCTGAACAAATTCGATGTATATATCTATTTTGTGTTCAATATTTTTCCCTTGAACTCTAATGTTTTTAAAAAGTTTAGGATTGATTAAATTTTCTCTATTTATCCTATAATCGTATAGAGAGAATACTAAATCAATCAACTCCATTCCCTGATTTTTATTGTTTCCTATACTATCTTTCAATTGATTCTTTTTACGAAAAATATTTTGTAAAAAATTCATTATTATAACTAACCTCCTTGCATATAACCTGGAAATTTTAGAGGATCTCTGTTACCGCATTTTTTCTCTGACAGCTATCGCATAGTCAGTTATTAAACTATTCTCATCATTTCTCCCCTCTTAATTAAAACTACACCTTCACATGAGATTTTTATACTATTTGAAAAATTACAGATTGGTACAAAATCCATTGATTTTTCAATCCTCATAACCTTTCGATTTTTTCAAGCCTATTATTTTCAATTAAGCTATTTTTCATCCAGCTTTAAGCACTTCATTAATTGTTCGACTTTCTCCATATATTTTCTGCAAAATTCATTGCCTTCTTTGAAGGTAGTTCTTGCCGATACTGACATGACAATAAAACTGAAAGGAGAATAATGTTTTCTATGGCTCCACACCTTTCGCACTCGGCATGAACATTATCATCCATTATGGGAACAAACATTCCGTGATCCTTTTTACCTCCCATAACCTCAATATCATCAAAGCTCTCAAATTTTATATACAGCATATATAGTTCTCCTCCTTTGTTTTGGTATGTTTATATACGCTCTATTTTCATATTATATCAAGTCCCATTTCCTATTTTTCGAACTATATTTCCTACTCTTTCTCCGAATCTTTCCATCTTCTCCAATTTCCACATTGCTACGAGATGCCATTTCAAGTTGGACTGCTTCAAATTGTTCTTTTGATATTATTCCCTCATGATGATCCTTATTCAAATACTGATTCTCAGAGCTACCGGGATCAGCAATTGCCACATCTCCGGTATACTTCCTCCTGGTCAATGTAGATTCAATTCCTTTCTTGCTCCAGCGGTCTTTTCCTTTCGGCGATTTAATACCGTTTGTTTCCAATCTATTTATAATCCCGCCAATGCTGTACACTTCCAAATACCAGTTAAAAATATTTATGACTACCTTCGCCTGCTCATCGTCTATGACAAGCATCCCGTGTTTATCTTTTTTATATCCATAGCAAGGACGATTATATAATCCTGATGTACCACTCTCTGCTCTCTTCTTCAGTCCCCAGCGTATATTTTCACTTCTCCATTCATTCTCAGACTGTTCACAGGCTTCAATAACGCTGATAAGTGGTTCATCACATATTGCTTCTGTGTCACTCTTATCTCCTTCAAAAATAATTCTTTTTCCTGCGGCACGAATCTTTCGGATGCCTTCAAGACATTCCTGTGTATCGCGTCCAAATCGGCTGATGCTTTTTGTAAGAATAATATCAATGCTCCCATTCTCACATTCACTAGTCATACGGCTAAACTCAGACCTATATGAATCTGCCTTTGCAGAAGCAGAAGCAACATCAATAAAGATATCCGCCACGAACCATGTTCTATGTGCAGACGCAAGTCTTGTCAGTCCTGACGCCTGTATTGCCACACTATTCATTTGTTCTTTATAGTTTGTACTGACTATGACATAAATTCCAACGGCATAATCTTTTATTACTCGTCGAGGCTGTATTACTGTTATATTTTCAGAAATCCCATTTATCTCATCTATACACGGATTTCCTTAATGATAAATTTTAGCATAATAATATGTCGTTTTTTATTATAATGATTATTAGTCTATTTTACAATTATATTTTTTCATTTTTTTAACAACAGTTCTATAGTCTCAACACCTCAAAAAATGGTTCTGACAATAGTTCTGTAGTCTCATAAGCACAAAAAGCAGTTCTGTTGCCACAACTCTCTATTTTCCAGTGGTCAGAACTATTGTCAAACGGTCTAAAAAAGGGATTCCGACAATCGTTCAAAATAGAACGATTTATCGGAATCCCTTGATTTCAAGCCTTTTCTGGACTGTTTAGCCTTTAACTCTTGACATCAATACGACCGTCTCCACATGAGATTATTAGACTATTTACAAGTTCTTCATAAGAATCATAAAAGTATTGATTTTACTAATGTTCCAACTTTAATATTAAGTCTAGTTTTAAAATTTCGATTAGGCTATTTAAAGGCACTAGATATGTACGCCTTTTATATTTAATATATCTTTAATACTACAGAGTTCATTTTCTATTTGCTTTTTATTTTCCTCTTTAAACTCAAACACCCATAATGTCCTGTAGGAATAATTACATAATAGCAGTCTTACAATAATATAACTATCTAAACTAAAATTTCTTCTAATTCCTTCTTCGCCAAGTTTTATGAATTCCTCATATCTATTTTCATCAAATCTTTCAAATAATGAAAACCACATCCATTTAATAAATTGTTCGAATATAAAATGAGAAACATGTGACTTCGAAATTTCGCAACACAACTCATCAATAAATTTTGATTCTTTCAAATCATCAATATCTTTTCTTACTATAAGTTTATTAATCGCACTTTCCCAAACTTTAAATTCATCAATTTCCATTATTGCTCTACCAGAGCGTTCTGCATATGCAAGTCTAAAAATCAATATCACGATAACATCTTCTAATTGCATAAAGCCCAGAAGATACTCGAGAATATTATTTGACATCAAGTTCCCACTCAATAATATGTTCTTACTAACCGCATTTCTTTTGCAAATAAGATATTCTGGTAAACCCTGTTTTTTCATCTTATCAAAAAACAATTTAATAAACTCATTATCTTTATTTTCATTATCAATAATATGTTCAAATGAAATTTTAATTATTGAGGATAAATATCCATGATTTGTAATCTGATTATCTATTCTATTTAAAACATCAAATAATTTAATAATCCTATCTATATCATTAGTTCGATTTAGGAAATTAACATCTCTAAACTTTTCTTCTAAAATTGTACATATTTCTGAAATACGCAGATTACTTTCTACCTTTTCTTTGCTATATAAATTGTATTTATATTCTGTGTAAATTCCCCAGAATATATTTTTATAATCTTCATTTTGATACAAGTTCGTCTCTATTTCCAACAATCTACTTAAATCTTGAATTGCAATATTCACAATTTCTATCGGTAACACATTTAATTTAATTATTGTATTCCATTTTATGTGATAGTACAATTCAAGCAGTTTCAAAGTTTTGCTAAGTAGATAAGTATCAATATACAATTTTATCTTTTTGTCTGTTTCACACCTTGTATATTTGTATACCCTATTTAGCAGTTCATCAATTTTATTCCCTTCACATTCAAATGCAATGTTATAAAATTCTATAATTTCATAATCACTTGCACTAACTTCATTCCCCTTGTTAATAATGTAATTAATGACTCTTTCAACATTGCTATAATAATTATTTTCTAATCCTAATATATTTTTAATATTGAAAATATTATTAAATATTTCTTCAAAGTCCTGCTCTATCTCAATTTTTATTTTGAGTTTTTCAAATTTATTAGTAATTTTATACAAATAACTTTGCGAGAAATTTTTTCTTGATAAATCTACTGTCTCTATCAAAAGGGCGATGCAATAAAATGAACCAACTATGAATGCAGAAAGCCATATTGAATCTATATATTTAATATGTGCAACTATTATTCCAAGCATTTTATTTAATACTTTAGAGTTATAATCTAACTCAACACCAATAGAAATAATCGGAAGAATAGCAATTATCCAAAATAGAAGTTTAACTGGGAGTTCATTAAATCTTTTAAACCAAAAATTATTATGAAATTTCAATTTTTTTATATTATAGCCCAAGTAGAAATTATCTTTATTCTCAATATCAATCGTCTGCTTCTCTAAAAAGTTCGATATAAATGTAATTATTGATACCAATCCAGCAGACATAAAAAACATGTCTTTTCCTTTTATTTCTATAGATAGACTTCCATAAATCAATAATGCTAACAATCCTACTAACCATATTGAAATATTTTTAATTGGGTGTCTTACAATTTCATAAATGAAAAATAACAATCTCATAAACTTTCTTAAACATGAGTATGATAAATACAATAATCTGTATTTTAATTTTTTCATCATAATTTATCACCTCTCTTCGAACTATATTTCCTACTCTTTCTTCGAGCCTTTCCATCTTCTCCAATTTCCACATTACTACGCAGTTCCATTTCTAGTTGAACTGCTTCAAATTGCTCTTTTGAAATTATCCCTTCGTGATGATTATTATTCAAATATCGATTATCAGATCCTCCAGAATCAGCAATTGCCACATCACCTGTATATTTTTCTCGTGTTAACATGGATTCAATTGCTCTTTTACTCCATCGTTCTTTACCTTTAGATGTCTGTATCTTCTTTTCTGCCAGTTTATCGATTATTCCACCGATACTGTATCCTTCAAGATACCAGTCAAAAATAATTTTAACAACTTTTGCCTCTTCATCATTAATGATAAGCATTCCATTTTTATCTTTTCTATAGCCGTAACAGACTCTATTGTAAAGTCCTGATGTTCCATCCTCGGCTCTGCATTTCAAGCCTAAGCGTATGTTCTCACTTCTCCAGTCATTTTCTGCTTGGTCACATGCTTCAATTATGCTAACCAGGAGTTCATCTTTAACGGTCTCTGTATCTATCTTATCTTTCTCAAAGATAATTCTTTTCCCTGCTGCTCGAATTTTTCTAATAGCTTCTAAGCCTTCTTTAGCATCACGTCCAAAACGGCTAAGACTTTTAGTAAGAATAATATCTAAATTCCCTTGCTCGCACTCATTTATCATTCTATTAAATTCTGATCTTGTCGAGTCTGTCTTAGCAGATGAAACATCAATAAAAACATCCGCAACAAACCATGTTCTATGTGCAACTGCCAGTCTCGTCAACCCCGATACTTGTGCCGATAAACTATCCATTTGAGCTTTATGGCTTGTACTTACACGAGCGTATATTCCAACTGCATAATCTTTTATACCTCTCTGTTTCTGTATTACCGTTACATTTTCAGCTATATCTTTTCTTCCCTTCATAGAGATTCTCCAACCATATTTTAGTATAATTATTCTTCAATTAAATTATAATGTTAATTAGGCTATTTTTCAATTATCAAATTTTTAGGTGGGTGCAAGTGGGTGCATCTTTTTGTCCTATAAGCCCATCTTTTCTTGTTATCCATTCCCTAGTGTCACTCTACCCTGTGGATATGTTCCCACTTACTACTATTTTCCCCTAAAAAATAAGGCCTATCCCAAGCTACCGATACCTTTTAACGATAGCCTTTGAATAAGCCTTTATTTTCAACTCTTTTTCTACTTAGTGGGTGCAACCCTTGGCATCAATACAACACACTCAACATGGCTTGATTGCTTCATCTTGATGTCGAGTGTGTAGCCAGATTTGCGTCCGTTCGCGGGAATTTAGCAAAGCGTGTTTTTTTGTAAAACACACCGATTTTTACCCTTGTGCGTTCTCGGAAACAGTTCAAAGGCCTTGCTCCTACTTATTATATGCAGCCACACAGATTTCCCAATCGTCTCAAGACCTCACTCTGAGGGAATAAGTCTGAAATCTCATCGTCTCAACTCTACTGGTGTCGAAATTGATATCTGCCCTTTCCCTGTCCGGACACAGGCTCAATAATCCCTCGCTCTGCCATTTCCTTTAATAGATCAGAGGCTCTGGATGCTTTAATATCAATCACCCTCATCACATCAGACCTTCCAAAGATCGTCTGACCCGGAAATGCCTCATGTAACTTCAAAATATGGCTTGCAGTTTTCGGTTGAAAAACAGCCTCAATATCCGCTTTTAAAGCGTCAATGTCCGCTTTTGCAGTTTCAATGTCCGGTTTTTCTGCTTCCTTAAAGGTGCCGCTGATATGCAATGTCCGGTTATGAAGCGGGTGATTCTCATTCAGTAGAAGATTGCGGAGGAATACCTCAAGGAACTCCGTCGTTTCGTGAATGCCGTTTTTCAGGTCATTGTAATTTGCCCTGACGAGTGAATTCCGAAAATACCATGCATTCTCGGCGAAAATATCATTTGTCACATCAAAGCCCAGCGTGCGTAAATACTTGATGAAGAACACCGCTGTCGTTCTGGTATTACCTTCACCGAAAACATGGATCTGCCATAGTCTTGATACGAACACGGCAAGATGGTGAATGATTTCTTCCATCGTAAGATTCTTATAGGAAAACTTCTTCTCCTCTGAGAAATCATAGTCAAGTGTCGCCCGCAGCTCTGTGGCGCTGCCATATAGCACAGTCGCTCTGTTCAGCACCCATTCCTTCTTCGTGATATTGTAATCCCGAATGCGCCCAGCATGAGAATAAATGCCGGTAAACAGCTTCCTGTGAACGGAGAGATACTCGTTTGGTGTAAAGCTAAATGCACGCTCTGAAAGAAGCGCAGCAATACGCGCAGAAACCTTGTCGGCTTCCTCAGTACGATCTGATGCATCACTGGCAGGATTTTCCTCATAGTAGGTCTGTAAAAGTGCATTTGCCTCTTCAAAGGAAATCTCACCTTCGATATTCCGAACGGCAGTATGCACCAGATATTCCGATGTTTTCAACCCGTCAACCGCCTGCAAGCCAATGGCCGTATGCCACGCATAGCCCTTGTCCCGCTTGCCCGGTTCAGATTCTTTGATATAGTCCTTAAATGGATCTTTATTCACTCCATATCACCTCGCTGCTTTTTTGTACTCATAAGAAACCCACCTCTTCCAAAGGTATCATCTAACAAGACGTTATCTTTGATACAAGCCCTATATGTGCCATTAGCCCGGAAACCGTTTGATTTCTGGGTTTTTCTGCCTTTTGCACACCGAAGGAAGGGTGCCACGCGGCACGGTAATCATATGCTATTGCTGTAGCTGTGCTCAAAAGCGACACCCCTTTCTGCAATCGTTAAAAAGTGTAGAATCGTTAAAAGGTTCAGATGCCCTTCATAGCATCCTCGGCATTCTGGATCATGGCCAACTGCTCCTTGTTACAGAACGGCTTCAACTTTAGCATGTCCTGATAATGCCTGTGGCAAAGTTCGACTCTGCCTTGCCGGGTATCAGGATTCTTTGTGGTGCGCACGATGCGGACGCTGTCCATGATAATACGGTGATGCTGCATCAGCATTCCGGTGGTCAATGCCGAAAGTTGCTCCTCAGATTCTTTCTTCGGATGCTTCAGTCTCTGACCGTAGATTGCCTCCGCCCACGCTGCCTTATCAATTTTCTTCTTTCTGAATCCAAACATCTAATCGTCCCACTCATCAAAGATCTCGTCATACAGCATCATCTCCTCAATACTGTACGGACGATTTCTCTGTTCCTTCTGCATTATCTTATAGGTCTTGCCGTCGACCTCGATGGTGAGTTTCTCCAGCACCTTCTTCTTGCCGAAGAGACCGCGCTTTTCCGTTTCTACCATGACCTGCACCTTATGCTTCGTTAGTCCCATTACCTTTTGGATCAGACAATAACTTTAATTTCAGAGTGTATTACGGGCTCATTATCAATAAGCCTTATTGAATACCCTTTTAATACCATTCCTTTATTGACGCATTCCATAAACAACTCGTGATACCTTGTTATTTCCCCATTTATTTTTACTTCTTTCACCCTTGGACTTAATGACGCAAATAGGTAACATGCCTTGTAGCCCTTATCCATGAGGTCACTGAGCTTTGTTAGCTGATCAATTGCCCTCTCGGAATACACCGTTGGGAAAAGCGCATTCCTATCGAAGGATAGAATACTTTTTATCTCAACTATCGTATGAGAATCATCAATATAGAGATCACTCTTGTACCCCTCAATGCGGTATTCCTTTTTTACGTTAACTCTCTTTCCGAGGAAGGAGAACCTCCTGCCCTTAATTCCTCTTTCGATTACTCTATTGGCCTGAGACATGTTGAGCAAGACAAACTGTCTTTTGTCACGGAACGCATAAACCGCATACTCTGTTCTGGTATTAGATGACTGATTGTGCGCAAGCAATACATCTTTCCCAACCAAATTAACAAAGTTACTCAGTCTGCAGGACGATGGGATATAGCAGAGAGTATCCTTGCCATCCACCTCTACAAGGCAAAGAAATCTGTTCTTTAATTCTTCTTTAAATACGCCTTGTACAAATATAGGCTCAGACACTCTCTACCACCCCAATCTTCAATTAATTTTTTCCGTTGATTACATCCCTCACGATTTCATCAAGCTCCGGTGTTTCTATCAAATAGCCCTGCGCTCTCTCAACAACATCTCCGTTTTTATAAATCATATCCCCATGCTTCTGAAGGTATTGAGCATCTGGAGCTTCGATTATCATTCGTGAAGAAATCCCATCATTAACTCGTAAAGCAACTCTACCATTTAACTGCGCTTTTGTTGTTGAAGGCACTAATTTTGCTTCAGGTCGCTGGGTGCAAATCACAAGGTGAATGCCTCTGCTCCTTCCTGCTTGCGCGATACGCTGTACAGGCTTATAAAATGCATTTTGCTCCTTCTTGGACTCTAATTGGTCTGCAAGGTCAGCAAATTCATCTATAACAACAACGATAGGCGCAAGCTTTTCCTCAGCGATTTTGTTATATTCGCTAATGTTTGCAACCCTCGCCTCTGCCAAGAGCTTCCCTCTACGTTCTGATTCTTCGAAGACCACCTCTTTAATAACTCTCGTAGCCTCTGTTGCATCGGAAATGACACTACCAGAATAAAGGTGAGGTAATCCTTCAAAGTGGATAAAGTCCTCAAGCTTAGAGGATGATAGGATTAACTGCAGATCCTCCCTGTGCGGATGAGTCATCAGCATCGCTGCAAGCATGGTAAACAGGAACACAGATTTACCGGAGCCTGTACTACCACCGACGAGCATATGAGGCATTTGCCCAAGATCCTCAACCAGATCCTTACCATTTGGAGTCAGGCCAAGTGGGAAGAAAAGCTGCTCTGGTGATTTGACCTCTGGCAGTGATGATATGACATTCTTAAATAATACTTTTTCACGCCTGAGTCTCGGCACATCAAGGAGCAACTCATCGGAGTTTGGCACCTGCTGAATTATCACACCAGTGCGCTTCATTTCTCTGCCAATATCCTCCAAGTGACTCGATAATCCCTGAAGTGCCTGTCCTCTTCCCAGTCTGAACTTCAAACGAATTACACTCGGGCCGACAACCGTGTTTTTAGCATCGCATTCCCTAAGCGATACATGATAATCTCCGCACGACCTCTTAAAATCCTTTACAAGCTGCTCGATTTCATCGTAGCTAACGCCGTTTACTGTTTTTTCCGCTTCCTCGTTTTGCTTATCCTTTTTCCCAAGGAATGAGACGGCGGTCGCCGCAACCATACCGACATCGTCTGTAGAGGGAAATGTGTACTTGTAGGTCTTAGCAGCGTCTTGTTGTGCTACCTCAGTTACTTCTTCAACATCAGAATCAACTATAGCATCGTTATCCTGTGCTGATTGATCACCTTCCTCTGAAACATCAAAATCTGGTGTCCACATTTCCTTTACTGGTGTTCCATCACCAAGAACATCTCTTTGAATCTCCTTGGCTGTCAACTTCCAATAATCAATTTGGCAGTCATCATATTCCGGGTGACGGCATGTAATATGATCTCCACCAGAGGCTTCATTAAGCTTGATGTGCATTAGAAGTCCGGAAACATCTATGGTGACATTCTTTCTCTGACTATTTGAAAAAGCCTTCTTTAAAATGTCGTACCACCTTTTCTGCCATTCCGCGTCGTGCACATTTCTAAAGCATTCAGATACTATCTGATACTTTAAAACCTCACGGCGAGCTGAAGTAAACATATCAGCTGTATTTTCGCCCATTGCGAATATTTCTCTCAGCGTCTCAACAACGGAAGCTATCTGGTCAGCAGCATGCCCAGTAATGTTAAAGCTCCTTGAGTCAATTTCATCCTTAGTGAATGTCGCATCAGGTGACTCATCACGAGTCTTAACCTCAATGGGCTGTATGTGTAATATGTTGCTGTCTTTGTCGTAATAAAGCCCGACAAGATCCGCCCGTTCATTACTGTCCTTACGATTTTGCAGCCACAGTCTTGCCTTATCATCATCCAAGGAGGCTATAAGAGCATCCTCGTGCTTTCTCACATACCAAGAGGCTGCAAATAACGTTCCTATTAAGCCCTTCTTCTTATTGTCAATCGCTTGTGCATCGGCACCAAACTTTGGAATGCTGATGAGTCCATTAGATGCAATATGCCCAAACTGACGCAATATGTTTATTAGCGTTTCTGCCTTGGGGTACAGATTATATCCGCGAAGAAGTGTCAGATATTGAGAGATTATTCTCGAGCTATCTGAAGCCCACGCGTTTACCATTCGCTTATCATATTGCATCTCCCCAATGGGAATAGCGTTCTCTGGCTGATAGTTGTTGGTATCTCTATCAGCAACGACAAGCCACTGTGTTAAACCAGCTTCAATAGTTGATACCACCGCTGTCATATCTGCGCTGCCATTGTAGGTTGTACGCGGATTCATGTTGTTGCTAATGACATCCGCAGATTTCATTAGCTTGTGATAATCGCCTATCAATCCGGAATCCATCTCGGATGAAGGGAATATGCTGCCCTTATGCTGGATCTCATCAAAATCATAGTCATAGGTAATAACCAAAGGGTTGATGTACAGATTATGACTATTTGGTCCGAATTCAATAGCGTATGAGGACTGATCAAAGTAAAACGCAACATGAACCGGCCTAGAATCCAACGCAGCTTTTACATCATTCGCTGAACGAACGTTGCGTACGCTGATAGAGATTCTGTCTTGCTTAATATACTCGCCAATCTCATAATCCTTACCAGCATAATCCAACTTAGAAAGCTCTGTATTACCGTTTTGATTTCTGGTCAGATACATATCGTACACAACACGCCTGCAGGCGTTTTTGTCCATGAAGCTTTTGATCTGTCGTAGAATTCCAATAAGATCCGGTGCATCTACTGAGCAGATCCTGATCTCATTTCTTGTATAAGGTGCAAAGCCTACCCACCTTGTGAGAATTTCTTCAATTGATTCAGTTCCGTCATTTCCTAAATAACGATTTGTCTTGTTCTCGAAGGTTGGCAGCATCTCAATACTTCCAGAGCACGGTAGCACACGATCCTCGGAGGATTCTGTAACAACGCCATTTGCAATAATAAAGCTAAGTACCTGTGGCAACTGTGAAAGCACAGAGGACAACGCCTCCTTATCCTCGCCGCTCAAGGATGCCTTCTTGTTGGGCAAGGTACGGAATACCTCATAAAACCGCCAAAGATATATGGGATGTAGAGGAAGCAGAATTCCCTTCCACTCCTTTGGTGTTTTAACATAGAGGACATCAAGTAAAAGGATAGCCCTCGCAATAAAGTTTGTCCCTCCGGCACTGATCTGTCTCATGGTAGGCTCATTCACACAAAATGCATGATAAAGGCTTTCCCATGCTTGGATATAGCCTATAAGATTTTTTCTATTATCCTCCGATGCGCCAAAGAAAAGCACCGGATGGTACATGATCATATCGATAGAGGAAAAGAGCTTTTCCCGTTGTGTCTTAAGATTATTGATGATTGGTGCAAAATGCTCGGCACCATCCAGTCCCTTTGCGTCAAACTGCGCATCGAATTGCACGATGAAATCAAAGAGAGCCTGACTCCCATCAATGCCTCCTGAAAAGGCTATGATGGATTGCTTGCTTTCTGGGTCGAAGTATTTTGATTCGGATATATCAGCAGATATTGCATCCTTCAAAACACTCTCATCAGTTTCCATCAATCCGCCCCAAGAGGATAGATTGCAGAACTTCCCAACCAACTTCCGAAGGTCAGTCTGATGAGATTCAAGAACAATATTTCTGTCGCCAAAAATTCCTCCTACAGGAGGAATTTCATCATCATTTTCCTCCGTCTCAGTATCATAATGCTTGCTTAATTCCTTAAGAAGTTCCTGAATGTTATCCAATTCTTCTTCGTCGCCAAAAACGACCGCATCAGAAATAAGATTATCTAATTCCTTTGGCTTAATAGGCGTATTTTCTATTGTTATCTCTGGATTATCACCTGATGGATTACTTTGAGTCGTTTCTGCCTTCTTGCTCTTTTTTTGAGATGCAGAGAACAACTCCTGAACTGTCTCTAAATCTAAGTCCTTAAGTGTTTCGCGCTTACCGTATTTATACAGGCTCTGCAGACTGTGATAGGCCTTTTGCAGTCTGTCCTTATCTCCGGGCTTTGTCCTTGCAAGGGAGCGGCTCAGCTTCTTTCTCGAGTCCTCGCTCAACTGTCCGATTGCAAATATAAGGTCTCTATTTTTGGCAAGACGTTCCTTTGGGTCGTTCTTTGTTCCCAAAATAGACGCGTCCAACAACAAGTTGATTCTCCACATATTATTGGGAATCGCCTCAGCCGGACTCTCTGCTTCCACTACCGCCTCAACAAATTCATATAAAGCGTCGAAGTTGTAGTAATCAGATGTGTCTCGAAGTGCCTCCCAGAAATTGTGAGTAGGGGTATTATTATCGCCCTTCAGCTGCTGATCCAATAAATAGCGCGAGATATCCCTTGTCGTCACGACGTCAAACTCCGCTAAGGAATGCAGCTTATCTGTATCATTTTTTATAAATACAAGAATATTCCCTGCACACTCAGGGTTACTTCTCCACAAAACCGCCTTTTCAATTGAATCCGTAATGGAAAAATCATCCTGATCATTTTCCAATATAGAACCATATCCAATCACAGCAATATAAAGAGGCTTATATGCATCGAGGATCCTCTTGGCAATGGCGCTTGGATTAATGCCATCTATCCCTTTTATAATTATCCCGGTCTTTGCGACCTCAAGCTGCTCTCGTAGCAGTTCTGTTACTAAGGATTGCTTGTCCATCATCTTGCAACACCTCCCATTCTAATTTGCAGAATGCCATCTGCCATAACCTCTGCAAAATCCATCGACTCTAACGTCGCGGCAAACGAAGAAAAATTTTCCTCCAATGCATCTTCATCTGCTTGCAGAATCATTCCACCAGACTGAAGCATTCGCATTTCGAATTGGCTTCCACCTACAACAATTCCAAATCGATTCCAAAGCCGTTCTCTAATTTCCATGCCACTAATCACTTCTCCAGATTTTACGCAACTACGCAGTAACATTTCGAGAATGTCCTGTGAGATAACAAAACGCTTGTTGGGATGAAGCTTATCTGGGGGATATAACAGTCCAGACGATGTGCCGAGAGCCTTAATATATGTCACTGGATGAGAGGATGCCTCTAAAGCGAGCATGTCATACATAGTCTCTCCAAATTCAAGGTAAACATCCTCACCGTTCGCATTACTTGCTCGTTCCTTTGCAAGTGACCATAGGGCATCTAACTCCTCCTTGCTTGCCTTAGAAACGGACTTTCCCTTCTCATACACAGGAGTTTCTGAATTTAAAAGATCGTTCTTTGAAAAGCCCTGCTCGTCAAGCCATTTTGCGTAGCCCCATGCATAAAAGCGGTTTATTGATTTATACATTTGTGTGTATGACATCTCGGACATTCTTGCTACGCTGCTAAAGCTTGGACTTTTCCCACTAAAGTCCAAAAGAATAGGTCTGACGCTCTCATCACAATAGAAGGCTTCCAGCAATGTCATGTAACGAATAAGGTTCACAATACAGAAAAAGTTGAAAAGGCGAAGTTGGGTCAGTGGATTTGGATGATGGTGGAAATTATCTAACAGGCAATTTCCCCCTTCCTTTATTCCCTCAACAAACCAGCGAGTGCTATCGTTCATAGTTTTAAATGCAGGAAGTTCCTCGTGCTGATTTTGATCAGCAAAAACCTCCATATCTGCTTCAAGGACTGGCTCAAACAGCAGCGTAATAGGATCGTTACCTGCATCAAGTACATCCCTGACGTAATTGGCAAGATCTGGACAATATGCCCTTATAACACCTCCAACAAATTCGCCAGCATCCTCATACATAGCTCTGCTGGTTAAGAAGTATTTTGATCCAGCCGAATACGATATCATTACATCCTTTAGGCCTTTTACCACATATACGCCTTTATCAACAGAAAGCAGTCTCTGCATTACATTTCGCATCGACTCCAGAGCATTTTCGGAGATGTTGTCCTCTATCTTTTCTTCGTAGGATAAAAGTCTATAAATGGTCTCCGCTTCGTTTCCTGTAGGAATATTACCTTTTGCATCAGATACCAATGCCATCCGTTTAATATTCTTTGTCCGATTATATGAGCCATAAATACAGCGAAGTGATCCGCCTGCAATATGCACAGGCTTAATAGAACTCCCATTCGGAGTAAAGCCTATGTACGTCTTATCAACCGCTTTGCGTGCAGCACGAAGATAAATCTGTTCCATCTCGCTTACACCTCCCTTGCTCTTTCGCTGTCAATGGATGAATACTTCTGATCCTCTCTATCAACATCGACCATGATTGTACGCTTATTCTGAACATCCATTAGACCAATCTCAACGGAATCTTCCTCATCAATATCACCATATGACTGTAGTTGTTCAATAAATCGCCAAACCTTCTTCACCAAGTCAGATTCCATGAACAACACTGGCACGCCTCGCTCCGCTTCATTTAGAAGCAGATACATCTCAAAATCCACCTTAAGGAATATATTGGGAGAATCCTTTTTCTCCAGCCTAATATAATTAGATGTCATATCAATACCAGACTGCATGCTACTTAGAAGTGTCGGTCTCCCAACGCTAAATTCGTTCTTCTTTATAACTCCTGCAGATACCAAAACCTTTCTGGGCTCGTTATTGTAGCGGTGCCCCGACCATATCTGCAGTTTAGTGTTTGACGCGTTCACCGCCCCAAAGAAACCATTGAGCTTTGATATCAAATCCTTGATGATTCTCCCGTTATCCTGCTCCAAAAACTTTTGGAATCTTGCTGCATCGTCATCGAGAATTTTTAACAGTTCATCCCCATAAAGATTAAAGAAGAAAAACTGCCGTTTTCTCAGATTGAACATATCATCATTGTCATATGCGATTGCCTCCGCCGGAACCGCATATCCTTCAATCCAAGAGTCAGTCGAGATCTCATTTAAAAGGATTTTTTCATCCCAAACCGGATGCGAAATGTTGATCGGATCAATTGCGTTATTGATAGCCGTGAACAAATTCCCCTTGCCGGAATAAACCAAATTCACAAGGTCATATTGATTATTTCCAGCAGTTTGATTCAACTGCTTACAGGTTCGATTGCCAAAGATCAGATAGGCAATAAAGCTCTGAAGTTCTCATAGGGTCGCATGATAGCCCTGCAGCGATACGCGTCGCAATATAATATCAAGCCTTTCCTGAAACAACTCCGTATTAAGCAGTTCTCTGTTCTTCTTGACAACACAGGTGTCAAAAAACGGACAATCCTTGCATTCCTTATAATGCTTTTCATCAGTCATCTTTATAATTGCTTGCTTGAGAATCTCACTTGTCAAAGCCTCTCTCTTACTAAGATCAACCACAACAAGAGAATCCGTCTGCTGTTCCTCATTATGAAAGACAACCGAATTAATCATCTGCAAATAGGCATTTCTCACCGGTTCAAAATCGGGGTATGCGCAATAAACGGCATACAGCACAGCAGCATTAATAGCGATCACAAACGGAACCTGCTTTTCCCGAGCAGTCCTCCAAGACTTGTAAATTCCCTCATTCGAGCGTGTGCTTGCATCTAATTCGACAATCGCAGAATTGGGAAGTTTCTCCAGCTTTTTCTTTAGCATTCTGATAATGTGAGTCTTCCCGTCCCCGGGGCTGCCAGTAAGAACAATGTCTTTCCCCTGCTTCGCTGCTTTGATGATCGCATCATCAAGCTTGGTTTTCAGATGAATGTGAGCAAGAAGCTCTTCATCTACGTGATCAGCATATGCGCTTGTTCCGCGATAGAAGTCACGAATGAATTGCAGTCCCACTTTCTTATCATCGTTTACAGGCATATGTGATACCTCCTTCAGTTTCTTAAATGTCCATTCCTCATCTTCGTCTATTTGATTTCCCACAAGAAGGGTTTCTTTATTAAAGCTTCGGATTCGCTCGAAAATCGGATCATAGTTCAACCTACTTCTGAGCCATCTTTCTCTCCAATAATTGATTATTTTTTCAGTTCCCTCTTGATAATACTCAATATCCGTATAATATTCAGGAGCGTCTGCCTTTCCGAGCAAATAGTCCAACGTATTTGAAGCAAGGCAAGCCCCATATACAATTCGGGACATTGAATGCTTAGAAAAATCCTTTGAATCTTCATTTGTTGATTCAAGCAGTTCCCTTATGGACATGGTGAGAAGACGCATTTTAGGACTTGCTCCCTCTCCAAATACATGATTAATTCTGTTGAAGCCATCGCTTGTAGCTTCTGTAAGGCTCAAAGTAGTGGCTTTGCTAATGTGCATTGTGCCAAAGCCTATGGTCATTCCAAGCTTCTTCCAAACGATATCGAAATCAGAGTTAAAGACACCGCTCGGAATCTTCAATCTGTTGTACTGGCTTGAACCAACATAGTACAAGGAGGTAGTTCCTATATAAACCAGATCTGCTGGTCTGATAACATTCTCACCTTTAAGCCGACTGGCTATCATACTGGCTTTATCAGAATAACGCTCCTTGTAATCATGTATCACCTGAGGCGATGTTGCAAGGAGAGCAACCAGTTTTCCACCCAAAACCTCGTTATATGGAGGAATTGCTCCACAGACGTTTAATTCCATTAAGCTTGATCCAATGTGCTGTGTCTTTTGTGCGACCAGCGCACTTCTTACAGCTGAATTGCCGATCTCGCTCCTGCAATATTCCACCCATATTTCGTCAAACCGATCAGATGAATAGATCTCTAAAAGAGATTTCTTTGCCATGAGAAGACGTGCAAGCTGTTCTGCTCTTTTTCTCCTATACAGAGCATCCTCTGTATCCTTTGAAATGCTTCCGAGCTCGCTTTTCTCATCTTCATCAATACCTTCCTCAAGCGCCTCCTTCAAAAGCTCCTGCCGACGTTGCTCTGCACTATTTGCAAAATCAAGCAGTTGCTGTATATCCTCGTCGCATGGGTTATAAACAGTTGCTTTAGTGCAAAGCTCTGAATAGTCAATTCCTGAGATTCCCAACTCAAGATATTTTAGAAGTTGTTCAAATTCTGCTTTAGCGTCATTGGAATTGAGTAATGTAATTCTGTCAATAAATGCTTTTTGGTTCCATCCAATGTAGTCATCTCTGCAGGTAATTTGCACAGCACAATTTTCCAGTGAAGCAATTCCCATCACAGCATGCATCGGATGAGCCGCGTCACGAATTAAATACTGCATAGTTCTCCCCGGAGTAGTCTCCGCTGGAGTAGACCATGTTAGCCTGAAATACCGCCATATTTCAGATGTTTTTATACCAGTAAACGGGTCTCTTTCGTTTTCGACAACCAGCTGTAAATAAGGATCTATCGCTTCTGCGATGGGTATCTCGCCATCACGAGCACGCTCTAATCGAAGGATTAATTCTTCTCCATCAGCTACCAATTCATCGATACTGTGACCACTTGTGTTTGCCCGTTCCATTCTCTGAATAAAATCAGTATATGAAACTAAGCGCTCATGTCTGCTCTCACTCATCCAACTTCTCAGAAGCTTTTTTACTTCTGGTGAAGAGGAATCGTGTATATCCGCTCCGTTCAGACTCGGCAGACTCATATATAGAACACCATCTCGATAACAAGCCTTCCATGAAGCGCGAGTTAAATCTCGAAATAGCATCCATACAGCTCTGTATTTTTTTCTTTGTCCCAAATTATAGGTACACACGTCCTGTACCCAATTAATCTCGTCATTAGAAATTTTTTCTGTTTCTACTGGCGATGTCTCTTCATCTATGCCGGACACGGCATTATAGAACCTAATTCTGAAGTCGCCCTCCAGTTTAGGCCTAAATGGAATTTCCCGGTTTAACATGACAGGATACCTCTCTCTCCGTTATTATCAGGCAAGTCATAATTAAGCATCCCACCTGCTACTTTTAATTTGAATTTGCATATCTGAAACAAATAATTTATATAAAACGATCATAATCACTCATCTCTCTCATTCAATTCTTTGATTGGAACACGCTCCATAATATCCTCAATATTACAATCGAGGGCTTCACAAATTCTGAGGAGTACATCTGTGGTAACATTCTCACTTCGTCCCATTTTTGCAATTGAAGCAGCACTAACCTCGCTCATCTTTTGGAGCTCCTGCTTCTGAATATTGCGGTCAATCAACAGCTTCCACAAACGGTTATAGCTAAACTGTGTTTTTAATTCTTTCTTATGCCTGCTCGCTTGCTTCATCTTTTTTCTCCTTTTTCCAAGCCCATCCAAACAATTCGTTTCCATCCGGTGACAATTCTAATACCATATGCCCCTTACCAATTTTCATGTATCCTCTCCATAGGAATCAAGTGTGTCATAAGCCATAAAAACCTGTTTATCTTTATCTTTTTCAGCTTCATACACCCTCATTATTTCAGAGAATACTGGTCTTTCGATATTCTTAAGCAGAACGGAGTCATGAACGACGAAGGGAACAGTTGCAACCTCCATATTCGCCAGATCAAAGGTGATCAGTCCACGATACTGAGCTCCGGTGCCACCATCGTTAGGTGTGTTGAAGGTATATTTGTTCAACTTCTCCATACGAAGAATCGGTGGTAAGTGTGTCGCGTCCTTTAAGATGGAAAGGCTAATCTCCCTCATCGCCTGATTGACAGAAGACTCAATTCCTATCAACTGATCATGAATGACCGCGTCCCTTGTCTCTGCGTAATCAGCAGCTACCTTCTTTAGTCTCTCAAGCTCATCAAAGTTCTCATTTGCCTCGCGCAGATTATTCAGCTCTGTCGTGATTCTTGCAAATTCCTTCAATATTGCCTGTGATACATTTGGGATGTTCTGTATTTCTGTGACCTCGTTCTGAAGTTTGACTATCTCATTATTCAGGAGCACATAGGTGGTTGCGAGATCCTTTTCTGTTTCCGCGAATTCCTCCGCAAGGATCTTTGCAAGCTTAGAGTGAAAGCGTTCTATATCCTCAAGTGTTCGGAACTCCTCACTTGGAAAAAAGCGCACCAGCTCTGTGAATGTTCTTTTGAAGCCTTTTTTCTCCTCGGTCATGTCACGACGGACGGCATTCAGCTGTGTCTGCACACGTGCTCTCTGCCTACGGTAGTTGATCAACTGCTCGTTCAACTCTGTAAGCCTGCGTGCCGTCATGCTATCAAGATCGAGAAGTCCCTGATTGCTGTTTTCTGCCAGCTCTTTTTCCTGCTGCTCCAGTTCCAAGATCCGCGTCTCGTTGGCGACCTTCTCTTTGTCGTTCTTCGCTGCACGAACGCGGTTGTATTGCTGCGTCGTCTTATGACAGGCCTCTTTTTCATCCTCCGCATCCACAGCCATTTTGGTCTGTGTCTCTACCGCAGCGTACCTGTCAAATAAGCACATATAATTCTTGATGACGTCAGCGGCCTTCTCGTCCTTGGCTGAACGAAGTGGACGCTCCTCGTCGAGCGTGTCGCGCTTGTAGACACGGATGAACCTCGAGACGACACCCCTCCAAGTGATTCCATCTGCCGTGAGGCCGTACTTTTCGCAAAGGAACGCCCAATACTCTGAAATCGACAGTGGCTTCTCATCCTCCAGAGGCTTGTAGTTCTCATCGCAACTCACGACCTTATTGTAATCAACAGTATTCCTTGCAAAATGAAATGGAATCTCGTCGAACTCGAACGTGAAGTTGATCGTGTGCTCCTTAACATTCTCCTGAACATCCGTGCACTTCTTTACGTAATCTGAGCCTCCGAAGACAAAGTCGAGGATCATCAGGAAGGTAGATTTTCCGATGGAGTTAGATCCATTGTCGTCGCCAAGAACGGCATTCAATCCACTATGGAAGCGGATGGGCTTCCGGATCTGTCCGTACTTTACGAACTTATCGCACTGAACTTCAACCAACATAGTGGAGCACCTCCTCCCTGATCTCTATCTTGTTCATCGCATAGAGGCAGTCCAATACCTCAACGAACTCGGTTATATCTTTAATCTTGCTTTTCCGCACCTTCGCATACAGCTCCGATGGTGTCATGTCATTCTTTTCAAGAAGTGACAGCACAACCGGAAACTTTGCGATGGTGCTTTCCTTATATGGAGTCACCTTGCTTGGCACTTTCATTTATGGAACATCTCGCAATTCTGTATGAAGAATGAGACAACGATTTTGCACGCCAGCTGCCTGCTGGCATCCAGCTCGGACTTGTTTCGTATCCATTCCGCAAGCTGAGCGATAACTTCTGCCTGACTCATTCCTGCCTTCTACAGCTTCTGCGAACTTAGCTTGACCTCCGAGGCGATCGTGTCGAAGTCCACATCGGATTCCGATAATACCTTCTCGATGTAACGGTAGTACATGACGACCTGCAACTGCGTCTCGTTCTTCAGGATAAAGTTCTCTGGCTCAAACTTTTCCTCAACATGCAGGGCGTCATACTCAAGCTGAACCATCTCTGATGCATCCCTGATCTGGCTAAGAGCATCGAGCACCGTCCTGATATCGTCCTCCAGTTGGATGCTTTTTACCGATGCCTTTGCAGCAAAATTTCGTGAGATTGCTTCCTTGATCTCGCGGAACTGTTTATATTCCTCGACCGTTGGACTGAGCAGGTAGCAGTCGTAACAATCCTCGTCCAACGCGATCAGATTCTCCGTAATGTCATAATCGGCTGGAGCAGCAGACACCTTACTGAATTTGCCTGCAGTTGCGTCATCGAGGTCGTCGGGGAATATCTGCGTAATGCAGTACTTCTTTATGGCTTTGCCCTTAACCATGTCCACCAACTTCTTATGGCAGAGCGGACACTCGTAATTTGCCTCTGCAAGAAGCGGTGCATCCTCATACTCGACGGTCTCATCAACCTTCTTATTGTTCCGGTTCACTGCATATAGGAATACCTCTGCGAGGAAACGAGCGTCATCACCTTCCTCATGGAATGAGGGGAGGCTCTTTTTCTTACTATCGAAGATGGTTGTATCTACATTGATCAGCTTTATTACATTTCCTATGGTGTCGTCTTTTAGATGTGGATTGAGATCCTTCATGGCCTCTTCGCGGAAATACTTAATCGTATCGTCTATTACATTCTGAAGCTGCGAGGCCTGCTTAATCCCATCAGGGACATGATCGATTCGACTGACGATTCGGCTTATCTTCTTTGAGCTCAGATTATCGGTTCGATAACCGTGTAATCCGACATACTCCTGATCATTAATTGCACTCAGTAAAAAGACGCCAGCCGATTCCTGTTTGTCGTGTTCCATAAATCCGGACTGCATGGTCTGGATAAAAGATGACATATTCAACTCGTTCAACAAATCCACATCTCCTTTCATGCTCTCGGAAAAACACTGGCAAAACAGTGGCAAATACTTCTCATGCTCGCTTCTTTAAGATGTAAGCATGGATGGAAGGACTGTAAAAGTCACCAGCGTAAAATCTATTATAGCACATTATCAAGCAGAAATCTATGCTTTTTAATGAATATTTGCGCTTTCGCTTAGATTTTTAACCAAATCCATCGTCCCGAATACGACGTTAAACTATCCTAGCCCACCAACGTGATCGTTCCAAGTGCACAAAGAGGAACTGTTCTCCATGGCGGTGACGCTGACAACTGAATAAGAGACCAGCACGCGAACAGCTGGACGCAACTTGAAGCGGAGACTTCGTTCTCCCGCGACGGGTAGGATTTTTGCGTCCATTTTCGCTGCTGGCACCCAAACACGGGATCTCCGCTTCTCCACAAGACCCAGCGGCTGTGGGGATAAAGGAGCCCCGTGTTTTATGTCAAAGAAAGAAAATCAGAGTAAACAGTACCGTGTCTATCTCAAAGCCACCCGTGAATGGGTGGAGGTATCCGAAGAAGTTTACAAGGAGCACATCCGTTTTCACGACGCTTATCGTAAACGTCACCAGTCTCATGGACAGTGTGTCTGCCCGAAGAATAAGTTCTGGCTCTGTGACGCAGACTGCCTGACCTGTGAATTTCGTTGTGCTGGAGATCACATCTCCCTTGATTACACGACAGAGAATGAAGACGGCGATATGTGCTCACCGCTCGACATGCTGGCGGACGCGACACTTTCCATCGAGAAGGTTATCTGCGACAGGGCAGAGCTTGACCAGCTCTTTGCCAGACTGCGTGAGCTCGACCCGGAGGCCGACACCATCATCCAACTTTGGAAGGATCACCCGGAGGGCATTTCCGACCACGCCATCGCAAGAAAGCTCGGTCGCCCGCAAAAGACCTTCGCGGATCAGATGAAGAAGTATCGCACCGACCTTCGCAGGATCACCGGCAACAAGTAATACCAAGGCTAAGGACCACACCCGTTCCGGCCACTGTCCCTCAATCGGATGGTGGTCGGAATTTTTTTATAAATCCTCCGCTCAAATCGGCAGTTCATCTCTAGTGGAAGGTGAAGGCAAGAAAACACAGGCCTTCAGAAAGCGAGGTGAACATGATGTACCGCAGTTACGCAGACACCGGCGGCAACGTGAATGAGGAGATTAAGCTTCTGAACTCCATCAGCCGCGTATCCACAGACTGGCAAGGAACCTCTCACTCCTTGCCGCAAGCCAATACGAGGAAGGAGGAAAAACACATGAGCGGAATGAGCGATATGGCTATGACCATCGAAGAACTCCGCAGTGCTGCTGCCGCTATTAACGACACCGCCAACTGGCTTGCCCAGCAGTTCTCCGGCAACGCCGATGAGACTGTGGAGCAACTGAAGGAGCCGGAACTGAAGCTGGAGGATGTTCGCGCAGTGCTGGCGGATATGTCCCGGAAAGGCCACACGGCTGAGATCCGTGCCCTGCTCCAGAAGTACGGCGCAGTTAAGCTCTCCGGAGTCGACCCGGCAAACTACAAAGCTCTTCTGAAGGATGTGGAGGGACTGGATCATGCCTAAACACGCATTACTCTCCGCATCATCGTCAGACCGCTGGATTCACTGTCCACCCTCCGCGAGACTCTCTGAGACCTACGAGGATAAAGGAAGCGACTATGCTACCGAAGGCACCGACGCCCGCAGCCTGTGTGAGTACAAGCTGAAGAAGGCGCTGGGTATAGAGGCAGACGACCCTACCGAACGCCTCAACTGGTTCAATCAGGAGATGGACGACCACCCGACCGGCTACGCAGCCTACGTTCTGGAGCAGGTCGAGGCCGCCAAGGAGACTTGTAGCGACCCGGTCGTCCTGATCGAGCAGCGCGTCGACTTCTCCCGTTGGGTGGAGGAAGGCTTCGGAACCGCCGACGCACTTACCGGTAGTGATGAGCTTTAGTCTGTTTAGACTACCATTTTAGTTCTCCGTCTCCGCCCATCAGCCGCGTCATTTCTTCGATCCGTTCCAACGGGAACGGAGGACATGAAACTGGCTTCATGGCAAGTGACATTAGCTTCATAGGATTGTCATCCGCTGCAATTCGGTTAGAGCTTAACGCTCCACATACCCTGCAGCGATGGATGATCACCCATTCGCCATTCTTCCTTACCCATACTGCAATCGGCTCCATCACGCCACCGCAGTCTGCCGCCCGGTCTCCCGGTTCATTGTCCAGAGGTTGGCTTGACAAGCAGTACGGACAGTGGTTCCGATTATCACTCCCTGCTTCTGTCGGCACAACGATCTTGCCGCAAACCTTACAGACGAAAGACTCATTGCATGGGTGTGTCTTATAGTAATTCTTCTCGAATGATTTTTTCCTGTTTTCCCGATTCATGAGGATTGTCCTCCTAAAAGTAAAATCATAAACCTTCTGGGAGGCTTGCAAGACTGCTGGCAAACCTCCCGGTTATGCCACAATCTCCATTGATTTGCTAATATTCAAAAAGCAATTCTCCTTTTATGAATATTTATAATCAAGCCTGATGGCCTAATTATTCTGATTATACAATCTTAATTCTATTCCTTTTTCTTCGGAGGATGTATTCTCCCATCATCGTCCGATAAGATACGTCATCAAATTCCGATAGCTGCTCTAATATGTATGAAATTCAAGTATTCTTTGCCTCCCTGCATGATACGATAAGCCTCGCTACCGTCAATGGAGTTCTCAATCGTCTCACGGGAGATAATCGTACCATATTCTTCAAAGTGATCGTCCCTGCGTCCGAACTTCTCCAGAGCGCCGTAATTGTTCGCTTCTTGATTGTTCCTGATAAACTGCTCCCGATTGGAAAAAGTAAGCGGTTTCAATTCGATCATAATACAATCCCCTTTACAAGTTCAGTATTAACGGTAAGGCCAGATTGGACTTATCAGAAACGAAAGCAGAAAGCCGGCTGGCAACGATATCAGCAGTTGTTTTGGATCCCTGTATAGAACGACAACTACACCCGCAAATACCAAGAAATACAGAACCCCTCTAAAGGAAATATAGAACAATCCTATCGCAAAGCAAGAAAGCGAAAATACAGTAATTATCGCGATATCAATAATAACAGGCACCGTTCCCGTACCTTTCGCATACCAGCAAAGCACTGCAAGAATCGGCGAAAGCAATGTGACGCCATACCATATCATCATATAGGATGACGGATTGAATCCGCTGAATAATACAGTATAAGCATGATAAGCAACACACATTCCGGCAAAAAAGACGAAAACGTTAAATGCCGCCCGCAGAGCCGATGGGCTGAAAGCAGCTATCACCAAAGCAATCAGCAGCCAAATGGCAAAATCGGAAAAAAAGTTGCCAAGATCCATCGTTTCAAACAGTCTATGCCACCAAATTGTACTGTCAAGCGCGAGGTTGTCCAGCCACTTGGCAATAATACCGAGGGCAATGCCTCCAACAAAAAATAATGCGGCAGAAATGATAGCATTTTTTACAGAACATTGTTTCGGTGTACGTATTCGATTTAACCTTTCTTTGATTGTTTTTGTTTTCGCCATATGATTTAATCTTTCTTGCATTTTCATCTTTATTCAACTCCCCGCCGCTGATGGCAGTGTGGGAGCCTTTATCTGTCTGTCATCGGTTTCTACTCTTTTCATACCGCTCAATACCATTCTTGGTATCAGACTCAAGTATAAATTTACGAAAAAAACAGTTCCCTTTGTTGATATCCTGACCATAGAACCGGATATCCAACTGACGGCACTTATTTGCAAGTTCTGCTTCTACTCCAAACGCCTCGGCAATACCACCGTCAACAGAAGCGCAGTCAGTTCCGTATATTTTCGTCCTGCCATTCATTCTGAACCCTGCTTTTTCCATCATTTTTCCCATTTTCCCCGGCATATATTCCAGTGCACCGACGCGGTTAACATATACCACAGGAACACCGGATGCTTCGGCATAGCATCCGCAGAAGTAATCATTGGTCTTAATCTCTTCGTCAGGCTTTGCAGGATCGGCAGGAGCGCCATGAGGAAACAGAATAAGGGATATCTGTTTTTCTTTTATGTTCTCATAAAAATGCTTTCTGCGTGAATCATAACAAATCGCAACAGCAACTTTTCCAAAAGGCGTTTCTATCAGACTGCCAAAACTACCACGTTTAAAGACTGCTGATTCACCCTCTGATTTTGTAATAGTTCCACAAACACCATCTGTGCCGACAATCATGTAACGGTTAAAGTAATCTCCCTTTTCTTTATCTAAATAACCAACCCCAACATAAGTATTGTATTTTTTAGCTATCTGTATTGCCCATGCTGAGGTGCCCCGTCCACAGTCGTCTGCATATTTCCAGATTTTCTGACTGGCCATATAACTGCATATTGCCAACTCTGGAAGGACAACAAGATCCGGTGACGGCAAGGACGCAATCAATGATTCAATATACTCTTTTCTGGCTTCTATACCCTTAATATCATTGTTAAGCTGCAAAGCAAAAATTCTCATACACCTTGCCACCTCCATCCCTTTGTTTTCAGATCATCCGTCGGTCTGACATCTAAATCACAGCCACAACCTGTCGTTATCCAAATCACTAACTCAACCTGCCAACATCTAAACCGCCTACTCAACCCTCCGAACATTTCCTTTGATATGTTCTGTCGGAGCGGTTTTTGCGGTCAAATTCGCTCTCCGAAGTTAATGGTCAGATGCCCGAAAAGCCCGGAAATACGTCATTTTTCAGCCTTTATTTATCTTTTCTTGACATCAAACAGATAGTCTCACAATGCTTTGTAAACGGGAAATTGTCAAAGGGCTTGCTATAAAGCACTTCATAGCCGCCCTGTCGGAACTGCTCCAGATTCATCGCCAAAGTTTTAGGATTGCAAGAAACATAAATAATCTGCTCAACTCCATAGCTCATGATCTTATCCACAGCCTTTTCAGTCATTCCCATTCTGGGAGGGTCCACCACGATTACATCGGGCAAATAATCCATAGTTTCGAGAACCTTATAAACATCGCCTGCAATAAACCTGCAATTATCAAGATTATTCAGCTTAGCATTTTCCTTGGCTGCCGCAACGGCCTCCTCAGAAAGCTCAATGCCCACAACCTCTGCCGCCCTGAGAGCCATAAGTTGACTTATGGTTCCGGTTCCACAGTAGAGGTCGAAAACCTTTTTTCCCTCCAAGTTGTCAATTAAATCTATTGCCTGTCTGTAAAGTCGCTCTGCCGCTTCCACATTGGTCTGGAAGAAGGAAAATGCACTAACCTTGAATTTAAGCCCAAGAATTTCATCCTCGTAATAAGTTTGCCCATAAAGAGTTCTCAGCTCTTGGCACTTAACAGCATCGGCAACATCGTCATTAATCGTACGCAAAATTCCGACAACTTCATTTTCCAGCTCCAATGCCTGAATTCCTTCCACAAAGGCTTGCTCATCAAAACAGTTGTACTGAAGGCTGTCATCGGCCTCTTCACGGCTCACATCCATTTCTCCGGAAATGCCCTTTACCTTCGCCATATCGCCGGTAGTCACAATATTAATCAGCAGCTGTTTTGTTCTAATCCCTTTTCGCACAATTAAGTGTCGCATAAGGCCCCGGTGAGACCTCTTGTTGTACTTCTTGTAGCCTCTTTCCTTGGCAAATTCCAGAGAAAAGCGTAGAATTTTATTGAAATCTTCGTCAACCAATTGGCAGTTATCTACGGTGACAATTGAGAGGAAATGCCCCTTTTTATGCATACCTAAAGTCATTTCACCATCCTTCACAAGATCGCCAAAGGTGTACTCCATCTTATTTCTATATCTATATCTACTTTCATCGGGACAGCCCTCGATTGCACCCCATTTCCCGACATCAATATTCCTCTCAGAGAAGAAGCCTCTAGCCTCACCCTCCTTATTTGCCAGCTGATCGCCATAGCTCACCCCTTGGTAAACGCAGCCGCCACAAAACTCATCGTGAGGACAGACAGGCAAATCCTGAGACGAAAATTTTTTGTTGTTATTTTCCATAATATCCTTCGTAAACTTCCTTTTTGAATTCTAAGAAACGGTCTTCTTCTATTGATTTTCTAATTCCCTTCATCATATTTATGAGAAAGTGCAGATTGTGATTTGACAGCAGCATTGACGCCATAATCTCATTGGATTTTACCAAATGTCTAATATATGCCCGGCTGTAATTTCTGCAGGTGTAGCAATCACATTTATGGTCTAAAGGTGTAAAATCGTGCTCGAAACGCTTGTTTTTCATATTAAGCGGACCTTCGCTGGTCATCGCCTGCCCATTTCTTGCAACTCTCGTTGGCAACACACAGTCAAACATATCAACTCCTCGCTCAACACCCTCGAACAAATAATCCGGGGTGCCGACCCCCATTACGTATCTGGGCTTATTGTCCGGCAGAAAGTCAACGCAATAGTCAAGAACTTCAAGCATTTGTTCCTTAGGTTCTCCCACAGAAAGACCACCGATTGAATAGCCCGGCAAGTCCATTTCCACAATTTTTTCGGCGCTTTCCTTTCGCAAATCATAATACATTCCGCCCTGCATTATGCCAAACAGCGCCTGCTTTTCAGTATTGTGATGTGCATCTTTGCACCTTTGTAGCCATCTATTAGTTCTATCCAGTGATTTTTTCACATAATGCCAGTCTGCAGGATATGGAGGACATTCATCAAATGCCATCATGATATCTGAGCCTAAAGAAGTCTGAACTTCAACTGCAATTTCCGGTGTCAAAATATGTCTTGAACCGTCAATATAGCTTTGGAAGGTTACCCCATCTTCAGTTATTTTTCTAAGTCCCTTTAAGGAAAAAACCTGAAATCCGCCGCTATCTGTTAAAATCGGCTTGTTCCAGTTCATAAACTTATGAAGGCCGCCGGCTTCCTCAACTAATTTATGTCCCGGTCTCAACATCAAATGATATGTATTAGCAAGTATAATTTCTGCTCCACTTTCCTCAACCTGCTCCGGTCGCATTGCTTTTACTGTAGCCTGAGTTCCAACGGGCATAAACACAGGGGTCTGAATGTCTCCCCTTAAGGTATGAATTACGCCCCTTCTCGCCTTGGTCCTCGAATCTTTTTTGATTAATTCATATGTTAAACTATGTTTCACTTAAACTCCCATCCTAACTGTTATCCTAATTTCGAAAATCTGGCAACGGCCGTTGTAAACTGGTCAATTGTCTTTTCAACATCCCCATGATCAAGACCATCTAAAACGCAATGCTTGATATGGCCCTCAAGAACAACCTTGCCACAGCCGTGAAGAGCTGATTTCGCCGCATTTATCTGGCTCAAAATATCCTCACAGGGCACATCCTCCTCAATCATCCTATCTATTGCCTGCACCTGCCCAATTATTTTCTTAAGCCTGCGATGCAGATTTTCGCTATCCATACACTGTCTCATATGGCACCTCCTATTTTTCTATCTTAATCCGGACTTTCTGTTCCAAAGTCCTACAACCTCATTGACCGTTGAAATTGTAATAAAGGCATCTGGATCCTTCTCCCTCATAAAATGCAGCAGCTCAGCATACTCTGTTTTGTCCAAAATTGAAACCAGCTCCGTAATCTCCTTATTGGAATGACCGCCTCTAGCCGGATACAAGGTTACCCCACGATTTATATCCTTAACGATGAAGCGCTGTATTTCCTCAAAATGCTTTGACAAAATGCAAACCCTGATCTTTCTGGTAAACCCGTTGATGAAATAGTCAACCATAATGCCATTTAGATATGTCCCTAAAAGACCGATAACACAAGTCTTGGGCTCATAAGCAAACACACTGGACAAAACAATCAAGCCTCCGGAAATGGTCACTGCCGTACCGATTGCAATATGCAGGTATTTGTTTAAAATCTTTGCGACTATGTCAAGACCTCCCGATGACGCATTGGAATGAAAAAGCATCGCCTGCCCCATACCGATAATTATTATGCAGCAAAGCATGTCTGAAAGCATATCTCCCGTAAGGGATTCAACATCGGGAATCAGCTTTTCGTAAATGAACAGAAAGAATGGCAAAAGAACCGAGGCATAAACTGTCTTGGCTCCAAACTCTCTCCCCAGCAATACAAAACCTAGAAGCAGCAGTACCACATTAAGAATCAAGGTCATCAACGACATTTCGAAGGGCAAAAAATTCACCAAAACCAAGCTGAGTCCTGCAACCCCTCCAATAACCAGCTTCCCGGGAATCATAAAGAAATACAGGGCTGTGGTAATTATAAAAATCCCCAGAGTAATGAAAACATACTCCCTCGGCTCAAATTTACTTTTATTCATACCACTTCGCCTCTCCCATACAAATTCTCAAACAAGTTTTAAAATAAAGTCCTTCTTTAGTCATTGTTAAATCCCCATTTCAGCCTTAACTTCACAAAAACACTTAACTGCAAAATCCAAGTCTTCCTTGGTATGTCCTGCAGAAATCTGTGTACGAATTCTTGCTTTTTCAGTCATATTATATCATATTTTTATGGGTTGATTGGTGGAAATTTTTGTTTGATTGCAATAAAAAACCGCCTGATTGAAAAGGCTGTTTCATAGATGTATAGGTCGGAATTCATATGCATATACCGAAAGTCAGAAAGGGCAGGTATTCACCCTCTCATGTGAAACCTGCCCTGTTTATGCACTCCGTCTCGGAAACTCTCTGCGGAATTTACCTGGATTTTTTTCTTTTCCCGGAAGCTAAAACTGCCAGAGCCAGTCCCATTGCGCCCGCATAGGCGGCTGTATTTGCAAAATCTCCCGTTTTTACGCTGCCGGTTTTCGTTGTTTTTGTCGGTTTTGGCGGATCTACCGGTGTTTCGTCTTCCAGCAACCTGTACTCGTAGATGATCAGCTGCTTTTCTTCTGTCACCTTCCCGGTGATAGGGTCCGTCTTAGGATCTACCTTTCTTGCCGTCAACACATAGGTCTTTCCATTTTTTGTCAACTTCTTTGGCTGGAAGATCTCGTCTGTTGTATCATAAGCTGTTCCTACCTGAGTTCCGCGCTTCTTTACAATATAGTTGCCGTCGGCATCCTTTTCCTGCACAGCCGGATTTTCCAGGACCTCCTCTGTTCCCTCAATGATATACTTCACTAGGACCTCGCCACCTTTCTTTGGTGCATAATCGTAATTAATCACCTGGTGTTCTTCGGTAACTTCCCCTTCCGCCGGAGAAGAGTTTACTGTTGTTTTTTCTCCATCAGGATCCTTGGCTGACGGATAGTCTCCGTTCGGTTTTACATCTGTAGATACCAGCTCATAGACTTTTCCATCTTCATCGGTCAGCTCCTTAGGAAGCAGGGTTGAATCTGTCTTTGCAGATTCCGGCACGCTGTAAGGTGTTCCCACATACTTGTCCTTTACCAAATCCTTATTTGGCTGAAGCTTTGTGGATGTTCCCTGGATATAATAGGCAACCTCCACCGGCTCTCCTTTTACCTTTGACAAAATAACACCGACTCTTTCAGGTTCCGTCGGAAGCAGTCCATTGGTGGTCACTGCAAAAGAATTCCATGCTGCCTTTGTTTCGATTTCTTCCGTTCTCTTTGGCTTACCTTCCGAAAGCAAAGCAGCATCAACCTCGGTTTCCTTCGGCGCTGTCATTTCAAATGTCAGCGTAATATCCTGACCTTTGACCCATTTGACTCCATCTTTAAACTCCAACTTGAAGCTGCGTACCTTTGCCCAGTCATCAGTCGTCCATCCTGTAGTATCCTTGGTCCATCCCGGAGCCTCAGCGCCTGCCGGCTCTACATGTACATAAGAATCTTTCGGATAGCTCACTGTTCCATATAGGTCTGCCCTTTCCGGATTCTGCACTGTGCTGTAATATACATCAACCTTGTCTTTCCATTCCTGCGGCAGCTTGATTGCTCCCTTCAGTGTAGGCGTAAAGGCGCTTCCTCGGTTGGTTCCGTCCACAATCCCCAGGTCGCCGATTCCAGGCAGGACATCCATGAAGCCCATCTTGAAGATGTCTTTTCCTGTTGTATTGGTCATCTCAAGCTTGTAGCTGATATCTTTTCACGGAGTCGTATATCCGAAAGTGGAGTATTCGCTGTCCAGGCTTCCCTTCACATACTTCTTAATCTTCAGATCGTTTCTGGAATACTTCACATACTCTGCCTGCAGCTTTGCACGTTTCTGAGTATTGTCCCCATTCTTATCTACATCGCTTGCGTCTTCTTCAATCGTTACATTGCCTGCATCGGTCTTAAGCTCTGTATCTGTCGAGCTTGTTCCATATGCCACCAGCGGCAGCTGATCAGGTGAATTCTTTGAGATTGTCACATCAAAGTACAGCTCCAGACGCTCTGCCGGAAGAACGCTGCCTACATCCCAGACAGCCTTTACCAGTTGCTGTCCGCTTCCCTGGTAATCCTTGTCCAGGATTTCAAGCTTTCCTGTCAGGTCTTTCTTCACTATTCCTGCCCGACCGGACATCAGGGTATATACTGCCGATCCGTCTCCCTTCACAGTAACGCCCAAAGGAAGCAATACTGTAGTGCTGATATCTTTTCTCAGCGCTGCATGGGATGTGCTGTAATCATTCAGCCATACCTGTACCTTGTTATCTCCCGTTTTTACAGCATTTCCATCTTTTTCAACGAAAGAAACCGTACCTCTGACAGTCGGTGCTTCCGCTTCTTTCTGCACGATAACGGCTGCCCGCTTTCCGGTCGTGGTCTTCTCATCTCCTCCGGTCCTGCGAATCACTGTTCCATCTGCCAGGGTCGCTACGAAGGATGGCTTCCACCACACTTCGGTCGCTACGAAGGATGGCTTCCACCACACTTCTGCTTCTGCCCCTTTTTCGATAGTAAAAATAGTCTGTGTTTGAAGATGCACTCCTCCAAAAATAGGGCTCTTGTCCTCATTTTCGTAGGCAATGGTGTAGCTGACCACCTTATCTGTATCAGCCAGTCCCAGATCCTGACGGCTCATCTGTCCATTCCCCTGTACTTTATTGTCCGTCTTGTTCCAGTCAACCACAGCACTCTTCGTGCTTCCGTCTTTCAGGCTCACTGTGACTGTTGCCTTCGGCAGTTCGCGAAGCTTGTCTATTCCCATAGACGAATGATAGTAAGAATTCGGTACAAAAACGGTGACTGCACCAAAGTTCAGTTTATCACTGTCAAAGGTATATTCTTTCACGATCTTCTTATATCCATCACTAAGAACTTTTTCTATATTCCATTTGCTGCTGTCCAGTGTGGCTCCATTCGCATCCGTAAGAACCTCGTCTGTCCGCAGTCCCACGAAATACTGATCATGAAATCTCAAACGTTCAATATACGCCACTGCCGGGTTTGGATTCATATTTTTAGTGTTTCCAACGTTCCCCATTCCATCAGCCGGACCATATACCACCAGCGGGAAATAACCGCCGTCTCCTGACGTCAGCGGTACTCCTGTCGGAACAACAACTGCCGTAGGCTCTCCCGACTTCTTCTCATAAAGTCTTCCAAACAGTGTCTTCGATTGAATAGATGCGCTGTTTGGAATCTTTGTATATTTATCAATAGCAGAGTCAGTCTTGGTTACCACTTCAATCTCAACAGTAAACAATTGATCTTTGCCTTCCTGTTCTGCAAGAGCGGGAGCATCAAAGGTCCATGTCACAGTACCGTTATCATCTACCGTACTCTTTGCTGCAGGTCCGGAAACCACAGAGGCTTTCACATATGAGAGTCTTGGATCCAAAATATCTTTTATAACGATATCTGACTGCGGATCAACATATGTTCCTACTACATTGGGGAGTGTCACCTCCGCCTTAATCTTCCACACCACAGCATCTCCCAGACGTGCCGCATTCAGCGTATGATCACGCTCCACATAAAGATATTCTTTTCCGATGCTTTGCGAATAATCTGATTTTACCAGAACAGTCGCTTCCTCGCTTTGTGCCAACCCTACATTTGCCTCACTAATCAGCATTGCAGCTGCCGGAAGCTGTGTATCATTAGGTGTAATCCCGTTCTTTGTTGTGATTCCAATACTAACTTTTCCGGAAATCCCGGTTTCAATATTCGGAAATGTATATGTCAGTGTCCTTGCACCCTCACTATATTCAGGTACTACTCCAGCGATTGCCAGATCCTCCAGCGGAGTCTGCAAATCGTAAATTTCTACTGCATCCCCTGTTGGAAGCTGTACCTTTAATGTTGTATTTCCCTGAAACTTCTCTCGGATACTTTCCTGTGAACCGGCAATCTTAACGTCCAGTTCATACACTCCCGTAGCTCCTGATTTAATCTCAGGGGTCTTGCTGGTCAGTGTCAGATCGATGTTGGCATCGCCGTTTGCAAATGCTGAAATGTGGGGAAGCATCCCAACTAGACACAGCATCACCGACAGCACTATCGCCACACCGGATCGTAATCGGTTTTTCCGATTTTGTTTTGCGCTCATGTTTTTTCCTCCTTATTTAATGAACCTACTTTTTGTTCAGATGCGCCCACACTTTCCGTTCTCCCATGTCACTATCAGACCTGCTCTACTTCTCCGTGCAAACATATCCACTAAAATCATATCCGGTGTGATTGCCTTTGTCCATTATTTTTCCTGCTGATGCGATATTTTTTTGATTATTTTTTGATTGGGTTTTGATTGAATGTTGATTTTTCTTTGAGTGCTCAGGAGTTTTGATTAAAATTTTTCCGGCTATTAGGTATCCCTTAACATGTTTGTTTTGATAATAAAAAAGGAGGACCCATACACTTTGGTATAAGAAGTCCTCCTGATACAACAGCAAAAATGTTTTCTGTTATATGGTCTTTATTCAGTTTTTGGTTTTTGTGGCAAAAAAGCTTGTACTACAGGGGTTTTTAATCTCCAATTCCACAATGCAATCTTATCTAACTTCTTTTCTTCGCTTCAAACCAATAGCTGTGAGAAGCGTACCTGATAACAGCAACAGACCTGCAAAAAATTCTACATCGGATGAATCACCTGTTTTCGGCAGCTTAGGCTTGTCTTTGGTGTTAGTAATCACAAATCCATTCCCAGCATCACCGGTAATGCTTGTGGAATATCCCATTACCTTTTCTTCTTCAATGGTGTAAGTGATCTCCTTACCGTCCTTGTACTGTTCAAGGTCTTTGAAGCTGTACTGCCAGTTATTGTCCTTTGACAGCTTCTGACTGTATATCTTCTTGCCGTCTGCATAAAGATTAACTGTAATGCTGTCTGTCGGTGTGCCTATCCATTTCTTTGTTACAGGTATAGATATTTTGCCTGTTATGGTATTGGTGATGATAAAGCCATCTTTGGCTGTACCGGAAATATCTGTTATATATCCATCGACCTTAACTTCCTTGATGGTATAGACAATCTCATGACCATCTTTATCATCATATTTAGGCAGGTCTTTGAAGGTATGCTTCCAGCCTGTATCAGCAGTTAGGGTAGCCGTTTCTTTTTCTTTGTTGTCCGCAAGAAGTTTTACCTCCACCTTGTCTGTAGCTTTACCTACCCATTGTTTCATTACCGGTACAGATACCTTTTCAGTGTTGATATTCTTTACTATAAAGCCTGCGGTCATATCTCCTGTGATTTCAGACTTATAGTTTTCAACAGCATCTTCCTTGATAGTGTACTTGATTTCTGTGCCGTCTGCTTTAAATTTACGCAGATTGTCAAATGTAGCTTTCCAACCATTCAAGGCATTTAGAGATACTGAGTTTCCCGTATCCACATCATCTGCATAAAGATGTACGGTAACAGAGTCCTTTACAGGCCCTATCCATTTCTTTTCTACAGATATGGACGTTGTGACCGGTTTATTCTTAACTGTTTTCAGTACTGTTTTATCTGTGCCGAAATCATCCGGTGTAACCGGTATTTCAGTTTCGTCAAGAATGTATCCTTTAGGTGCCTCTATTTCTTTGAGCGTGTAATTATCTTTTAATAATCCGCCAAGACTACCATCTCCCACTCCATCTGTAGTAATTTCTCCAACTTTTGCCTGTGTAGAATTTCTAATTACTGCAAATTTGGCTCCGGATAAATTGGTTCCGTCTTCACTTTCCTTATGAATCTTTATGGTATAGTTATATCCGTTTGCTTCACCGCCGGATTGTTGGTAAAGAGCTATCGTCAATGTATTTACAAATTGTTGGTTATCAGTTTCTCCAATTACTCTATTTTTGATTACTTCTTGATTTACAGGCGTATATCCCAGCTTTACATCATATTTGATGATGTAACCCTCACCTTGAATATTATTGAACTGAACGGTAAAGCTATTTCCGTTATATGTAAGAGGGTACTGATTGGTTACATCGGTCTCATTTTCCAGAATATAGTATCCTCCACCGTCGGGAAGCTTCCATTTGCCTTTTTTAATCTCAACGCTTTCTTTAATGTAAGAAACGGAGTCAGATTCAAGCGTATCTGTCACTTTAATGTACGGGAAGTTACCGCCTTTTGCATTTACACGAATCCTGCAATGGACAATAGTAGGGTCATTCTTATCAAAATAACTCCACTTTCCAAGTGCTTCATGGGGGCTGTCACCGGTTACCCCTGTATAATCAAAATCCAAATTAAAGGTTGTAGAATTGCCCATAGTAACAGTAAGATGTAATGTTTGAGCCTGTTTTACGACTCTGCTGTCAACAATTACCGTAACGTGAAGTGAACCACTTACATCGGAATGCTCTTCCACATATTTCGTATAGGTTACAGTGATTGTTTTGGCATCGGGGTCCACTACCGCATTAGCTATAATCTCTCCAGCCGTATTTTTAATCGGGAAGGTTTCACCTTTATAAATTGCCAACTCATTTGGGATTTGAATGACGGTTCTGTCACCTTCCTTTACCGTATTATTAGGCAGCGAAAAATCAGCTACCAGCTGCATTTGTTGTGATTCACCAATGGTTTGAATAGGTGTTGTCAAATCTGCTTTTGTCAGTCTAATGCTTTTGATGACATTGTTGTGTAAGGTTCCTTCTGCAAAAACAGTAGTAGATGGTGTAAATGCCTGGAATAATAAAGCAACCATCATTATCACAACCATAAATTTACTTTTTACTCTTCTCTTCAATTTTGTTCTCCTCCTTTTTCTTTTAGATTTTAGAATACTCACATATATTCGCTTTTAGAATATTCCTAATATAAATACCATAACGACTCCTCTATAAAATTTGCGGTTATCCGGAACTAAAAGCAGACTTTACATTACATTTTATGATATAATGAAAGAAATTATTATTGTTGTGTGGCTTCAATTGGTTTCAAAGACTTTTGCAGATATGTTTTAACCTTTTAATTTGTATGTTTTTGCGTGTAAATTAAAGTCTACTTTTTTTGACAATCCTTAGATTAACTCGAGTTTACCTGTTGTTTACACAGGTGAAAATAGGAAATCAAAAAGAGCAGTCTGCATTGTAAGTTGACCCCAAAATTGAATTTTTAGGTCCAATTTTTTGAGGTCAGTTCACTGAGATTGCTCATTCATTTTTAATATATTTATCTTCATTGCGACATGCATGCCGTACCTTTACTTTTCGACAAATCAAGTCCGACACTTACAACAATTGCCTCCGAAATTTCATTTGTGGCTCTCCGGTCATGCTTATTGCAGTTCATTTTGCCTCATTTTATCCCCTAAAGATGTCTATCTACGATCCAGTTCCTCAATAAATGATATTCTCAAATCACAGATATACAAAAATAAGTTGCATGGAGAAATTGCAACAAGAAAACAGAAAGCTATCACAGATTAAGAAGAATGAGTTAGAAGTATAATTTGCGTAAAGGAAGCTTGACAAAACGGCGATAGTGGATATAATGATAATGTAAAGGAAACTTGACAGAATGAGGGCGGTGCATTTGAAAAACAAATTAGATGAATTAAGAAAGCTTAACGGTTTAACTCAAGAAGAATTTGCAAAAGAATTAAGAGTTTCCAGACAGACTATTAGTGCGATAGAAAATGGTAAATACAATCCGTCTTTAGACTTGGCATTTGAAATAGCACTGTATTTTAACATGACAATAGAAGAAGTCTTTACTTATGAAAAGGAGGAAAATCATGCAAAAAAGTAATCTAATTTATGGTTTGATTTATGTCATCGTAGCTGGAATATTCTTGTATGCAGCTATTGCATTTGATAATAAAATGTCTGGTATGCTTTATGGTATGACAGGTGCTTTAGGAGGCAACGGTATCTTTACAATAATTCGATATTTCTATTGGCAAAAGAATAAGGAAAGGTATCAAGAAAAAGTAGATATTGAAGAAATCGAACAGAATGATGAATTAAAGCAAAAACTGAGAGATAAAGCAGGAAAATATACTTATTGGATTGGAATGCTGATTGTAGCTCTATCAATTATGGTTTATTCTGTGCTTGGGGGGTTGAATATTATGGATACAGAACATATTGTAGCTTATTTAGGAGCATATTTGATTAGCCAAGTATTTATCGGAGTTATAGTTTTTAATCATCTATTAAAAAAATATGACTGATAAATTCCTAAATTAAAATTATCTTGAGTGAGCAGTAACTCAGCGGCCATAAAAATAGCCTCCTATGATATTTATATTTTACCATAGAAGGCTTAATTTTAATTTACAGACTTTTTCTCGCACCCCCCTCTCAGAAGTTTTGTTTATCTCCTTGACAAATCTTCCCAAACGGATCTCTATGCTCGGACTCCGCCAGTGCTTGAAGTTCTTCTTCTGAAAGCCCCTTCAATAAAACATGAGTTTCATCAAACTCCGGACATTCCATTATTTTTGCCTTAGCTATGAATTCATCAAAGGACATTGTACCGACTGTCTGCCTCTGTTCCAAAGAGACAAGCGTCACAACAAAGAAAGAACATTCCAATGGTTCTCCTGTTTTCGGGTTTGTTGTCATAACTGGATTCATCGCTTGCTTCGGAAAAATTATATCAGTAGTAGCCGTAACTGAATAACTGCCGAAAAACTCCTCTTCATTCAATTGATAAATAATTGGCACAGCATAATATGCATCTTGGCTTTGAAGCTCATGAAGGTAATCAGCATATCCTTCTTCATCATGGCTCATGCCATAGTTCGCTAACTTTTCGTATTTCACGGAGATTGGAAACATCGCACCAAAAACAATCATAACGCCATCTTGTTTCAGTTCGCTCATATATCTTAGATTCAATTCCCTTTGCAACTGGCAAAGCTCATTCAGATCCTCTTCATGATAAGTCTCACCATCATGCTCAAAGGATTTTGCCTTCCACACATGAAGGATGTTCCGAATAACCTTGTAAAACATCTCCATATCATACTTCGTTGATATAAAGTTTACATGTAACTCTATCTTATCTTTAACATTCTTGGACCAGGAAAATTCTATTCCCCTGCCGATACGATTTGGATCATATAGTACATTATACCCCTCTACTAATTCTCCTGTATTTCGCCAATTACCATCTAAGCTACCGTAAGCATATTTCCCCATTGTTAAATCTGTTAATTTCAATGGTTTTCTTAATAGTTGTCCGTTTTTAATCGTTACTTTTATACTCATTTATTACATATAATCCAATTATCAGTTGATGATTGGATTTTCTCCTCTTTTATAAATTAAAGCACGCACATCTAAGTGACAATTATCAAATTATCTTGGCTTATCTTTATGCCAACAACATCACGCGCCACAGCTCGAGCTATGATTTTTTTGTTTAATGTAGATTATCTATACATTGATAATTCAATACTATCCATATACTGGCATAGGGAAAGATTAAACTTTTGATAATCTGTAGTTTTGAATTCTTCATTCATCTGTGCAACATTTACATTTACTACGCTTGTCTGATTAAAAAATGTTATCATCAAAGGGACTTTCACAACTTTTGAAATACCTCGAATTGTCATGTTCCTCGCTTCACCAAGCTTTTTAATTTCTTCTTTTGATGATAGATCAATCTGCTTATCATCTACTAAAATTTCAGTGTCATCATAATAATCAAACATAAAATAAACCGCTTTGCATATCTGTTCCCAGCCAACAGCATATGTTAAGTTCCACTGCGATAACACCCAGCCCGCATTTTCTTTTATTGCCATTAATAACATTTATCTTCTCCTTATATTATAATAATGTGTTAAATTGAACCCGATAAGCTGTAATCTATAGCACTGGTTTTTGCTGTTTTCTCATATGTGGTTTCAATAAATTTTTCTCACTTAATGAATCAATATTGGAAGCAAATTTATCCTGATTATCCATCTTATTTATTTCTCGTATTCCTTGAAAAGGTAACTACTGGATAATAGGCTGAAATGTTTTTTGAAGCTTATATTTTCTATCATTATACACTCTTTCTATAAATTTTAAAATACGGATGCAGTGATGAAAGCTTCGAATCACCAAGTTTTTCCTTTGCGCCTGTACTGTAGTCCAAGCTTAATTTTGTTAAATTCAAATGACTAAAATTTAAAGCTTTATTCACATCCCTCAATGCCCTAAATTCCAAGCTGGATAAATTCAAATTAGACTGTTTCTTGTTGATAGTATGACTGATTTTGTGGGAGTTTGATTTCCTATTCTTTTCCTTGCCATTTCTAACTTATAATATTTTCTATCTTGTCTGCTAAATCAGCATATTTATTGGCCAATTGCTCATTAAATCCAACATTTGTAGATTCATTAAGGTATACTTCATCTAATATATCCTCAATTTCATTATGACTATATTCCTCAGATGATTGTATTTTAATACCAATACTTTCTAAAAGTTCCAAGTCCTCATCATTAAGAATCAGTTTCATTGTTCTTCTCCTTTTAATTTCTTTACTTTTTTACTGCTTGTCTTATGGATAGTTGTAATAGTTTTCTTTAGTCCGTCAAAGTTAAATCTCAATTCTTTAATTTTTTCTTCTAGATAAGGTAAGTCTTCTATCAATTTTTTCTCAAGTTCAATAGCAAAGTCCTTATCCTCAATATTAACATACCGGTCATTGTTGGTTCGATCTATGTACTTATTGAGGCAAAGTGGAGAACGTATCTTAAATAGGGCAATTTCATTATTGATAGTCTCTTCGCGAACCATTTTAATAGATTTTAATTCCATATAATTATCGTTACTCAAAGGAAACGCCTCACCTTTCATTCCAAGTAAACTAGAATAGTAAATTAGTGCCGTTTCTGCATCTGTGATCTTCATGGTAATTTCAAAACTACAGTTATCTAGCTCAATTATATCATTACAAAACTTTACTTTCCCAAAACCAATCGACCATACCAACGATTTTTTTGATGCTCCTGAATTATATATCTCTTCATAAAACATTCCGTCTTGATAATTTGAAGTTTATTTCTAAAAAAAACTAATGATCGTGCGCCTAAAATCCGATTTGAATTCCGGCTTCGCCAGTTGCATTTTTACAACATATTTCACAAAACACCTCCTATTTATAATCCAATTTGGATAAATTCAATCAAACATATTAAAATACAACTTTAATATTACAATTTGCAATTTTTATTATCGCCCCTGTTGTATTCTGGATTATTTAAAAATTTCAAATTTGTCAACCCGGTATAATAATTCTTCTAAAATTTTCCATATTCTAATATCCGTACACTATACCAGATGTCCTTCTCTTTAGTAGACGCCCAGCATTTCAGAAAATCAAATCACTCACATACCCCCTTCACCAGTACAACATAACCTTTCAGTTCTTTGATGTATTCCTTATCATTAAATATCGTCTCCGGCTGAACCGTTCTTATGCCATCATTGCTTATAAATATGGCTATCAGCGGGAAGTCCTCTCCCTGTTTAATATTCAGCTTTTCCTCCACTGATGACATCCCGCTCATACCGCTTTCCGTATTAAGTTTGTCTAATGACAAATTCGCTTCAATGCTTGAAGTTCCGCCACCTATGTTTAAGGTCCTGCCATTAAACACAAAAGCCAGCAGTTGTCTTTTTTGTGGAATTATATCTGCTTTAAACAGCTTTTCCTGATGTGTGAGTTCTCCATCAAAATAGTAATCTGCTGTCATTGAAAATTCCTTGGTTTTAGCCGGTGCGTATATCTCCAGAAATGCTTGGTGATTCATGGATTTCAAAAGCGATGCTATCTCCTCTTCTTCAGAAGATAACTGATGTTTCCTAACTATACCTTCCCCATTGAAAAACTTCATACCTGAGCTACAGCTTGTAGTTAAGCTGGCGGCAATCATGACAATTATACACAATAATAAAAGTAAATTTCCCCTTTTCATACCGACTTTCATATTGACCTCCTTAACCCTATCATAGCTTTTAGCCAATCTTTTTTCCATTATCGCTTTATCACGATAATTATATCACAAAAAATAGCGGGTGGTACCGCTATTTAAGTTTAATTCCATTTTTATATTAATGCCTTGGAGCATATTTTTCAGTGAACCTGCCGATTGTTATTGATTGAGGCAAAAGTTCTACTCCATTATTTTATTTATAGATTGGATACACGCATTTCGGAACCCATTTTCTTCAAGTGCCGTAACACCCCTTATGGTTGTGCCTCCCGGCGAACATACCTGTTCTTTTAGGACTGCCGGATGCTGTTTTGTTTCCAGCTGTAGCTGAGCCGCTCCTTTAATCGTTGTTGATACGAGCATGTATGCCTGTTCTCTTGGTATGCCATGTTGTACTGCTGCATCTGCATAGGCCTCAATCATCATATCCACAAATGCCGGACCACAGCCTGAAATTGCTGTACCGATGCCCATCAGTTTTGAAGGAAGATTTACCACTGTTCCTATGGTGTCAAAGAGATTTGTGATTTCTTTTTTTGTATTCGCCGTCAAGGTGTTAGTTTCTTCCATCAAGAAAACTCCTTCTCCTATCATTGCAGGTGTATTAGGCATAACACATTGGATATGAGCATCATTCCCAAGCAAATGTCTATATTTTTCGTAGCTCCAGCCAGCTGCGATTGAAAGAATTTCCAATTCGCTTGGCAAATCTCCCAGCTCCTTAAAGACGAATTCAACTTGGTTAGGCTTGCATGCAACGATGATTACATTCACATTTTTAATGAGTTCTTGAGGCGTGTTTACAGGCTGAAAACCGATAAGTTCGGCATTAGCCTTGAGCTTCTGCTGATTTGGAGCATAAGCATATATGTCGGTGGCAGCACATGTTTTGTTATTTATAAATCCTGTTGCAAGGGCCTTTGCCATGTTGCCCATACCTATAAATCCTAATTTCATTTTTATTCCTCCGTGGGGTCATAATATATATTGATATGAATATCATTTTTTGTGTCAAGCTTTCCATTTGCGTTTTAATATCGATACATCATAATCAAAATAGCAAGGTCTTATCCTCACCTATCCCTGTCATGCCGTCAATAATGTATTTCTTTCCATCGGGATCACGGACAAATCCCCTCAATTCCCCGAAGGTTATATGATAATCAAATTCTATAATCTTAGCCGGAAGACAGAGCTTGAACTCATCTCCTATGTCAAAGTAAATATCTACCATGCCGTAATCAGCCGCAATATGCCAGAGCTTCTCATGTTTGTGCTCAAACACAACAGGTGTAAGCCTTGTAGCATTTCCTTCAAACCATATCAGATTTTCGTTATATCTATCGTGATCAATTGACTGATTTCGTGTGAGATTGAATCCGAAAAATTCTTTCTTCCCGCCAATGTCGGTTTTACCGAGAGTCGTAACCCAATCATAATGAGATCGTCTCGGATAATATCCCTTATGATCATCTATTATTCCCGTTGACTCGGCAGAAGAATAATAACGCTTCCCGTCTATCTCAATGTAGCCCTCGGCACTAAATAAATCTTTTTGGCTGTAAAGCGGTCTGTTATCGTCAAATGGTATAACAACAACGCTCGGCTTTGATACCCTTGTGAGATGAACATTGTATTTAATTTTGCCGCTCTTGTTATCGCTGCAGCACCCTGAGACCCTTGCTTCTCCCTTTTCAAAATTATTGACAAAGGAAACCTTAACTTTCTTATCCGCAAATGTTTTGGAGCCTCTTAAAAGATTATTCGCAATCACGGCCTTGGTATGTGGAATAAGTATTTCCTGCCAGGAACGACACGTTTTCGTTCTTTTGTCATATAGAATTGTCAAAGAAGTGGCTGCATAAAACATATCGCATACTGCGGTAAGAAGGACGAACTCGTCAAAATTTATTTCTGCGGCCTCCCACTCGGTAAGACGTGTTCTGTTCATAAAATTTGGCAATGTTGTCGGCTTTTTTGCCTTATGGAAGTCCATTCTCTCGAACTCTCCGACAAATGTTCCAAAATGGCATCTTCCCATTTCGTCAATAACATTTTCGGGGGTCGGTACGGGAAGCCTTTCCGGGCTCAAAAACTCATAAAATTTCATAGATAGTTCTCCAATGTCAAAAGGTTACAAGAAAAATGTCGGAGCAACAATGGTTTACACGATTTTCTGACACTGTTGCACGTTCAAATTACACGCACTATACTTAATTTAGGCAAAACGGTGTTTCCATTCGCCACTTACCGCGATTTTTTTCTTGTGCTAATAATTCCTACAATCAACCCTATTAAGATAAAAGGGAAAGCTCTAATGAAAATCCACTCAAATCCATGGATCAGTACACCTGCAACGGCTAATTCCGGATTACTATAATCCCAATTTAAATACGAGCTGTTTATCGCCAGGAGGATGAGGACAACAAGTACCAGTCCAATACATGACAATATCATGAACATATGCAGCAATTTTCTATTTATCTCTTTCTTTTGTGCTAATTGAAGGTTTATCACCTCTAATTTTCGGGATATCACTTCTAGATCATCTGCTCTCGCCTCTTCAATATTTTCTCCTAATAGTGTACTGACGGGGATCTCTAATATTTCTGATAAAGAAATCAACATTTCTGAATCAGGAACTGATAGTCCTCTCTCCCATTTCGATACGGTTTGTCTTACAACATTCAGCTTAATGGCAAGCTCATCCTGCGAAAGACCCTTGGATTTTCTACTTACTTTAATATTCTCATTTAACATATCAAAAACCTCCTCTTAATATAAAGCGTAGCGGTCAGCACTCCAACATCCGGCTTTCACAGTGAATATAGCTCTAAATATCCTGTTGCTGCAAGCAACACACATTAACATATATAAAAATTCAAAATTTTTATCACTTTGAGGAGGAGGATTTATAAACAGCTCTTTATAGCTTGTGCAAAGCCTTCAGGATTTTCCCAAGCCATTGAATGGCCTGCCTTTGAAACGACTTCAATGTTCACGCCATGTTCTTTTAGCTTTGTAAAATCTGCATCAGGTAATGATTTCTCTCCAAAAATAAAATATTTTGGAAAGTCAAATTGATACAAAAGATTTCTCCATGGTATTTCGCCCCCTTTGACTGCATTAACTGATAGTTCAAATGCAGCTTTTGGTAACCAGTTTCGTAAAGTAGCCACCCACATTGTATTGCCTGATCTTTCATATTCTGCAATCTTTCTTTCGAGGGACTTATCCAAGTCATCTTCATTTAAATCAGCGATTTCAAAGCTTGCCGACCCATAACCGCTCGGCTCCAAATTAGATTCGCTAAGTATAAGAGTCTTAATACGGCTTCTTAATACATCACATAATTCTATTGCTATAGGGCCGCCTAAACTATGTCCAAAAATAATAATTTCTTCTAAGTTAAGATCTTCGATAAACTCTTTTAAATATTTAACATGTGAATCAACCGTATATTTAAAAGATAACGGCTTATCGCTGTACCCTGCACCCAATAAATCAATTAGAATTATTCGATGCTCAGAACCTATAAGGGAAGCTGCTTCAACATAATCAAAAGATCCGGCACATCCCAATCCATGTATAAATATAATAGGTGTCAATTCTCCATAGAAATCATTATAACGAATTTTGTAATTTGTACCTCTAATTTTGTACTCTCTCATTTTTACCTATAATCCAATTATCTGTTGATGATTGGATTTTCTCCTCACTAATTCTGATTTATAAATTAATATTTTCTACAAGGGTTTCACGGCAAAACAATGGAATGCTTTCCCTTGCTTTCTAAAAAACTCAGTCTATTTTCAAAATGGTCATTTATTTGTCTATAAGCTCCCTTACTTTTTCTGCATGTATGCTTTCTATTTCTCGACTTACTGTTAGATAGAATTCCTTTATGTCTTTATCCTTTAAAATGTATTTCACCTGACTGTTTGATATTCCGGCCTTCAATATTCTTTCTATTTGGCTTTTTCCCCAGCTATCGACAGCACTCATTAGTCTTATTATTTCATGCGTTTCTGCAAATGATGAACTTTCATTCAATTTATCTATCAAATCTTCTTTTTGGATAAATTGCTTATCCTTGCTTCGTCTCTCAACCATCATTTCCTGTACACATTGCATATTTCTCGTTTCTAAAATTTCATTCGCAACTGTCCTGTCTATGATATTTTTTAGTAATTTTTCCAATTCAGAACCTTCTCTATAATCAGCTTCTGCAAAATATTTTATTCTATTTTCTTCGATCATCTTGAACACTTTATTTTTTGATTCTTTCCCATGCACACCAATAGAATATCCACCATTTATGGATACAAGTTTCATACAAGGTATATCTGTATCACTATCGCCAATATATACCATATTTCTAAACGGGACTCTAGATTTATCCTCGCTCAAGTAATCATTTACTTTTGTGTCATTAGTTTCGAGAGCACCTTTTTTGATTCGAAATAAAAATTGGGTCTTATTCGTATAGTTAATGCATTGTGCAGGCCAGACCGCTAAACCACATTCATCAAAATAAAACGAGCTTGCATAAATTTTCTTGAAATGTTTCGCAACTTCCGTTCCCTCAATCATCTCTTTCAACCCTGATGAAATGATATAATGCTCGACTGTTATACCTCTTTCTTCGCCGTATTTATTTATTCTGTCAAACCATGTATTTACCCCTGGATATAAATTCACATTAGAGCCATAATCATTTAATGTTTTTTTATTGAAGATATGCTTTCCTCTCGATTCTGTAGTCATCTTATACATCCATGCCAAGTTTTGGTCCATTTCATTATCACTAGCTAATTTATTAGATTCATTCCAAAAATTTTCAACTTCCTGCCCTAATGACTGTATAAATCCTTGAGCTTGCATATCATCCGGGGAAAGCGTCTTATCAAAATCATAACAAATCGCTAAAAATATCTCTCTATTTTTTGAAGCATACTTCATTTTCGTTATCCTTTCTACTACAATATACTTATGGTTAATATTCTATATCCTTTTGATAAGCTGTAACGAGTGATTCCAAAATCTCGTTTTTTAATTTTAGGCTTGGTCTATTTTTATTTAAACTTTTATCTTTATTGATAAAGAATCGCTCTTCTAATAGATCAAAGTAAATAATTTCAGCCATTACAAAATACCAATCCATCAATGTAAGTAATGTTCCCATTGATTCAATTAAATTATCCGGATTAAACATTATAACAGATCCGCCCTCCGCTTCAAAATTTACATACTTAGTCGTGATTTTGGGATTAATATGCAAATAATCACTTAGGACTCCGTATAATTTCCCTGCTTTATCAAATAATGTTGCTAATTGCCCTATGCATTTATTAGACTTAAGTTCAAAGAAGTCTCCGTCATAATCGTGTACTTTATAGATCCAGGCTATCTGCTCTAGAATATTTCGTTCCAGAGAAAGTGCTTCAAAAGTCAAGCCTGTTTTCATGCAAATCAAAGCGCCTTTAAAACTGTTTTCCATTCTGAAAAAAGATACAGATGATGCAAATAACGTAGGAATGTCCGGCTTTTCAATATTTCTAAAATGCTCTATATAATTGATTAAAAAATCTCTAATTTTTACAATAGCTATTGTAAATTGGTGGTTGAAAGAATCTTCGTTTTGTTTAAAAGCACCATTTCCTTTTATGTAATTCTTCAAATAATAATCGATGGACTTATTTCCTGAATAATATGATTCAAATCCAGCCACCGCCCGTTCAACACTATCGCCTTGACTATTGTATGGAAATCCTAGGCTTCCCATTGAGCAACAATTTATTACTTCAAATTCTAAAAATGAATCTATTAAATCTTTCATTCCATTATTGTGAATTTAATAAAAATTAGATTCAACTCCTCCATATATAATTCTTATTGCTATTTTATTAAACTTTGTTTATTTTTATATTGATTTATCATTTAAATAATACACTGCCATATTGCAGAATGATTTTAAGAGAGTTTACTTAAGTTTAACAACTTTACAGCAGTAACATATTTGCTTCTGTTATTCCCACTCTTCTTTTTCTACCGTTCGCTACATTCAAACCCGTTCAGAATAAAGTTTTTTGTCTGTTTTGTGCCGGGGAGTTCGTTCAGTTTAAGCTCGTTTTTAGATTTTTTACCCGTTCCAATCACAGCTTCAGATAGTAATACAACTCCAAACTATTGATAGGTCACCGATCTCATTAATTTTATATCTTCTGCCATAAGTGCCTCCACCTTCTCTTTAAACCGGTCACAGCCTGTTACCAGTCAGTTCTACCTTATCTTGAGGTAACATTTTGTCACCTCAAGATTTATTTCTTTTCATGCTTTATAATCGAAACCATATCACCAAAATCGACACCTAATTTGGTTCCGATGCGATATAAAACATCCATGCTGACAAACTCTCCTCTGCCCATTTTAGATATGGTTGCAGGAGATAATTCACAAGCCATTGCCAAATCTTTTTTGTTCATATTTTTATCTATCAAAATTTTCCACAATCCATTATAACTGACTTTCATATATTCACTCCTTAATTACAAGTCTATGAAGTTACTTTACAAATATAATAGCATTTTTGTCCTTATTTTTAAAGTGTTAAATTTAGAGACTAATAATGTTAAAATTCTGCTAAATCATTTACGCCTCTTCAGCAGCGAATGTATAGCCCCCTGCTTTTTTGAGAATTCTTTAATAGATTTCTTCATATCATTAATATCGCTTTTGTAGATAACTCCTATTTGATACCCTACTCCTGCAACAGTTCTCCAAAATCATGTTAAACAATATCACAATATTCTTCTCATGTAATGGTTCCCAATACATGAAATTTTTCTAAGCCATACATAACATGAGTCTCAATATTTTCACTATTCACTTTCATGAAAAGCCATTCATATGAAGTCTTTAAAAACATTTCCACTGCACTACATGTAAATAAAGAATATTTGAAAGAACCTGATCATTTCCATACAGAATAAATTATTCCGCTGGATATAAAGTAGGCACAGAAAAAGCACATAGCTGAAAGATTTTTAGGTCTTAAAGTTATGTGCTTTAATAATGTAAATATTGTTTTGTACAGATAATCAATGCAATATATAATCACATATTTTAACAACAGCAATCCCGTTTATAACAAAATTACATATAAAATGTGCTGTCATTGTAACATATATGTTTTTAGTTTTAATGTAAGAAATGCTTAACGGCAAAGCCCATATCATGCATAAGAAAACTCCCCAAATTGTAAATGTGTGTTCTAAAGCATATGCAAACATGCTAAACAATGTTGTCAAAACTAAAATTCCCCCATTTTTAAAAGATATAAGGTTCTTTCTATAAAACACTTCTTCTACGATTGGTGGCAATATCATTGTAGATGCTGCAAATAAAATAAGACTTAACCAATTATCCGCTTTTAAATTAATCATTCCCGTACTAAGATATGGGAACATATTTTCTAAGATATTTGTAACTACGAAAGAAAGGCAAAAGAAGAATATCGTCAACATCACCTGCTTCCAAAAAGCATTTTCTCCTTTTACAGAAGCTAACCATTCTTTAATTGAAAAATCTTTTCTTAACCAAAAATAAATTGCTAATACTACATAAAACAAAAAATTGATGTATATATAATATCCTTGAAATAGCAAGCATACTAATACAAACAGTACCTCAGCAATAATTGGAAAGATATTTAATTTGATATATTTATTGTCCATACGCTCGTCCCAATTTACCATTCCCATTATTTCCACAAAAGCCTCCCACCATAACGATGGAAGGCTTTCTAAACAATTCACCTAAATTCAACAACTCCCTTTTGAACCAACTTTTTCAGCTTTTTAGTATCAAAACAGTATCACGAAAGAGTTTTTTACACCGTTCAATCGCTAAAACCCGCTGTTTTCAACGCTTTCACAACAGTAACATTTTTGCTTCTGTTATTCCCACTCTTCTTTTTCTACTGTTCACTTCATCCAAAACAGTTCAAAATAAGGGTTTTCGTTTGTTGAGTGCTGGGAAATTTGTTTAATTTAAGCTCGTTTTTAGATTTTTTTACCCGTCCCAGTCCCAGTTCCAAGTAGTCTAAAAATATTAATCTTGTATATATCCTAGTTCAATACAATATTCTTTTATTTCTTTTTTGAAGTTCTTTAATTTATCTTTAAATCCTATATGTGCAGATATTAGACCGCTTACGCTCATTTCATTACAAATAAGCAATTCATTTATTGATAACTTAAATGACTGAATCATTTGCTCAACTATTATATCTTTAGGATCGTCATATCCTTCATATTCCCCCATACAAAAGCTCAATATTACTTTTTGATACCACTTTCTAATAGGATTGTTCATATGTTTGTGGATATTTTTAATTGAAGTAAATATACTATTTGCCTTGACTTCAAATCCTTCTTCATTAAGAATGTAAAACTTACCTGAAGCATGTGCCATATCATTTCTTGTATCTATAAGATCCGCAATCCCTGAAATTTGTGAATTATCAAGCTCAATAATTTTAAACAGTTTAGAAATATCTTTCTCCGGCATTAAGCTATATACAAAAATAGAATCTGCATCCTCAATTTTAAAATCATGTTCTCTTCCATTATAAGGACGTGCGAAAACAATCGCATCCTTATATCTATCAACTTCAATTTGAGCAATTTTCCAGGCGGTGCAATAAACATAAGTCATAAACAAAAGATGCATCCCAAAATACGCAAACTGATATTGCTCATATTTGTAATTTACGGCAACAACATTTGTTATATTTTCAATATAATTAATAATATCCTCTTCATCATCAGGTTTAATTGGGAGGTAGCCTAATATATCCTGTAAGTATGGAATCTCCTCATATCTCAGATCTTCTACCATATTTATTCTCCCCATACTTTATTAATCACAGTTTCTATTTTGCTCTGAAAAACTTCTATCAATTTTTTTGCTGGTTCAACTAAAGATTGTTCTTCATGAATTTTCAATAAAATCCTTTTTTGTTCATCTACCGATGGCAACACTACTTCAATTTTTTCAAAATTAGATTTTGAAATTTCTTTAAAAGTTGCTCCACTTGCTAGAAATTCCATTTCTGCTGTTTTTTCTCGTAATAATAATGCCAAAAATTCTGGCAATACCATATCTGTATTTTTAACTATAATACTCTTAAATCCCTGGTTTGTGGCTAATGGTGTTTTTGTAATACCTACTCGTCCAATAGTTGCTCTAGTGGAAACGACTATTGCGCCTACAGGTAAAACTTTTGCATTAGAATGATCTAATCCTAACTTTGTAACTTTACGTTCAGAATCATTAATAACAGTTATATACTGTTCTTGTGGTAAATCTGCCAATGTAATCCAACTAATATCGCCATTCCAATAATCTTGATTTTTTGTATCAGGAGTTCCTCCACCTACAATTTCAAATAATTCCACATCATTTAATAATGTTCTTGTACTTTCTTTATACTCTGGCAACTTTGGAATATAATTCCTTATAATTTTATTAGCGCCTTTAATTATTTCCATATATCCATCAAGTTCATCAACAATTTGTTTCTGAATTTCTATAGAAGGAAGTGGAATTTCCACTAAGTTTATAGTACTACTAATATTATTAATATTTGCCCCCTGTGTTAATAACTTAATTTCCTCTCTAAACTTCTTTGAAGTTAACAAATAAAAATATAAAAATTTTGACAAGCAATATTGAGGATTGGTACGAATTATCCCCATAAATCCTCCAGCGTAATAATTTGTATCTTCATTAATATAAGCTACTTTTCCAATATGTTCTTTGCTTCCACTAGACATACATATAAAAATGTCACCTTTTTTTAATTTTTTATCATCTGACAAAGTTACAGTATTATCCACAAATATTTCTTTTTCAATTCGCAATTCTCCAGATAAATTTATATTATCTGCTGGTAATATTATATTCGAAGTCCTAAATGTGCTTTGTTGATTTTTTTTATAATTGACTCCACGTGTTATAGTTGCAATATCCTGAAATTTAGCAATTTCAAATTTTGATATTGATTTAAACTCTCGGTATCTGCTCCCAACTAAAATATTCGAATTTTTACGTACCTTATCAAACGGAACTATCTCAAATCCAACTTTAAGCATATCTTCAGATTGATCTTTATCTAATTTTCGATATTCCTCGTACTTATTTAAATCGCTTGGGGTATCTATCTTCCTTCTGTGATTATCTAATGTGTATCCATCACTTTTTACATCAAAGTACCAAAAATCACTTCGCTTTTCAGAAATTTTTAATTTTCTATTCACTTTTGTTGCATAGATTATATCTGTTTTCACTCCTGTATATGGCAAAAACACACCTTGTGGGAGTGATATCACACTTTGTAGCTGACAGTTTTCTAACAAATATTCCCTGGTTTTAGTTAAATCTTTACGGAATAAAAATCCTTCAGGAACAACAAGTGCAATTCTTCCATTTTCAGAAGCACTATTCACAGCTTTAATACAATGTTGAACACAAATACTATCTCCGCTATTGCTCGGCAAATCATAAAGATTGCCATATTTAGTTTTTTGAGAATATGGCATATTTGCCAACACAATATCATATCCGTTGTGATGCTCTTCTCCTTTTTCATCAAAATACGTTGATTTACCATCAACTGGATTTGCCAGGCTATCCATCATTTTAATATTGCTATGACCATCTCCAGCAAGAATCATGTTCATTTTAGTTATTCGAGCAGTATTAGTAATTTCATTCCCGTATACTGTCTTTTCTCTCAATATTTTCAAATTAGCCTCTGTTCTTGCCATATTATTATAAATATGTCTAAAACTCTCAATCAAAAATCCACCTGTCCCACAGAACGGATCTAGTTTCTTACTGTCTTTGATACAATTAAACTTTTCCTTTGTACTCTGAAACTATTCCTCTGTACTCTGAAACTTTTTATATTTGGGCATAGAAAAAGGACGGTATCGATACCGTCCTTCTTATTTTTATAGTCCAAAAAATTTTAAACTTTGAATTTGTATTCCATAGAATTTGCAAATTTTACTAACATAAGCATAACCGGAACTTCAACCAATACACCTACTACAGTTGCCAGCGTTGCCCCAGAGGACAACCCAAAAAGTGAAATCGCTACTGCTACAGCAAGTTCAAAGAAATTAGATGCTCCTATCATACCGCAAGGTGCAGCTATAGAATATGGTAATTTAGCGTAATACGCCATCAAAAAAGTTATTCCAAAGATAAATAAAGTCTGCAATATAAGTGGCATGGCTATTAAGATAATATTTAATGGTTGATTAATAATTTTCTCACCCTGAAAGGAAAAAATGATGATCAATGTAAGCAGAAGCCCTACCATAGTATATTTATCAAATGCAGGAATGAATTTACTATTTAAATAATCCTCTCCTTGTTTTTTTATAATCAAATTCCTAGTTATCATACTCAAAATCAGAGGAACAACAATAAAGAGCAAAATTGATAAAAGTAGTGTTTCCCAAGGTATGCTTATGTTACCTATTTTTAAAAGAAAACTTACTATTGGAATATAGGCAATTAATATTATCAAATCATTACTTGCTACTTGTACTAGAGTATATGCACTATCACCTTTGGTTAATTTACTCCATACAAAAACCATTGCTGTACATGGAGCTGCTCCCAATAATACCGCACCTGCTAAATACTCTGAAGCAAGTTCCTTACTGATAAATCCTTTATATATAATAAAGAAAAATAAACTTGCGATTAAATACATAGTAAATGGTTTTACAATCCAGTTAACAAACCATGTTATAAATAGACCCTTTGGATTCTTTCCTATATCTTTAACACTCTTAAAATCAATCTTTAACATCATAGGATAAATCATAATCCAAAGTAGTATTGTTGTTGGTATTGATACATTATAAAACTCTAGTTTTCCCAAAGCATTAGGAATACCTGGAATGAAACGACCAATTAAAACACCAATAACCATGCAAATTAAAACCCAAAATGTTAGATTTTTTTCAAAAAAACTTATCTCTTGCTTTTTCAACTATTTTTCCCATTCCCTGACTTCTTCAATTAAATCAAGTACCTTTCTTTCAATTTCTTCTATGACTTTTGTAAATTCTTCATCTGATTTTCCTGTTGGATCATCAAGTCCCCAATCAACTTTTTTATATTTATATGGAAGAACTGGGCATACCACGTTACATCCCATCGTTATTAAATAGTCCACCTCAGGTATTTCATCTAATAATTTAGGTTTTTGAGTTTTTTCCATATCAATATCATACAAATTTTTCATTAACCTTACTGCATCTTGGTTGATTCTATCCTTAAGCTTAGTTCCAGATGAATATACTTCGAGAAGATTTGAGCCAAATTTTTTAGCCAAAGCCTCAGCAATTTGGCTTCTACAAGAATTGTGTACGCATACAAAAGCAACTTTTATTTTCATATTGTTATCCTCTTGAGTTTTTTATAAGCTCTACACATTCATCCGGATTTAGAACTTTACCATAACTTACAACCTTATTGTCAATCACAAGTGCAGGTGTAGTCATAACACCCATAGATGCAATAACCGAAAAATCTCTTATGTGCTTTATTTCTTCTTTAACGTCTAGTCTAGTTAAAGCTTCTCTAACATTGTTCTCTAAAGCATTGCATTTAGAGCATCCTGAACCTAATACATAGATTCCTTTTTCTTCAATCTTACTTTCTCCTTGCTCTGATACTTGATTACAACAAGCTTTTTTCTTAAATAACATTTTTATTCCTCCTTAGATAAATATATTTTGTAACACATTGAAAATGTATCCTACTATTACGATTCCTATAGTCGTTATGGCGATAAACACATACAGCAACTTTGGTTTAATTGCTTTTCTTAACATGATCATTGATGGCAAACTGAGTGTAGTTACGCCCATCATAAAAGCTAAAACTGTTCCAAGCATTGCTCCTTTTGAAAGTAGAGCTTCTGCAATTGGAATAGTTCCAAAAATATCAGCATACATTGGCACACCTACTAATGTTGCTAAAATCACACCAAATGGATTGTTCCCTCCAAGTACCTTTTCTATTAATGCTTGCGGAATCCAGTTGTGAATAATTGCTCCAATTCCAACACCAGCAAGAATATACGGAAACACTTTTTTAAAGGTTTCTACTACTGCATTCTTCGCAAATATTACTCTCTCTCTTTTTCCAATTTGTGCATCTTCAAGCTCAATTCCTTTTGGTGAATTCATTATAAAATCTTCAACTTCATTTTCCAGCCCAAGCTTTTCAATTATCATTCCTCCAACAACGGCGATCAAAAGTCCAAATAAAACATAGACTATTGCAACCTTAGCTCCAAATATGCTCATAAGAAGTACCAAAGAGCCAAGATCAACCATAGGTGATGAAATTAAAAAACTAAAAGTAACTCCTAATGGAAGTCCAGCTGATGTAAAACCTATAAAAAGTGGAATAGATGAGCAAGAGCAAAATGGAGTAACTGTACCTAAAAGTGCAGACATAATATTCGCCCAAATTCCCCTAAACTTTGATAATATTTTTTTACTTCGTTCAGGTGGAAAATAACTTTGAATATACGAAATAATAAAAATCAAAGTACATAATAAGATACCAATTTTAATCACGTCATAAATGAAAAATTGTACAGATGCACCCCATTTACTAGTTACATCAATATTTAATAGTTTTAATACATATCCTATTAAATCATTGAGCCACTTCATCCCTAAAATCTGATTTTGAATAAATTTTCCTATCGACAAAATCATTAAATTACCTCCTATATATCAAATAATTTTGATATGTTGTTTGTTTTTTTAGTCATCCAAACTCGGATGACTAGTTTTTATTTTAGATATTCATTTAATAATTGTATGACTTCATCAATTCCTTTGTCTCTAGTACTATAATGTGTCCATTTACCATCTTGCCTTGCATTTACCAATCCTGCATCTGTAAGTATCTTCATATGATATGATAAGCCTGATTGTGATAAATCAAGCTTGTCTAGGAGTACGCAAGCACATTTTTCTTCGTCTTTGATTATATCGATTATTTTTAGTCTTTTAGAATCGCATAAAGCCTTAAATACCTTAGCATTTTCTTCATATTTTTTCATAATTAACCTCATATCAAATATTTTTGATGTGTTTATTATATACCCAATAAAAATCAGTTGTCAACATCAAATCGAAAATATTTGATGTGTTATCAACAACCTTAATTCCTTTTCTATCTACTTAATTCTACCTTGCTGCCATCAAGGAATGTAAATTCAATCTTCCCATCATGATGCACTGTAAGGTAGTCTACCATGCTAAGCCATACATTTTTATCAAACTCTGTCATAAGTTCTTGCTTTTCTAGTTCTTGTATAAAATCCTCTACCTCATCACGCTTGGATTGTTTTTCTATGATGGTCTGCTTGATTTCATCCAGCCTAGTCTTTGTAGCATTAAACCTATTTACTAGGCTAGTATACCTAATTTCATACTCATCTTGGTTTTGAACTTTTCTAGCATTCTCGTTTATACAATCATTCACCTGCTCAGCAACTATATTTAATTCTTCTTCAAGTTCAATCTTTTCTTTCTCAAGTACTGATGTATCAAAGATTATCTTTGCCATTTCTTTATGGTTACTGATAATTTCCTTCTTGTTCTTGACTAGCTTATTAACTGCCTCTAAAAATAGCTTTTGTATCTCTTCTTCCGTCAAATGTGGCGTAGTACATTTTTCTTCAAACTTATGATTACACTGCCAAATCTTCTGACGGTACTTACTGGTTGAATGCCATGTTTTTGACCCGTACCAAGACCCACAATCTCCACATTTAATCTTGCTTGAGTAAATGCTAACGCTTGAAATTCGATTCTTGCCGGCTTTTCTTTGCTCTAGTAACCTCTGCACCCTATCAAATGTACTTGGTGGAATAATTGCCTCGTGATTTCCTGTTACATAGTATTGAGGTATTTCACCCTCGTTCTTTTTCTTTTCTTTAGTTAAAAAATCAACTGTAAATGACTTTTGTAGTAGTGCATCTCCTTTATATTTCTCATTACTAAGTATTGCTGCAACTGTTCTTGCTGACCATTTCTTCTTCCCACCGGGTGTTAATATCCCCTCACCCGTTAGCTCTTTTGCAATTCCAAAAGGTGAGTACCCTTGAAGGAAAAGTCTATAAATCTTTTTTACAACTTTTGCTTGTTCAGGATTAACAATTAGGTTTCCATCTTCTCCACGGTCATAACCTAGAAATCTTTCAAAAGGTACGGTCACCTTACCATCAGCAAATCTTTTTCTTTGGCCCCATGTGCAGTTTTCTGAAATGGATCTTGATTCTTCTTGAGCAAGGCTGGACATTATTGTAATGAGCAGTTCTCCCTTGCTATCAAAAGTCCAGATGTTTTCTTTCTCGAAGAATACTTCCGTACCATGTTCCTTTAGCTTTCTGATGGTAGACAAACTATCTACGGTATTTCTAGCAAATCGGCTAACTGACTTGGTAACAATAAGGTCTATCTTTCCATCAAGGGCATCTTTCACCATTCGCTTAAAACCATCACGCTTTTTGGTGTTGGTAGCTGATATTCCCTCATCTGTATAAACTTGTACGAACTCCCAGTCATCTCTGCTTTTGATGTAGTTTGTATAGTAGTCCACCTGTGCCTCATAGGAAGTTTGCTGTTCTTCGCTATCCGTTGATACTCTGGCATATCCTGCAACTCTTCTTTTTTTCACTTCATTAATTGGAGCCAGATTAAATTTGCTTATTGTTGCAGGTATTGTGGTTACTTTCTTGTTGGCCATTCTTTCTCACTCCTTATTTTTATCATTCTCTTGCTTGCTTCTTTTCTGTGATTTTCATCTTTCCAGTATTCACGCATTTGTGGAATCTGCTTTTCACGTCTTTCTTTAGTCCAAGGAGTACCACGTTTTTTCTCAAGATATTCTTTTGTTTCCTCGTGGCTATCTTTGAACTTGAACCTTACTTTATTATCTGCAATGTAGATCCTTTGGATTTTTTCATCCATTACCTTCTCATCAAACTCATCAAGTTCTAGCACCTCACATAATAGCTTTTTAAGCGTTCCTTCTTGAATTGAGTTATGTGGGCATTCACTTCTTTTTGTTCTGCATGAAAGGTATGTTATTTTCTCCCCTGTCTTTAGTGTTGTTTTTAGAGCATTAAATGAATTACCACATCTATCACATTCAATTAGTCCTGTGAAAGGTGTAGCTGGATTTTTTCTATGATAATTATGTTTATTTTTTCTTTGCTCCGATATTTTTGCTCTAACTTCTTCAGTAAAATATTTCTTCCTATCTATCTTTCTATATGGTTTTTCAACTATTCTTCCATTTGTAAGGTAGAATATAAATTTTTCTTTTCCTATTACATCAACGTGGTCTATCTCTTTAGTAAAAAGCTCGGAATCATACTCTTCAATTTCTAAAACTTCACAGATAATTTCTTTTATTAGCCTATCGTTTATATCCCCGGTATGGCATGGATTACCATGTCCTGCTTTTCTTGTAGCACAAACCCAATACTTGTTTTTCCCATTTACTAAATTCCTAACACTACTTTGAAAATTCTTACCACAATGTGGGCATCGTATCTTTCCAGTCATTTCTGTTGTAGGTATGGCAGGATTTCCTATTGCCCCTGCAAGTCTTCTTCTTTCCATTTTAACCTGCACTTTGTCATAGGTTTCTTTTGGAATAATTGCCTCATGTGTATTTTCTACAAAATACTGAGGTAGTTCACCCCTATTAAGCTTTCGCTTTTTAGTAATTGGATCAACTACATATTCTTTTTGGAATAGCAGATTTCCTGTGTAAGTGATGTTTCTTAAGATTACTTTTATATTAGAGTCTACCCACCTATAGCCTCGCCTAGTTGTTATCCCTTCTTCAGCAAACATCTTCTCAATCTGCATTCTTGATTTCCCAGAAAGATATTCTGAATATATTCTTCTTACAATCTCAGCCTCTTCTTTTACAATTACGAGTTTATCGCCTTCCCAAACATATCCAAATACATTAAATCTTCCGTTTGGTATTCCTTGTTTAAATCTTTTTACTGTCCCCCATTTCACGTTTTCTGAAATGGATCTTGATTCTTCCTGTGCAAATGAAGCTAGAATGGAAAGCATCAGCTCCCCATCACCACTTAACGAATTGATGTTTTCATTTTCAAATCTAACTTCAATTCTCATTGATTTAAGGTGTCTTACTACTTCCAAAAGGTCAACTGTGTTTCTTGCAAAACGCTTGATGGATTTTGTAAGGATAATATCGATATTTCCTTTTTCACACTCTTCCATCATTTCCATAAATCCTGGTCTTTTAGCTGTGCTTGTTCCTGATATACCATAATCAGAATAAACGCCTTTAAATTCCCATTCAGGATTATTTTGAATAAGTTTGCTGTAATAACTTATCTGTGCAGATAAGGAATGCTTAAGTCTATCAGTTTCCATAGATACTCTGGCATAGGCAGCAACCTTTTTTCTTGTTTCAATGAGTGACTTTTTCACATCGATTTTTTGTACTTTTTTCATTGGTCTACCTCCTTTGTCAGTGTATATATATCACTCTAAACGCTTAATATATCAAGTCATTTAGTGAGAAAAGCTCCCCTATAAATGGATGATATTTTTCCAGTAAGATACAATTAATTTCTTCGAATTCTTCCTTATTTATAATGTGATTTTTGAGCATTTTTACAGCAATGGAGATAGATAATTGATACATCATTTCAGCGTGTTCCTTTTTATTCATCACCATCACCGCCTCTAAATCTATCCTCTATATAGCAGGTATGACAGCAGTATTTTCTGTTTTCATGAGGATAGGCCTTAAATGGTTTATGGCAATTAAGACATGTATATTCTTCTAGTTTTGTCTTATCCAGTTTTGTTCTATTTTTATTCCACCACTTTCTTTTACACTCCTCACTGCAGAATATCTTTTTCTTGATGTGCTCCTTTTGTATAATTTCTTTTCCACACTCTTTACAGTAGATTTGTTTGGTAGTGAATTCACTAGTCAGATTGTTATTTCTGCAAAATGACTTGATAGTGTTTACACTTATTCCAAGCTCATTTGATATTCTTTTATAGCCAAGACCTTCTTCTCTTAGTTTCTTTATCTTTTCTTTTTCTTCTAAATTCATAAAGGCTACCTCCTATTAGGTAGCCTTGAGAAAGGTCAAAATCTGACGTTTCGATTAATCTTTTTTATAGAATTCGCATTCGTAACCATCGGCACGAAGAAGTAATCCCTTCGCCCAAGGTGGTGTTCTTCCCATTTGCTCGCAAATTGCATCAAGGCTCATTCTTTTATCTGCCTCTATAATTATTTCATCATGGACATGAGCTACTATCTTGCAGTTTCTTAATGTCTTCATAGCAAAAAGCAAAATATCTCTTGCAGTTCCCTGAATAATATTTTCTACAAATTTAGGACCATAACTTTCCAGCCTTTCCCACTTTTTAGCATTCCCGACACCTTCATAGGTAACTGACTCACCACCGAACCTGTTCTCACCAATTCTAGGTTTTACATAGGCGAGTTTTCTCCCTGAAGGAAGTTCAATAAAAAGGAATCCACTTTTCCATGAAAATTTAATACCGTGTGTTTGCGTTGATATTCTTTGCTTTATACAGGTTTTGACCGCTCTATCAACATCCCACCAAAGACTGGTAATCATAGGATTTGAGCTTCTCCAAGCATCAACCAGTGGCTGAAGTTCATCTTCAGTAAGTCCCATATCAAGTGCTCCCATAGCTTTTAAGGCACCTACCGAGCCACCATAGCCAAGTGCCAGTTCTGCAATTTTACCTTTCTGCCTAAGATGACTATTTATACCATGCTTTTTAACAGGAACTCCAAACATCTGACTAGCCGATGAACAATAGATATCTTTACCTTCTTCAAAGACCTTCATTCTCCATTTTTCGCCTGCAAGCCATGCAAGGACTCTCGCTTCAATGGCAGAAAAGTCAGCCACAATGAATTTGTTATTGTTTTGAGGTACAAAGGCAGTTCTAATCAGTTGAGATAAGGTATCTGGGATATCTTCATATAGCATTTCAATCGCATCTACATTTTTATTCCTTACAAGTGCTCTAGCATCAGCTAAATCTGGCAGATGGTTTTGTGGTAGGTTTTGCAACTGAACAAGTCTTCCTGCAAATCTTCCGGTTCTGTTTGCACCATAATAACGAAACATTCCTCTTTCCCTATTATCTGTGCAGGCAGCATTTTTCATGGCTGTATACTTCTTAACTGATGACTTGGATAACTGCTGTCTTAAAGTAAGGACTTCTACTAGTTCGTCTGATGCAGTCTTTATTTCTTTTGCTACTTCCTTTTTGCCTAAAGACTCCATTTCAAGCCCATGCTCCGATAGCCAAGTTCTCATCTGAAGAACTGAATTAGGATTTTCAAGTCCGGTAATTTCTGTTAGCTTTTTCATAAGACTAGCCTTTACACCAGTATCTAATTTGATTGCCGAATCAACAAGAACTGGATCAATAGCTATTCCTCTATCATTGATTTCCTGGTCTAGATAAAACTCATCCCATATATCTTCTGAAACAGGAAACTTTGATAGTTTTGCTTGAATTCCCATTTCTACTTCCACATCACGCTTGTTATATGCTTTGAATCGTTCCCATTTTTCTTCATCATGAAAGTACAGATTTCTTGTTCTTCCTCTGTTAGTTTTTGTCGGAGTGCAGGGTACACAAAAATACTTAATTAGATTTTTCCCTTCGCTTAGTTTCTGCTTATCAAGTCCAAGCACAGCACCTACTCCTTCAAGAGATAATGGAAGTCCTAGTGTTGCAGACCAAATCATGGTGCATTTCCAAGAAGTCGGACTTAAAAACATTGCCTTTGATGTACTAAGCTCATGATTATCATAAAAAGGATCTAGACTGATACCTTTATCCCTTAAATACCTTGATAGACAAACTCTCTCAAACTGTGTATTAAATGCCCATTTACTTATACTTTCGTCCGTAAGAGCAGATAAAACTTCAGAAGGAATTTCCTCTCCTTTTGCTAAATCTATGACTTTAACTTCACTACCATCAACGCTGTAAGCAAATAAGAGTATTTCAAAATCATCGGATTCGGCATATTTATATACACCACACTTTTTAAGGTCTACGCTGCTATAGGTTTCAATGTCAATACTGATAGTTTCCATCTTCATCACCTCCAATAAAAATAAGGGTGGCAGATTAGTGCCACCCACCATGTTACTTGCTGTTTATCTTTTCTCTGATGTCTAGATAAAGACTTACCAGTGTTTTTGCTACAAAATCCAAAAGCCATGTGCCGATGAAAATAGCGATAAACCAATCAATTAATGTCATAATGACCTCCTATGCCAAGAAGTCATCATCTTCTAGGCTTGTGAAATCATCAGCCGCATTACTTCTTCCACCAAGTGGCTCACCATCTCTAATCTTTTGAATGTTTCCAAGTCCACAGGCAATTCCCTTATTACCATTTGAGTTAAAAGCATAAAAGCTGATTGATACACGAGCATAACAACCTGAATATACTTCACTTCTATCAAGGATAGGTTTTACAGCTTTATCTACAATTTGAGGTGCTGTTACGCTATTTGCGTTGATGAAATAATGACCTTTATAGGCTTCATCATCACGCTCAATATCCCCATCACGAAGTGGAAGTTTAATTGCAGCCTTGTTTGGTTTCTTTCCTCCAAACTTCCCGATTCCTTCTTCGATTGCAGCATCAATTGCCTTTTCTATCGCAGAAATTGTTTCTTTATCATTTTTTGGAATAAGAAGAGATACACTATACTTTTCAGGCCCTCCATTGATTGATTTTGGCTCCCAGCCGTTAAAATATGAAAGTCTTGTGTCTTTTCCTGTGATTACCTTTGTTCTACTAATATTTGCCATTTTAATTTTCCTCCGTTATTTCATTAAATTCGTTTTTAGCATTTGTTACATTTACTTTCTGACGCTTATCTGAGTTTGGTACAAGCGTCAACTTTCCAGGTGGTTTGATAATGAGGTCACCTAGAATTTCCTCAAATTTCTTCTTTCCCATTAGTTTTTGCATTTCAGTGAGTGTGATTAGGCTGGTCTTGAAAATATCGGAATAGCCATTTTCTTTCGCCTTTTCTATTACTGCATTTTCATCCTTATACTTTCTTACAGACCTACCCTCTACAACCTTAAAGCCATCCCACTCTTTACCATGATTGACCGCCATATCTGTTGCATATGCTAAGATGCTATTTGCCCATGAAGTCAAATCCGGAATAACAACTAAGATTTCTTCAACTTCCGCATCTGTTAATAGTGGTGGTAGTTTAAACTCATCCTTTGCAAGTTTCAGCTTTTCTTCAGCCCTTGCTCTACATCTAACTGCTGCCTTACAGAATTTGCACCAATCACCTGAGCAATATTCTCCCTCGCCTTTAATAGCAAGCTCTGCTTTAGGCTTTAGAACTTGCTCTGCCCACTTCTTTAGTTCTTCTGTAGCGATTATCCAAGTAGACACATTTTCTCTTCTAGGCTGAAAGATTGACATACTGACTTCCTTTATGTCATATAGGCTCTCATAAATTGCCAGTGCTCCAAGTGCATAGCATTTCATTTGTGAATTGTCATATGCATCTACTAAAACTCCCTGTCCATACTTAAAGTCAATAATGGAAAGCGTATCATCTGAAACGATCAAGCAGTCTGCCGTTCCGAATCCATCTGGAACATACTCTGAAAAATCCACTTTCTGTTCAATCAAAATAGCTGGATCCTTACATTTCTGTTTGGCTAATTCATATTGCTCCAAAACAAAATCCACATAGGCATCAGTACATTCCTGCATTTCGTCTGAGTCATAATCGGATACAGGTCTTTTACTTCGCATCTTCAATGCCTTTTTCAGCTTATGCTCACAAAAGGAGTGTGCCGCTGTTCCTTCCTCGGCTGCTGCTGAACTGGTATTTTCAAACTCCATCTCAAGCACTGCACTTGGTGTACAGTTCAGCCACCTATGGGAGCTTGATGGAGATAAAATTGCGTGTCTAGTCAATTTTGATTTCCTCCGCTTCTTTTAATAGCTGACTGTAGTTTCCCTTTGGTACATCAGATAACTTCGTTCCGCCAAACTTAACAATCAGCTCTTTAACCTCTGCAGTTTTCCCATGTTGACTGAGTTTTGCAAGAACTGACCTTACATCTTCAAGGTTCAATTTCTTATCTTCCACTAAAGCCTTTGCTTGCTTTTCCTCAATAACTTTTGCATCTGCCTCAATATAAGTAGTATCCTTATTGGCAATTGCAATTGACTCTACTACATCAGACAATGACCTAAGTAATTTTGACGCATCCATCATTAATTCATATTTTTGTTTGGTATCCACTATCTCTCACCCCCTTCATTTTGAATGGAAATCTCATCAATCCTATTGCTTGGAATAAAAACCATAATGTCTGATTTCTTTCCAAGAAAGAATCTGATAAGTCTTTCCCTTAGCTTAATGGTCTTGCAATTTGCATAGCCATCTGCTTTTGGTTCTTTTGAAACACTGATTAAAAGTTTATGTTTCATTTTTCTACCTCCGTTTCTGAAGAACTTTTCTTTTGCCCTTCTATTAGGTAGCCTTGGGAGAAGGTAAAATCTGACGGTATTTATAAAAAATTTCAAAAAAAATAATGCCTACCCTAGATTTCTCTAAAGTAGGCATTGTTTGTCATTAGTTATAAGAGTTCATTTACTCGTCTTTGCACTGCGTTATAATCGTATCCTGCTCTTTCAAGTCTATTTTTTCGATTCTGTCCGTTACCCCAATCACCTCGGATAATCTCACGTGCTAAGGTGTCAATGGATTTTCCAGCAGGTTTACTTGCACTTCCAGATAAGATTTCATTTACTCTATTTTGAACAGCATTGTAATTATAGCCTGCTGCTCTTAGTCGGTTAACTCTATCCTGTCCGTTACCCCAGTTTCCTGCAATTACCTCTCTTGCTAAGCTATCAATGCTCTTTGATGGTGCGTTTGCTACTGGATATACGGCATTTCCGTTTGCATCATATACAGAATATCCCGGATTTGCATTGGCACACTTCTTTGCATTATCTAAATTTCTAAATGCACCTTTTTGACTCTTTGCGTCAGACCATGACTTTCTCACCCTATATAAAGATGAGCCTTGTGTCACTGGTGATGCTGAACTTCCACCATGTAGTCTTTTGTTGACCTCACTTGCAATGTAGGTAAATTTGCTACCAAGATAAGGTCCTGGACAGTTGGTAGCCGCATACCACTCATGTTTTTGTAATACGCCATCTTTTCCACCTGTATAGGTACAATTCTTGATGCCATTTCTTCTACAGATATCCGTAACTAAATCAATCAAGGTAGCAAGCACTCTATCGCTTACAGGCCAATTGCCTCCGTTACTTGAATTGGCTACTTCAATAGTGACGGCTCTGTTATCACACCAAGAAGATGATGTACACCAAGAGCGGTTACTCTCATCTACACATAAAACGATTTTGTTATCATTTCCGATTCCATAATTACACGATGCCTGTCTTGAAGTCGGCTTAAAAATCTGACCGATAGTTGCTGCACTCACAGCGCCAGCTGTATGGTGAATAGCAATTTTTGTAATGGGCTGATTTCTTCGTCCACTATGGTTTGGACTGTAATTTACTATACTAACTAATGAACTGTTACTCATGATTTTCCTCCTTATCGTTTAGCTGCTTTAATACTGCCTTTAGCTTTTCAGGAACAGGTAGTCCTAGATGAACGGAGTTTTCAATAAGTGATAGACCCTCATTTGAAAGGTAAAAGAAAACCACTGCGGTTCTTAGTACACTTCCAGACTTAATCACCTGCACATCAATGATGTTAGCAATACCAACAAGCATAAAAATAACCACCTTTCTAAAGATGCCTTTAAATCCTACTGCACTGGATAATTTCCTATCTACCACAGCACACATCACCCCTGTGATGTAATCAATGACTACAAATAAAACGAGTGCGATGATAAGTCCATCACACCCGCCCAAAAAATATCCAAGCCATCCTCCAACTCCAGCAAAAGCAAGCTGGATCATACTCCAAAATTCTTTCATATTAAATTCCTCCTTTGTAATAAAAAAACAGCTATTTCTAGCTGCTACTAACTAATCCTTTCCCAAATATATGTTGTAATGTATGGCTCTAATTTATTGTAATTGGTAGGTTTTCTCACATTCGGCTTAATTTCATTACTAGCCCGGATATCCCATCCTCTACCTGTGCTACCATACTTTGTCATTGTGGTTGTGTTCAAAAAATATCCCTTTCCAGTTCCATACCCCATTTCACCAACTAAAGGTAATGGAAGATCTTTACTTCCCCCAGTCTTTTTAGAGTTCTTAAAGTCAGCATCATTTTCATCAACCCCGATTAAAGTTCTTCCTTTAGCAAACCTGCTCCATTTTCCTCCTATAAAATTTGATGGATTAACATTATTAGTCGTAATGAAAATACTTCCTACGGGATAAGACTTTAATATTTGGTTTTTAATATAGGTTTCTATAGTTTCACCTTTCAGCTTAACTTCAAAATCTCTGGCAATTTCAAACATCTTCTCTCGCTCTGAAACCTTACCAATAGCTATTCCTCTTCCAGACTTATGAAAATCCATAAGCACATAGGCAGTACCAACTTTTAGAGACAAAGTAGCTGTTGTAAAATCATCCTTTACGTCAATTTTTACATCCCAGGAATACTCTCCACTTGCAGGTATGACTACATTTCCAGATTTTGAATAGCTACTTAGTGCAATATCCTTTATTGTCCATGAAGTATCTGATTGTTTCTTATATCCATACTTTAAAGACTTAGCGTTCTTGTTATTAACAGGTGCAACTTCAACCGAATAATCAAGTCTAATATAATTACCGACCTCATCACTACTTCCACTTGAGTTACATCTTTCAGCACGAAATATTCCTATCTTTGGAATAAACCAATCATAAACCGTTGGCTTTACACTAGTAGATCCTGTAAGACCACGAGCATCTGTGACTGATGCACTTATAGTCTGTGAAGTACTTATAATCACCTCAGAAACCTGCTCTGAAGTTTGATAGTTAACACCATTTAAAGACAGTGACCTTGAGCTTACAGTCGTTCCAGCATATAACTTTTCAGTTAATTTTGCTCTAATCTTTGACTGTCCTTTTACAAAACCGCCATATTTATCCTTATATTTCATATCATCAGAAAGAGAGATTGATACTACAGGTTTCATATCTGATGTAGGTGAAACACTTATTGACCTGGCTTCTTTCGTACCTATTTGCGTACTTCCAGAATAGGTTATTGCTCTAACTCTAATTTTATGAGATTTAGTTGGTAGATACTTAGCCCAGTCTTTTGGAATTGTCCAAGTATATGAAGTTCCTACTCCTGTGGCAATATTCATAAAAGATAGTTTTCCGTCAACACCTGCTTGAATTGTATGTGTGAAATTACTAGATGCTCTTGGAAGATTAATAACAATTTGATCCTCATATGTAGCACTTGTTTTACTAACTGTTGGCTGAGTAGCCCTTGCAATTGTAGGTAATGACCATGAACCGCTGCCTGAGCAATTAACTGCGTATGTGTAAATCCCCGCTTCTGCACTTGCACTAAAACTCTTAGTGCCATCTGAATTATGATTAATTTTAAATGAACCACTAGCTACAGTTGTTCCATTGTAAAGTTGTATTCTTGAAGATGAACTATACACTACAGAACCATTTATAACTACTCTAAAATTACCTGCCATGTACCATGAATAGCTATTGCCACCACCTCCTTTAAGGCTCCAATTTATCACCGTTTGATTGCTATCTATTGATTGACTAGCTACGCTCCAATAAAAATTTAAATATCGTACATCATAACTACTTGTACTAAATGAACCACTGCTTGCCATTTAATCCACCACCTTTGTAAAACTTAAATTCCCAGTTGGCCTTGGAATAAAGGCAAACTTTCCAAGCTTCAAACTATTAATAAATTCACCGTCCACTGCATAGAATTTTCTATTCTGCCAATAAGCACTACTTGCACCATTTTCTATAAAATTAATTCTGTCATTTTCTATTCGAAGAGTTAATGGATTACCTTCTTCACCCAGCAAAATATCTCCATCAACAAATCTTATATATTTCGTAATTTCAGCAAATCTGTTTGATGTATCACCATTAATCTTGGCTTGCTCTGATTTATATTGATTGAAGGTTAGCTCTATACCACTTGCAGTCTGCGTAATAATGGTTCTGATGGACTCTAATAATTCATCAGCTTTTTCCTTGTTATAGTAGGCATCTGATACTTCACTTCTAATTTGTTCTGCAGACTGATTAATGTTAGAGTTTGCCTCTCTTACAGCACGAACTGTAGCCACTGCACTAGCAGCTTTAATACTTTCTTCTAGATTTCTATTTACAGTTTTGATTGTTTCTTTGGTATTGATTTGTTCCTGCGTAAATGACCTTTCTGAGCTACCAATTGTGATGCTATTACTTTCAGGACTAAGAAGATCTATAGAAATGGATTTAATAATCATCTTCTTATCTATAGATAGATTTGATACTTTTACAGGGATATATGTTCCAATTGAAAAAGGCGAGACTTTATATCCCGCCCTTGAAAGATCTGCTGCTGAAAGAGTTATTGTAGTTGTAACACCTAATGCCTCTGCTAGATCTCTCTGTCCAGCCTTTAATAGATTAGTCGCATCCGTTATGTTTTCATGGTGGACTACTTTTGTAATAAGACCATAGCTTTCAATTCCTTTTTTATCTTCAACTGTAATCTTTCCTGTTAATTTTTTTAGAGTAAGATATTCATTTGTATCTTCTCCATCATCGTTTTTAAGTCTTGCGCCAAGAGGAATAATCACTGTCGCAAGATTGTCTGAAGTAACTTCTTTTTTAGCGTCAATCAAATTTATACACTGCGTCACTTCTTGATTTCCTATGAAGTTTAAGTCTTTAAGATAATCAATGTAGATCTTAGTTCCTTCATGCCTTATCCAAAGGTATCCTCCTAAAAGCTTTAGGAACTTCTCTTTTAGAACATCCCAGGTTGAAAGATATTCTATAGATGAGCGAACAATATTTCCTTCAGAAGTATTGTTCGTGACAGTAACATTTCCTACTAAAAATTTCTTATCTTCCGATACACTGGCATTATGATTTTCGATGATTTTTGTAAAAAGTGTTTTTACATCACCTACCTCATAATTAAAAGGTGGCTGAACACTATCATTAAAGAAAGCAAGCTCTCCTTCGCATTCAACCTGGTCATTGCAAAATAAGTCTATTGTTGGAGCATAAGCTCTACCTCTAAAAAGAAGCCTATCATCGTCATATAGAGTGATGATAGACTTCATTAGTTTTATTCTTCCGTAGCTTGGATTATCCTTTGGAATCGTAAAGGTAAGCATCCCGGAAGTGTTAAGTTCTAATTTGAGGTTTCCTTCTGTAATCATGTATTCTGGATTTGACGGATCATAAATAAGTTCTTTATCGCTATAAATTTTATACATTACATTTCTCCCCTCCTATATTTCACTTTTATTGTTCCACTTCCGCTAACATTTAATGTATTTCTTCCTTCACTAAACACAATACCTAGCCTGTGTACTCCCTCTTGAAGATCGAATGTCTTATCTTTAAACCTAACCTTCGCATTTGCACTGGTTTCAATGGTTGGTGAAACCGGCATAATGGTATTAACACAGATTAAATTAATAGGCGTTTCTGTTAGGTTTCTTGTTTCTACTGTCTCAGTATTTTGATACCTGTATGGATCACATGAAAAAGACAGGGTAAGCGTATGATGAGCAAACTCTCTAGTTATTGAAACTGGAGTACATCTGCCTAAAAAATATCCATCAAGATGAGTAAAACTTAGTTTAACTTTTTTACCTGCAGTAAGCACTAGTACTTGCTGTTTCTTTTTCTCGCTCACCTTGTCATCTCCTGTAATACCAAGCTGAATCGTAATTTCTCTATTACCATAATTAATATATCCACTTAAGGCTTCACTCATATCTAGTTCTCCATCTCTTCCTGGAATTTGAACCTTTACAAGTTTTGGCTCTGGCATACCAATTTCAAAACTCTCAAGTGTCACCTTATATTTTTCACAGATATTTATTCCATCAATAATTACACTTATCAACCTCTCTCCCTCCTTAATGCAAGTTTTCCTAGGCCTTTATCAATTTCAGGAAGAAGATGACCAACTAAAGTTCCATCTTCCAGGTAAATTCCCTTGGTACTATTATCAGCAATAATAGATAGATACTTTTCCATTCCTGAAGTATTAAGTTTCTGATCTAGCATTCTTTCAAGCTGATTATAGAAACCTCTAAGAGGAAGAATTGCTTCAGGTCCTGCTTCTCCTCCTGCCATCAGTGAGCTACCATTCATTCCAAACAAGGTGGGACTTTTCATGATTCCACCTTCCTTATACCAGTTAATAGACAAGTGTGGAACTGATGGTGGCATAATGGATAATTTTCCTGTAACGCTAAAATGAGGAAGTTTAATATGTGGCAGCTTTAAGCTAATACCAGCAAAGAAACCTTTAATTGCATCCACCACATTTTTAACCTTATTCTTTGCAGCCTCAATTGGTGTAACAATAGCACTCTTTATACCATTCCAAATGGATACTGCAGTACTTTTGATTCCATTAAATATAGAACTTACAATACTTGATACAGCATTAAAAACTGAACTTACCCTATTCTTAATCCCATCTGCCACAGTAGAAATAACTGATTTAATTGCATTCCAAACTGTAGTAGCTACATTTTTTATGATGTTAAAAATAGATGTAATCACAGATAAAATGGCATTTATTACAGTAGTAACGACTGTTTTTATAGCATTCCATGTAGTACTTATAAAAGTAGAAATGTCAGTCATTATGGTTGTAATAACCTGCAAAATAGCATCAAGCGCAGTGCTTACTACAGTCTTTATAGCCTCCCACACAGCCATAATGGTTTCTTTGCAGTTTTCCCAAATAAATCTAAATGGAAGCGTGATTAGTTCAAAGTAAGCAGTAATAAGTTCTACAATAAACATCAGTGCCACAGTAAGTACATTTTTTATAGTTTCCCAAACTGTAGTGAAGATACTAACTAGACCTTCCCATATTCCTTTAAAGAAGTCGGATATATTCTGCCAAATACTCATGATTGCAGTGGACACTGTTTCCCATAAGCCTTTGAACCATTCTGTAATAGCACCCCAATTTTTTATAATGGCAATGATGGCCACTACTGCTGCTATGATAGCTGCAATAATTCCTATAATTGGAAGAAGTGAAACATTAAGTGCTCCAAAGCCAACTGCTGCCCCGCCAGCGGCAGTACCTGCGGCTGCTGTTCCTGCTGCACTTGCACCTCCTGCAACGCCCACTGCTGTAGTCGCGGTGGCTGTTCCTCCAAGTAGTCCTATAAGTCCACCAAGTGCAGATGTAATTGTTCCAACTGCTGTGATGACTTTTCCTATTACAACTAGAACCGGCCCCACGGTTGCTGCAATAAGAGCAATTTTTACAATGGCATCTTGCATACCAGGAGATAGACTATTCCACCTTTCATTTAAGGATTTCATCATCTCTGAGAACTTGGTAAGCATCGGTGCAAGAACTGTCATAAGCGAATTACCAACATCAGCTCCTACTATCTTTAAGCTATTAAGAGAGGTCTGAAACTTATCAATTGGATCTAAGGTTTCATTAAATGTGCTATCTACATTTCCAATATTGTCCTTTAATGATGTCCCTAGTTCCTCGAAAGATAGTGAACCATTCTTACACGCTTGATAAATTGCCCCGCCTGCTCTTTTACCAAAGAGTTCATAGGCAGCCTCTAAGCCTTCAGTATCAGATTTTGCATTTACCATGCTATCTTGAATATCTTTAAGGGCCTCTTTCATTGGCTTTCCATTAGCTGTAGCAGTAGCAAGTGCCTTTGTAAGTCCTGTCATAACCTGTGAAGTATCTGCACCGGACATTTCAACATTTCCTAAGAAGTTCGCAGCATCACTTGCAGAAAATCCTAGTTGCTGAAGTGCTGCAGAGTTTGTGACCATGCTCCTCGCAAGAGTATCCATACTGATGCCAGTTCTTTGACCTACAGCATTCATGGTATCAAGTAAAGTTCCTGCATCTTCTGCCTTAAGTCCAAAAGCAGAAATAACCTTCTGCGTATTATCAATGGCTGTTGATACATCTGTATTATTAAGCTGAGCAAATTTTATAAATTTACCAGAAAGTTCTTCTAGCTTTTTACCGGTAAGACCAAATCTAGTATTTACTTCACCAATAGCAGCACCTGCTGTTTCAAAATCTGTAGGAATTGAAGTCGCAAGATTTTTCATGCTATCTTGCATTTCATTTAAGGCTTTACCTGACGCACCTGTTTTTTGGACAATTATATCCATACCAGCATCAACATCATTAAATGCCTTTAAAGAAGCAGCACCCATCGCTACGATAGGTGCTGTAACATGAGTAGATAGACCTTTACCAACTTCGGTAGTCTTATCTCCAACTTCTTTAATTTTATCTCCTGCCTCTTTCATAGAAACAGACAATGCTGATGGTACTTTTTTTGCTTCTTCCTGTAGAGATTTCAGATTATTTTCTGTTTCGATAATTTCTCTTTGAAGGGCATCATACTTATCTTGACCAAGTTCTCCATTTTCAAGCTGAACTTTTGCTTGTTTGTCTGCTTCCTTTAAGGCATTAAGCTTTTCACTTGTTTCAGAGATTTCCTTTTGAAGTAACTGTTGTTTTTGAGCAAGCAACTTTGCGTTGGAAGGATCAAGTTTTAATAGCCTGTTCACATCACGAAGTTGTGACTGCGTTGATTTAATTGTAGAATTCACACCTTTTAAGGCTTTATCAAGACCAGTAGTATCTCCACCAATCTCAACAGTAATACCTTTTATTCTATTGGCCACTTTAACCCCTCCTTTCTAAAAATGGGCATGAAAAAAGACATCTACTTTTTTGTAAATGTCTTAGTTATTTGTTGTATTCAGTTCGACAAACTGGGATTTATCGAATAGGTTTTCCTATTTTCATTCTCCGACGCCATTCCGGTGCTAATCCATCATCCGCCCAATATTCATCCATCTTAAATATCAAATCATCTTTTAATTGTATGAAACTTACGACATGAAAAAATGCACTTTTATCCACAGGAAATATACGACAAGCAAAGATTATTATATCATCGATTTTTTCGATTCTTTCTATTTCTCCATCCCAATCACCAGGATATTCACAGTTTGCTTTGATATATTCTTCAACGGTAAACAACTCATTAGTGCAATGCCATTTTATTAGAGCATTCTCGTGAAAATACTTTCTCAAATTTGCAGCATTCTGTGATAATATAGCCTTCAAAAATTCCTCTACAATCAATCAAAAGACCTCCCACAAATTCAAATTTGTCTTTTATTTATTACCCCCCCCATTATACCAAAAATACTCAAGACTTTAAATTAGAATTTATCAAACTCAGCTTGACCTGCTACCTTGCTATATTTCACACCATCATTTGCTTTTTCAGTCCAAATATCTAGTACCATTCCAATTGTAAGTAAATCAAGTTCTGAAACGCTTATCCCTATTTCCACGCATCTTAGTAGAAATAGGGCTGTTGTCATTTCCCTGCTACTTTTTGGAAGTTTTTTTTAGACTGAACTTCCGTTTCAAGGTTTGCTCCCCAAAGCTCAAGAATTTCTGGCAGAATCTCGTAAATAGAAAACATTTCAAACTGGTCGAGCCAATCATCAATGTTTCCTGGAATACTTCTATCTGCATGGTAAGCCATGATGTAGGCTACATTTTCAAATATCTCAAGGTCATCAATTTCAAAAGACCCTTCATTGGCCTTGAATGTTTTCTCCAGCTTTGAGAGGTCTTTGAAAATATCTCTTTTAAATTTAATTCTATACAGTCTAGGGATTGTAGCAGATGAACGAAACTTTACATCAGCCTCTCCTACTTTTACTGTTTTCTCAAGCATATTTCCCCTCCTTATTTTCCTGCTGGCTTTGGTGTTTCAGAATTAGCCTGTGGAATATAAACGCTCTTATACCAATTAGCATAGGTATCAGCCGATGTAGTATCTCCAGTTCTTGATTTTACAAGTCCATCTTCTCTTGGATCTGCTGTAAGTGATAGCGTTTCTGTTCCAGGTTCAATCGTATCTTCCTTTGTTTCAGATTCAATGGACGGACGAGATGCGGAGCAATTATATAGGACGTGCCTAATTGCATTGATATCACCGTCAAATTCAAATAAGAGTGCAAACTTTTCTGTTTCTGATACATTTGCCTTTTCTACAAGTACTCCGTTTTTATCAAGCTCTTCCTTTAAAATTTCCGTTCTAAACCATTCAGGTATCAGTGCAATCTCAAGATCACCGCTATATCCGTTATTGGCAGTAGACCTAAAATATACAATACCATCTGCATAAAAAGGACTGGATTCTCCTTCGGCTTCAAGGCTGATACTTACCGCCCCTGGGATTGCTTTAGGATTTTCATAAGAAAATGTCCCTTCGCTTGATTTTTTAAGTTTTGCTGCATGAACATTTTTAAGGTTATATTTCACTTTATTTCCCATGATTTTCTTCCTCCATTTCAAAAATATATAAGACTTCGTAGAGTTTTTCTGACTCTATATAAACTTCTGTTTTGTTATAAAAAATGCCGTACTCATCAAGTACGACTTCTACCTTCTTTTCTATCTCTAGATTTTTGTAATCTGTATAGACTTCAATATGAACTTCATTTGCTTTAAAATACACTCTTCCGTCTGCTGAAAAATTATCACTTGCTGGCAGTAGATAAATAAGAAAAGGCGGCTCTGGTGATTCCCCTTCTGCAAAGTGATGATATGCATTTGGAAGTCCTATATGCTTTATAATTTCTAGTAACCTATCCATTGGAAATAGCCTCCTTTATCTCTTCTTCAAATACCTTTATTGCCTTTTCTTCAGCATTTGCTATATGTGGTCTTGCAGATACTCTTCCTCCACCACGCTTTGCATGACCAAATTCAAGAAGGTGGGTAAGCTGATATTTGTTTCTTGAATGAACTACAAGTTCTAGACTACTGGATGTTTCTCTCACAGTTTTCACAGTCCAGCTTTCAGAATACTTACCTGTATCACTTGGAGCATTCGCACTTATTTCATCACGCACTGTCTTTCCGGCTTTTTGAACTGCTTTTTTCACATTTTCAGTTGTAACATCAGCATATTTTTCAAGTTCCTTCATCACTTCAGATGAAAGACTGTCAATTTTTACCTTACTCATCTTTCCACTCTCCTGCAGTGAAGTTTTATACTCTTCTTCTTGTAATTCATATGGTCTATGCCATCAATTTCATAAATGTAATTATGAAAAATAACTCTATAACCAACGGAAGATAAGACCGATACTTCCTTACTATAGCGAATGGTAAAGTCAATCTTGCTTTCATCCCATATAGCACCACTGCTTGTTTCTTCCTTTGGGCTTTCACAGCTGATAGTTGCATAGCAGGAATAATACTTACTCCACACATTTTTGTGATTTCCAATGTTATCTACTTCTACCGAGCTTTTTTGAAGTTCAATGCGTTCATTTAGTAGTGATATCTTCATTAAAATTCCGCCTTTCTTACTCCAAATAGCATGGATCTAAGTGTAATCGTTAGCTCATGATGGTCTGCCTCTTCTCTATGTTCATAAAGATAGGCGGCAGCATATAGCACTGCCACCTTGTATTCTTCAAAATTTTCAATAATGATTTCATCTTCCTCTTTTCTTGCAATTGCAAGGCACATCTTCTCAGAAGACTTTATAAGGGCGCTAATTAAGTCATCATCTTCACTTGTGTCCACCCTCAGATAGTTTTTCATTTCATCAAGACTTACAACCATAACTAGCACCCCCTTCCTTTATTTTGCTTTAATAGTTAAAAGATGAACCGCCTCAGGAAGAATCAGTTTTCCATCCACTCTTTCCTTTGCAATAAAGCCTGTCGTATCTGTTTCAGCATAAAGCTCCGTAAGTTCCTGCATAGACCTTGTTCCTCTGTCTGCAATGTTGTAATAAGAAAAATCACCGAATGCAATGGCAGGTTTTCCCGCTTCTACAAGAGGTGCATACGCTGATGTGAAAATAGGATAACCAAGCAGTCTATCCGGTTCTCCTTCTTTAATGGAAGGCTGCCACATATAGTTTCCGTTACCATCTTTCAGTTTTCTAATGATGGCAATGGTCTGGTCATTCATAATAAATTTAGCCTTTTGACGATATGGTCTTCCAAGTGCATACACGAGACTGATAATATCGTCAGATGAAATAGTTGCTCCTGCTGTTGTTACATCACTAATTGCACCACCATCTTTATGGAAAATTCCAAGTGGCTTTTTCTTTCCATCGCCATTAAGAAACGCATCTTCCTCGGCATTACCGATTGCCTTACCAAACTGCTCAATAATATAATTTTCAAGTGGGAACATACTGTCATATAAAAGTTCATTTGTAATCTTAATTCCCACAGCAAGTTTAAAGGCATCAATGGTAATCTGACCGAATGTTGCATCGTCAAATGGAATCTTGCCCCCTTCTTCAACCCAAAGTGCTGCAGGTTTTGTTGCAGTCACCGTAATTCTATGAAGTCCGGATGTGGTAATCTTTGTTCCAAGAGTTCTCATGATGTTATTTTCCGTTAATACATCAATCAGTCTCTTATCATATTCCTCCGGAACAAGATATCCTCCATCAGTGTCCACTCCTTCCTGCAAAAGGTTTGTAACCTGCTTAAAGTTACTTCTGATTGCCTTAAGCATATCCCTTCTGTATTCATCGGATGCTCTTCCCTTTTTCTCCGGATTATCATCCACTTTCATTGGTTTTGTTACGATAGCATCAGACAGAGGCTTAGATAGTTCTTTATCCATCTCCTCAATCTTCTGTAGACGCTCAATTTCTAAGCTGTAGTTATGGACTTTCTTTTCCATTTCATCATAGCTTAAAGCATCTTCTTCAGAAATAAGGCCGTCTTTATCTCTCTTGCTATCAAGGAATGCTTTCGCACCCTCCCAAGCCTTATTACGTTTTTCAATCATTTCTAAAATCTTACTCATTGTAATTACCTCCAATTTTTCATTAAAAAAAGACGGTCCATTAATTCGTCCGCCTTAACACCTGTATTAGTTTCTTTGTTTTCTATCTTGCATTTAGAAGCAATCTTATCCATCAGTGAATTTACAACCTGTGCTTTTGAATACATCATGGAAACTTGTGGTACTTCTATATCAGTGGTATCACTTCGCTTTAGAATGTCATCTGCAAAGCCAAGCTCTACCGCTTTATGTGCATCCATCCAAGTCTCTGAATCCATTAGATGGGATAATTTTGCTCTAGACATTCCAGTCTTAATTTCATAAGCATTGATGATGGATTCTTTCACTTCATCTAGCATGGAGATTGCTTTTTCCATCTCACCCTTATTTCCAAAAGCTATGGTCATAGGATTATGGATCATAAGCATTGATACTGGACTCATCAGCACTTTCGTACCTGCCATCGCAATAACTGATGCAGCACTTGCTGCTATGCCATCAATCTTTACTGTGACATCTCCTTTATAGTCGATTAGCATATTGTAGATTTGGGCTGCTGCCACGCAGTCACCTCCTGGCGAGTTAATCCAAACGGTAATGTTTCCATTCCCCTGATTTAACTCCTCTTTAAAAAGCTGTGGTGTCACATCATCATCAAACCACGATTCTTCAGCTATCGTTCCATTAAGGAATAGGATGCGTTCTGTCGTTTCTGTTTCTCCTTGATTTACTACTTGATTCTTCCACTTCCAAAACTTCTTCATTCGGTTCTTCCTCCTTTCCATCTTCACCTGCAAATGCTCCTGCACGATTTAGTGGGAGCATATTTCCATTTATGAGATATAGGTCACCTCCATCTTCACTTGGAATACGGTCTAGGTTTTCTAATTCTCTAATATCATTGGCAGACATCCATCCGTTTTGTCTGCCGATAGCATAGCCATTCATTCTAGATTGATAATCACCTCTTAAAAGTCCATCCAGATTGAATTTGACATAGTACTTCTTCTTTTCTTCTTCAGTAAAAAGCCTACGAACAATTGCCTGTTCCCATCTTGCTACCCAAGGATCAAGAGTGTACTTTACAAATTCTAGGGATTGCTGCTCAATATTAGAAAAGCTCGACTTCTCAAGATCACCTACCATGTGTGGTGGGACTCTAAAAATTCGAGCTATCTCATTGATTTGAAATTTTCTTGTTTCTAAAAACTGTGCTTCATTTGGAGAAATCGAAATAGGTGTATACTTCATTCCTTCTTCCAAAATCGCTATTTTATGACTGTTTCCTCCAGAGAATCCTTTTGACCAGCTTTCCCTCATGCCTTCAGGATCCTTTACTGTTCCCGGATATTCTAAAATACCACTTGGAGTTGCTCCATTAGCAAAGAACTTAGCTCCATATTCTTCTGTCGCAATTGCCATACCTATAGCATTTTTAGCCATTGCAATTGGTGAATAGCCAACAAGTCCATCAAAGCCAAGTCCTGGAATATGAAGAACATCAGATTGATTTAGTCTTACTCTTCCTTGTTTTTCTGTTCCTGCATCAGAATCACTGACAAAGTATTCATAGTAAATTTGACCTTTATCATCTCTATCTACCTTCATCCTGTCCGGCATAAGCGGATAAAGTCCTAAGACTTCACCCTTACCGTTTCTAATAATCTGAGCATAGGCATTACCCCAAAGAAGTAAATGCGTCATCATGGTTTCCCTAAAGACAAAACTTGTCATTTCAGGATTCGGTTCATCGTGTAGTACCTTATATAACGGGTGTGCTATAGCTTTTTCTGTCCCTATATCGATTCTTTCATACACATGAAGTGGCAAACTTGCAACTGCCTCAGATAGAATTCTTACGCAGCTATATACCGCTGTCATCTGCATGGCAGACCTTTCATTCACCCTTTTTCCAGATGATGAGCCACCCATCAAAAAGCTATATGATGAACCATTTGTTCTATTTGTAGGCTTATCCCTACTCTTAAATAGGCCACTTAATACGCCCATACACATTCCTCCTAAATTTCTGTAATCGAATAGGGACTAATTTTCTAGTCCCTTTCACACCACCGTACGTGCCGTTCGGCATACGGCGGTTCAATTTAATTTACACATGTCCTGCTTATATAGTAATCATAAGGGTCAATTAAGCCTGTTTTGCTTAATCTTTCCTTTGTGATTGCTCTTACTAAGCAGGTTTTTGTTGCTACAAAATAGTACCTATTTCCACAGTAGGATGTTAATCTTGCTAGGTCTTTTACTATTCCCATTTTTCTTAACGCCCATTGTCTTTTCTTTGGTACTTTCCACATTTTCCAACAGATTATTCTGAGTCTGGTTCTTAGATGCTCGCTGAATCTTTTTAGTTTGTTTTTCATGCTTGCTATTTTAAAGTAGTTTATCCAGCCTCTTGTTACTTCATTTATCTTTTTAATTCTGTAGTCTAAAGATACCGACCATTTTCTTGTGGTTAGTTTCTTTATTTTATCTTTGAATCGGTTAAATGATGTTTCATGGACTCTTGCTTTCCATTCATTTGCTTTGTTGTCTCTCCAGTAGCCAAATCCTAGATATTTTATTCCACTTGGTCTTGTTATTTTGCTTTTTTCTGCATTTACTTTTAAGCCCAGTTTCTTTTCTATGAATCTTGTTATGGAGTGCATTACTCTCGTTGCTGCTGCTTTACTTCTTACAAATATTAAACAATCGTCGGCATATCTTGTGTATCTAAGTTTTCTTGCTTCTAGCTCTTTGTCTAGTTTGTCTAGCATGATGTTGCTTAGTAGTGGTGATAGATTTCCTCCTTGAGGTGTTCCTATTTCACTTTTTTCATATATGCCTTTGTTCATTATTCCCGCTTTTAGGTATTTTCTGATTAGTGATTCTGTGTCTGGTGCTTTGATATGCTCATGGACTATGCTCATTAGTTTATCTTGTGGCACTTTGTCAAAGAATTTTTCTAGGTCTATGTCTACTACCCATTCGAATCCATCATTTAGATATTCTAGGCTTTTTGTTATTGCCATTTGACAGTTTCTTCCTGGTCTGAAGCCATAGCTTGTTTCAGAAAATCTTTTGTCTATTATCGGTGTTAGTACTTGTACGATTGCTTGTTGGATTATTCTGTCCATTACTGTTGGTATTCCGAGTTTTCTTTTTCCTCCATTTGCTTTTGGTATTTCTACTCGGAGTACTGGTTGTGGTTTGTAGCGTCTTTCGATTATTTCTTGTCTTATCCTTGCCCAGTTGTCTTTGATGTATTCATCTATTTCTTCTACTCTTATGCCATCTGTTCCAGCCGCTCCTTTGTTGTAGATGACTTTTAGTTTGGCTTGGTGCATGTTTTCTGAGTTTAGGATTTGACTTATTATTTTATCTTCCATGTGTGCACTTGCTCCTTTCCGCTTGCATAACTTATTTCTTAGGTGTGAGATTTTGATTTCATTTACGTTTCTTCTACTTTCTCTGTCAGATTTGTTATGCAACATACATTTTGCTTGTGCTTTTAAATTGTTCAGTCCTTCGGTGTTTCCACCTACTATGACTTCTGCTGACTTCTCACTATTCGTTGTTACTACTTTATCGCTAGTGAGACCTCACGGGATAAGTTCTAATACTTTCATCGTTTACTTGCAGAATTTACGCTTTGGGTTTACGGTTGTCTTTTGGGTCTTTACTATCTTAGGCTAGCTTGCCCACCTTTTACGCCTTATATTCTGTTCCTGTTCGTCAAGCCACGATTTCGCTATTGCTTCTTCTCTCCTAGATGTCGCCATCTAAAACTTGCAAGTCGCTATCAGATTCGTTGACAACTACGCTCTTTAGGGATTTTCACCCCAGCATTAGAACATGCCCGTCATACCTAAAAAAGCATCTCCTTAGAGATGCTCCTAATAACAAATTATTAACTAAATACCGGCTCTACTGTTTCTTTCAAAAGACAAATATCTAGTCCAATCTTCATGGCCTCGTAAACATCTGTCATTGTGCCTCCAAGGTTAAGGACCTCATTTTGAATATCTTCTTTTGTCCATCCTTTTGAACCATTATTTTCTCTTGCAAACTTATCCATGACCTTTTTAACTACAAGTTCTAATACCTCTTTTTCTAACATTTCATTTCCATCCTTTAACCTGTTTTTACTTGGTTTGTATAGGTTAAACGAAGTTAAATAGCATTACAACCCACTTGTAAGAAACAGGACTTTTAATGTCGAAATTAAGTATTTTATTGTCGTTTTTTAAATGAATAGAATGCCCCTGCCATCATAAACACTTTCTGTATTTTGATTTCCACATCGGATTGCTCTATCAAGTCCCATAATAGTTGCTATTGCGCCATCAATCTTTTCTGTTGACTTTTCTTTATCTGCTTTGATGTTTCCAGCAGGATCGGTTCTAATAAATATATTATCCATCATCCATCTAAGAACTGGATTTCCACCATGAGCAAGTTTTTGCTCTAGTGTTAGTTTCATTAGTTCCTTAGTAGGTGGACTCATATCCTTAAATCCTTGTCCAAATGGAACTACTGTAAATCCCATGTTCTCAAGGTTTTGTACCATCTGAACAGCACCCCAACGGTCAAATGCAATTTCTCTTATATTGAATCTTTCACCTAGCTTTTCTATGAATTTTTCTATAAAACCATAGTGAACTACATTACCTTCTGTTGTATGAATGTAACCTCGTCTTTGCCAAACATCATAAGGTACATGGTCACGTTTTACTCTTAAATCCAGCGTATCTTCCGGTATCCAAAAATAAGGCATTACCACATACTTGTCATCTTCATCAGTTGGAGGAAACACTAAAACAAAGGCTGTAATATCCGTTGTAGATGAAAGGTCAAGACCTCCGTAGCAAACTCTACCTTCCAGTTCTTCCTCATCGACTGCAAAAGAACAAGCATCCCATTTTTCCATTGGCATCCAGCGTATTGCTTGTTTCACCCATTGATTAAGTCTAAGCTGTCTGAAGGAATTTTCTTCTCCCGGATTTTGCTTTGCAGATTCACAGGCAGCCTTTACCTTATCAATTCCAACAGTAACTCCAAGTGATGGATTTGCTTTCTTCCATACTTTAGGATCGGTCCAGTCATCTTCTTCATCAGCACCATAAATGACCGGATAAAAAGTAGGATCAATTTTTCTTCCTTCTAAAATATCCTTAGCCTTTTGATGCGTTTCATAGCAAATAGAATGCGTATCTGTACCTGCAGTTGTGATAAGAAAATATAAAGGCTGAGTTCTTGCATCACCTGAACCTTTAGTCATAACATCAAAGAGTTTTCTGTTTGGCTGGGTATGAAGTTCATCAAATACTACTCCATGAATATTAAAACCATGTTTGGAGTAGGCTTCTGCTGATAAGACTTGATAGAAAGAATTTGTTGGCTGAAAAATAATTCTTTTCTGTGATGCTAATATCTTAACTCTTCTATTCAGTGCAGGGCACATCCTTACCATATCAGCTGCAACATCAAAGACAATAGTTGCTTGTTGTCTATCAGCAGCACATCCATACACTTCTGCTCTTTCTTCACCATCACCACAACAAAGAAGTAAGGCAACAGCTGCTGCAAGCTCACTCTTTCCCATTTTCTTTGGAATCTCAATATACGCAGTATTAAACTGTCTATATCCATTTGGCTTAATTACGCCAAATAAATCTCTTATAATCTGTTCCTGCCAAGGTAGTAACTTAAATGGCTTACCTGCCCATGTACCTTTGGTATGGCTTAGGCATTCAATGAAATTTACAGCATAATCTGCATGGTCTTTGCTATAGATAGAATCTTTTAATTTAAATTTTGTAGTCTTGTATTTTGCCATCAACTCACCCCTTTTAGGCATAAAAAAATACAGCCCTTTGGCTGCTACTACGAGAAACAGAGCCTAAGCTCTGAAACTACTTTGTTTTTTAATTTTGTTTTAATGCCCACTCAATTGCGTGGCCATCATCTTCAAATCTTTCTTCGCTTACTTCCCTTAGTCCAATAAAACCTTCGCATGAATGGTCAGCATCTAGAAATTCATAAACTGCTGCAAAGTAGCAATTTCCATCTGGGTGATAGTAGTGTCCTACAAGAATCACCCTATCTCCAAAGGTTATGACCTTACCCCATCTAGTTTCTAAATCTTCCGGTGTTGCCTGTGTTGGTATCTTGTACTTGTTAGCTAAATCTATCATCTTGCTCATCTTATTTCCCCTCCAATTCTAAGAATTCATCGTAGGTGATGAGGCCTTCGTCATAAAGCTCAAAGTTTTCATTGCCCTTGTAGAATTCTCTTTCTTTTTCTTCTCTTGCTTTGGCTCTTTTTAGGTATTCGTTCCAGCCAATCTTGCCTTCGTCATAAAGTTTTCTTTCAGGCTCTCTTTTATAAAATGCTGCTTTCTTCTCGTTTAGTTTTTTTGTTGCTTCCTTAAAAATTTCTTGCTTTGTCATGTTCGTTTCTCCTTTGTTTTTGGTATGTGTATATTCCCGTAATTTGAAGGATATATCAAGTCATTTTTAAAGAAATATGTGCTTTATTTTCATAATAATTATAGTTTTATTTGCCATAAATAATGAAATCAACATAAGCCTTTCTATCGGTTTCAAGAAAATCTACAAGTTCATAAAAGTCCATTTCGTAAGCGATTCTTTGAACAGTATTTACATCAAACATATTTGTGAGTCCCATTTTTCTTATTGCGAGGATTTGCTCCTTTATTTTATCGTTCATCTGAAACCCTCCTGCAGGAATCTTCACCATAAGCTACACTTAGGCTACTTCCGTTATCCCAAGAAACCATAATGGAGCCAATATCATCAACTCCCCTTACTGTTCCTTTTGTACCAATAGGCGGTGCTTGGATATCATCCATAGATACAAGCTCCACTCTACTTCCAACTGGATACTTTTTTCTTAACCCTTCAACAACCTCTCTACTTGGAAATATCATCTTAATGACCTCCATTTCTAAAAGCTGATGATCCAGATAATTTTTCAAGAAGTATTTTTCTATCCTTCTTAAATTCATCTCCAATAAAACCAAGTCTTAAAAGAAAACATCTAAAGGCATACTTTTCATTTATAACTTCTTTGGAAGATTCGTTGATGCGTTTGGCATTAATGCTCATCTTACAAAGTGCTGCAATGAATTTTGTATATGTCATTAGATGTTCGTTATCGATATTTTCAAACCAAGGAAAGATTACTTTTTCTTCATCTTCCTCTATGGAAAGGCTTGTAATTCCTAGTGCCTTTTTGATTAAATCGCCCTTATTTTCAAAGATTTTTTCTAGCTTGGATAAATCCACCTTATCCCTTGTTATCGCCACTGTAAGGCTTTGTGTGGCGTTGTGTTCGCTTTTACTTTCTTCCTCGGGTACAAAGCCGTCTCCGATAAGATTGTGAACTAACCTTTCAAGTGCGAAATCATCTTCACATAAAACCGTTCCCGTCTTATCAATTGTAAAGATTCCAACCTCATAAGCTGTACTTGGCATTCCTAAATACTTGGATTTTTCATTTGTGATTCTTTCAATCCCTTTGACAAGCTTTTTTCTCTCTTTACCTGTAACATTAAATTTTACTTGCACTTGTTTTTCCTCCTTTAGTTTTGGTATGTGTATATTCCCGTACTATCAGAGATTTATCAAGTTATATCTGTTCTTTATTTAAAATAAAAGTGCTTAATTCCTGCAAGTACAAAGCATACATTAGGAAGTGCCACGCCATTTCCCCACATTTTGTATTCTGCTGAATCAGTATGGGGACTAGCAAGCCACTTTCTTATCTGTTTTTCACTTCTAGGCTTAGTAGCTTTCGTCACAACTTTCCTATAGGTTTCAAAGACTTCAGTCCAAAATATCAATTCTCCTTCAGTTGGATTTTCTGTTTCAAGTCCATCACACCAACCATCTGGGAAACCTTGAAGCCTCCCGCACTCCTTTGGAGTTAGTCTTCTAACAATATATCTTTGATCCGCCACGTCATTTACAACTGGAGGATCTTTGTAGTCACTTGCAACTAAGGTATTAGCTAGATTTTCCATCGCCTCAGTATGATGGGAGTTTTTGCTGGTTGAAAAAATTTCCTTTTCTACGATAAGTTTACCTTGACCTGCCATCTCACTATGAACACCCTTTGGACCATCCATCGCACATAATGTACCTGCTGTTTTATCACAGTAGACAATGGCAAGTCCGCCTTGATTAGCTTCCGGTGAGTTTTGACCTGTATTGATGGTTCTTGCCACATTGGTTTCATAGATATTGGCTCTGTGATTTTTGGTATTTTCTGAGGTAATACGGACATCAAATGTTCTGGTACTATCTTCTACTACAAAAGGCTGATTGTTTCCTCCCGTTCCAAGACTTGCTCCTATAGTATTACTCACAGCAAGAGGTCCTTTAAATCTGGAATCTTGTCCATGATTTTCAAATACCAGTGGCGGGTGATTTCCTACACTTGCAGTGATTGTTCCACTCTTTTCTTCATGAACATCCATCCTCTGACCACCTTGGTCATTTAAGCACAGATTTGTGACTGCATCTCTAGTGCTTTCTTTAAGACCTCCGGCAGTTCTTTTCCACGGGCATTTGCTCTTTTCAAGATGCCAAGGCATGCCTTCGGACTCAAATAATATTTTTCCGGCACTTTCTCCATTAAAATCGCAGACAAGGTAGATACGTCTTCTTCTTTGGGGCACTCCCCAGTACTGAGCATCAAATACCCTCCAGCTAAGTGAGAAATCTCCTGCCACGATAAGACCTGCATTTTGCCATTTCTTAGGTCTAGCCTCATCAATTTTATGTCCTTTGATCCCACAGATTTCTTTGAGGACTGAAAAGAAGTCCTCTCCTTTGTTTGAGGAGAATGCACCTGGCACATTTTCCCAAACGATATATCTTGGTTTTTCTCCATGCGTTTCCTCCCTCATTTCTTTAATAATTCTTATTGCCTCATAAAATAAATTAGAGCGAGAACCATTAAGCCCCGCTCTTTTTCCTGCTATAGACATATCTTGGCATGGGCTGCCAAAAGTGATAATGTCCACAGGTTCTATTTCATTTCCTTTAATACCAGATATATCTCCTAAATGTTTTACATCCGGCATTCTTTTTGTAGTTACTCTGATTGGAAAAGGCTCAATTTCTGAACAACTAATAGGCTTTATACCTACAAGTTTTGCTCCTAAACAAAATCCTCCTGAACCATCAAATAGAGAACAAAGTGTTAGAGGTTTATTCTGTTTTTTCTCCATCTATTTCCACCTCTTTCACCAAATCTTTATATGATAATTTCTTACCACTACGAATCACATAGACATTTTCACTATCTCCGGTATCTTCCACATATCGTCTTAAAATAACTGATGCATATTTTTCATCAAGTTCCATCGTAAAACAGATTCGATTTGTCTTTTCGCAAGCCATTAAGGTTGAACCACTACCTCCAAAGGTATCAATGACGATGGCATTTTCTTGACTTGAGTTTTGAATCGGATAGGAAAGTAAATCTAGTGGCTTTGATGTCGGATGATTTTCATTTCTCTTTGGTTTATCAAAGTTCCAAATAGTTGTTTGTTTTCTATCGGAATACCATGAATGCTTGCCATTTTTAAGAAAGCCATAAAGCACAGGTTCATGTTGCCACTGATAGTCACTTCTACCAAGAACAAGTGAGTTCTTTACCCATATACAACAGCCTGCAAGATGAAATCCTGCATCAATAAAAGCTTTTCTAAAATTAAGTCCTTCCGTATCAGCGTGAAATATATAGGCTGCTCCACCACTTTCCAAATGCTCGGCCATATTTTGAAAGGATAGAAGAAGGAAATTATAAAACTCTTCCTCTTTCATCGAATCGTTTTTTATCGTAAGTCCACTGGCACTTTTAAATGAGACCCCATAAGGGGGATCGGTAATAATGAGATTGGCTTTTTTACCACCCATCAAAGTATCTACATCTTCCTTACTTGTTGCATCACCACACATCAGAGTGTGTTTGCCAACAGTCCAGATATCACCTTTTTCTACAAAGGAGGCTTTTTCAAGTGCTGATGTCAAGTCAAATTTATCATCTTCCACCGTTTCCTTTTCAGAGTTTCCAAATAGCTCATCCAGTTCTGCTCCATCAAAGCCTGTTAGGGTTAAATCAAAATCCATACCTTCCAGTTCTTCAATCTCAACTCTAAGTAGCTCTTCATCCCATCCAGCATCCAGTGCCATTTTGTTGTCAGCTATGATATAGGCTTTCTTCTGTGCCTCAGATAGATAATCAACCAGTACACATGGCACTTCTTCCATCTTTTCTTCTTTAGCTGCCATAACTCTTCCGTGACCTGCTATGATATTAAACTTGGAATCAATGATGACCGGATTGATAAAACCAAATTCTCGTAAAGAGGATCTAAGTTTCATAATCTGCTCTGGGGAGTGAGTTCTTGCATTATTCACATAAGGGACTAGTTTACTAATTTCCACCATTTCCATTTTTGTTTTCATAAACTCACCCCATTAAAAAAGACCCCATTCAGCGAACTTTTCAAATCCACCAATAGAGTCTATATACTTTCTTGCGATATTTACGATTTCGCTATACGGCTTACCATCAACTACTTCATCACCAATGGCACAGCTAAGTTCAATCGGTATTTGTTCCACCTGTGCTTTAAGAAAAGCATAGATATTTACTGATACATCAGCTTTGGATAAGTCCTTACCATGAAGGCCTCCACCTGTAACTGAATCAGCCATATCCGATCCAAGTTTACGGTTTGTTGCTCCTGTATCTACATCAGTTCCACCAGTCCAATCACCTAGTGGATTGATTTCTGCATAAGGATAATCATTTTTTAAAGCCTCTGTACTTGCATTACTTTGACAAATAATAAGCTTTGTATCATCTAGGATATATTTGCCATCATATGGATATTTAGAATGAATTTTTCTTGCTATCTTAGATAACTGTTTTTGTTCAAGTGTAAGAGGTACTCCTTTAAATATGCCATTATCCCCACATCGGATAGTTTCTTCTTGGTTTTTAGATAGGTGTTTATCTTGAGGAACGATTACTATATCCTTTTTTACATTTCCTGCAATACGAGCTATTGCCTCTTTAATATCCTTATACTTAAAATTGACCGTGCTTTCTATAATCACATGACAAACACCATGACCGATTAATACTTCTACGGCAACTTTAGGATTATCACAATTTTTATATGCTATATCTACAATCGCACCCGCAACTCTATCTGCAATTTTATCTGGGTGTTTTGGATTTACTTTTTCTATCATTTTTCTTATCTCCTTCTTCTTAATAGCTGCTCCATAAGGTCATCGCTATCTTCTTCATAAATTTCTGTACAGTTTTGTTTGACGATGTCGTATATCTCATACCAAATAAGATTTGCTGTTTTTTGAAACTGTGATGACATCTGAATAAATGGCGAAGCAATTACTCCACCTGTTGTTGGGTGCTTTCCAAGCATTCCATATCTACTAATAGCATCCTCGCATTGAATATATCTGGCAAAGGCCTGTGAATATGACTCAAGCAATCTTTTATTTACTAACTTTTCGCATTTTCTCTCCTTTAGCCACAGCCATGTTTCTTTATATATTTCATCTGCGCCTAGTGGAATACCATCCTTTTGTTTTGCAGATAGGTACTCACCAGGTTTTGGCATATCTATTCCATCAAGTTCTACACCATCAGGTAAATCTACAGAATCAAGTTCTGCATAGTACATATCCGGTATATCATTTGCAAGCAGTTTTACTTTTTCTCCATTTTGTATTTTTTCAGCTATTGGCCTTGGTTTATCTCCTGCTTTTACTCTTCTGCCACCTCTGTATGTTCCGTCTTTGGCCACATTCATCACTTCCTTTCCATTCATATTTTTTAGTTTTCTTTAATACCCTCTTTGAACCTGCGTTTTTGTGCGTGAGACCCCACGCCCGTTCCCCAAGGGATAGATTCGTAGAGATTTTGACCGCCCCTCCCCATTTATTTTTTATTCCAACGGTCTCCTCTTTGGGCATGAATTCTCGCATGACAGGATTTACAAAGAGAAATTAAATTATTTTTATTATGATTTCCACCTTCAGAAAGAGGTTTGATGTGATGTACTTCTTCTACTGGAACTAAAATTTTCTTCTTAAAGCACTCCTCACAAAATGGATGCTCCTTAACATAAGCATCTCTCACTCTTTTCCACACTCGTCCGTACCTACGGCGTACAGCAGGATCCCTGTCATACTTCTCGTAGCGTTTGTTCTCTTCCTTTTGGTGTTTCTCACAAAACCTGCTATCAGTTAAGTTAGGACATCCAGGATAAGAACATGGACGCTTTGGCTTTCTTGGCAAGTCTTCCACCTCCTTTTGGGCATAAGAAAAGCCCTGAAAGATTTCTCTCTCAAGGCTTAGCTTTATTTATACTTTTGACAAGTATATCATACCATATTCGGTACTCTGACATCTACTGCCATTCACTGCCATCAACTGCCATCAACTGCCATTAGCTGACAACTTTTAATATTGATTGGATTTTCCGGTAGTTTTAGGTTAGCTAGTGCATTGCCATGCCATCTATAAACAGTCCTTTCACTTGCAAATAGTAACGAACATATCTCATCCCATTCTAGTCCTTTAACATATCTGTAATTAAGAACCAGCTTTTCATCGATACTTTCTAATGGTTCTATTGTTTCCAGTATCTGAAGTTTCAGATCCATGAAAAGATTCACTTCGTTAGCTATTTTTATCTCAAGAATGTTTATCTTATCAAGCCATTTCTCAAAGGGTGCTTTTGTGTTTCTAGTAGTTTGTACATAATCTCTATCAAAAGCAATACTTGAAACACTAACCGATAACTCTCTAATTCTTTTTAGTTCTTCCAAATCAATTTCAATAATTCGATTTAGTAATCTGTGTTGTTTTAAATATTCTTTTTTATCCATGCTTACCTCCTGCTTGAGGTAAGTTCTCTCTAGAACCTCTTTTCCTCGTTACTTTAATCTTGCTTTCACTGAATTAATCAGTGCATCTTGAATTCTCTCTTTGGCTTTTAATGCTTTCATGACATCTTCATCAATCGTTCCATTAGTTAGGATGTGATGAATGACAACCGTACTATCTTGCCCTTGACGGTAAAGTCTGGCATTGGTCTGCTGATATAACTCCAGTGACCAGGTCAGTCCAAACCAAATTAGTGTTGAGCCACCAGCCTGTAGATTAAGTCCGTGCCCCGCACTTGCAGGATGAATGATAGCTATAGGAATTTTCCCTTCATTCCAGTCCGTTATATCCTTACCTGTCTTAATCTCTCTAACATCAAACCTTTCTTTTATTCTAGTTATATCATGTTTAAACCAATAGGCTATAAGGACAGGCTTACCATTAGCACCTTCAATTAAATCTTCAAGCGCATCAAGTTTTCTATCATGAATTACGATGCTTTCCTTTTTATCGTTATACACAGCACCGTTTGCCATTTGAAGAAGTTTACTAGATAGGGCAGCTGCATTTATGGCATCAATTTCATCATCTCCAATGGATAGCACCATATCCTTTTTTAAGGAATCATATAGTTTTTGTTCCTTTTCCGATAATGAAACCACCACTTCATTCATAATGCATTCTGGCATCTTCAGAAAATCTTTTGATTTCATAGAAATCGTAATATCTGATATAAGCTGATAGATTTCTTTTTCGGCACCATCTTTAGGTTTATATGAAAATATCATCTGCTGATTTCTTTTATCTGGAACAAAGAAGTTTTGTCTATAGCCTGTGATATATCTTCCTAGCCTTTCTCCCATATCAAGGAGCCTAAACTCTGCCCATAAATCCATAAGACCATTACTGCTTGGTGTACCTGTTAGCCCCACTATCCTTTTTACCTTTGGTCTTGCTTTAAGAAGTGATTTGAACCTTTTTGCTTGATAACTTTTGAAAGATGATAGTTCATCAATGACTACCATATCAAAGAACCACTTAAAGCCACTTTTTGTAATAAGCCAGTCTACATTTTCACGGTTAATGATATAAATGTGTGCCGGTTTCTTTAATGCATCAAGCCTTTCTTTCTCACTTCCAGTTACTACAGAATAGCTAAGATATTTTAAGTGATCCCACTTTTTAATTTCATCTGGCCATGTAGAAATCGCAACTCTTAATGGTGCGATAACAAGAGTCCTTGATACATCAAAGTAATCAAGCATAAGTTCATTGATTGCACTAAGGCTTATTACACTTTTCCCAAGACCCATTTCCAATAGAACTGCAGAGATTTTATGATTTACAATAAAGTTCGTTGCATACCTTTGATAATCATGAGGAGAGTATTTCATCAATCGCACCTCCGATTTGTTTTTTATCATCAATCACAAATGACCTAAAGCCTAATCTCTTAAAATCTGCCATTCTTTTTAACTGAAGAGGTCTTGGCTTTTTGCCTTTTGCCTTAAGTTCTACAAAGGCAAACTTCCCATCTGATAAAAATACCATTCTATCTGGAAGTCCATCCATACTTGGACTTGTAAGTTTTATGCAAAAGCCTCCCAGTGCTTTAACCTCTTCTACTAAAGCTTTTTCTATTTCTTTTTCTAACATGAAAACCTCCATTTTTAGTAGAGGTGCAGGGATATGCAGGGTATTTTCCTATATTAATATATATACTTATTTTTTTACCTATATAGACAATAATAGTAAATACCCTTCACCTACCTGCACCTTTTAATCTTCAAACTCAGATTTAAGGCGAATGCCAAAGACAATTATTCCTTTTTTTGTCTTTTTCTTGTTGAATCCTTCAATCTCTAAAACAGAATAGAAATCGGCTGCACTTCTGGTAAATTCACCTGTTCTAAGACAATATGCTCGATAAGCGGTGTATAGCTCACCACTCTTTTCTGTAAAAGCACTGTCAATTTCACAGCACTCATCTAAGAAATGATTCATCCAATCATTATTTTCTCTATATGCTTTTATGGCATCTTCCACTCTTCTGGGGGGATCAATATGATATTCATCTGCAATGACTTGCTTTGCTCCCTCAATAATCCAAGAAAGAATCGCACCACCAGCATTTTCATATAGATATTCTGTAAAGTTCTTTATATCGTTTTGACCTTCAATCTTTGCATCAAAAGGAATAACTATTAATCTTCGCCATGTCCCTTTATCGACTGCTCCTACTCTTGGCAAGTGGTTGGTGTATAAAACTAGGGTATGGCTAGGAACATAACTAAACGGAGATTTGAACTTCTTTTCTGCAAAGATTTCATCAGTAGAACAAAGCTGCTTTACATTTGATGTATTCATTCGCATACCCTCTTCAAGTTCAGCAGCAATGAGCAGTCTTTTACCCTTTGCCTCAGCAAGTTCTGGTTTTACATTTCTTCTGCATCCAACAGTTAACATATCTGCAGACATATTCCCACTATATGTTCCTAGAACCTTTGATACTACATTCCAAAAAGTAGACTTACCGTTTCTTCCCTCACCGTATGCAATAATAAGAGCCTCAACATAAACCTTTCCTATTGATGCAAGTCCCACTATTTTTTGAACATAGGAAATAAGGGCATCATCATTTACAAAGAAAGTGTTAAGTGCATCATCCCAGATTTCTTTACCATCTTCACTAGGTGATACCGTTGTTTGTTTTGTAATATAGTCAGATGCCTCATGTTTGTTTTTACTACCTGTTACAAGATTTATAGTTTCAAACGGTGTGTTTAGCAGAAATTCATCTGCATCAAGCATCGACTGTTCGATTTGAACCATAGGTCTAACTTCCTTTAGTGCTGCGGAGATATATTTCGTATCTCTTCTTTTAATTGCATACTTACGATAAGATTCAGCCTGCTCATACTTTTCAAAAGACCTTGCTTGTTCTCTGTTAAACTGAGCACTTGCTTTCTTTGGTCCAACTGCAGCAATAAGTGCCCATCCCCCATTTTTGCTCATCTCACTTATTGCCTTTTGAATTTCAATCTCCGCCTCTTCAAGTTGTCTTGCTGTCAGCTCTTGTGCTATTGCTTGAGCATTAGGCTGTGACTCTTCCCAAAAGCGTCCATTATATACAAGAAAATCGGTAGCAGGAGAATATCTCAGTTTATCTCCATACTCCCTTGCTAAAATTATCGCTTGGCCAACATCTGAAAAATCTTCTGGCATAAGCTGAAGTTCAAGATTGTACTGCTCCGGTGATATATATCCTTCTTGGTTTGAAACCTTATCTCCGAATTTTTTAGCACTGTTCCATATAGTTGATAGTTCTTCATCAGATAGAGGAGGATCACATCTAGTTGCCTGTTCTAAAAATTTCTCATGTGCCTCATCACTTGCACCGAACCTCTTTATAAGCTTGCCGGCAATATGGCTCATAGTATTATTTCTACTTCCACTTTCTATTTTCTTTTCATCCAGTTTTGCAAATTCATCTTCTTGTAGAAATTCAATAATTGAAAGCTCGCCATCATAGAGTTCTACTTTTGGATTAGAAATACCATAAATAAATCTGGCAGCATCCAAAGCATTATCATCAAAATATGAGAACTCCTTATAAAGTTGCTCTTTGTAGCTTGCATATTCTTCAGCATCCTTTATTTCTTCAATTGGGAAATATATATGAAACCTTGGTCTTGCTGACTTATTTCCTTTTATCTTCATATGGTTTCTGCTATACGATGCAAAAAAGCATACTCCTGAAAAGGCTAATGCCACATCAAAAGGTGTCACCCAGTCTTTTTCATCATCTGAGTGGTCATTATCACAGTCCATAGGTATGCAATTAGAAGTTATGAACTTATCTTTACTTCTATAACTGCCTTGAAACTCTGCTGTAACATGGTCAAAAGAGATAGCTTTTATAAAGCTATCCCTATCAGATACCAAGACCTCATTTGGATATATACAATTGCTACTATTTCCAATACAAGTAGCAGTATGAATTTTAAAATTTAGCATTTGTCTTAACCTCCAAACCCTCACTTGTAAAATACTTAATAACCTGTTTTCTTTTTTCAGCAATTTCAATTTCTCTTTTCATGCCTTCAGTCGTTTGACTGCCAAACACCCATACTTCCTGGCATTTACCAAGAAGTATGATATCCATGAAAAGTGCATCTTTTCTTTGTTCTAAATCTCTATCATCCATAAAGGGAAACAAGAGATGTGGTGTAACAGGAATTGCACCATTCTTATAGGCAAGTTCCGCATAGTGAATGGCTTTCTTAATGTTTAAATCTTTATCACCACTATATGGAGCGCAGATATATGCAAGTGGTCTGAAGTTTGGATTTTCAAGGTGCTTCTTGTATGTCTTACTCATAATCTGCCTCCTTTGAAATTTTAGTTAGATACCACTCAAGCTGTCTTTTTCTTGCTTGATAATCTGGAGTAGAAATCAAAAGACCTGCATCAATTTTCTGTAATCTATCAATCAGATACATTTGTCCAGATGTTAGGTACGGACGGATACTTTGACCCTTTTCAATCCCGTAAAGTTCTCTTACCTGTTTTGCTGACATTCCAAGAACTAGGCGATTTATCATGTCGCATTCGTTACTATAGTGATAAGCCTTTGGATGGTCATGAATTAAACTGATATTTTCAGTTAAGATAGGAAACATCTCTCTTGCTGAAATAAGCGTAGTTATGAAATCTTCCATCTCATTAAACTTTTTGATATATAGTTCTTTAAACTTCATAGCCTTTGGTCCGGTATAACCCATTGCCAAAATGGTAAAACCGTCTCTTGTTAACAGATAGCATGGTAGTTTTCTTCCAGTAGTATCTCTATATTCACTGAGCGCAAAATTGAGCTTAGTGAATTCTTCACTTAAACCAGAGTCAGTTGATACTACTTTTCTGATATCCCTTAGCACTTCTTTATGATTCTTCTCAAAGAACTGTGCAACAAATCTGCTATCTACTCTGGCGGTATTATTCTTGTCAGCCATAATGCCATAATCATTCATTGGAATCATTGCTTTCATGATTAACACCTCCATTCACACATCCGCTTAATTCTTCTACTGCCACTTGGAGCTCTTTTATTTGCTGGTCTCTTACCTTATCCATTGTTTCCAAGTAGGTGATTCTTTCTTCAATAGTCATCTATTTGACCTCCTTATTTTTATTGGAGGAATTTTGTCCTCCTACTTGGTAGCCTTGGGAGAGTCCAAAATCTGACGCTTTTGAAAAACTTTTTTCTAAATTTTTATTCGCTCTCTTTAATTTTTGTGTGATAGAGTTGGAAAGTCTTGAAACCGCCTTGTTGTATTCCTCTTCAGATTCAAATGCATCTCGGCTTAGCATTGATTCTGCTTTTTCGTTGATTGACACCCCATCAATTCGCACTGCCATAAATAAATCAGCAACTTCTGGTTTCAAAACTGAATAAACAAACTCCTTAACAGCCTCATAGTTTTCTTTGTTTTCTCTATCAATCTCATCTTTAAGGAATATAGACGGATCCACCACCTCACTCATACTTGGTTCAAAATCACCTGTCTCTTCACCATCTTCATACTTTGTTGAAATAGCAAATCCTTTATGCCTTTCTTGCTTATGCATGACATTGTATTCTGGACGGTTATACTGAGTGTCTATCTCTTCTTGTACTCGTTCTTCAAACTCTTCTTCTGATTCGTCTGGTAACAAGTCAATGTTTAACCAGCCTTTAATGTCCGATAGGTTTAGTTCGAATGTTGTAAACTCTTTTTCGTAACGTATTTTGATTTTCATAAAAATCCCTTCCCTTTCTGCTGATTGCAGTAGGACGAAGGGATACAAAAAGAGTCGATGCTATATGAAGCACCGACTCTCTTGCCTAAAAATAGCCATAGAAAAATAGAGGTACCTCACATAGCACCTCACGAATAAATCCGTGAGTGCCGTATGATGTATCCCATCGCCCTATAGCTAATCAGGCTCTGTGATAATTTAGTTGTTTGTTCCCCCAAAGGAGATAGGCAGGCTGATTATTCCAATCTGTCACTGCCTATTTTTTTCTTTACTTCTTCTTTGTCTGAGACAGAGCACTACCTGCAACAGATTTTGATGTCTTGCTGTAGCGTCCGTCACGAAGAACTTTGCTTGCTTTGGAAGCTACTCGCTTAGAAGTTTGCTTAGTATTCTTTGCCATTTCTATCACCTCGCTTTCTTAAATTGGGCCGATAGACGATTTTAGTGGATTATCAACCATTTATACTTGTTTATATTGAATAAGATGGCAATATGGTATATAATATTAGATAATAATTAGTCCACTCTCTCATCTATCTACTCATAGGATACCTTGAAGGAAAGGGACTTACTTATGACTAAAAAGGGACTTTGGGACTGATAATTTAAAATTATGGGACCGATTATTTGAGAGGAAATTAGAATGAACTTTTCAGAGTGCAGCTTGCCAATTCAAAAGAGTTGTAAACCAAAAATAAGTAACCAAGGAATGTTTGTATTCAAATTATTTGAAGCACTAGATTGTAATCCTACAAACGCTTTAAGATATAGTGACCATGATTATGAAAAAAACTTTGTAACGGAAGCAAAAAACTTACTGATAAAATGAAGAAGGATGCTTTAGCTTCTTTTTCAGAAGAAAAATTATCTAATTTTTGCTTTGAGAACATACAAGATTCTAATTTACAAAATCTTTCTATTTCATTTGGATTCTCAAAATCTATTATTCCTGATAAGAAAATGCTATCGCTTGCGATTGCACGTCAATACCATTTAATCTTTACCAGTAAAAAAAATGATGTTGAAAATATCATTATTTCTGAATATCAAAAAATTGAGGCTGGCCATATTTCAAATGGTATTAAATATCACAAAGCCTTATACGATGGCGATTCTGCAAACCGTATTTCAAGTATTGAATGGATAGATGCAAAAACTTATGAAGTAATACAGGTTAAGATTAATATTTTAAATTCGGGATCAGTTCCTTGGATAAATCGAAGGCTTATTTTTAAGCAAGAAAAAACGTCCTGCCCTATTCCCAAGGCAGAACGTGAAATCAATATTCCCGATATTGAGCCAAACAATTATTTTACAAAAACTATAGAGTTCGAAACACGAGGATCTGAAGGCGAATTCGTATGCCATTATATTATGCAAGATAGCGATGGAAATGATTGTTTCCCAAATAGAAACACATTTGATATAAGAATTAAAGTTACTTTTATACCAGATTAAAGTGGAGGCTTTTAATGAATAACAAAATCGAAAAATGGACCAGTCTAAAAGACATTCAAATCTACCTTGGTGTTGGACGTGAAACTATTCTACAATGGATAGCAAAACGTGAAATGCCTGCGTATAAAGTAGGTCGTCTTTGGAAATTTAAAATATCAGAAGTAGATGAATGGATTAGATCTGGTGGAGCTTCTGATGACAACTATAAATTAGAAACACCTGAGGAAAAATCAACTAATTCTCCTCTCAACAATTCAAACGAAGGAGACAAAAATGTCTGTAATTAACGATTTAATAAATAAAATACAAGATTCTGATTTGAAAAACAGAATACAAGAAGAAATAGATAAGCTATCAAAACAAAAAAAATTTGGTCTTGTTTTTGAGGAACATATGCCTGAATGCACTCCTCTGTTTGATGTTCCAGTTCATGTTGGTAGCAAAGTAGCAATTAAGGATAAAAAGATTAATGCTATTTACATAGTGAAAGATATTGTTGAAAACACTGCTATTTGTCTAGATAAGAGCACTCAAGAAACAGTCGAATTGCCATTAAAAGATCTTGTTACAATTGCTGAATTCGGTGAGGCAATATACCCTTATCTTAAACCAATCGACTCTGTATGTAACGCTCCAGATAGTAATCTTTGGCACACATTAATTGAAGCAGACAATTATCATGCACTTCAATTACTAGAGTACTTATATGCTGAAAAAGTAGACTGTATATATATCGATCCACCCTACAATTCTGGTGCGAGAGACTGGAAGTACAATAATGACTATGTAGATTCTTCTGATTCATATAGGCACAGCAAATGGTTATCAATGATGGATAAAAGACTTAGATTGGCAAAAAAGTTACTCAATTCGTCAGATTCCGTTCTAATAGTAACCATAGATGAAAAAGAGTATTTACATCTTGGTTGTTTATTAGAGGAACTTTTCCCTTCGTCAAGAATTCAAATGGTTACAAGCGTTATTAATGTCCGTTCTGTAGCTAGAGAAGGTGAATTTGGCAGAGTTAACGAGTATATTTTCTTTGTATTTTTAGGTAAATCATCTCCAAATGCATTAGAATTAAGTTCTGAATGGCTTGTACAACAAGATAACAAGAAAACCGTACGTGGGAAAATGCACTGGACATCCTTAAGCAGAACAGATTCAACTGGTTTTAGAAAAAATAGTCCTGGATGCTTTTACCCTATTTATGTAAGTACTGAAGACAACAAAATCCACTCTATAGGTTCTTCCATTGCTCTTGATGTAAATAAAGAAAGTGTAAATGAAACACCTCAAAATACGATTCCTGTATGGCCAATGCGTAAAAATGGAAGTGAAGGGCGCTGGCAAATAACTCCGGAAAATGCAAATAAACTTCTAGAACAAGGTTTCTTGAAGTGTGGACCTATAAAAAACAATCGTGCTGCTATATATTATGTAAAAAGTGGAGATCGAAATCGTACACTATCTGGTGAATATGGAAATTTCATTAAAACTGATAACGGAATTGTTTTTGATGATTGTGATAATACAAACACAAGTATTCGTTTTATTCCTGGAAACAGCTGGAATATTTCTTCTCACGATGCAGGTGTTAACGGTTCAAACTTACTAATTAAAATACTTCAACAAAGACATTTTTCGTTTCCAAAATCCCTCTATGCAGTAAGAGATACATTGAATTTTTTTGTAGCTAATAAACCAGAGGCACTTGTTTTAGACTTTTTTGCTGGATCTGGTACAACACTTCATGCAATTAATTTATTAAATGCAAAAGATGGAGGAAACCGTAGATGTATTATGGTTACAAATAACGAGGTATCTGATGAAGAATCAAAAAAATTGAGAAAAGGCGGATATAAACCAGGTGATCCAGAATGGGAAAAACTAGGTATCGCCCATTATGTAACTTGGCCACGAACAGTATGTTCTATTAAAGGGATAGATATAAACGAAAAGCCATTAAATGGAACATACCTTGATACAACCCTTGATATGTCAGACGGTTTCAAATCTAATGCCGCCTTCTTTAAACTTGGTTTTCTTGATAAAAATGCTGTCGCGTTAGGACGACAATTCAAAGAACTTTTACCTGTTTTATGGATGAAAACCGGATGTATAGGCAAGTGCCCAGAACTGTCGACTAAAAACTTGCCGTCAATGTTAATACTTCCAGAAAATGACTTTGCTGTTCTTATAGATGAACACGAATTTTCTGAGTTCAAAGAGAAAATAAATACAGAAAGTTCTATTAACAACGTCTTCATTGTTACTGACTCAATAGGCGGATATAGAGAAATGATTTCACATTTAAACATTGAAAAATCATATCAGTTATACAGAGATTATTTAGATAATTTTAGGATAAATACGGGGAGGTAAACCATGAAAGTATCATTATTTCCATTTCAAGAACTCGCCCTTAAACATCTCCGTATTAATACGGCAGAAGCTTTAGGCAGTTATCAAAGAACGCATACACCGCAAGTAATTTCTTTCACAGCTCCAACCGGTGCTGGAAAAACTATCATTATGACTGCGTTTATAGAAAGCATTCTGTTCGGAGATGAAAACTATCCAGAACAAACTGATGCTATTTTTGTATGGCTATCTGATTCTCCAGAATTAAACGAACAATCTAAATTAAAAATCGATACAAAAGCTGACAAAATCCGTCTTGGTCAATGTCAAACTATAAATGACGAGAATTTTGATGCAGAGTTTTTAGAAGACGGCCATATATATTTCTTAAACACTCAAAAAATAGGAAAAGGTAAAAACCTTACAAAGACTGGCGACGGTCGTTCTTTCACCATTTGGGAAACATTAAGAAATACAATTACGGAAAAATCAAACCGTTTATATTTTATTATCGATGAAGCACATCGAGGAATGAAAGACAAAGATGCAGCGAAGGCAACAACAATTATGCAAAAGTTCTTAAAAGGCAGCCAGGAAGATAAACTCCCTGCTATGCCAGTCGTTATTGGCATGTCAGCAACTTCCGAACGTTTTAATGCACTTGTTGAGGGGACGTCATCTACTATTCATAAAGTTGTAGTGTCACCTGAAGAAGTCCGTTCTTCTGGCCTGTTAAAAGATAGAATCGTAATATCATATTCTGAAGAATCTTCTGTAAATAAATCAATGGCCGTTCTTCAGGCAGCTGCTGATGATTGGAAGGATAAATGGGATCACTGGACGCAGTACTGCTATGAACAACATTATGCTTATGTTAATCCTATTTTTGTCGTTCAAGTTGAAAATGGTACACAATCAACAATTTCTGCTACAGATTTAGATGAATGCTTAAAAAAAATTGAAGAACGAACAGGTTTGAACTTTGTTAAAGGAGAAGTAGTTCATACATTTGGTGAAACTGACTCTTCAATAACAATCTCCGGTCTAGAAGTTCCATATGAAGAACCTTCACGAATTCAGGAAAATAAAAAAATCAAAGTAGTATTCTTCAAGGAAAATCTTTCAACTGGATGGGATTGTCCAAGAGCAGAAACGATGATGAGTTTTCGTAGGGCTAAAGATGCTACATATATTGCGCAGCTTCTAGGAAGAATGATAAGAACACCTATGCAAATGCACATTCAAGTAGATGATACATTAAATGATGTGCATCTATATCTGCCTTTCTTTGAAAAAGAAACTGTTGATGATGTAATAAAGGCTTTACAGTCAGAAGAAGGTGGCAGCATTCCAACAGATATATATGGTGAATCTATTGAAAACAAAAAAACTGAAACATTAACAATAACTCCAAAAAGAAGAGCCTCACATATTACACTGCAGATACCTGGTCAACAGAATTTTGATTTTTCAGGAGCTGGATTTGATAATAGCAATTTTAGTGATCAACCAGAAAAAAATAATGTTTCAACAGCTACAAATATTTCTTCCAAAGAAAATAACAGTTTAATTCCAAGTAATAATAGCAACACTGAAACTGTAGAGACAGATATAGAATCATCTATGCCAAATAATTCAGATGATAATTGTGGCAAAACTACTCTAACTAAAGATCATGAGATAATAGAGGATAATGAATTTACTGGTTCATCTACCATAGATCGTCAGAAAATAGTAAAAGCAATAAATGATTCCGGATTATTGACTTACAACGTAAGACAGATACGAATTAATGACTACTTAAAATCAATGTTTAGCCTTGCTCGCCTATTAAGTCAAACAAGTATGGATAGAGACGTTTTACCTGAAACACATAAGGAAATTGTGCAACTAATAAATAGTTATGTTGAAAATCTTAAGACTCGAAATGTATACGATGAACTTGTACAAAAAGCTAAAGAATTCAAGTTATCGACACAAGTCTTTGATGTATTTGGGGAATCAATGAAATCAAGTTATGGAGAGAACTCGTTTTTTACAACTGATGCAGATATTGATAGACAATTTAGATTAGCAGAAACACGTCTTGGATCTGAAGGTATTGGAAATGAATACCTGAATTCGTATTTTAATCCAGATCTTTTAGTAAACCTAAAGATTGATGTAATACTATTTTCAGCAGACGATGAATGTATTGCCAATTTAAACAAATACGCAAAATTCAAATATCATGAAATAAATGATAAATACCGTAGATACATGACTAAATTAACAGATAGTTACCGTAAGCAATACGACCGCATAGTTTCTGATGGAGATGTAATAAGCAAACATAATTTCCGTCTTCCTGAAACAATTACCGTCGCCCATGACCCAGATGGCAAAGCATACTATGATCACCTTTTTGTGAATGATGATGGATTTGCAAAAATGAAATTAAATGACTGGGAATCTGGCGTTTTAGATGAAGAATCTAATCGAGATGATTTCATATGTTGGCTTAGAAATCCACCTAGAGCATCTTGGTCATTATGTATTCCTTACGAGATAGATGGTGATACAAAGCCAACATATCCAGATTTCATAGTAATCCGCAAAGATCCAGTGATGCCAGATGAATTTATCATCGATGTGCTAGAACCACATAATCCAGCTTTTAATGATAATCTTGGCAAGGCTAAAGGATTTGCAGAGTATGCAAGACAAAATCCAGGAGTTGGTAGGATTGAGCTTATCAGAAAAGGAAAAGATGCTGCTGGAAATTTACGTTTTAAGAGACTTGATATGTCTATGAGTTCGGTTCGCGATAAAGTATCCAGAGCAATGACAGATGAAGAGTTAAACCATATCTTTGATACAGATGGTAAGTTTGAATAAAGTTCAATAACACAATGAAAGGAGGAACGTAGTGAGTTCTGTAATAAATAAATCTATAAAAGGAAATAGCCTTAACTCTATTTTCACAGAGGTAAAGCATAATGAAACCCTAGGCCTAGTTAATCCCGAACAACTACGCCTCTTTCATCTTGCTGTTAGTAGCAATTTATTTACTTATACCAATTTAAATGACTTTTTGGTTGGAACAATAAGTGAATATGTCTTTTCAAGAGCTCAAGTTGAAAAGTTAAGCAAAACTACTAATCCCCATTCCATTGGAATTCAAGCTCTCAGAATTATGAAAAAAAATGGTCCTGCTGATACTAAGGGTACTGGCAATGAATTAGGAGAAATTCTTCTGTATGCATTTATGGAAGATATTCTTGGAGCACCAAAGCTATTTAGTAAGGTTGAATTAAATGCTTCGTCTTCTAGTTTTGGTAAATATAGTGATGCTATCCATTTGCTAGAACTCCCAGGATCCCCTATTCCATGTTATCAGACAGTATTTGGTTCATCTGAAATAAATGGAGACATACGTTCAGCAATAGATAACGCGTTTGCTACGATTGAAAGAATCGAGAATGATACTAACAATACAAGTGCAATGCTTGTAGATAATCGCATTTTCGAAGAATCTTTTGATACCAATACTGCAAAAAGAATCATAGATATTATGCTCCCACAAGGAAATAACCCAGTAATAAATGATACAGCCTATGGAGTTTTTCTAGGATACTCTCTAGGATTAAATCCTAATGGTAGATCAAACATTGATTTTCGTAAAGCTATGGATGCAAAAATGCAAACCGATATAAAACAACACTCTTCATACATTACAGCAAAAATAAACAACTTAAATCTGAATACCCACTCATTTTATTTCTATATCGTTCCATTCAATGATGCAGAAAATGATAAGAGAAAAATAATGGAAGATTTACTGATATAAGTGAGGTTTGATTATGAGTGATAATAAAGTAAAAATTGGTAATCTACTTTTTAATGATATAGAAAATAACGCATATCTAAATAATCTTTATGAAAAAACTTTGATTTCATATGCTAAGAAAACTCTACAAGTTACAGATAATACAGACACATTAAATAACAATGAAATCAATGACTTACTTCGTTTTGCTGATTTGCTTTCAAAATCAAACCATAACGAAAAATCTGAACAACAGAAAATGTGGGCTCAAGAGATTATTGTTTTATTAAATTATCTATTTCCACATAGCAATAGTATCAAAGCATTTGGAGGTTCTGTCTTCTCAAATACTGATAATAGTCGTGGAATAAATATCTTAGGTACAAGTTTTAACGAACCATTCTTTTTAAGCCAAGCTTATCTTGAATTCAAAAAAGATTACTTAAGAATTCCATCTCAAAAAAATTTGCATTTTCTATCGGCTCAAAAGCAAGTATACGATCATCTAAACGACAGGTGTTTTAGCTACTCCGCTCCAACATCTATGGGTAAATCCTTCTTAATGAGGATGTTTATAAAAGAGCAAATCGAAAATAATGCAAGAAAAAATTTTGCTATAGTTGTACCAACAAAAGCTTTAATTAATGAAGTCTCTCAAAAGATTATTCGTGAGGATCTTAATGAACTTTTAGAGCAGCATAATTATAAAGTAATTACGGCTTCGAGTGATATTGCTTTAGAGGGAGAGCATAACTTCATATATATTGTTACACCCGAACGCTTATTATATATGCTTATCGCACATCCTAATCTTAAAATAGATTATTTATTTATTGATGAAGCTCATAAACTATCAGCAAAAAATAGCAGAGCTCCCTTTTATTATAAAACTGTAGATATGTTAAATAAGCGACATACTCCACCAAAGTTTATTTTCGCCTCTCCAAATATTCCTAATCCAGAGGTGTATTTGCGACTATTAACAGATATTAGTAAAAATAATTTTAAAGCTCTAAAGACCTCTTTTTCTCCTGTTACACAAATCAAGTTTTTACTTGATCTTAAAGGCAAAGATGTTTCTGTATATAATCCTCATACCGAAGCACCTATCAATATAGCCAAAATAAACGATAAAAATGCTACTTTAGAGGATTTTTTACATGTAATTGAATATAACAATAGAAATAGTGAGGTATCTCGTAATAGACAAACAATAGTATTTTTTAATTCAAAAAACAAGGCTGTTCAAACAGCTCAAAATTTTGCAAATAGGCTAAATCTACTAAATGATAAAGAATTAGATGTTTTATCTCGCGATATTTCTAGTGCAGTACATAAAGACTATTATTTGGCTGAAATGGTTAAAAAAGGTATTGCATACCATATTGGTTATCTGCCTTCGTCAATTAGGATGCGTATAGAAGATTTATTCCGTAAAGGAAAAATTACTACACTATTCTGCACAAGCACTTTACTTGAAGGAGTCAACCTACCAGCCGATAACTTATTTATTACTACTAAAAAGATATTCACACGTAAAATGACTCCCGTTGACTTTAGAAATCTTATTGGAAGAGTCGGACGAATTGAATATAACCTCTATGGTAATGTTATATTCGTAACTGAGCAAGACGATAAATCAGATGAATCAGAATTTATTGAAATGCTAAAAACTAAAGTTCCTGAGCAAATTTTATCAGTAGAAGCTGGTGCCGGAGTTCTAACCAATCCAGAAAGAAAATATATCATCGAGACATTAAAATCAGGAAATGTAGAAATAAAAAAACGAAATGAAAGACAAAGCGAAGAATCTTATGAGTTAACAAGAAAATTTAGCTTGATATTGGCAAAAGATATTGTTTCTGATAACAGCAGCTTAGTTCGCAGTTCATTCTCTGATTTATTATCTTCTGAAGATGAAATTTCAATAAGAAATAAACTAAAAGAGAATAATTTTCATCCAGACGATGACATAAATATTTCTGCAGACCAATCATTAAATTTATCCGAGGCAATTAGAAATGGGCTTCACTATCCAGAAAGAAAAGAAGGTCATTTCAGGTACAATGATGTAATGGAATTTCTTGAAAAACTTTGTGATATTTTCAAATGGGAGCAATACGAATATTCAACACTAGGTAAAATCACTGACGGAAAACATAAAAAGTTAAGATGGTACGGAGTATTACTACTTCAGTGGATTTCTGGCTTTGGATTAAGCAATATTATAAATAAAGGCATAGACTTTCATAGGGAAAATCCTAATAATTTCTGGATTAATAAAACTCAAATGGCGTATTATCAAGATACAAAAGAATTTAGAAATATATTGTTTGCAGATACCCTTGAAGTTATTGATAACATAATTCTTTTCAGTCTATCAAATTATTTTTTGAAATTTTCAAACGAGTATAAAAGAATACATGGAGTAACTTCATTTGATAATGATTGGTATGAATATGTTGAATATGGTACGACAAATCCAAGCACTATTTTGCTGCAAAGGATTGGATTTAGTCGCGAAACTGCATCATATATAAAGCAACATCCAGAATACATTATAGAATTGTCAAATAAGGGTATTAAATTAAGCAAATCTCTTATTGACTGTTCTAACCACAATGTCAGAAACGAGGCTTTAAATGTAATTCTTAATATGCCTGAAGTTTTTGAGAAAATCCGCAATTAAGTAAATCTTTATCTAAATTTTTAGTAGCTTGCAGAATTTGCAGGCTACTTTTTATTTGCACTTATTGGTGGGGACACCTCTTTTTTTGTCACTGCAACGCCCTACACATAAAATACAAATGCTATTTTATTCTACTTACACTGCTCCAAAAACCTAAAATACACTCTGAACGCATACTTCACATTCGACTTTACACCATCATCCAGTTTCTTATACTTTGCCCTAGTTTCAAGTTTCTCAATATACCCTTCAATATCGTCTAACTTGCAAATGCTATGAGCAAGTCTAGTTCTTTTTCTTATGCTTTTCTGAGTTGATTCTGATAGACCGCTTTCTTCTTTTAGCCATTTAACAAATTCATCAAAATGCTCTGGTTCTGGTCTTATGCTTTTATTTCCATAGTTATGTGTCTTACCTTCTCTTACACCTTTTATTCTTGTCTTTCCAGTTCCAAATATATGGCCTTTTGCTTTGCTACCATCAATAAATAAAAAAGTAGTATCATGGCTTTCTTTAACCTTGATGCTATCAATAATATTTTCTAGTATTTGATAATTCCCTGTAAAATCAACGCCCATTTCCTTTATTATCTTATTTATCTTTCTGCTTGTAATACCAGTAATCTTGCTGACATAAGTAATTAGATCTTTTCTAGCTGAAAGAACTTCAAATGCAGCAACATTTATAGCTTGATGGACATTATCATCATAAAGGTGTCTCATTACACATTTATTGCTTTTGCTGTATTTGTTTCTACATCTCCAAGCCCATCTGCCGCCATACCAATCTGGATGAATTTTAAAGCGACCAAAATATTCACCACACTTGGCGCAGATAATTTTACCTCCTAAATGAGAAACTCTTATTGTTACATCGTTATTCATTTTGTTTTGAACATAATCGTGAATCTTCTTAGGAATAATTGCTTGATGGTTATTTTCCACATAATACATAGGAAGTTCACCTTCATTCTTTTTCTTCTTTTTAGTCATGAAATCGACAGTAAAGGATTTCTGTAATAGTGCATCTCCCTTGTACTTTTCATTGGTTAATATTGATTTTATATTTTGATGATTCCAACTATCAGTTCCTCCTGGGGACTTGATTTTATAGAATTCAAGCGCACTTTTTATCTCACTAAATGTAAATCCTAAAATAAACAAAGAATAAATATATTCAACTATTCTAGCTTCTTTCTCATTGACAACAAGTTCTCCATTTTCACCTCTGTCATATCCTAAAAACCTTGCAAATGGAATTGACACTTTACCATCAGCAAATCTTTTTCTCTGTCCCCATGTACAATTTTCTGAAATAGACCTAGATTCCTCTTGAGCAAAACTGGACATAAGAGTTAAAACAAACTCGCTCTTGCTATCCAAAGTATAAATATTTTCTTTTTGAAAAAATACACCTACTCCTTCCCTCTTTAGTTTTCTAATTGTGCTGATGGTATCTACAGTATTCCTAGCAAATCGGCTTATTGATTTTGTGACAATTAGATCTATGTTCCCATCAAGTGCATCTTTCACAAGGCTATTAAAACCATCTCTATTCTTTTTACTAAGTCCTGAAATACCATCGTCATAATATAATCCTACATACTCCCATTCCGGTTCATTTTTTATATACTTCAAGAAATAATCTTTTTGCGCTTCTAGGCTATTATGCTGCTCATCTTTTTCTGTTGACACTCTCGCATATGCAGCAACTTTTAATTTCTCAACTTTGATGAGTTGTGGGAACTTCGGTTCAAGCTTAATTACTTCTTTTCCCATATCGTTACTCCAGCATTAGTGTTGGTGGATCATATTTCTCTTTTACCTCGATACTTGTATCTATCCACTTTTCTTCATCTATTAATTCTATGAAATATAAATAGTCCAGTAACAATTTACAAAGGCTATAATCCATCTCGTCTTTTATTATTTGTTTGACTTCTCTCACTTCAATGACCTCCTTGGCTAATATACATCACTCTTAAACCCAAATAAGTCAAGTAATATCAAGACACACCCCAAATAATTTTGTTGACCCCCTTGTCGTTGAAATTGACACACCTAAAATAAAAAAATCTAGCCTTTCGATTAGCTAGAACAACGATTATTTCTATTCGATTTTTGATTTTTCTTAAATCCTTTAATTTAAGCACTTTGAAGAGAATAAAGTGTAGGTTTGTGTATCCATTCCTTAATCTTCTTCTCATAAATAGTTTCACCTATTTGCGGATTGACCAAACGCACCATTGTTTTCACAATATGCCTTGGAGTAAAATATTCACCTAAATCATTTTTGGTAGAAGTTGAAGCTTTAAGAAAATATTCAAAGGCATCTCCCTTAACATCACTATCAACATCCGTAAGCATTAAAGGATCCAATTTATCCATAATTTCTTTTAGAATACTTGTGTCTCGTATTTGAAGAGGAGTAAATATATCTGTTTTATAAAGGTTATTCAATTTTTCATAAACAGTCTTATTTATATATTCTATACGTGTTGAAATCGGAATATTTTTTATACTATCCCAACTACAAGCAATATCAAAATTTGTTTTTATTCCACTTTCTCTTTTAATTTGCTCACTTTCACTGATAAGTTTTAAGAAAAGTATATTTGCAAACTCCCCAAAGCGTTCAATACCAGCACGTAAGCCTTCACCTCTAAGCATATTATTTGCTTCATCAAAAATTCTAATAAGTTCCTTTCTGTCATACTGAACCTTAGGACTTACAGTATTAACCTCGTATGTAGCTAAATAACGTAGTGCAAGAGCTTCACGAATAAATTCATCAACTTCTTCACCATTTAATATTGGTGCACGATTTGCAACAGTATGGAACGCTTTACAAAATACTCCATCCGTAGCAAATACTAATGGTGCTTCTAATGCTCTCGCATAACTAATACCTTGTTCTAATGCAGCATCGATACGTGATCCTTTTTTCTTAGCCTCAATAATGATTAGCGGTTTATCACTATCCTTAGAATATAAAACATAATCCGGACGCTTGCCATCCAACTTTTTTCTCTCTGATTCTGTTCTAGGTTGTTCAAAAAATACATTCTTATCTTTCCCTTTGAATTTCCAACCAAGATTTTCGAGGCTTCTGTCAATAAGCACTCTTGTTTCTGCCTCTAATGGCATTGTATTTGTGTTCATTTTGTCGCCTCCTCATTCTTCATTTTATTAATTTCTTCATTTGCAATATCAGTTAATATATACTTTCCTCTTGAACTAAGCTGAGTCAAATACCCATTTTCCTTCAGTTCTCTAACTATATTATTTACTTTTGTTTTCGTAAAACCTAATATATCTGCAATCTCTTGCTGCGATAATTTAACTATTGATTCATCATTAACTTGAATTTGTCTCTGTTCCATACATTCAAGGACTTTAAATTTATCATTAACAAAAAAGTTAGACATCATGGCTCCCTCCATTCTTAACGGTATAATTACTATACCATATCGGTCTAATATTTTCAATATATCAGTTCTAATTTATGAATTTTAGATCTACTGATAGTTATTTAATATAAAATTAAATCTTCAATTATTTGATGTTCTTAAGCAACAACGAATGTATATCCCACACTTCTTTTGAGAACTCTTCAATAGATTTCTTCATATCATCAATATCACTCTTATAAATAACTCCTGTTTGATTTATCCTCTTGGCAATCTGATTTATTTTATTTGTGGCAACGGATAATGTTCCGTATAAATCTCTCAAAGGCTCCAAATCAACTTCATAAATTTCCTTTTCTAAAACTGTTTTTCGTATAAAATGACTCATTCTTTTCGCTCCGCTTTCTTCCTTTTTCCTTTCAAATAATTCTTTTTCTTTATCTGTTAAATCAAATCTCAACCTTACATTTCTTTTTCTATTTTCCATCTTAAATATCCTCCTTCTATTAAGTTTTGGGGTCTTAGGGTTCTCCCTAACAAGCTAAAAATGTTGCTCGAAATTAAATCTCCGATTTGATTTCTAAAGTCATTTTTCTGTAAGTGTACACACACTTACTGTGCTTGCTACTAAAGTGAACTTTGCATTCCATTTATCAAGCTTTTTCATACTTTTAACTATCACAGAAATACTGTATGCTTCGTTTAGGTAAATTCTATAAAAGTTAAAAATTATCGCTACCACTACCTCACCACCTTATCTTACGGGTAGCAAAGTAGCGGTAGCGGAATTTTTCAAAACTATTAGAATGGTATGTCCTCTGCATTAACCTCAACAAAATCTGTATTAATATTTCGTTTATAAAACTTCTTACTAACCCGAACCACTCCGTCAATTCTTACCTTCTTGCTTTTTACAGATGGTTCAAGTTTCCAGTCATATACCATTTCGTTTGCCATCAATTCCGAAAATACTTTTTCATTGGTTTCAGGGTATCTACTTGTAAATTCAGCAGAGCATAGCAAATCTGGAGTGTCTGATTTTGTAGATTTCCATTCCATAAAGTCCAAGAAATTTTGTACATGCCTGTTCTCACTCTTATGGGTTTGAATAACAAAATCCAAATCTGAACGCAACTCCTTAGGTAAATAGAAATCATAAAGTTTGTTTTCATAAAGATATACCGCTTCTGCGATAGCTCCCTCAAAATCATGTTGAACAATATTACGATGCTCTTCTCTTGTGATAGTTTCCAGTACAGGAAATTTTTCTATATCGTACATGATTGGTAATTCAATATTTTCACTGTTCACTTTCACAGGTAGATATCTTCTTTCGCCTGAGAAGTCTCCTAAAAAAGTTGCATCATTGGTAGTTGCAATCAATATGCAAGTTCTCTTTACATCAGCAGAAAATCTTTCGTATGGAAGTCTTACAGTGCTTGTTCTTGCAGAGATAAACAGCTTCGCTTCATCTGCACTTTTCGCATTCCTAAGAGCTACAAATTCTTCCAATTCCACTACAACTTTTCCAACAAGATTACTGACTGCATCCTTGCCCTTAATATTGTTTAAGGAACAATACCATTCAGGAAATAAAGCCAGCTTCTCTATAAAGCTGGTTTTACCTACACCTTGAATTCCCGTAAGAACCATCAGCTCATCAAACTTGCATCCGGGATTAAAAACTCTTTTTACCATACCAACTAGCATATGCTCCATAATCCAGGCATTTAATTTTGTATCTTCTGCTCCAAGGTATTTAGGAAGCAATTTAGATATATAACCCTCACCATCATACGCAAGAGATTTCATATACATAGCAGGAAGATTTATCGCCCTTTTATGAGCAATAAAGGTTATGGCATCATCCATTCTATTTTTTGAATACTTAATGCCAAATTCCCTTTCTATCTCTACCCCTAAAAGGTTGGTTAAGTGATCGTTCCATTTTCTTATCTCATTTTCTTTCTGCTTTTCACCTTTCAAAGTTCCAAAAAACCTGACTGTCATGCTACAAGTATCAAAGAAAATTGTTCCGTCTATCATCTGTTTTTCTCTGCAAAATAGTGGATTTACTAACACCGTGATGATATTGGTTGTGTTACTCTTTATTTGTCCCTTATCTGTGTATTCTAAATCTCTATTAAGATAATCCGACAGTTCATCGTCATTAAATTTCAACCAATCAGTCACGACTATCACCTACACTTTTTCTGTGATAGTTATAATCCCAATATCTTTGATTCCCATACTGAATTGCTTTTTTAATACTATCCTCCAAATATCTGATATAAGCAGCTTCATTTTTTCTTTTACTCTTATCATCAATACGATTTAAGGCAGATTTTAGAAATATATCTTTCATCAACACCTCATTGCCATGTGTGTAGCTATTTAATAATAGTAGTAATAGGAAATCATCTTTACTGTCATCACCACTTGAGATAGTTCCCTCAAACAATCCTTTAGCTTTTGTATTATGCTTGCACATCGTTTCTATAATTATAGGTGCATCAGGCAGTAAATCATTATCTGATTGATATGCTTTTATTTGCTCTCTAATGCTCTTTTTTGGTGCAAAGCATTCATAGTATTTATCAATCTCCTTTTGCTTGTCTATGATGTTATTTAGCGTTCCATCAACACTATTCCCCGTCATAGCAATACATCTGTTATTTTGATACATTTCCACTTTCTCAATTTGGTTATTGAAATTATAAGCAATTTTCCCTTTTGCAAAAATGTGAAGTCCTTTGCCGGATTGAGACGTTTCAATATATGTGTCATGAAAATCTCTGCAAAACATTTCTCTCATATCATGAGATACATTATCCAAGTCGATACAAAGAAATGGATCATCCTTGCTTAATACAAAAGACAATCCATCACAACCACTACTTTCTATATTATTAACTGCTGTTTCAAAGTCTGCCCAGTTTTCTTTATTATTCCAATCGCTTGATTTCAAGGTAATTTGACTTACTGGAATCTTGAGAGTTTTTTCTCTTCCTTTCAAATCCATTTTCCTAATCTTCTTAAACCATAACCACTGTTTATATTCTCTTAATTCCATTGGAATATTTTGTTTATACTTTTCTGTTTTTATCATTTTGTCCTCCAATCTTTATGTTGCTGACGGAAGTACAACCTGATAGAATAATCTTGTCAGGGATGAAATACCAAGTTGTACTTTCATCTTGCCTTTGGTCTTTTGGCTAAAGGCTTTTTTCTTGTTTAATTTCTTCATAAATCTCTAAAATATACAGCAAAACATCTTGCTCTTCTTCATTTAATTTCCCGAACTTTTTAACCACTTTTGCAAACTGGAATATCTCTTTTGATATAGCATCTAATACTCTGTAGTCAGCTATAATTTTGATTTGATGTTCTCCAAGTAGCTGTATGAAATACTCTTGTTTTGATAACCCACTTATTTCAATTTGCTTATTTATCAGATCATATTCTTCCTCTGAAACTCTAAAATTCAAAATACGGTTACGCTTTCTATTTTCTTCATTCTTTTTATTATTTGATTTAATCTGCTTTGTTCTTCTTTGCAATGACTCCGGTCTAAACATCATCTTCATCCTCTTTCAATAAATCTTCCCAATCATTTTGAGATTTTGCCCTAACCTGTGTTAGTGAAACCGCCATTTCTTTTTGCTTACTCGGAAACAGATGTGCATATCTATAAGTTATATCAATTGATTCATGCCCTACTCTATCTGCAATAGCTGTAGCAGAAAATCCCAGTTCAATTAGCAGGGATACATGGGAATGTCTTAAATCATGCACTCTTATTCTTTTTATATTGGCTTTCTTAGAGCCTCTATCCATTTCATGATGTAGAAAACTCTTAGAAAAACTAAATATTAGGTCTTTCGGCTTTAATTTATAAAAACCATCCAGATAAATTTTGATTTCCTCTGCCAAGAAATCAGGCATAACAACTTTTCTAATGCTCTTTTTTGTTTTAGGTGGAGTTATAACATTCTTTCCATCAATTCTTTGCAACGATTCATCAATTTTGATAGTTCCAGTCTTGAAATCAAATTTTTCTTTGGTCAGTGCAAGAAGCTCTCCCATTCTAAGTCCACACCAATAAAGAATTTCAAATGCATAAAACGACTGTGGCTTGTCCTTAATCACTTCAATAAATGATTCATATTCTTCCTGTGTCCAGAACGACATTTCATCAGCTTCTTTTTCTCCCATAGTGCCAACATCTCTTGCCACATTGGTTTTCAAACTATAATATCTGCAAGCATGATTTAGGATACTGCTAAGTTGAGCATGTATTGTTCGAAGATAAGTCGGTGAGTATGTTTGACCTCTATCATCTTTAATTTTCATCAATTCATTCTGCCACTGTATAATGGCTACATTGCTAATTTCATTCATTAACAAATCTCCTAAATATGGCATTATTTTAGTCATAACGATTGCTTCTTTAGTTCGCCATGTGTTCTCTCTAATACGTGGCTTTTTATCTCTTTTATACAGTTCAAAGAATTCCCTAAATGTCATTTCAACCGTCCCGGCTTGTTGTGATAGAAACTCTTTTTCCCAATTCAAAGCTTCCTTCTTTGTTGAAAATCCTCTTTTTTTCTTATATAACTTTTCCCCTTTCCAATTCACATAACTGAACTTGCAGTACCAAGTGCCATTTTTATTTTCATCTCTATATGCACCCACCTTTACACCTCTTTTCTAACTTCATTTCCATAACAATACTTTTCCATGAAATACTGTCGATTCACTTTACCTCTTTGTACTCGATAGCCGAGCTTTGTCAGTTCTTGATTCATTTCGTTTATCAACTGATATGCAGTCGTTCTGCTGACTTCTAAAAAATCTTGAACTTCTTTTGCTGTCATGAATACCTTTTGCATTTTTAGCCCTCCTTTCAATTCATAGTTTTTGCAAGGTTCTGCATCCATGTCTTGAGATAGGACGAGCGTCAATCTAAATATCTTGCGTTCTAACAGTTCGTATTTGAACTGTATATTTGTATTATAATAGTTCATTTTCGTTCTGTCAAGCCCTATTATAATTTTTATTATTCCGTGCAGGCTATTATTACGGGATTATTTCATGTTATGTACAGAACACTTCTGTTGTGTTGAAGTACAATTTGTGATAAAATATAATAGAGAATTTTTAAGAGAGGAGTCTTGAAATGATTTCCGGTAAGAAATTAAAGCAAATTCGCTTATTTAGAAAACTAACACAAAAAGAGCTTGCCATCATGTCCGGACTGACTGATGCTGCAATTCGTAATTATGAATTGGGAAATAGATCACCAAACATTGAACAATTACGAAAAATAGCAGATGCACTTAACTGTGATATTTCTGCTTTAATCGACCATGATCCAAACTCTATTTTTGAGATCATGCATATTATCTTTGACTATGAAAAGGAAATGAAGTTCCGTCCCCTTTCAGGAAACGGTGAACCTACTGCACTACTATCTCATAATCCTCACTTTGATGATTTTTTAGTAGAGTGGGATGAGATGAGAAAAAAGCATTATAACGGAGAAATCTCTGATGAAGAATTAGAAGACTGGAAACTATCGTTTCCTAAAAAATCAAGGTTTTTGAAGAAAAACAAAAAATAATACAAATGATTAGAAGGCTATTATTTAGCAAATTTGAATTTGTGAGGTGAAGTCATGGCTTCAAGTAAAGAATATTTAGATTTCATTTTAGAACAACTATCCGAGTTGGAAGAAATAACATATAGATCAATGATGGGCGAATATATAATTTATTATCGTGGAAAAATTGTTGGTGGAATTTATGATGATAGGTTTTTAGTGAAGCCTGTTAAATCTGCAATAGCATATATGCCAAATGCAAAGTATGAGTTACCATATGATGGAGCAAAGGAAATGTTGTTGGTAGATGATGTAGATAACAAAGAATTTCTAACTGACTTATTCAATTCAATGTATGATGAATTACCTGCACCAAAACCCAAAAAGAAGAAACAACTAAATCCTTCGCTTGTAGAGCTGGGAAATTTGAATTTAAAGGACTTAATGAAAAATAAAGAAATACAGGAACTTATACAAAATGAGATAAAAAATAACATGATGGATTTAGATAAATGGAGAATTAATAATCTTCAACAAATTTTATTTGAACTTAAGCAATTAGAAAAAAATCCTACATATGTACTTTCTTATCCAAGATATATAATTGACCAATGGGAGTTTGATAATCCACTAATTGTTAAGCTTTTAGAATATTCAGAAGGTATAGAAAGAATGCAATCTCATCGCAAATAAATCCCAGTTTGTCCAAATTTCGCTTAACAATATATATCCTAATGAACCACAAAAAGACCGAAGCACTCACGCTACGGTCTGATTTTTTATATTCAATTGCAAGCCTCTTTGAACAATTATTGAGATTATTCTTTTTATAATCTTTACCCAATTTTGTCCCAGTCGCTTGTCTTAATAGGCTCAAAATCCTTATTTTAAGCCATTTCTGTGATTTTTCGCTCTACTCCCACTCAATAATTACCATAGCACATTTGTTTCTTAAATTTTGTATTAGTATCTTTTTAGTTTCTATTTTCAGCTATTTTTATACCTATTTTTTGTGGTTTTAGAGTTTTTTAGTATCAAAACAGTATCAATAGTGATACTACACAATCCCTTCATTTCACTATTTACTATTATTTATTCTCTTCAATTCAATATCTCCTATTGTCTGTCGAGAGGTCCAGTAATTACCTGTCAAACAGTCCTTGGTACTTAATATAAGTCTGCATGTACCGTGCTGTATCGGATTTTCTTTACTATATTTACTTTTAGGATTTGTTATGTATGTATAATACAAAACATATTCCTCATTTTCCTCCACGAGATTAGCAACAATCGTATTACTTGTTATTTCATTTGTTGTGATCTGTACCTTAATAGAAAGTAATGTCTGTCTTATTTTTACAAACGTATCCTTTTTTGCCACAGTTCCATTGTAACTATATTCTATAATCCCCTCATACAACCCCATCAATTTAGGTATTTTTTCAAGAGGATTATATCTCCATAAAAATCCACTATATAGCCCCATAATGACTATTGTAATAGAAATTACCTCTCCTGCAGCTCCTATAAAGTCATATAAAGAATTAAAATTCCATATTAAATAGCGAATTGCAAACAAAGCCAACGCAACCCACAAACTTTTTGACAATAATTTTATTATTCTACTATCCAATTTTATTACTCCTGAATATCATACTCATAAAAATTATATAAATCATTGATAAAATTCTGATAAGCATTCTGTGTTACCAAATCAGGGAAAAGACTCTTAATACCATTTATCTCCACGTAAGTTCCAAAATTAACGAAATCATTCTTAAGAAAAGAAACAATCTCACCAAATGTATATCTTAATATACTTGAATATTTAGTATACGCCGACACATCCACATTCCAAAGCAATGACTCTAACCCAAAAGATGATACTTTCGAATTAACTCTGTATCCATTTTCTTCCATTCTTTCCCTCATGCTCTTAATTATACGAACACATTTTTTAAAATTGTACTTTGTTACCTTATTTTTAGCTATACCTAAACGAATATGTTGTTCTGGATAATTAATTATTTTCCCTCCGCTGTCTGGTCTGATTTCAATGCCACCAACATAATTACCATCATCATATCGATAATCATCAGAATAATCTCTATACCTATATGCAGGAACAACATCTGCATCTACTCGATATGTATTCCCAACAACTTTTATGCACTTATCATGTCTTTCAACCCCTTGGCCTCTAAAGTGCTGGTTTAATGCATCTTGAACCTCATTCTTTAATTCATAAACAGAAAATGTACCATCACTGAAACCATAATCACTACCAGTAACTCCGTTTCTATACTTAGGTATAAAGGTTGATTCCAAAATTACTGCTACATCAACATCACTTTCTGTTGTAATGTTTGTCCTATTGGCATATGAACCTTGAACAAGCAACGTTATTTTCTTACTTGTATATCGTTGACGCAGATCGAGAGCATATGAATAGGTGTCCGCCATATAGGAACGAATTTCTTTCCCATCATCTGTATAATCAAGTTTTTTCATTGCATCTCGCACCATGCGAATTGCATTTCTACACTTTTCATCTTCTGACTGACTAATAGGAGATGCCATACTATTTATTTGTTTTTCCGTAAATTTCAACTCGAATCCTCCATAACTATTTTAAAAATCCTATATAACTACCAAACCCAAGCATATACGCTGCCATTGCAATTGCCATATCTTCGGACTCAATATCCTGTTTAGCTGCCATTTCTCTTAATTCATCAATAACTGTGTCATGAGGAACAATTGTCCCTTCAAAATCTTTTACTGCTTTTTCTATTACTGTTGGAAGAGCCATACACATTTGATAAAAAGCATCTTCCTGCCCCGTTACAAGTGCATAAAATTGATCAAGACTTACTCTACGAATCAATTTATGCCCTACTTTTTTCTTATCTACAGTAGTTTCCCACTTGATATTTTGAGAACGCTGTGCAATCGCTTCAACCAAAAAGCAAGCACAATCATCGTCGTTCAAAAGCTGATTTTGCATTTTAATAAACGTCTTACCGGCTGAAGCTGAGTTCATAGTATTATGTTTGTTCTTCATCTCAACATATACAGTATGAACACTACCTGCATCAGGGATTTCAATTCCAGTAGCATTTTCATATATGACATCCCAACCGCCCTCTTCACCATTAGGTGGAACATGACAATTTGCTATATACTGAAAAATTCTTTGATGAAAATACCCTATATCATTATTATTTGATTTATCTCTTTGACGAAATATTTCATTACTTACAATTTCTTCCCACGATGATTGATACACCGTCTTATCAAAAATAAGTTTTATCGGATCAATAATATTTTTGTTGAAACGCTTCAAATCGAAAGATTCTAGCTTTTCGCCATATTTTTCAATGGTAGATTTCACATGATTTGTAAAATCTTCTTCTGTTATAAAAGTTAAATTCCACATTATAATTCCTCCAATGCTTCTTTTATTTTTATAGCAATATCATATGCTAAATTTACAGGAACAGCATTCCCAACTTGCTTGTACTGTTGTCCAATACTTCCACAAAATTGCCAATCATCCGGAAAACTTTGACATCTTGCATTTTCCCTTATAGTAAATGGGCGTGGTTCTAAAGGATGACAACGATCCGTCTGTTTTTGACTTGGCGAAGTTAATACTGTAAGAGATGGCTCATCTAAGCTCAATCTCCTTAAGATACCTGTTCTTCCCCCCTCCATATACCAGCAACTTTTCATGTACTCCTTGGCTATATCCTCTGGAATATCTCTCCAGTAACCTCCTGGAGGAACCAATTCAAAAATTTTTCGCTTAGTTTCAGAATAAGGTGTCCCTTCACTCTCAGGGCAATCCATTAGGATATCTCGTAACACAGGTTTATATTTATGCGGAATTGGAAAGTCAAAATGCATTTTATCAATCAAATCATTTCGTATTCCAATGGTAATAAGACGTTCTCTTTTTTGTGCCACTCCATAATCCCAAGCATTTAGTATACTTTTCTGAATTGTATATCCTGAATTTTCAAAGATATCTGTAATAGTTTTATATGTTCGACCTCTATCATGAGTAAGCAATCCTTTAACATTTTCAAACAAAAACATTTTGGGTTGGAGTTTATCCAAGAACTTTGCATAATGATAAAATAAAGTCCCTCTTGCATCCTCTAATCCCAATCTTTTGCCAGCGTAAGAAAAAGATTGACAAGGAGCTCCTCCTGATAACAAATCAAGTTCCCCCTTTTTTATGTCAAAATATTTCTCTAAGTCCAAACACGATACGTTAGCAATGTCATCATTTATAACTCTCCAATCAGGTCGATTACATTTCAATGTATCTGAAGCTGATTTGTCAAATTCTATCAATCCAATCGTATCAAATCCCGCTTTTTCGATGCCTAAAGCTAACCCTCCTGCTCCTGCAAACAATTCTATTGTTTTAAAAGCTTTAACTTCCGCTTCTGTATTTTGAGCAATCGAAATAATATCTCCTACATCACAATTCAATGCAGTACATATTTTTTCAATACTCTCAAAAGAAATAGTCTCATTTTTCCCCATGCGAGCCATCACATTAAAGCTTATGCCTGCAGCCTCTTTTAATTCGGTTTTATTCATATTTTTATCTATAAGCAATTTCCAAAGATTGTTATAGCAAACTGCCACTTTCACACCTCCTAAAGTCACAACCACACAGTTATGGTTTATTAGATTATAGCATAAACAAGCAATTTATTCAACAAATCTCACGTTATCATTAGATATTCTCTCCATTTTATCTTTGGTAAAATATAGTCGGTGCAGTCTTAAGACCACACCGACTATAAAATTATCTTTCTGCTTCTTTAGATATTCTAATCTTTTCTTTTGGCTTTTCCTTGTCTTCAGCCTGATGCCTTTTAATTACAGCAATAACCGATTCTTTTTTCTCCGTTTTATTTCGACCAAGATATTCATTCATATTAACTTTCAGATGTTCCAATTCATCATACTGTGCCGATAATGAATTATGTTTCTTCGCAATCTCCTCTTGTTTAGCTTGTAAATTTTTGGAATGCTCGTTTAATTTCTTGAAAAGATTTTTACTTGATTTTGTCTTTAACTCTCCCAATATCATATGTCTTAAGTGTGGAAATTGCTTAAGGAAAGTATCTATTTCTTCATAAGATTTCTGATAGACTTCTACATCTTTTCGATTCATCATCATATAAATATTGTCATTCGGATTTTTACGATAACCTTCGTAATGTTCTCTCTTGCTGATACAAATTTGAATATGTTTAACGACTTCCTTTATCCTCTTTTGCTCCCATAACAGCTTATCAAATTCCTGTCTTAGTTCATTCTTTTCAATGGAGAGTCTGCTAATACCACGCTCCAATTCTTCCATTGACCTAAAGCCTTTGTTTCTAATCTCAACCAGCGTTGAAGCCGCTGTTTGAAGATTATACTTTGTCGCCCAACGCTCATATCCTCTACTTGACTTTGCTTTATCGTTATTCCTAATATCTACGATATTGCCAATCTCTCTATCTTTATTCAGGATTCGTTCCTTAATTCTTTCTTCGGTATAGTTGGCTCCTATGGTCTTTGCTCGGGTAAATCTCTGCTGATTTTTAGTCCTTAAAGCTATGTGTTTTCCTTGTTTAATCTCATAACCATAGCTTTCCATTTTAGATAAGAAGTCCTGCCAGTTGATGGACTGTTTTATAGTTCTATCAATATCAAATTGAAGCCTTGATTTATAACTGATGCCTTTTTTATCTTCATTCCAGTCGTACCAATTCACAAATTTTCTTCGCTTAATTTCGTTGATTTCTTTTTCTGTTTCTTGGTCAATTACAGATAAATTATGCTCCTTACAAAGCTTGTCGCTTTGATTTCGAATATTCATATAGGAACCGTAATAGGAATGATATATCTTACCTTCTTTGACATCAATGGAATTAAAAATTATGTGATTGTGGATATGGTCTTTGTCGATATGTGTCGCTAAAACATACTCATATTTTCCTTCTAAAATCTTTTCACAGAGTTCAATTCCTACCTGATGTGCTTCTTCAAAACTGACTTCTTCCGGGACAAAGGATTGAATTAAATGATGGGCTAAGGTCTTGGTTTTTGAACCAAATTGTTTCTTGGTAAGTTCAAATTCTTTATAAGCATTTTCTCTACTGCAAAGATTGGTTGTAACATAGATTTCATCATCCGTTTTATCTCCGTTACAGATATAATCTATTGCCTTTTTCAGTGTTGTTTTGATCGGATGTATCTTTGTAACTGCCATTATCCTACCACCTGATTAATGATATGGTCTGTTACCTTTTCTCTAAAGTCTGTTAGGAAAATTAATTCTCCCTGCAAGGCGTTCTTGATACTTTCAATATCATCTTTGTAAATAACTCCTGTGCTGTTTACTGCCTTTGCAATTTGATTCAGGTTTGCTGAGTTACGACTTACAAGAGAAGATAGTTCTCTCAGTTCCTTTCTAAAGACACCGGAAATATCTATGCTAATAATTCTGTTCTTAAAAATACTGTCTCGGTAAAATTCTCTCTTGTTTTTGAAATTGGTCATTGCAAATCTTCGGTTAAGCTCATTCATATCTTCTTCATTCACCATAAAATGAACGGTACAATTGTTTTTACGATTAACGGTCTTTGTCATTTTTCATAACTCCTTTCTTCTTCGGGGTCTTAGGGTTCTCCCTAAAATTGATTAAGCTGAATTACCAGCTTACAAGCCTACTTTTTTGACTGTGGTCAAAAAGTATATGCTTGCTATCTCACTGAAAATAATACTTTTACTAATAAGCTCTTATGACTATCACAGAGAAAGCATAAGAATCGGCATAAGCAATTCAGCCAAGAAATCCTGAGTTTTTTCTTTTCTACAAAAGTTTAAAAGTTTTCGCTACCACTACCCCGCTACCTTTTATGCCGGGTAGCAAAGTAGCGGTAGCAGACTTTTTCAAAACTCTTAAAATGGTATTTCCATATCTTTTACTTCAACAAAGTCTGTGGTTGCATTTCTCTTATAGAACTTCTTACTCACTCTAACGATTCCGTCAATCCTTACTTTCTTACTTTTTACATTAGGCTCTAAAATCCATTCGTCAGCCATCTCATTTGCCATCAGCTCTGAAAATACTTTTTCATTTGTTTCAGGATACTTGCTTGTAAATTCTGCGGAACATAATAAATTAGGAGTATCAGACTTTGTTATCTTCCATTCCATAAAGTCTAAGAAATTTTGCACATGTCTGTTTTCGCTCTTGTGTGTTTGAATGACATAGTCCAAATCGCCCCTTAATTCCTTCGGCAAATAGAAATTATGCAGCTTATTTTTATAAAGATATACCGCTTCTGCAATAGCTCCTTCAAAATCATTTTTCAGCATTTCTGCATGTTCTTTTCTTGTGATAGTTTCCAATACAGGAAATTTTTCCGGATCATACATCAACGGAATTTGTATCTTTTCACTGTTCACTTTTACAGGTAAGTACCTTCTTTCCCCTGAAAAATCTCCCAAGAATGTAGCGTCGTTTGTTGTCGCAATCAAAATACAACTTCGTTTAACATCTGTTGAAAAGCGTTCATATGGAAGTCTTACCGTGCTTGTTCTTGCCGAAATAAAAAGTTTTGCTTCATCAGCACTTTTCGCATTTCTAAGAGCAACAAATTCTTCAAGCTCAACAACAATCTTACCTACCAAATTACTGACGGCATCTTTCCCTTTTATATTGTTTAATGAGCAATACCATTCAGGAAACAGTGCCAGTTTTTCAATAAATGAAGTTTTCCCAACGCCCTGCACCCCTGTAAGAACCATCAGTTCATCAAACTTACATCCGGGATTAAACGCTCTTTTTACCATACCGACCAAGATATGTTTCATAATCCAAGAATTTAATTTTGTATCCTCTGCTCCAAGATATTTGGGTAGTAATTTTGAAATATATTCTTGCCCGTCATATGGTAGCGATTCCATATACATCGCCGGTAAATTGATTGCCCTCTTATGAGCGACAAAAAGAACGGCATCTTCCATACGATTTTTAGAATACTTAATTCCAAATTCTCTTTCGATTTCAACACCGAGGATATTTGTCATATGGTCATTCCATTTTCGTATTTCTAAATCAGTGCTTTTTTCTCCCTTTAGCTTTCCGTAAAAACGAATTGTTCTGCTGCAAGTGTCAAAGAAAATATATCCTGATAAAATATCTTGTTCTTTACAAAAACAGGGATTCACTAACAAAGTTATGAGATTGGTTGTTGTACTTTTGACTTGTCCCTTATCTGTGATTTCAAGTTCACGATCTACATAATCGCTTAGCTCCAAATCATCAAATTTAAGCCAATTATTCAAGCGAGTATCCTCCTTTACTTCTGTGATAGTTATAATCCCAATATCTCTTATTTCCTCCCTGTATCGCTTTTGAAATGCTGTCCTCTAAATATTTCATGTATCCTTTTTCCGTTCTTCTTTTACTCCGATCGCCCATGCGATTAAGTGCAGATTTCAAAAATATTTCTTTCACCATTTCTGCATTTCCGTGAGTAAAACTGTTTAGAAAAAGAAGCAATGAAAAGTCATCTTTACTGGCGTCTCCGCTTGTATATGAGCCTTCAAATAACGCTCTTGCCCTTGCGTTATACCTGCACATAGTTTCTAAAACCGTATCACTATCAGGAACACATTCAGCAGCTTCCTGATATTTTCTAATAACTTCTCTGACACTTTTTTTGGGGGAAAATAGCTTGTAGTATTTATCCAACTCCTTTTGTTTCAAGAGAACTTTGTTTGCAACAAAATCATTAAATTTGTAGACATTACCTGTCATGGCAATACATCTGTTTTCTTGATACATTTCAACTTTCTCAAGCTGGTTATTAAAGTTCTTTTCTATTTTCCCCTTTACAAAAATGTGTAATCCTCTTCCAGATTGTGATATTTCGATATAAGTATCGTTAAAGTCCTTTATAAATATCTCAAGTTTTTTATTATCCACATTGTCCAAGTCGATACACACAAACGGATCATCTTTGCTTAGTACAAAAGACAATCCGTCACAGCCACTACTTTTCATATTATTAACTGCCGTTTCAAAATCTGCCCAATTTTCTTTTTGATTCCAAAAATTCGATTTCAATGTTATCGGGCTTACTGGTATCTTTATGACTTTTTCCATTCCGTGCTTGTCAACATTTACTATTCTTTTAAACCATAACCATTGACTATGGTTTTTTAAGTCTTGCGGAATATTTTCAATATATTTCTCACTGTTTATCATCGTAACCTCCTATCTTTTTATTGCTGATAGAAGTACAACCTGATAAAATGATCTTGTCAGGGATGCAATACCAAGTTGTACTTTCATCTTGCCTTTGGTCTTTATGGCTAAAGGCTTTTTTCTTGTATTGCTGCATCTATTATTTCAACAATCATCCTAAGTTCATGTCTATAATTAGCATCTAGTTCTCCATATTCTTTCACTCGTTTCAGTTCCGATAAAATTTCCTGTAACTCACTTTTACAACTATCTATGACATTTCTTGTAGCAAACACCTTTATTGGAGCATTAAGGATTGCATTTGTCATATAATCCTGTCTGCTCAGTCCGGACATCGCAATCTTATTGAAAATAAGCTCTCTGTCTTTTTGATTTGTTCTAAATGCTATAGTTACATCTTTTTTTCTGTGACCTGCAAATCGCTTGCCTTTATCCCTTTCCTTTTGCTTTCTCTCTTCTTCCAACGCTTGCCACTCTTCTTTACTCAGCAAATTTTGAGTCTTTTTCTTTTTACGATTGACAGCTTCATCATAGCTTGGAAATTTCGGTGCTTTCACTGTACTCTCCCTCCTTATTAAGCTTATCTGCCATATCCAACTGTTTGTTCGGGAACATATGACTGTAATCCATCAAAACCTTAATACTTTCATGCCCTGTTCTCGCTGCAATATCTACCGGTGTAAATCCCATTTCTATAAGCAGCGATATATGACTGTGTCTTAGTGCATGAAGCTTAATTTTCTTTACTCCCGACTTCTTTATTCCTCTTTCCATTTCCTTATTGAAATATGTTTTACATTTAGGGAAAATCTGCTCATCCTCTGAAAAGTATCCGATTTTAAGGAAGTAATCCTGTAGCTCTCTGATTAAAAAATCAGGAAGCATTATTGTTCTCTTGCTTTTAGGGGTTTTCGGGTCTGTTATAACTTCTTCTCCGTTAATTCTCTGTGCTGATTTACTGATTCGCATTGTCTTTTTATCAAAGTCAAAATCCCCTTTTGTCAATGCTCTGAGTTCTCCTAAACGAATCCCTGTCCAATAAAGAATTTCAAAAGCATAAAATGAAATATCCTTATCTTTAACAGCTTCAATAAATTGCAGATATTCATCTTTAGTCCAGAACTCCACTTCCTCATCACTCTTTTGCTTTCCGATTCTACCTGTAACCTTACAAGGATTTTGTCTTAGTCCGTAATACTTAACGGCATGGTTGAACATACAGCTTAGTTGTGCGTGAATTGACTTAAGATAAGTCGGCTTATATGCTTCTCCTTCCGCATTTTCAATGTTTAAGAGTACATTATGCCACTTCTTTACTACAACAGGCTTAATCTCACTCATTTTCATGCCGCTGAAAAACGGTAAAATCTTTGTCCTTATCATGTGTTCTTTTGTCATCCATGTATTAAGGCGAATGGTTCCTATAACATCGGCTTTATAGAGTTCAAAGTAATCCTCAAAAAGCATATTGAGTGAACCGGACATTTTAACTGTAAAATTTCTTTCGTAGGCAACCGCCTCTTTCTTTGTTTCAAAGCCTCTTTTTAGCTTCTTTCTGCTTTGTCCATCCCAATCCTTGTAGTAGAACGAAACGAACCATTTTCCATTTTTTTCGTCCTTATATGCAGGCATTATTCTCCCTCCTTTGATTTGTAGATTTGTTCCATAAAATATTTCTTATTGATTCTTCCCCTTAGGATAAGAAAGCCGTGTTCAGCCATCTGCTTATTCATATCACGAATGATTTTATAAGCCTGCTGCTGCGATATATTTAGTAAATCGGCAACTTCATTTGAAGTAAGAAATAATTTCTCCATCGTACTTTCCTCCTTTCTTTTCAGAAGCTTATTTGTTTCTGTTTCTATTTTAGATTATAAGTAGCTTTTTTGTTTCTGTCAATACTTTTTCTAAATTTTATTTTTCTATTGTTTTTTTGTCTATTTTCGATTATATTATTAAAAGAGAAACAAATTTGCTCCTAAGGAGGTGTTTAAATTGAGTTTGGGTAAATTGATAAAGAAATTCCGTGAACTAAGGAGAATTACTCAAAAGGCATTAGGAGACAGAACCAGATTAGATGATGTGAGAATAAGACAATACGAACTTGATATTCGTACTCCTAAAGATGACGTCTTGGAAAATATTTCTGCTGCACTCCATGTAAACAAAGAATATTTAAAAGAACCTGATTATCCCTATACGGAACATGATTTAATGCGATTTTTGTTTAAGCTGGATGACAGTATTGAAGTAAAAATCCGTCCTGTTATTCTAAATGATGAAGATCCTGAATACACTACCACAGGCATCTATTTCGGTAGTGAAGCTATTTTGAGAATACGGAACATGCTTGAACAATGGCAGGAAATGAAACAGAAGTATGAAAATAACGAAATCACTAAAGAAGCATTGCAGGATTGGAAAGCTAACTATCCTGACAGTCTGAAAAAAGATTACATTCCTTTTGAAGAAAGCAATGTAAAATTCTATAAAAGCAGTATCGGAGCAAAAGTTCCACCGGATATAAAATAAGCACAGAAAAAGCACATAGCTGAAAGATTTTTAGGTCTTAAAGTTATGTGCTTTTAATCCAAATAACTAGCAAGCAATATAATATATAGATTATTATTTTCGTATAGAAGTTTATTATCTAATCCAAATCATGATTATATTATCGTCACTACACGAAAAGTTATTAAAACGCATTATCTCTTTATCATTCTCAATATATGCACACTTGAGAGTTTTCTCGTCGTCGCCATTAATTCTGTAATAATCAAAACCCTCCCTGCAAAATCCACAAGAAAGTCCCTTTGACAAGTTTACATTAATATCGATTGAATATTTATCGTCCCATCTAATCCAACTTTCTCCGTTTTTAGGGTAAAATATTCTTATTTTATCAACTCCATTGTTATCTTCAAATAATTTAAAATAATTGCGGTATAGTTCCTCACGGTTACTTATTAGCCTATTAAGTTCCTCAACATTATAGCTATCACAATCTGGTGATAGTTTGTTTTTTTCAAGCCACTTATCAACCACTGCCGTCCCCAAAGAAATCGAAAAGTCTTTTTCCTTATCAAACTTGCATAATTCCATTGCCAAAGTCAATACAAACTTTCTGTGAATATTATTGTAATTTTTATCGAATAAATGCTTTTTCAAATTCAAAATAGATAACCGACTAAATATGTATTTTCCGATTTCTTCGTCAATACCTTCTGTAGCCTTAATAGCTTCTTGGACAACATTATTCCATGAAGTATCTTTATTACGCTCACCTATATAATTTTCAAGATTCGATTTAAAAATATCAGTAATGTGACCAACTGCACCACTAATAACTTGTGAAACAATACTCTTTATCATTATTTTTACTTCTCCTTTACATAAGTTATTTTTAATTTTTTCTATACAATAGCCGCATCTTCAAGCAGTTAATATAGTTCTTTAAACCGTGTCCACAAAAGCCTCCCAACAAAATGATGGAAGGCTTTCTAAATAATTTACCTTAATTCAACAACTCCCTTTTGAACCTACTATTTCAACTTTTTAGTATCAAAACAGTATCACTAAGGCAGTTTTTACGCTTTCAAATCGCTAAAATCCACAGTTTTCAATAGTTTTGCAACAGTAACATATTTGATTCTGTTATTCCCACTCGATAGTCCCGCTGGGTTTTGGTGTCAAGTCGTAGAGCACACGGTTAATGCCCGGCACCTCTTTTGTTATACGGTCAGTAATCTTGTGAAGCACCGCATATGGGATTTCCTCAATAGTAGCAGTCATTGCATCTACAGTATTCACTGCACGGATAATTGCAGGCCATTCGAAAGAACGAACATCGTTCTTAACCCCTGTTGATTTGAAGTCGGGAACCACAGTAAAATACTGCCAAACCTTGCCCTCCAGGCCGGCCTTTGCGAACTCCTCACGAAGAATAGCATCAGAGTGTCTAAGAGCTTCAAGTCTGTCACGAGTAATTGCACCTAGACAACGAACTCCAAGCCCCGGACCCGGAAACGGCTGACGGAAAACCATCTCATCAGGAAGCCCAAGCGCCTTGCCGACCACTCTAACCTCATCCTTGAAAAGCAGCCTCACCGGCTCAACCAATTCAAAATTAAGCTCTTGAGGCAGCCCACCAACATTATGGTGAGACTTCACGCCGCCACTTTCCAAAATATCCGGGTAGATTGTGCCTTGAGCAAGGAATTCAATGCCATCCAACTTTTTTGCCTCTTCAGCAAAAACCGCAATGAACTCAGCGCCGATTATTTTGCGCTTTGCCTCAGGATCAGTCACATCAACCAGGCGCTCCAAAAATCTATCCACTGCATCCACATAAATCAAATTTGCATCCAGTTCATTTCTGAAAACCCGGACCACCTGCTCAGGCTCTCCCTGACGGAGAAGACCGTGATTAACGTGAACACAAACAAGCTGCTTGCCAATGGCTTTTATCAAAAGAGCTGCAACCACTGATGAGTCTACGCCCCCTGAAAGTGCAAGCAAAACTTTTTTGTCTCCAATTTGTGCTCTAAGAGCATCCAACTGCTCGGCTATGAACTTGTCTGCCAGCTCCTTTGTGGTAATTCTCGCCATAGACTCCGGTCTTTTGTTCTCTAACATAAATTCCCTCCAACTTTTTATTTTTCCATTAATGTTTCAAACATAGCTTTGATTTTCCCATACATAATCTCATCGTCATCATCCGGCGTTGCCTCATATAGTTTTTCTTCCCCATAGAAAAACGCAGGTACATGGTAGTAATCATATTCACTTGCCATTTTTATATTGCTGAGCTCGTTGTAACGTTCAAACTGCACGATCCCATACTGGGGATTTTCCCTTTGAAGCTCATTTATAATTCTATCTGCACGCTTGCAATATGGGCAGAGCGGCAATACAAACATTGTAACTTTCATTATGTTTTCCCTCCTTTTTCTCATAGAAGTCCCCATATATTCTATGGGGAAAAGTTATATGTATTGTACACCAGTTTGAGTTAGTTGTGAACATTTTTAGATGATTTTGTTGTGGTGGCACAAGCTGTTTTTCCTTTTGCAAAATTCTAAACAAAAGCTCCTCTGCCTTAAAGAAGAACAGAAATATCCCAAAAGCGAGTTTTTTACAGCTACTTACAATATGTCTATAACTTCCCCTGCTAATGCCTTATTCATACTTCTCACCGCACAGAACTTGCCGCACATACTACAGGTATCCGAATGGTCCTCCTCCGGCATCCTGCTGTTTCTAATTACTTGAGCAGCCTCAGGGTCAAGTGCCTCAAGCCACTGAGCATCCCAGTCCAAGGATTTTCGAGCATCTGCCATTCTATTGTCTCTGTCCTGAGCACCGGGAACCCCCTTAGCTATATCAGCTGCGTGGGCGGCTATTTTGCTTGCAATAATTCCCTGATGAACATCCTCAACATTAGGCAGTGCAAGGTGTTCAGCCGGTGTAACATAACACAAAAAAGCTGCTCCCTGCCAAGCTGCAATGGCTCCTCCAATTGCACCTGTTATATGGTCATAGCCCGGGGCAATGTCAGTTACCAGAGGACCGAGCACATAAAATGGTGCTCCTTTGCAGATGGTTTCTTGCATTTTCATATTCGCTGCGATTTGATCCATTGGAACATGGCCCGGACCTTCAACCAGAACCTGAACATCCTTTGCCCATGCTCGTTCAGTCAGCTCCCCTAATCTAATAAGCTCTTCAATTTGACACCCGTCACCGGCATCAGCCAAGCATCCGGGTCTGCATGCATCACCAAGGCTTACAGTCACATCGAATTCTCTGCATATATCCAGAATTTCATCGTAAAATTCATAAAAAGGATTTTCCTCTCCGGTCATTGTCATCCATGCAAAAACAAGGCTTCCTCCACGGCTTACAATATTCATCCTTCTACTCCCTGCTTTAATCCGGTCAATGGTCTTTCTTGTTATTCCGCAATGCAGTGTTACAAAATCCACTCCGTCTTCAGCGTGAAGCCTAATTACGTCAAGAAAGTCCTGAGCTGTAAGCTCCTGTAGATCTCTTTTGTAGTGAATTACAGAATCATAAATCGGAACAGTTCCGATCATAGCCGGGCATTCGTTGCATAGCCTCTTTCTGAACGGCCGGGTATCACCGTGGCTGGATAAGTCCATAATAGACTCTGCGCCAAGCTCAACAGCCTTCATCACCTTTTCCATTTCCAGGTCGTAATCCTTGCAGTCCCTGCTCACACCCAGGTTTACATTTATTTTAGTTTTGAGCATGCTCCCAATTCCGTTAGGGTCCAGAGCCTTATGATTAACATTTGCGGGAATTGCAATTTTTCCTTGTGCTATAAGGGGTAAAATTTCCTCTACCCTTCTATTCTCTTTTCTTGCAACAATTTCCATTTCCGGAGTAACAATGTTTTTTCTAGCTGCGTCCATTTGTGTACAATATTTTCTTTCCATCTTAAATTCCTTTCGTCCCTTCAATGGGTCTTCTAACACAATTGTAGTCGTATTTTAATTTCCACAAAAAAGCCCGTGATCCAAGGGTCCATTACCCTTCCCAAGGTTTAACGGGGATTTTAGTATTTTATTCAAATATACCTTGCTTCTGTCGATGCTTTCTTCCAATGAATATCCCCTTGCAAGATAGGTCGCAATGGCGCTCGATAGGGCACATCCTGTACCATGGGTATTAGGATTTCTTATGTATTTTCCGGAAAAGCATGTGATTTCCCCATTTTTGCATAGGATATCATTGGCAACATCCTTATGATATAGATGTCCGCCTTTCACAAGAACCGGACATCCTAATGCCTTTTCCAGCTCTGAAGCTAAGGACTCCTGAGGAATGTCACTACCGACATCTATGTTTTTAAGCTCTAACAGCTTCCTTGCCTCCGGTATGTTAGGAGTTACTAAAGTCGCTATGGGAAAGAGCATCCTCATAAGCTTTTCAATTACGCTGTTTCCCATTAGCTGCTTGCCGCTGGTTGAAATCATAACCGGATCTATTACAATATTACTTAGACTATATTCCCATATAAGTTCCCTTATAATTTCTACCTGTTCCCCATTTGAGAGCATCCCTATTTTTATGCTGTCAGGTCTAATGTCGTCGCATATACAACTTATTTGTTGCTGAAAGATTTCAGTCGGTACAGCCGTCACGCCCTTAACTCCCATAGTGTTCTGAACTGTTAAAGCTGAAATTACAGCCATTCCGTATGCTCCGTTAGAAATAATTGTTTTTATATCCCCTTGTATTCCTGCTCCCCCTCCGGGATCACTTCCTGCAATTGATAGTACGCAGGGGAGCTTGTCGCTTCCTTTGCTTACATTGTCTTTGCAGAAATTGGCTTCACATAAATCGGTTTTTATCAAGCTTTTTTTGTTAAAATTTAAGCTATTCAAATTCATTCCCCTCATGACTCTATCTGCCTTTTCAAATATGCAAGAGCACCTATTTGGGTCATCACCGCTACAAGAGCAGCTCCAATGAGAGTGCCTCCAATGGTGCTCACTAAGAACGGCACTATGAATACAAATATTGCTCCTGTCATTCCCATAAACATAGCTGCCACCGGATATGCCAATAAACCGCCAATTATGCCTGTTCCTATTACTTCGGCAATACATGTGGCAACAAGATTTTTTGTGTACCGGTACATCATGCCACAGCAGAAGGCTCCAATCATACTTCCCGGAAAAGCTAAGAGGGAGCCTGTCCCCATAAGATTACGAATGAGCGATGTTGAAAGTGCTATTCCTACCCCATAGGCCGGTCCGAGAAAGATCGCACCTAAAATATTTATCATATGCTGAATGGGAAAGCACTTCGATGCTCCAACGGGAATTGACAGCGGCGATAGAGCAACCGCCAAGGCTATAAACATAGCTGCAATAACTAATTTTCTGAGATGTATACTTTTCATTTTGACCTCCATATGTCTTTAAATAATATATGTTATTGTGGCTTCAACTTAGAATTTCAATCTAAGAATTCTTTCACCAGCTGTGCAAATCGGGCTGTCTCCACTTCAATATTCTCTGTCCCGAAAATTGCTGAAATCAATGCGATTCCGGAAATCCCGAGTCCCCTGAGCTTCATCAAGTTGGCTGAAGTTATGCCTCCAATAGCAACAATGGGGATTGATACCCTTGATGAAATTTCCTGATATATCTGTAATCCTGACAAAGAAACGGCATTGCCCTTGGAACCTGAGCCAAAGGCTGCACCGACTCCCAAATAGTCGGCTCCCTTTCTTTCTGCTTCTACAGCTTCACGGATGTTGTGGGCACTTGCTCCAATTATCGCATTCTGGCCCAGTATTCTGCGTGCAGCATTTATATCTGGGTCACCTACCCCTAAGTGAATACCATCCGCCCCCACCTCTTTGGCAACTTCTACATTATCGTTTATTATCAACGGAACACCGTACCTCACGCAAAGTGACTTTAATGCTCTTCCTTCCCATATACATTCTTCTATGGGGAGAGTTTTTTCCCTTAGCTGGAGCATTGTTATTCCACCTCTTAATGCCTCTTCAGCTGCATCCAAAAGTGGGACATTTACGTTATCGCTACCAATGATTCCATATAACCTCAAACTGTTCTTAATAGAATTTTTTCTATGCTCGTTTGTAAAAGTATTCATATAGCTTGTCCATAAATAAACATTTAAAGGTCCCCGGACCGGCAAAATTAATTATCTGCATTTGAAATTCAGCATCTTCTGCCGCTTTTTTGTACAGCCTTAAGGTTCTGCAAATTTTCTCAAAGTCACTAATATTCAAGTCTTTGCCTGCTGCCAAGTCTTTGGCAATGACACCGCTGAGCATGCAGCCAAAACCGGTAATTTTATCGCAATATTCGGAGCCGCCTGTTATAAACTGCTCTCGCACACCATCGGTCACATAATCAGTTCCCCCTGTAGATATTACAATGGTATTTAAAATACCGGCTAGGGCTTTTATCGGCTCATAAGGCGATTTGTCACCCGTTAACATTGTATAGTCATCTTCTAAGCCTGCCCCTACATTAAACAAATTGCAGAGCGTACAAATTTCATTACCATTGCCCCTAATGCATGTTATCTTAACCTTATCCAATATTTCTCGAATAATTTCGACTCTAAAACGGGATACTCCCACACCTACAGGATCCAAAACTACCGGAATTCCTCGCTTGTTTGCAAATCTTCCCGCCTTCAACATTGTGTCAAGTGTCCTTTCGTGAGGCGTTCCGATGTTCAAAAGCAAAGCATCGCTTATAGCATTTACCTCTTCTACTTCTGAAATATTATCACCGCAAATTCCTCTGCCTCCGGCTGCAAGTATTGCATTTACAGTGTCAGCCATCGTTACCTTGTTAGAAATCAAATGAACTAAGGGCATAATCTCCTCCGTTATCTGTAATATCTCCTGAAAATCCTGCAATAATGAAATACGATTATTCATTATTTCCCCCATAGCGACTACCATTAAGGGAATAAAAAAGCGTAGTACCAACTTTAAGATACTACGCGACAAAACACTCGTTTCCACATCCCTACGTTGGCATTATCCAAATCAGGTCTAGGGTCGTTCTGCATTCCAGCAAAACCTCTCAGCGATTCCGCTCCCCTTGCTTAAAATATGTCTAATTTATTAAATTATATCAAAATATATACTTCTCGTCTATGGAAAATCTGCCAATTTACAGATACTGTCTATATTCCTCTTGTTATCTGTATGCCTCTTCTTATCTACATCCTCCTTGTAATCTTTATTCTATGTAAAATCATCATCATTGGAATGCAAAATGCTATTACACCGTAATTTGCCAGATTATATAAGAGTGGTGAGTCTCCAAGAGAAAATAGCTCCGATAAAAGGTTATTTAAAATATGAATGATTACCACAAGCTCGAATCTGCCGGTTTTATCGTAGACATATCCTAAAACTATTCCCATTAGGAAGGTATACACAACTTGTACCGGTTCCTCATGGAATGCGCCGAAGAGGATTGCAGAACCAAAAATTGGGAACCATCCGCTGCTAACCTTTGACAAGCAATGAAATATTATTCCCCTAAATAGGATCTCCTCAACGATGGGGCCTAATATGACAACGGAAATTATCATCCACACATAATCTCCTTCAGCCACACCCGACCATGTTTCGTTAAAGCTTTCATAGCTTTCAGCCCAGAAGTCGTATTTTAGAAGAACATGCTCTACAAATATAAACCAAATGCTGGAAATGCCTTGAGCTCCTAGAGCAATTATAAGACACTTACCGATGCTCAGCGGCATGAAGCTATCAGATAGCTTCATCTTTTTGGGCCCACCTTCCATAGCAGTATTTTCAACGGCTTCATCATCCAACCTTTCGTCGTCTATAGCTTTTTTGTTTGCGAAAATTTTTATGAATATCCAGCCATAGATTATAAACAGCGGAAATGTTAACAGGTTATCCAGCAAAAAGCTTTTTTCATCTAAGATATCAAGAATACCGGGGTATAGCATATCTCCAAAGCTTTCTATTATTAAATACATTAATCCTTGAAGCAAGGAATAACTAATTGCAAATGCCACAGGAAGCATTGTAAATATCATCAGGTTTTTTAGTCTCGCAATTTTGTCCAACGGTCTACTCCTTACCATTATTCACAAAGCTTCTACAGCTTCCCCAGCTGCTCATCAATGAGCTCCGACCAGCCCTTGACATTTTTAGCTCCGACAACTGTATTTACAATCTCTCCTTTAGAGTTAACAAAAAAGCTTGTAGGCGTAAACTCTATATTCTTCATTGCATCTGTTTTTAGAAGCTCATCGGATAATACAAGCTGCTTGTATGTGGCTCCGCTCTTCTCAAGAAGCTTCTTCACCTGTGACTTGGCTTCCTCATCATTGGCAACTCCCTGCTCTGCAAGCAATCCAACTACTGCAACGCCCTTATCTGCATAATTCTTACTAACTGTCTCCAGCTCCGGAATCTCAGCGATACAAGGTGGGCAGTTGATGCCCCATACATTAACAAGAGTCAGCTTCTTATCCTTAAATATAGAGCTGTCTACCTTGTTTCCGTCAATATCTGTTGTGCTTAGATTTTCAAATGATTTTTTATCGCCGGTAGCCTTTGAATTATCATCATCTTTATTTCCACAAGCTGCAATGGATAGTCCAAGGGCTATAATCATCATAGTAGAAATTAAAATTTTAAAAAGTTTTTTGTTAAACATAATTTTCTCTCCTTGCATAACATATTTTAAGATGCACGAATACACCTTAATTTCTTTTATGTTTATCAATTTTAACAAACTTTCCTTTTCGTATCAACTTTATGAAAGTACTATAGTGATTTCTTATTTTGATTGTAAGTAAACCGTAATATTTTAAGTTTAAAACTTATGAGCTTATCCTAACTCTATCATACGCTCAATTGGTCTCCTTGCGGCTTCAATCACCTGAGGCTCCAAAACAATTTCCTCACCGCAGGTTCCAAGTAAAGCACCGTAAATATCTGCCAAGCAGGTATTTTTCATATCACTGCATATAGTGCCCTTAAAGAGCGGAAAAAATTTCTTTTCCGGACATGCGAATTTCAGGTGATCTACAATAGATGTTTCTGTGCCAATAATAAACTCTTCATTATCACTTTCCTTGGCAAAGTCAATTATCTCCGTTGTGCTGCCTACAAAATCTGCCCCGGAAATGACCTCTTCTCTGCATTCAGGATGGACAAGCAATAAAGCCTCGGGATGAGACTCTTTTGTTGCAACAACATTCTCCGCAGAAATTCCCATATGAACAGGACATCCTCCCTCAAAGACCTTTATATTTTTCTCAGGCAGCTTTTTTGATATCCACCCACCTAAATTAGGGTCCGGAAGAAATATAATATCCTCTTCTTTCATATTCTTCAGTATTTTCAACGCTGATGATGATGTGACAACAACATCCGTTTCCGTTTTCAACTCCGCTGTCGTATTAATATATGCAACAATCTTATGATCAGGATACATTTCCTTCAGCTTTCTTGCCTCTTCTTTCCCATATTGCTCCGCCATAGGACAGGTACTTTCCGGATTTGGCAAAATAACCCGTTTATGAGGTGCCAAAATCTTTACAGTTTCTGCCATAAATCTTACGCCACACATAACAACAGTGTCCTGAGCTGCCGCTTCGGCCTTTAAGCTAAGTCCGAAAGAATCTCCCACATAGTCTGCGATTTCCCAAATGTCATGGGACTGATATGCGTGTGCCAATATGCAAACGTCATTTTCTTTCTTCAATCTGATTATTTCCGCCTGCATCTCTCCGGTAGTTAAAATTCTTGTATCCATATCCTTCATGATTATATCTCCTCGTATTCCGGCAGATTCCTCACTGCCACCATACAAGTTTAAGCAATAGAAGTATAATTGTCAAGATAGTGTTAATATTTTTAATTGACAGCTGTCTTGTCATATCAAAAAATAAGTGCTATAATACCCATTGCATGCAACTGACACATGCTTCAACTGCATTAAAAGTTTAAAAGCATACTCTTTAATTTTACTTCAAAGGATATATGATAAAATGACGAAAGCAAAAATTAAAAATACGGATATTTTATTAGTAGGCAGCGGCTGTTCTGCCTTGTTCTTTGCTCTCAAAGCACCAAGAAACACACAAATTACCCTGATAACCAAATCCGATTTTGAAAGCAGCGACTCCTTCCTTGCTCAAGGTGGAATATGCGTATTAAGAGATGACTCTGACTACCAATCGTTTTTTAACGATACGCTGAAAGCCGGTCATTACGAGAACGATGAGAAGTCTGTAGATATTATGATCCGCTCTTCCAAACAGGTCATCAAGGATTTAATTTCCTTGGGCGTGCCCTTCGAGCAGGATGAATTCGGCCAATACATCTTCACAAAAGAGGGCTGTCACTCAAAAAAAAGAATTCTCCATCACAAGGACATCACCGGCAAGGCTATTACAGAAACCCTGCTTGAACATGTAAAGCGACTTCCAAATGTTAAAATGCATCAAAACACGACTCTACTTGACATAATCGAGCATGGCGGCTCTTGCTTAGGCGGAATAATCAAGTCCCCTAAGGGGGAAATTTCCATAGTAAATGCTCAGACTACAATTCTTGCAACCGGTGGAATCGGCGGTCTGTACAAGCATTCGACAAACTTCAAGCATCTGACCGGTGATGCCATCGCCATGGCGATTAACCATAATATAAAGCTTAAGGACATAGGCTATGTTCAGGTTCACCCAACGACATTCTACACAAAAGAGCCGGAAGATCGCAGTTTTCTTATCTCTGAGTCAACGAGAGGCGAGGGTGCCAAGCTCTACGGAAAATCTATGGAAAGATTTGCAAACGAGCTGCTTCCACGTGACCTTTTAACCAAGGAAATCAGGAAAAGAATGGAAGCTGACAATTCAGACTTCGTCTGGGAGGATTTGAGCAAAATAGGTCCCGACAAGCTGAGTAATCATTTCCCGAATATAGCGGCTCACTGCATGAAAAATGGCTACGATCCTCTTCATCAGTGCATTCCCGTTGTTCCGGCACAGCACTATTTCATGGGTGGCATCGCAACAGACTGTAGTGGAAGAACATCTATGGAAAACCTTTATGCGATTGGGGAAACTGCTTGTAACGGGGTTCATGGCAGAAATCGCCTTGCCAGCAACTCTCTTCTGGAAGCCTTGGTCTTCGCAGAAAGAGCCGCCCTGGACATTGAAAATGCTCAGTTAAACCCTAAAAAAGCAGCGTACGCCACACGGGCGGCAGCGCATTCAAGTCAGAAAATCCTTTCAACTCCGTCTATCAACTCAGATTCTCTGAACAGAATTGAATTTTTGGAAGCTGTCGATCTGTCCCCATACGCTGATACCAATAAGCTCAAAATTCAATATGCCAAAATAATCCAAAATGCCATTGATGAAAGCAATGGCGGCATAAATACTTCAGGGGTCCCATACAGGGATTTTTCTGCAGAATAACCCATTTGCCTCTATACAAGAGGGATAAATATTTAGTATAATATCGAGAGGAGAATGTACTCAAAATGTTTAATGAAACGACGATGAAGCTTAATATAGACCCTTTACTGCTATCTGCCTTAAGGGAAGACATTTCCAACGAGGATATTTCCGCCTGCTCCGTAGTAGGAACCTCACAGAAAGGCACTGCTGATTTAATTTGTAAAGAAAATGGTGTCTTGTGTGGCATAGATATTTTCTTCAGGATTTTCACCCTGCTGGATTCAGGCTTCTCCTTTACCGGCTTCTTCTCTGATGGAGATGCTGTCCATAAGGGAGATGTTATTGCAGAAATCAAAGGAAACCTGATTGCACTGCTGTCCGGTGAACGCACAGCTTTAAATTACCTTCAAAGAATGAGTGGAATTGCAACCTACACCAACAAAACAGTTGCCCTCCTCGGTTCCAGCAAAACTAAGCTTCTGGACACCAGAAAAACTACTCCGAACAACAGGATTTTCGAAAAGTATGCTGCTAAAATCGGCGGTGCTCAAAATCATCGCTATAACTTATCCGATGCAATTATGCTGAAGGACAATCACATCAGTGCAGCCGGCAGTATCGCTTCAGCAGTTGAAAAAGCCAGAAGGTACGGCTCTTTTGTGAACAAAATTGAGGTAGAGACGGAAAATCTTGAAATGGTTAAAGAGGCTTTGGAAGCGGGAGCCGACATAATCATGCTGGACAATATGCCCATTGAAATGATGAAATCCGCCATTAAGATGATTAATAATAGAGCATTAATTGAAATTTCCGGAAATGTAAATGAGGAAACCCTACCTTCCTTGGCGAACCTGGGCGCAGACTACATTTCCATGGGTGCGCTGACTCACTCAGCTCCTATTTTGGATTTTTCGTTGAAAAGCCTAAAAGCCATAGGTTAATTCTTAGAAATGAGGTTGTAAAACTATGAACGGTGAAGCTAGAAGGCATGAGCTTCTAACACTTATAACATCAAGCTCCAATCCACTATCCGGTACAGTCCTTGCCTCCAAGCTGGCTGTCAGTCGGCAGGTTATAGTTCAGGATATCGCTCTTTTGAGAGCTGCCGGACATGATATTATTTCAACTAGCCGAGGTTATATTTTGATGACAAATGAACCGGCATGCATTAGAGTTTTCAAGGTTAAACACAGCGAAGAACAAACAGAAGAGGAGCTTTATCTTTTCGTCGACCATGGCGCTAAGGTAAGGGATATATTTATCTACCATAAAATCTATGGGATAATTAAGGCTCCCCTTAATCTGGCATCAAGACTTGATGTGCAGCAGTACATATCCTGCATCAAAACAGGCAAATCAAGGCTACTTTCAAGTGCCACATCCGGCTATCACTATCACACTATTGAGGCTCCGTCGGTGGAAATCCTCAACTTAATTCAAGAGCGCCTAACCGAGAGGGGTTTTTTGGCGAAGCTTACTGATTATGAACCGTTAAAGTTTTGAGAGCATTGAAAGTCAGTCTGCATTTATTGGTAAATTCCTAGTGGTGACTTTCAGTTTACAAGTTCAACTATAATTCTACTCTTTTATTTAAAAACCGTCAGCAAAACTCCTGCACTTAACAGCACAATCCCAAGCATCAATTCAACCTTACCCACTCTTCTTGCATAAAACTCGTCTTTTATGCCGGCCTTATACTCCTCTGTAAATCCATTTATTAAATGATACTTTTTCTTGAAGAGAATAAAATATCCGAATAAAGTGAACCCCAATCCCGCTAATATCAAGACTATTTTTAAAATTAACATTAGTACATCCTCCTTGCAAAGCTCCCACTTATTCTAATATCATTGTAATCCTATAACTTGCATAATGCAATTGTAAACTCTCTAGGCATATCATTTTGACGAATTGGTAATACAGTTAAACGCAAAAAATTGTAAATAAGGTAACTCTATGTTAAAATGCTTGTAATATAAAAGCAGCTATTTAGGATAAAACTTATGGAGTATAGTACGATGTACGGCATGAGGTATAGTATGACTACTGATCAAAAAAGAGTTTTTAGAAAAATGAATTTTTCAGAATTGGAATATTGGTACAACATTGAATTCTCAGAAGCCTTTGTAGAAAATGAGAGAAAACCATTTCAGGATATTATCACCCTCATCAAAGAGAATAAATACGAAGTTTGGGGTATTTTTGAGGGCAATCATTTACTTGGATATGCAAGTCTCTGGAAATCTTCCCATGTACCATTAATTCTATTAGATTATCTTGGTGTAAGTGCAAAATTAAGAAATGGTGGGATTGGCGCACAGATATTAAAGCATTTAAAAGATTTGAACACTCCTATTGTTACCGAATCGGAATTGCCTGTAGAAGGTGATTCAGAAAATGAAAATAATATTAGAGTTCGTAGAATTAATTTTTACAAGAGAAACGGATTCATTCCGGCATATGAAATGGCTACATGTGGAATGAGATGGCAAGCACTCTTAATTAATGCAAATAAAATCCCGGTAGAATCTATCATGAAATGGCATAAAGCTCTATATGGTGCAGGTAGAACCGATGTAGAAATTCCATTAGAAAAAGGCAAAACTCCCGGCATGCCATATTGGATGGAAATGGGAAAATAAAAACATAAATTATTTGTGGGCACGAGTCTTAGAATCATATTTTCGTTAACATTATCGTTTTTTACAGCTGGCACGAAGTTAGCAGAAACCTATATTTTTAATATTCTCAATATTCTTTAGCTTTATCATAAAGGTGATAGAAATACAAGTCTTGTTTTTCCAGCCTTACTCGATAAAATGGAATTGAGTTAACCGTCGTTTTGACATAAAAAAAAGGAATTAGATATGAAAAAATCATTCACAAGTATTGTATGCATACTAAGCTTGCTCATATTTGCGATTATGACACCAATGTCTATTTATGCAAGCGATACGCCTACAGACACCGTAATCGAATCTAGTGATTTCGATGGGGAAGTTATTCTGACATCGTATGTTGAGGACGGAGATTTATATGTTGTCACTATGTCAAAAACTGATATTCCACCAGGTAGTGGCAAATGTCCTTCTCGCTCAAAAACCATTACTTCTAAAGTCAGTCGTGCCACACTCCAAAGTTGGCGTAAGAGTAGCAGCTTAGAAGTCAATATTAGGAGCATGTTAGCAGGTTCATTCGTTGGAGTCTTTTCAATTTCGCTTGGATTAGCCATGGGACTCGCTACTCCATTTGTGCCTTCAGTAGCAAATGATTGCGTGAGAATACTGGACAATACCACCGACTCTTACGTAAAGATAGTATCCACCTTTAGTTGTACACAAAAAGTACAAACAGGAAGCTGGTTCCATGTATGGAAATTGTCTTCCGTAAAGGCATATTAGTATTATGAATAGCATTTCATCTACAGCGAAAAAGACTATTGTAATAAACATCATATTGTATCTCATAGGTATCACAGTATACATATTGCATTTCAATATGCATGTTAGTCCCTACATAGTCTACGGTATGCTATTAGCAATGATAGTGGATGCAGTAATATTGTTTTCGAAGTATTTATTGAAAGCTTTCAAGGAGCTAGAATCAAAGATCATAATAGTTTTTACTATTCCCATACTATCATTAATAGTATTCTACATCAAAAACGTAATATGAGAAAATAGAACATAATTCAACTTAAAACTCAAACGCTTCATCACGATTAGATGGTGTCAAGTTTTTACAGACTTTTTGGTTGACAGATTAGATTACCGCCCCAAGCCTACCGATTTGTTTGATGACATTCTGTGTACCGGTGGCACCATCCATAATTGGTCTTTCGTTTTCAAAAACACTCCAGTCATATTTCTTTTTGCAGATGCTCTTGATTGTTTGCTTCGAATACTCCGAGTATCTTATCACTTTACCCGTGTAGTGACTTTATGATTGTTTCAAGTTGGCATCTATCATCATTTATGTTTATAATTAAATTCTATTTTTTATCAACTCCATATCGACGATTTCATCACATTCTGCAATTAGCCTGTCATCATGAGTGGCTAGTATAATCAGCGTTCCCGAATCTCTTCTGCTTTTTAATAATTCAACAACCATCTCTCTATTTTTGGTATCTAAAGATGCTGTTGGTTCATCTGCAAAAATTACTTTTGCCTTTTTATATATAGCTCTAGCAATACCCAATCTTTGTTTTTCTCCTCCTGATAATACAGAGGCTTGATCTTTCCCCCTACCCTCCAAACCGACAAGGCTCAATATTTTTTCTGATTCCTTATAAGTTCTTCTATCCTTAGAAAGAGTAATGTTATAAAAAACTGATTCATTGTCTATTATTCCATAATCTTGATATATAAAGCTTGCTGATTCATGCCAAAACTTTGTTTTATCTTTATCCTTCCATATGCCGGTATTTTTCCCGTCAATGAAAATGCTGCCTTTACCGATTTCTTGTATAAGACCTAAACAGTTTAGCAAGGTTGTTTTTCCACAGCCTGATTTTCCTGTTATAGCGATAAGCTTGTTACCTTCTAAAGCGATGTTAATATTTTCAAATATAGTTTTATCTTTAATTGATACCGCTATTTTGTTTGTAGTAATATTCATTTTCTTATTTCCTCTCTTAGTTTCTATGAATCATTTCTCTGAACATCTTCTCTGAACAGGTTTTATAGGTAAGCGCTCCAAAGATCAATTGCAAAAGTAATATTATAAGTATTACGGACAATAATACCATTGTATCCGTGTGGTGTAAAAAATATGCGATTGCCGATCCAAAGATCACAGTTGTAATCGCAAAATAAATCTCCTTTATCATAGGCTCTGAAATAATCTTCGTAAAGTTTATTCCTGAAGTATGCAAAGTAAATATCCTTTTTTTGTTCTTTAGACTCCAAATCTCACCATTTAAAGCAATCATAAAAAATATTGAAGCAAATACAACAATGCTGGATATTATATAGGCTATAATTTGCTTACTAAACTTCTGTGCCATTTCAAGGGACTCTTCTGCTACATAGTCCACAGAAGTCACAAATGGTTTAACTTTCGATTCAGAAATAATGTTTTTTAGTTTTTGGGCATCATTGAATAGAACATTTCCGGTAGTTGATGCATCCAATATAAATCCATTTGTTTTAAACACTTCAACCGGATTTGCCGCAACTATTACAAGTGGATTTTTTGCTTTTATTGCAGATTCTCCTACTCCAATTCCCGGAGGTAGGGCAATAAAATTTTTCCCTTGATACTCATAAAACTCCATTCTCGCCTGCTTTATTTCTTTACTCTTTATAAGAGTCTGCAACTGTGATTCTAAAGATTCCCTTAGAGGTTTATCAAGTTTTTCATATTCGATTTTTTTTAATTTACCATTTTCTTTTTCTTGGTTTATTCCAACATGTATTATATTAAGCCAAGATGAATTTACAATGACAATATGATCGTAGCCACCCAACTCCTTTGAACTAAAGTTGATTCCTTTATCTAAAACATAAGAGACTGTTAATATATTTGAGCTATAAGCATCGTTAAAAATTTTTTCTGTTTCTGCTAACATCTCATCTGTGACCATTGCATCATAGTCACTAATCGATATACTAACCATTTCATTATTCTCATTCCAAACATCCTGTTTCTCCAGTAGATTTTTTGTTAATATTATTCCTTGAATTGTTGTTGGAAGTACAATGAAAGCGATTAGCATAGCAACAAATCTATTTATCTTACTTATGTTAGCAAAGGTTTTAAGAGGCGCTTTCCTCTCAGCGATATGCCTTGCCTTTGGTGCAGAAAAAATTGAAAGCATGTATATGCTCATCATCGATACCAATAAAACAATCATGAAACAAAGAAAAAACGGTAGCAACATAGAAACTGTTAAAGCGAGGCTCTGTCTACTTAAAAGAAATATAATCACTATTAGTGAACCTACTATTTCGCCCCCAAAAACAGATTTAGTGATTTCTAGTGTATCCTCATAATGAATTCGTCTTATACTCTTCCCTGCTATAAAACGAATTCCTCTAGATTTTGCATTCATCACAAACCATAATAAGAACAAAGTAACCAATAGAATTGATGCTGTTAGCATCCCATTTCCAAAGCCGTTAGCAAAAATAAATTTATACGCTGTTTCAAATACAGAATCTTTTTGATTCTCTTTAATCAAAACATTATTTTCTTTTGCCCACTCTTGTAGCGCATAACAGAATGATTGATCTCCATTATGAGTATAGGTTCCAGATAAATTTCGTTCGCCGATTTCTTCTGATGATATCAATGAGCCCGATAACTGTCCCCCAAGCCAATATATTTTATTGTTTTCAACAATAGGATTAATTTCTTTTAATTTTGTATCACCAAAGTAAATAATATCCCTTTTATGCTCATAATCTTTTAAATCTGCCATAGATTTAATAAATACAACTTTATGTTTGGATACAAGATTATTAAGGCTTTGTATTTTTTCTGCTTTACTACCGCTTTTCTCTGCCACATCAAGCTCTATACTTATATTCGTATTGAATGGATATTTTTGTTCCTTGACTTGAAAATATTGCATCAATGTGATCATGCTAAATATAATTAGTATAGCAGAAACTATTTTAATTAAATTTTTCAACATTATTCTCACTTCCTTTTTCAATTACTTTAATCAAAGCAAATCTTGAAATGACAAGCACAAATACCGAAAAAATCAATAATAAAAATTCACTGATTGGTGCAAAGTTAATTCCTAACCGTCTATTCCACTCTACAGGTTCAAATTTAATTATGGTATCTAACACGACACCAAAATACTGACTTGCAAATCCACCTAAAAATACAATTATCCCTATAATAAACAAAAATTCAATTATTCTAAATGTAGAAGTCCCGCCTTTATAAGAAAGTGGAATTTGAAATGCCCAAATCAATGAGCATATGGCTGTAAAAAAGCCCAAAAACAAAAGAATTATATTATGAGAAACATGGTAAGAAAGCATAATAAATAACATAGCTAATATGCTTATGCCCATATTGAATACTGCCATAATATAAAGACTGCGAATATACTTTTGTTCTCCGACTGAAGAATATATTAGTTCTTTAAACTTCGAGTCATCATCCACTTGGAAAATACTGCTCATACAAATTCCTTGGAAAATGAGTAATACAAATGGAGTTGTAAGAATTACCAAATTCCCCGACAAAACGAAGTAAATTATTGTAAGTCCGACTAATAACCAAATATAATATTTCCTCAACACTATAAAATTTTTGTATAGAATTCCTTGTATCATCCTACTGCTCCTCCATGAAAATCAAGATTTCTTCTATTGTGGCAGGTCTCATTGATAAGTTTTTGTATCCTTCAAGCTTGTTTACATCGACTAAAGCTTCTTTAGAAAAAGCATTTGAACGAACGCCTTGAAGACTGTTTTTATATCCACAAACACTTATAAGTTCGTCATAGTCGCATATCATAAAGTTTTCTAGAAGTCGTTCGCAAGATTCAAAAAATCTAACTTTTCCTTGGCTAATAAGCAAAATATAGTCTACTTTATTTTGAAAATCGTTCACATTATTTGAAGATATGATAACTGTATTATTTTCATTTTCTATAAATGCAGACAATTTTTTTAGAACTACATCTTTTGCAATAGGATCTAAACCGCTCAGCGTCTCATCCAGTAATAGTAAGTTAGGATTATGACTTAGTGCAATTGATAAGAGTAACTTTGACCTCATTCCCTTTGAAAGAGATATAATTTTTATATTTCTTTCAATTCTAAATTCAGCCAATAAAAGATCAAATTTATCATTATCCCATTCAATGAAAGTCATAGAACAGTATTTTTCCACCTGTCTGATTGTCATATTGCCGGGGAAATTTATATCTTCAAAAACGCTAGCTATCTTTTGTAATTCTCTAATCTGCAAACCATCTAGCTTCGTTCCAAACAATTCAACATATCCAAAATCAAATTTTGTTATTCCTGATAGGATTTTTAATAAACTTGTTTTACCTGAACCGTTTATCCCTATTATTCCAACTATACAGCCTGAGGGAATCGTCAAATCATCAATGTCTACAGAAAATTTATCGTAATTTTTTCTTAATTCTTTTATTCTAATACTATTCATCTGTTACCTCCAGAATATCGATCATTGATTTTAGTTCTTCAATTGATAAGCCTGCCAAAATTCTATATTTCAATGCCTCAATTAGACTAGATTCAACTTTTCGAAGATATTCTTCTCTAACAATTTCTTTATTTCGTGCTGCAACAAAGCTTCCTTTACCTTGGATAGAATAAATCAACCCATCCTTTTCTAATTCATCGTAAACTCGTTTTGTTGTAACCACGCTTATCCTAAGCTCTTTTGCCAAGTATCTCATTGTGGGCAATTGATCTCTTTCAGATAAATCACCACACAAAATACTATTTTTTATTTGCTCATATAATTGCTGATATATTGGAATGTCGCTATGATTATGAATTCGTAATTTCACTTTTATTCTCCCTTAACCATTGATGTCATCTTTGTTATTGTTGTTATTATTGTTATTATAATACCATAACAATTTACACTTTGTCAATTAGAATTATTTCAAGCTGAAAATTAAAAGCTTTATGAGGCCCATTTATTTAATAAGCATTGTTGGTTTCGCTTTCAGTTCGTCAAACATTCTTATATTTTCAAATACCTCAGATGTAAGAAATGCAATAATATTAAGGGCGGCAATATAATAAAAATAATATTAAATATTGCGCATGTAAAAAGGAAAGAGCGAAATTCCCCCTATACTTTAATAGTGAAAATTTCGCCCTAGCTGCAACCGGATTTTTGAAACCTCTTCTTTTTTTATTACATATTTTTATTTGTATGTCTTCTGATTTTAGTTTTTAATATCTTGTGTCTAATATCAAAAGTACAAGTCCGCAGACTATTAATATACTCCCAAAGAAAATATTTATAGCTCTTAACCCATTTTCTCCCCATTTATCTATTATTGCTGAGAATATAATTGAATTTTTCATTTTACCTGATGGCTCAAGTATCCATCTCCATTTTAAAATTTAACTTTCCCAAGAAATATCCATAAATTCAAGCTTATCATTAAATCTTACCGCTAGTATCTGATCGCTTTCTCCCGGAGCAATCATATAGTCTACAATAATCGTATTTTCCTCATCTGTCCAGAGACCTATATTCCTAACTTTCATATTTTGGACAAATTCTCTTGGATCTTCCGGCAAATCAAGTTCTATCTCTTCCCTATGAAAAACGATATATTCATTATCTTCTGATAAGTATTTTTCTATTTGTAATCTAGCTTTTTCATCATTTTGTTTAAAATCAGTTATAAACTTAGTAAAAGCATCTAAAGTTTTTATTGTAATTTCAGCCGCTTTATCGTACCAAAGTGATATATTGATTTCATTTATCTCCTTTTCCCAAAGTACAATAACGTCATCACCAAAATCAATTTCATTCTCCAATCCTTTTACTAAATCCAATTCTCCAAAAAAAGTATGATTGATTTTTTCCATAAAATTTCCCCGTTCATTTAAAATTAAAATTTATATTTTCCTCAAATCTTCCGGAATATTCACAAAAGGTTCAACAGAAAAATTTGTTTCTTCTATCATTTCTATAACACACGCATTTTTTTCTACTCGAAGACCTGTTTGAAACTCTTTATTTTTTACTTTTTCTTCAATTTTCATTAAAAGTCTTGAATCATCATAGCAAATATAATCTTCTTTTGGGCAATTTTCTAAACTGCCATATTTTTCATAGATGTAAATTGGTGACAAAAACCAATAAATAAGTTTTACAGTTTCTATATCACATAAAGGGTGTAAAACAACTTGCTCCAACAAAAAATTTCCACCATCATAATTATATTCAGAGGCACAAAAATGCAATTCTTCTGATGATAAAATCCGATTAAACTCTTCCTTTACCTGATTTTGATACACTTCAAAACCAACTTCTCTTTGTTTTAGATATTCCTTATAAAAATCTTTATCTTCATCCCCTTCCATTGCTTGCACAAAAACTTCTTTCTCCATCTTGAAATAATAATCAGAACCTGCAACATCTGCTTTTAATAAAAGCTCTTCTAAAAATTTTTTATTTTCATAATTTATTGCCATAATCTTTTTTCCTTTCATTAAAGATTAAAATTTATAGCTTAAAGATTTTCGTGTCTTAAAGTTATGTGCTTTATTTTCACACTATTCGATGACTTAAAGAAACTAGAATTTATACAATAATTAACAATCAAACAAATTAAATTCTCGTTGTAAGAAAAATTCTATAAATAATGCCATCTCATTATCACTTTCTTTATTATTGGTTGGAATGTGTTCAATAATAATAATGGTATCATCCCAATTTAAATCTTTATCACTTAAAAACTTTCTTGCAAAAGACGTCAGTGAATTTCCATAGTTCTTACTGAAATCTAAATCTGGAGAGGTGTAATTTGTTTTACCCCCAACAAGCCCATATTTATCACCATTAACATTTAAAAATTTAATATAAGCAAAAAAACGAGCATTATCCTGATAACCATTTTCTCTAATTTTTTTCTTTGTTGCTTTATCTAATTCATAAAAATTACTAATAGGATTATCTTCTTTTTTTAATTCTTCCAGTCTACTCTTGATTACATCAATACTAAATAGTTCAAAAGGGAGTTTCAATTTATCATTAATATTGTTTATTTTATAATTGTTCACTTAATCAACCTCACAAAAAACATAATTTAATCTTTCAAATTCCCATCATTCATTTCTGAAATTAAAGAGGCTTCAATTTTCAACTCTTCTCCTTTAATAGGTTGAGCTTGCGCAAAATACTAGCAATATCGTTAGCATCATTTTTAGGATTATTCAACTTGCCTACATTCGAATAATCGGAATTCCCAATTACTAATGTGATTCTATCCATCATTTTCACCTCTGAAATTCAATAATATTAATATTCCTACAATTCTAATTTGTCACCCACCATTTCCACAAAAGCCTCCCATCAAAACGATGGAAGGCTTTCTAAACTTTTTAGTATCAAAACAGTATCAGCGAGTCATTTTTCACGCTATAAAACCGCTAACCCCACTGTTTTCAACAGCGCTATAGCAGTAACATATTTGCTTCTGTTACTCAAACTCCACCGTTCCTGGCGGTTTTCCTGTGCAATCATATAACACCCTGTTCACATGATCCACCTCGTTTACAATTCTTGTAGTAACCTTTTCAATTAAATCCCAAGGAAGCTTCGCTGACTCAGCCGTCATAAAGTCCTCAGTAGTAACAGCTCTAAGAGCAATAGCATAGTCATAGGTCCTGAAGTCGCCCATAACGCCAACTGATTTCATGTTTGTCAGAGCTGCGAAGTACTGGTTAATTTCACCCTCAAGACCCCAATTTTTAACCTCTTCACGGAAGATATGGTCAGCATCCTGTACGATTTTAACCTTATCAGCATTGACCTCACCAATGATTCTTACACCAAGTCCCGGGCCGGGGAAAGGCTGCCTAAAAACAAGGTGCTCAGGAAGTCCAAGCTCTAAGCCGACCTTCCTTACCTCATCCTTAAATAAATCCCTTAAAGGTTCAATTATCTCCTTAAAATCCACATAATCAGGCAGTCCGCCAACATTGTGATGTGACTTGATTACTGCCGACTGGCCTAAACCGCTCTCAATTACATCAGCATATATAGTTCCCTGAACAAGAAAATCTACCGCACCGATTTTCTTGGCTTCTTCTTCAAAAACCCTGATGAATTCCTCGCCAATTATCTTTCGCTTTTCTTCAGGCTCTATAACGCCTGCCAATTTTTTGTAAAATCTTTCTTGAGCGTTGACCCTCACAAAGTTTAAATCGTAATTACCAGCTTCTCCGAAGATAGCTTCAACCTCATCAGCTTCATTTTTTCTCAAAAGCCCGTGGTCAACAAATACGCAAGTAAGCTGCTTTCCTATAGCCTTTGACATCAGCACTGCCGCCACGCTGGAGTCAACTCCACCGGAAAGTGCACACAATGCCTTGCCATCTCCCACTTTTTCCTTAATGCCGTCAATGGCTTCTCGAACAAAAGAGTCCATCTTCCAGCTTCCCCGGCAGCCACAAGGTCCATATACAAATGACTTAAGCATATCTCTTCCATAAACGGAATGTGTCACCTCAGGGTGAAACTGAAATGCATAAAGCTTTTCAGCGTCATTTTCCATTGCCGCAACCGGACAGACATCAGTGCTGCCGGTTATTTTAAATCCTACAGGGACATCTTCTATATAATCCGTATGGCTCATCCAGCATACAGCCTCACTTGGAAGCACCCTAAATAAAGCTCCGTCCGCTTTAAGCTTCACAAGAGTTTTGCCATACTCACTGGTTGGCGCTGTAGCGACCTTACCACCTAATGTATGGGCCATTAGCTGTGCTCCATAGCAAATTCCAAGAATAGGAATTCCCAGCTGAAAAAGCTCCTTGCCGGCATGAGGAGATTTTTCGTCATAGACACTATTGGGACCTCCTGTCAAAATTATTCCTTTCGGAGCCATTTCCCTAATTTTTTCCACAGAAATAGTATAAGGATGAATCTGGCAATAAACTCCACATTCCCTTACACGCCTTGCAATTAACTGGTTATATTGACCACCAAAGTCAATAACCATTATCATTTCATTTACCATATATTACCTAACACTACCTATCTAATTCCATTTTGTGATGAGTCACGCAGGATAACATCGTGAGCTCCGCCTTCAACAATACTTGTCGCAGAAACAAGAGTCAATTTAGCATCCCTCTGCAGGTCGTTAATAGTTAAAAGACCACAGTTACACATTGTTGCCTTAACCTTGTTCAAAGAAAGTGTTACATTGTCATGAAGTGAGCCGGCGTATGGAACATATGAATCAACGCCTTCTTCAAACTTCATCTTTGCATCTCCGCCAAGGTCATATCGCTGCCAGTTTCTAGCTCTGTTTGAGCCCTCACCCCAATACTCCTTGACATAATTTCCGTTGATATTGAGCTTGTTTGAAGGTGATTCATCAAATCTGGCAAAATATCTGCCGAGCATAATAAAGTCTGCTCCCATAGCCAGTGCAAGGGTCATATGATAGTCATATACAATACCGCCGTCAGAGCAAATCGGAACATAAATACCGGTTTTCTCAAAATATTCGTCTCGTGCAGCCGCCACCTCAATGACAGCAGACGCCTGTCCTCTACCAATGCCCTTCTGCTCTCTTGTTATACAAATTGATCCGCCACCGATACCTATCTTAACAAAATCAGCACCGGCCTCGGCAAGATACATAAAGCCTTCCCTATCTACAACATTTCCGGCACCGATTTTAATGTCGTCACCGTACTTTGCCCTTGTCCAAGCAAGGGTATCAGCCTGCCATTCTGAGAAACCCTCCGATGAATCTATACAAAGAACATCTACTCCGGCTTCAACCAGTGCAGGGATTCTTTCCTCGTAGTCTCTTGTATTGATACCGGCTCCAACAACATATCTTTTGTGCTCATCTAAAAGCTCATTGGGATTAGACTTATGGTTGTCGTAGTCCTTTCTGAATACAAAATGAGTGAGTCTCTGATTTTTATCAATAATTGGAAGTGCATTAAGCTTATTATCCCAAAGCATATCGTTAGCCTCACTTAAAGTACATCCATCCTCCGCGTAAATGAGCTTGTCAAACGGTGTCATAAACTCTGAAATTTTAGTACCTGGAGCCATTCTGCTAATTCTATAGTCTCTGCTTGTAACAAGGCCTACAATTCTACCCTCTGCAGTGCCATCGTCAGTAATTGCAATAGTTGAATGCCCTCTTCTTGCCTTCAGGTCAAGGACATCAGCCAAGGTCTGATCCGGTCTAAGATTACTGTCACTTCTAACAAATCCGGCCTTGTGATCCTTTACCTTTCTAACCATTTCGGCTTGGTTTTCTATAGTCTGAGAACCAAAAATAAAAGAAATTCCCCCTTCTCTAGCCAATGCAACAGCCATTTTATCGTCAGAAACAGCCTGCATTACTGCAGAAACCAGGGGGATATTAGCCTTAATCTTAGGCTCTTCACCCTTTTTATATTTTACAATCGGTGTGCTTAAATCAACATTTTCAATTCTGCACTCCTTTGATGAATATCCCGGTACTAACAAATATTCATTAAAGGTTCTTGATGGTTCATTAAAAAATTTTGCCATTATTCCTCCTCAGTAGTTATGTTTTTATAAAGACTTAAGCTCTTTCAAGCATTTTTTACAAATATTCTTTCCATGGACGGTTTCAATTTCATCCTTTGATCCACAGAAAATGCACGATACCTCATGCTTCTTAAGAATGATATATGACCCATCCACATAAATTTCCAACAAATCATCTGTACTTATTTCCAAATTGCGTCTAAGTTCAACAGGGATTACGACTCTCCCGAGAGCATCTACAGGTCTTACAATTCCGGTAGTTTTCATATCATCACCTACTTTTCTCTTCTTTTTCTAACAGTATTTGCAACACTTTTTACTGCTCTGGTTAAACCCTTAATGGAGCTTATAACGCTTTCATTCCCATTAAAAGAGGTTGCAAAACCGGCCACTGACTCCGCCACGTCTGAAACAACATCATTTAACTGATTGGCCCTCTCTGCAGCAATTCCGGAAATCACCTTGCTGTCATCTAGCATTGCATTGGCCTTCTTAACTGTTTGAATCATATTCGCAACCAAAACAATCAAATAAATCACAAGAACAAATAATGCAACCAGCACTGCTCCAACTAATAAATCCTTAAGTTCAATCGTAAGCATATAATTTCCTCCATCCGTTTTTATAGATTATAGTTTATTTTCCATTATTTAGCAATAAAAAATTATCCTCAAAGACTCAACTAAATTCTCTCATAGATTTTCAAAATCTCATCCGTATAGCTTCCATCGTCCTTATGAATAATCAGTGGCTCAAGAATAGTTAAATTCCTTCCGCCGCCTTTAATCATCCTTACAAGGACCATTTTAGGCTTCTCAGCAGCTTTATTTGCCACTAGCCTAATCTCCCTGGCCTCTAGTCCAAACTGCCTTCCCAGGCTCAAAATATCCACCAACCGCTCCGGCCTATGTATGAGGAAGAATTCTCCCTTATCCCTGAGCTTTCTTTTCCCATACAACAAAAAATCCTCAAGTCCTGCCAAAACCTCTTGTCTGGCAATGGCAACCTCCGGATTTTTGCTGACAACTGATGCCCCATTGGTGAAATAGGGAGGATTACAGGTTACAGCGTCAAAGCTTTCATCCCGTAGAGCCTGCATTCCGGAATTTGCATCATTGACATTTCCCAATACAAACTGCACCCTATGGGAAAGCTCATTAAACTCTGCATTTTTTACAGCCAGTCCGTAGGATTTCTCTTGCACCTCAATACCGACTATATACGAGGCAGATGTTTTGTGGCTCAATATCAATGGAATGACTCCATTGCCTGTTCCCAGGTCCAAAATCCTGTTGAAGCTCTTCCGACCTGCTGCAAAATCCGCTAAAATCACTGCATCGACACCGTAACAAAAAATATCACTATCCTGATAAATCTTTATATTTCCTTTTCCGATATCCTTATTGAAAAATCCTGTATCATCTAGTCTAAGAGTCATAATTAATCCTGCATCAGCTTCTTAATTTCCTCTGTCATTTCCTCTTGTTGAGTATCATTCGGCTTTTTTTGACCTTTAGTGCGTCTGATTTCACTTTTATCAAAGACCAAAATCTCCGAGTCCAGCTTGTCAGCTCCATTGTCTTCCTTTTCGCCGGTCATCAGCCTTACTCGAACCTTACCCTCAAGAATATTGGTATCAAAAACTTTTCCCATACCTGACGGCGTTTTAACCTTTTCCCCATTATCAGGCATGCCCTTCCTCATTTCAGTGTATAAATCATTCTCATACTTCAAGCAGCACATGAGCCTTCCGCAAATACCTGAAATCTTTGCAGGATTTAAAGATAGATTCTGAGTCTTCGCCATTTTAATTGACACAGGCTGAAAGTCTGAAAGCCATGTAGCACAGCACAGACCTTTGCCGCAATTCCCGACACCGCCAAGCATTTTTGCCTCATCTCTGGCTCCAACCTGTCTCAGCTCAATTCTCATTCTAAAGGCTGCAGCTAAGTCCTTAACCAACTCTCTAAAGTCAATTCTGCCCTCCGCTGTAAAATAGAAAATTATTTTGCAGCTGTCAAAGGTAAATTCCACATCAACCAGCTTCATTTCCAGCTTGTGCTTTTCCACCAGCTCTTGACACTTCGCCATGGCATCTGCCTTCTTTGCCTCATGCTCCTGATGCTTCTTTATATCATTATCATTGGCAATTCTTACAACCTTCTTCAATGGCTTAACAACATCCTCATTCTTAACTTCAGTAATCCCCAAACAAACATTACCAAATTCAAGCCCTCTGGCTGTCTCAACGATTACCATGTCGCCTTGCTCTACATCGATACAACCTGGGTCAAAATAGTAGGTTTTCCCCGTACTTTTAAATTTGACACCAACAACTTTTATCATAAACTGCCTATCCTCCAATTTTTAAAATCATCGCCCTCAGGGCATATTTATAGTTCACATTTTCCAAGATGCTGCGCCTGGCATCTTCAATGGCTTTAATTTCCTTTTCAACCTGGGAAAGTCTGTCCTTCAGCAATCTCTCCCCGACCATAACCTCAAAGGCATCCAAAAACTTCATAGCTCCGTCTCTGCTTCCGGTCCCCTTGTCAAGCTTTTCCTTTATTTTGTAGAAATACGATTTCTCTCTGACCATGGAAAAAATTTCTTCTGCCAGCTGTGCATACTGACTGCTCTGCTCTGCCTCAGAGCCTCTATCAAAATAGTCTCCCGCTGAAACATATATGCAGCGTGACTTAATTGTAGGTAAAAGGTTATTCACATTGTGACACAACAAAATTATAACTGTATGAGGGGTAGGCTCCTCTAAGGTCTTCAAAAACTTATTCTGTGCCTCTTCGCTCAGCTTATCCGCCTCATAAATAACGGCAAACTTATAATTTCCGTCCAGAGAAGCCCTGGAAAGATTTCGTATCAGCTCTCCAATCTGCTCTGTTTTTACTGTTCCCTCCGTTGCCGGATAAACCTCATACAAGTCCAAATAATTGCCATTATCAAGCCTCCTGCATAGAGCCTCACCTGTCCGACCTGCAGCTGTTTTGTGCAAAACAGCCTTAATCAACCCCTTCGCCAGCTCACCGGTATCAACACCTCTGCCGCCTTCTAAAATATATGCGTGGAAAATATTACCGGCTTCTATGGCCTTGTGCAAATCCAATATTTGATTGTACTCAACATATTCCTTCAAGGACATACTACTTAAATTCCCTCAAAAAATCTCCAAGCTTTGCCCTAATCTCGTCGGCAACCTTCTCAACAGTCTGACTGCCATCCACAACAAAAAATCTATTGCCATAGATTTTTTCAAGCTTGCAATATCCGTCATAAACTCTCTCAAAAAATTCAAGCTCCTCAAGTTCAAGGCGATCCAGCTCTCTTCCGTCCATAACTCGTGCCTTGCTCACCTCAGGTGTCACGGATATATATATGGTTAAGTCCGGCATAACACCTTCAACGGCATATTCGTTGATTACCCTGACACAGTCCCCCAACTTTCTGCCATATCCCTGATATGCAATACTTGAATCTATAAATCGATCGCAAATCACAATTTTTCCCGCATCTAAAGCCGGTTTTATCACTTGTTTAACATGCTGAGCCCTCGATGCAGCATACAAAAGAGCCTCTGCCATATCTGACATAGCTTCATTCTTAGGATCCAGAATCAACGCCCTGATACTTTCACCGATAGTCGTGCCGCCGGGTTCTCTTGTAAAGATAACCTCTCTATCCCCAAAGGATTTTTCTAAAAACTCTTTAATGAGAGAGACCTGTGTAGACTTTCCTGCTCCATCAGCCCCTTCAATAGAAATAAATATACCTCCGGCCATGCTTACTTCCTCCTACCATAAGGATTTGAATACGGGCTCTTGTACTTCCCCCTATAGGTGTATGGACTATTTGTGTCCTTTAGCCCATTCCGCCGCTTATTAGAAGGATTCTCAAAACCGCTGCCTAAGCCAAACTGAGAATTTAATCTTGCTTCCTTTGCCTCCTGTTCATTCTTTCTCCGCATTTCTATCATTGTACTTCTAAAAAGATACAATGCCAAATACACAAAAGGAACTGTCAGAAGAACTGCAAAAGCTATTTTAAATACAGTGAACATGGTGTACTCCCCTTAATTGCAATATCATACAATTATACCATATATTACCTTTTTTAACTACTCATAAAAAACAATATAAAGAAAAAGAACCGTCGAAACTAATTTCGACGATCCTTTTTTTAATAACCGGCAACGACCCGCTTTCCCAGGCAGTCACCCACCAAGTATCATAGGCGCAGAGGAGCTTAACTACTGTGTTCGAGATGGGAACAGGTGTGACCTCCTCGCTATAGTCACCGGATTTAAATATTTTTCTGAAAGCTTGCACTCTCAAAACTAAATAATGTTATCACTTCCGTAAACCATTGGTCAAGCGTTCGACCTATTAGTATCGGTCAGCTAAATATATTGCTATACTTACACCTCCGACCTATCAACGTGATAGTCTCTCACGAGTCTGATAAGGAAATCTATTCTTGTGGGGGGCTTCGCACTTATATGCTTTCAGCGCTTATCCCGTCCATACGTAGCTACCCAGCTATGCCCTTGGCAGAACAACTGGTGCACCAGAGGTATGTCCATCCCGGTCCTCTCGTACTAAGGACAGCTCCACTCAAATTTCCAACGCCCACAGCGGATAGGGACCGAACTGTCTCACGACGTTCTGAACCCAGCTCGCGTACCTCTTTAATGGGCGAACAGCCCAACCCTTGGGACCTACTTCAGCCCCAGGATGAGACGAGCCGACATCGAGGTGCCAAACACCCCCGTCGATGTGAACTCTTGGGGGGTATCAGCCTGTTATCCCCGGGGTAGCTTTTATCCGTTGAGCGATGGCCCTTCCACTCGGAACCACCGGATCACTAAGCCCGACTTTCGTCCCTGCTCGACCTGTATGTCTCGCAGTCAAGCTCCCTTCTGCCTTTGCACTCTTCGCGCGATTTCCGTCCGCGCTGAGGGAACCTTTGGGCGCCTCCGTTACTCTTTAGGAGGCGACCGCCCCAGTCAAACTGCCCACCTGACACTGTCCTAGTACCGGATTACGATACATAGTTAGAACTTCAACGTTACAAGGGTGGTATCCCAACGATGACTCCTTCGATACTGGCGTACCGAGCTCTTTGTCTCCCACCTATCCTGTACATGCAACGCCGAAACTCAATATCAAGCTACAGTAAAGCTCCACGGGGTCTTTCCGTCCTGCTGCGGGTAACCGGCATCTTTACCGGTACTACAATTTCACCGAGTCTATTGTTGAGACAGTGCCCAGATCATTACGCCTTTCGTGCGGGTCGGAACTTACCCGACAAGGAATTTCGCTACCTTAGGACCGTTATAGTTACGGCCGCCGTTTACTGGGGCTTAAGTTCTGTGCTTCGGTTGCCCTAACACTTCCCCTTAACCTTCCAGCACCGGGCAGGCGTCAGCCCCTATACTTCAGCTTTCGCTTTTGCAGAGACCTGTGTTTTTGGTAAACAGTTGCCTGGGCCTATTCACTGCGGCCTACTTTCGTAGGCACCCCTTCTCCCGAAGTTACGGGGTTATTTTGCCGAGTTCCTTAACAATAGTTCTCTCGCTCACCTTAGGATTCTCTCCTCATCTACCTGTGTCGGTTTGCGGTACGGGCACCTTGAATCTCGCTAGCGGCTTTTCTTGACAGCATGAAATCAGTTGCTTCCGGCTCTTTCGCCACCCCATCACGCCTCAGAATTATCGAAAAAGCGGATTTGCCTACTCTTTCTCCCTCAACGCTTGGACACGCTCTACCAACCGCGTGCTCAACTTATCCTTCTGTGTCCCCACTTCGCTCAATCAATTCTCGGTGGTACAGGAATATCAACCTGTTGTCCATCGCCTACAGCTTTCGCTCTCGGCTTAGGCCCCGACTAACCCTGAGAGGACGAACCTTCCTCAGGAAACCTTAGATTTTCGGCGGACAGGATTCTCACCTGCCTTACGCTACTCATGCCAACATTCTCTCTCCTATACAGTCCACGCAGCCTTACAATTGCGCTTCTGCCCGGTATAGGATGCTCCTCTACCAATACATT